>NZ_CP013293.1:678701-1357402 GCF_001456155.1 Chryseobacterium sp. IHB B 17019 | reverse complement strand
CATATTCTGGCTCCTCATTGGGACTACATTTGGGCTATATGCCGGAATAAAATATGTGGCACCGGACGTGGAGCATACGAGCTGGTTAAGTTTCGGAAGGCTGCGTCCCGCCCATACCAATGCTGTATTCTGGGGTTGGGCATCATTGGCGATGGTAGGTTTTTCATATTATGTAGTAACAAGGGTAAGCAATGTTGAAAATTATAATCTTAAACAAGGCTATCTATCTCTAATCCTTATCAATACAGCAGTTCTGACTGGGACCATATCATTATTGGCCGGAATTAACAACGGCGGCGGCGAATACCGTGAATATATCTGGCCGATCATGATTACTTTTGGAGCTGGTGTAGCCATTTCCGCCCATAATTTATTTAAGCCTGTCACAAAAAGGATCGTTAAGGAAATTTATATCTCAAACTGGTATATTATTTCGGGGTTTATGTTCATTGTCATTGTTATTTTGGTAGGATATATTCCTCTGTGGCAGGACGGTGTGGGAGAAACTATTACCCAGGGATATTATATGCACCAAGCCATCGGGATGTGGTTTATGATGATCAACCTCGGGCTGATGTATTATTTTTTGCCTCAACAGCTTAACAAGCCTATTTATTCTTACAGCTTGGGGGCTTTGGCTTTCTGGACGCATGTTTTATTTTATACTTTAATAGGAACTCATCACTTTATCTTCAGTGCCATACCGTGGAGACTACAGACAACGGCCATTATTGCCAGTGTAGGAATGCTGATTCCCGTTGCTGCGGGAACTACCAATTTCCTTTTAACCTTTAATGGTGCGTGGTACCAGTTGAAAACCAGCTATACCCTTCCCTTTTATTTTATGGCGATTATATTTTATTTCACCGGATCATTTCAAGGGACAGTGGAAGCTTTCAGATATACAAACCTGCTTTGGCATTTTACGGATTTTACCGTTTCGCACTCACATTTAACGATGTATGGAATCATCACCTTTATGCTTTGGGGATTTTCTTATACCCTTATTCCGAGGCTTACAGGAAAAGAACCCCCGAAATTACTGGTGGGAATTCATTTCTGGCTGGCTTTACTCGGGTTGTTGATGTATGTCATAGCATTAATGATCGGCGGAACGCAAACCGGATTGATGTGGATGAAGAAAAAGCCTTTTATAGATGGCGTTATCAATATGTTTCCATTCTGGCTTTGGAGAGCTATCGGCGGAACATTTATGTGGATTTCGCATCTCATTTTCGCTTATAATTTTTACAGGATGGTAAGAGGAAAAGAAAGAATAATGAATCCCAGCACACCTGCAGAGATTTTGGCTGCTAAAAGGCAACTTGGAAATACAGAGTTTAAATCTTAAAAATTTTAGTTATGATGCTTTTAAATGATCATAGAATACTCTTCGGATCGTCGCTTTGTCTTTTTATTTTTCTGACTCTTTATATTGCTGTTCTTCCGGCTCTTGATAATCAGAGAATTAACAAGCCTCTACCGAGACAAACCAAAGTTTTAACGAAAGAAGAAAGAGCAGGAAAAATGGTTTATATAGAAAACGGCTGCGTTGCCTGCCATACCCAACAGGTAAGAAGTGTAGAAATGGATAATGTCTTTGGAAAAAGGCCAAGCATTCCTGCAGATTTTGCGGCTAACAGGAGAACGGATTTCTGGAGAAATACAGCCAATCTCATGGGAACACAGAGAGCGGGGCCGGATCTTACCAATATCGGAGAAAGGCAGCCAAGCGCAGAATGGCACCTCATCCACCTTTTCCAGCCAAGAGCAGCAGTGGAAGCTTCTATTATGCCATCTTACGAATTTCTTTTTATTGAAAGGGATTATCTGCAGCCAGGAGACATTGAAGTAAAAGTCCCTGAAAAATTTTTAAAAAATAAAAGAAAGAAAATTGTAGCCACACCAAAAGCTCTACAGTTGGTAGCTTATTTAAAATCCTTAAAACAAACAGATTATACGGATAAATCAATGGTTCCCGCTTTCTTATACAAGCAGAAAAAAGAAGAAGGCGGCACACAGGGAGGCGGAGAAAACCTTCCGGACGGAGGTGAGCTTTTCACAGCAAACTGTGCTTCATGCCATCAGGCGAACGGAGAAGGTGTTCCGGGAGCATTCCCTCCATTGAAGGGAAGTTCCGTGGTCACAGGTGGAGACCTGGAGCTGTATGTCAACATCATTATGAAAGGCTACGACCCAAGACCGGAATTTGCCACAATGCCTCCCGTAGGAAACAACGCCAACTTTACCCCTGAAGATGTAACAGCAATCATCAACCACGAAAGAACAAGCTGGGGAAATAACGCGAAAAAAGTAACCGTAGAAGAAGTAAAACTAATAATGGATAAAATTAAATAAAAATGAAAATACCAATAAAATATGTCTTAGCCTGGGCGTCCGTTTTTTTTACAATTTACACATATGCATGTGATACCTGTAAGCTTCGACAGCCCGAAGTAACGAAAGACCTCACGCACGGAACAGGTCCGGAAAGTGACTGGGACTGGTTTATTGTAGCGGTTGTTATTTTAATAACTGTTTTAGCCTTTATTTTTTCCGTTAAATATCTGATAAAGCCGGGCGAAAAAGACAAAAACCATATCAAGTACTCTGTTTTACAATAAAAAATCGTGAGCTATGACTAAAGATAAAAGTAAAGTTTTTCTCTTCATAGATGATGATCCTGTACCCATTGCAGAATTGGATACTCCTATTGTTTTTGATCTGGATACCAACAAACTTGCAGATGGGGAGCATGTTCTTAAAATCGTGAGCCATTCGCCGGCAGGAAGAGAAGGAATCAGAAAAATACCTTTTACGGTAGCCAACGGACCCGCAATCCGGATAGAAGGATTAAAAGACAAAGATATTGTAGACGGAACACTATCGCTAATGATAAATGCATACGATAAAGGAAATCAGAAAAGCTTCATTATCAACGGAAGTGAAACGCCGCAGACGATACCTTTCTGGATCTGGCTTATCATTATTTTATTTACGGGATGGGCTGTTTATTATGAAATAACCAGCGCGAATATTCAGTAAACAGTTTGAAGATAATCATAAAAAAACATAAAAATCCCTTAAATATGACTCGGCTCATAATTCTCGGATACTTAAAGTTTATAAATTCGATTATTCTTCTTTCTGCAATTATTATTGCTAATAAAATTCAACATCACTTTCTATTTCGATAGATAAAAATAAACCAAACTTTTTGCAGATCAAATACTAGTCACTGATCTGTAAACTATTCACCAAATATTAATTTAAAAAAAATTTTGTTATGAGCACTAGAAATTCAAACAATCGCAACTCAGGAAACTCTTCCAATGAAGACAGATCAACTCTTGAAGAAGTTTATCAGTTAGGATATGACCACGGTTACAACGATGCGTCTGAAGATGAAGATTACGATGATGATTTCTCAGATTATGAGGATTATTATGAAGATTATGATAACGAATATGATGAGGATTACGACGATGAAGAAGATTATGATGATGAAGACTACGATGATGAGGATTATGACGACGATGAAGATTATAATGACGAAGATTACGACGATGAGGATTATGATGATGACGACGACAGAGGTCGTGGAGGTTCCCGAGGAGGCCGAGGAAGAAGCTCTAACAGCGGCAACCAGCAAAGAGACAGCCAGGGAAGATTTACTTCCGGTAACAGAGGCGGTGGCCGTGGAAATTCCGGCGGTGGTAATGGTGGATCAGGAAGAGGAAGAGGTTCAAATTCAGGAGGGGGAACTTCAAGAAGAGGTTTCGCTTCTATGAGTAAAGCTGAACGTACAAGAATTGCCAGAATGGGTGGTGAAGCTTCTCATGGTGGCGGTAGAGGAAGTTCAGGCTCAGGAAGAGGATCTTCGGGCGGTAACGGCGGATCTGGAAGAGGAAGAGGTTCAAATTCAGGAGGAGACGGAACTTCAAGAAGAGGTTTTGCTTCTATGAGTAAAGCTGAACGTACAAGAATCGCAAGAATGGGTGGTGAAGCTTCTCACGGTGGCGGTAGGTCCGGAGGTTCAGGAAGATCTGGATCAGGTAGCGGATCAGGAGGTTCACGTGGTGGTTCGGGAAGAGGATCATCAGGTGGTAACGGTGGATCAGGAAGAGGAAGAGGTTCAAATTCAGGAGACGGAACTTCAAGAAGAGGTTTCGCTTCTATGAGTAAAGCAGAACGTACAAGAATTGCAAGAATGGGCGGTCAGGCTTCTCACGGCGGCGGCAGGTCATCAGGATCAGGAAGAGGCTCGAGAGGTGGTCGTAATTCATAGTTCATAGTTGATATTTGGTTACCTCTTTTTAAAAAAAGGGGTAACCTTTTAATTTAAAACAAATAACAATCATGGCAAAAACAACAAGTACAATCGGCAATATTGCAGAAAAAGCACTTTCAGCAATTACTCCATCCAATGAGAAAAGTTCTTCATTAAAAAAATTCTTTGTAGATGCCTTAAAGGATATCTATTACGCTGAAGAAGCCATCATAGAAGCTCTCAAGGAAATGCAGGAAGCTGCGACAACGGAAGAGTTAAAAGATGCTTTTGAAGATCATCAGCTACAGACAGAAAAACAGGTAAAACGCCTGGAAAAGGTTTTTAAATTATTAAATGAAGAACCTCAAAAGAAAAAATGTGAAGCTATTGAAGGTATTATCAAAGAAGGTCAGGAAGTTATAAAATCTACTGAAGAAGGTTCTATGACCCGAGATGCCGCACTGATCATAGCAGCACAAAAGGTAGAACATTATGAGATCGCCAGTTATGGAGGCCTCATCCAGCTTGCTATTACTTTAGGAGAAGATAAAGCTGCAGATCTGCTGGAAGCTACTCTTCAGGAAGAAGAAGATACGGATTATAATCTTACGGAAATTGCAGAAACATCAATTAATTTTGATGCAGAGCAAGAAGATTAACCTCATAAAATAAAGCCATATATCATTTTATATGGCTTTTTTTCTTTAAAAATATGCGAAAAAAGTATAAAATTTTTCCTGCTATACAGGCATTGTATTATTTTGTGACCGCCGTCTGGCCGTTTATCCATCTTGAAAGCTTTTTAGCCATAACGGGGGATAAAACTGATATCTGGCTGGTAAAAACGGTGAGTGTTTTACTTTTGCCGTATTGCCTGCTGTTAGCATATCTTACCTTTAATCCAAAAAGGAATCTCATCATTGTACTTTCCATTATGCTTTGCTGTTTTGTACTGATAGGAATTGACTTTTACTATCATTTTACAGGAGTTATAAAATGGACTTATCTTATTGACGGAGTTTTGCAGATTTTGTTTTTACTCTATTGGATCTATTATATAATCAATTCAAAAGAATGAAGGAACTCACATTACATAATTAGGAAGCTTCTTCTTTATTTCCTTTAAATATTCCATCTTTAAGATCAAACTGGCAATTTTCTGTCAGAATATGTACTTTAAGATTCTCTGCGTAAATAGGACATCCTTTTTTTACCGTTTTGATGTTGGTCTTTCCTATATTTTCAGCATCCAGAATCCAGACCATCCCCGATCCACGGCAGGTAGCCTTACTTCCCTCTTCGATCATTAATGCCGTATCTTCACCCAGGCCGATTCCCCAATATTCCTGATGAAGTATGATCGCGTGCGCAAGCCTTCCAAACCTTGCCCGATGAACGAAATGAGTATCAACAATACAATTATCGATAAATCCCAACCCAGAATCCAGCTCTATGTCGTTTTCCAACATCGCTTCACCATTTTCAGCTTCCACGATCACAATTTTTGGCATGCACATGGCTCCGGCACTTGTTCCGGCTATCGTAAAATCCTCTTCGTTGAGGTATTTTTCCATCAGAACTTTTTTTATTACTGATTGTTCCAGTGCTTCACATATCCGCTCCTGATCACCTCCTGTAAAAAATACTGCTTTAGCAGCGGAAATCCTTTTTACCTGATAATCTATGTGGATCTGATCATCACAAAAATCCAGAAAGTCAAAATTGGTATAGCCTATGTCGGAAAAAGTTTCCTCATAGGTTTTGCGCATACTTTCAGGCTCGGAAGTTGCCGTGGTGATGACTTCGATACGGTCATCTTTTGATTTTACCAGTAGTTTAAGAATTTCATGTGGAGAGAAATCGTTGTTTTTCCCTTCCATTTCTATATCATTATCATCTCTGTCTTCTTTACCGCCTATAATGAGCAATCTCCCTTTTGGAATCATAATCAATTATTTTTAAGTTTAAATGATTCGAATTGAATTTTTAAAAATGTATTTTTTAAGTTTAAGCCAGGCTAAGTTTCTTCTGCATCACTTCCGCATTCATCAGGTTTAGCCGCGAACCGTCAGTCAAAATATGGCCCTTCAGGTTTTTCACAAATATGGAACTTCCTTTTTCTACCGCTTTGATCCTGTCTTTACTTACATTTCTAGCATTCACCAGCATTACAGAACCTTTTCCTTTGCAGTAAACATCGCTTCCCTGCTCAATAATTAAGACCATACCTTCTGTGAGCCCCAATCCCAAACAGTCATTATTTAAAATCACGGTGCGCACCAGGCTTTTAAATCTTGATTTATAGTCGAATTGCGTATCAATGATACAATTGTTGACAAAGCCAAGACCTTCGCCTGTCCCGTCATTTTTAATGATAAGCTTTGACAGGCACATTCCTCCCGCTCCTATTCCCGCTATCGTAAAATTACTTTCGAGTAAGAATTTCCTGTACAAAAGATCCAGAATAGAAGAACTGTTCAGCATCTCCCGGATATCCGGAATATCATCAAGAAAGAAAATCGCATCCGCCTTAGAAAGTCTTTCATGGAAATTATCATTCAAAGGCTGATTTTCATGAATATGGATGTAATCAAAATTGGAATATCCGGCTTCTACAAGCAGTCCCGAATATTTTTCTATGGAACTCTTCGAGAAGCTTATCAATTCAATACGATTTGATGTATTTTTTGAAATAAGCTGAAAAATTTCCTCACATGAAAAATGTGGACTGCAAGGTTTTTCTGTCCTCAAATCTCCAGCCTGACTGCCTCCTATAATAACTAATCTACCTTTTGGAATCATATTGTTTCTTATTTTGAAGATTTTCGTTATCGGTTTCTACACTTGCGCTGTCGTTTCTGTGTTGAAGCGTGTCGGCTATTTCGTTTAAGGTCTGAATGGTATCCGAGGATGGGTTGTTCACCGATTCTCTTTTATTGTCCTGGTTCTGGTACTGAGTTTCGGATTTTGTACAGCTCGTCAGTATGCACAGAAATAGTGCACAAAATATTAAAGTTTTCATATTTATATTGATTTGGTTATTTCAAACTTAACAAATACAAAATTTTATTTTTATGACACCAATCACAATGTGAATATTTATTAAAAAATATTTATTGATTATTTAAAATAATAGATTAATATTCTATGAAACAATAAATTAACTTAGGGTTTAATCATCGTCTTTTTCCTTTTTAAAGCTCACCACTTCATACTCATCGTTGGAGCAATAATCCTGACAGCTTTTGTCATTAAAGGATTCCGGTGATTTCAGAAAGTCTTCAATAAATTTTACACTTTCCCCGGTATCAGAAGGTGTTATCACAATGTGAAAGTTTTGTAATACAGATTCATCGGCTTTCTGTAAAGCTTCTTTCTTATATTGTTTTGCTTCTTCGTAATTCATAAATGATATTTTTGATGGTGTACTTTTGATAATGAATAAATTGTACCATTTTTTCTTTATTAATCTAAATATCATTAAAAAAATTCTTTTTATATTCGTTTTTAAGTCGGTAAAAAATTTTCATAAAGAATACTTTTTTCAATAACAATGTATGGATCAGCTTAGCTTATTTAATTCAGATGAATTCTTCCAGTTTCCAAAAGAATTATTGGAATACACGGAACATTTTTTATCTGAAAAAGAAGCAACTGAACTTAAAGAAATCCTGCTTCACCAGGCACCCTGGAAGCAGAGAACCCAAAAAATGTACGATAAAACGGTTCTGACTCCTCGTTTAACGGCCTGGTACGGCGATAGCAGCAAATTATACCAACTGGGAGGCAACGAATTCAATGTCAATCAATGGACTCCTGAGCTGTTGTCTTTAAAGCAAAAAATAGAGGAATCATCCGGCTATGAGTTCAATTCTGTATTACTGAATCTTTATCGTGACGGGAACGACTCCGTTGCATGGCACCGCGACAAAGAAAGTGAGCTGGGAAACCGTCCGGTGATTGCTTCTGTAAGTCTAGGCCAAGCCAGAAATTTTGATTTCAGAAAAGTTGATGATCACCGGCAGAAATACAGTTTGGCCCTCCCACACGGTTCTTTGCTGATTATGAAAGGAGATTTACAGGTGAATTGGGAACATCGTATTGCCAAGTCTTCCAAACCGATGAAACCCAGAATCAACCTTACTTTTCGACTGATCCGGGAGATATAGAATCTTGTTTTTTTGACTGTTTTTACAGAACTTATTTTAATAATGTATTATTATTGATTTCATTTAAAAAATATTGCGGTTCGGCAAAACTTTCTTTAATTTTAAGCTACCAAATAGCTTAATATGAAAAAGATTACAATTGGAGCAGTATTGTTCTCAATGATCTGTGCTGGAATGAATGCACAATCTTTAAAATCGCCGGACGGAAAATTTGAAATGAACTTTCAGTTGAAACAGGGAGTACCGTACTACAACCTGAAATACAACGGAAATGTTGTAGTGGAAGATTCCAAATTGGGATTAAGATTGTTTAAAGATACGGCTATCAAATTCGCTTCCGAAGTCGCAAAACCTGAGGACGCAAAAAATGATTTAAATAATGGTTTTACCAAAACCGATGAAAAAAGAGACTCCAAAAACGAAACCTGGCAGCCTGTTTTAGGGGAAAAGAAAAATTACATCAACAATTACAATGAATTAGCGGTTACTTTATATCAAGCTTCTTTAGACAGAAATATGATTGTAAAATTCAGACTGTTTAATGACGGATTAGGCTTCAGATATGAATTTCCTCAGCAGAAAAATCTTAATTATTTTGTGATCAGGGAAGAAGATTCTGAAATTGATTTCCCAACCGATATGAAAGCGTGGTGGATCGTCGCTGACTATGAATCTCAGGAATACAGGTATCAGGAAACAAAAATCTCCGAAATTCCCGGCAGATGGGATCAGGCATTTGACAATCATTCTTCTCAGGCTTTACTTAAAAATGCAGTTCAATCTCCTTTAATGCTTAAAAAAGAAGGTAAAAATCCTTTATACGTCAATGTAGGAGAAGCCGCAGTGTTGAATTATCCGGCATCCCATCTTGAAGTTGATGCTCAGAATTTTAAGTTTAAAACTCACCTTACCCCAGACAAACAGGGATCAAAAGGCTATATCCAGACATCGGCTGTTTCACCGTGGAGAACGATTATTGTTTCCCCGAAAGCAGAGGAAGTCTTAGACTCAAAAATGATGTTTAATCTTAATGAACCCACAAAATATACTGACACATCCTACATTCATCCGACAAAATATATGGGCGTCTGGTGGGAAATGATTATCGGAAAATCGCAGTGGGCATACGGTCAGCCGCAATCAAATGTTCATCTTGATAAAACAGATTTTTCAAAATTAACTCCCAACGGAAAACACGGCGCCAATAACACAAAAGTAAAGGAATACATCGATTTTGCCGCAGAAAACGGCTTCGACGGATTATTGATCGAAGGCTGGAATATCGGTTGGGAAGACTGGTACGGGCATTACAAAGAATATGTTTTCGATTTTATCACGCCGTATCCTGATTTTGATATTAAAATGCTGAATGAATATGCTCATTCAAAAGGAATAAAGCTCATCATGCACCACGAAACCTCGGGTTCTGCCACGAACTATGAAAGATGGGCGGACAAAGCCTTCCAATTAATGAATAAATATGGTTATGACGCCGTAAAGACAGGCTATGTCGGGGATATGATTCCTCGCGGTGAGCATCATTATTCTCAGTGGACGATCAATCATTATTACAGAATTGCAGAAAAAGCCAACGAATATAAAATCATGGTGAACTCCCATGAATCCGTACGTCCGGGCGGAGAAAGCAGAACTTATCCCAACTGGATTTCCGCAGAAGCTGCAAGAGGAACGGAACACGAAGCTTTTGAAGGAAATAATCCTGATCATCAGACAATTTTGCCATTTACAAGATGGATGGGAGGTTCAATGGATTATACTCCGGGGATTTTCCAAACCAAATTGGATTATTATTTCCCTGGAGATAAACGTTTTGTGAAAACTACCATTGCAAAGCAACTTGCCCTGTATGTTGTGATGTACATGCCACTTCAGATGGCGGCGGATTTACCGGAAAACTACAAAAGACACATGGATGCTTTCCAGTTTATCAAGGATGTTGCAGCTGATTGGGATGACACAAAAATATTATCAGCAGAACCTGGCGATTATATTGTGACGGCAAGAAAAGCAAAAGGTACGGAAAACTGGTTTGTAGGCGGAATTACGGACGAAAATAAGCGAGATTACACCGTAGATTTCTCTTTTTTGGATAAAGGAAAAAAATATGAAGCAACGATCTATGAAGACGGAAAAGATGCAGATTACATCAACAATCCTCAGAGCTATAACATCTACAAAAAGAAGATTACCAGTAAATCAAAAATCAATTTCAAAATGGTAAGAAGCGGCGGTTTTGCCATTTCGATTAAAGTAAAAAATTAAATATAAATTTAAAGCATTAAATAAAAACTAAACTAATAACCATAACTCACTTTTATGTCTACAAAAACAATTCTATTCAGTGTTGAGCTGAAAAACATGCAAATTACTTCGGGCAGCTTCCAGATTTTTGGTATTGTCGATAATTATGTAGGGGCAGTCAATTCTAAAACTGGCTTTCAAAATAATACTTTCAGTGCTGAAGTTAATGAAAATGAATCCCAATATTACGCGGTAACCGTTTTGATTGACGGATATACAATTGGAAATACTGCTTACACCATTCAGGGTAAACCGCTCAGTCTTTTGGCCACATTTTATCTTCCGGATGTCGATAATATTGTAAAAGTATGTCCGGAATCGTCTGTCGCTTCCATCTATACCTTCGCGCGGATGACCACCGTAAATGATGATGGCATTGTACAAATGAAAGGTACTGAACGCAATATGAAGATTGCCTACGGAATGAAGCAGAATATTTACCGCACAGAAGGCCGTATCGGGGATATGATCAGTCAATCCCCCAATGGCTTTGAAACCAACAGTTATCCAATATTCAACTCTTTATGCAACTTGTATTATTACTGTTTGACCAATCCTCTCTGTAATACCGGCAAACCGTTTTACGATCAGTTTTTGGAGTATGCGTGGCATCCGTCGGATAAACCGAACAACAATTTTCTGCAGGCAGTTCGTAATATATTATACGATCCTTTTACTAATGCCGGGAATATTTATCAAATGCTGGTAGGAATGGAAGAAATCTATGAAAATTCATTGGTATCTATGAAAGTAGATGAGGATAAAAAAGCGCCCAACAATTGGACACTTACCTTAAAAAGCAATTCTTCCGGAGCTAAAAATTTTATTCCAAGCGGTGCCGCTTTTGTTGTTTTTGATGCTGATGATAATGCATGGATTGCCAATAACTTCCGTGCCGGTTCAGGAGATTCCGGAACGCATTGCCCGGTGTACAAATATGATGCAACACCCACAGATTTTTCACCTGTACAGGGCGGAGGTTTATTAGGTGTGGCCTTTGGTGTAGCGGTAAGTCCAGACAAAAAGTATATTTCCTTCGGGAACTTTGGCTGGGGTTCAGAGTTCAACAATCCGCAGGAAGGCAGCATATCCCGTTTTTATTATAAGAACGGCAGACCTGTAAGCCCTTCAAATGGCTTTACATTGGGTCTTTCACGGGTTCAGGGCATGGAATATGATAAGGATGGCAACCTTTGGATGGCTTCGGTAGGCAGCCAGGAGCCTTTTGCTCCGGCACCTTTAGGAGTTTACCCTTTCGATAGTGAGCCGAGTGCTGTGGTTGTATATTTAAAGCCGGAAAAAGAAGAAGATATGGAAAAAGGACCCACCCCGGAGCGTACTCTGATCTGTAATGAGTTTCCAGTAAAAAAATTACCGGATTCAGATCCCGAATGGTGTAGGACACCGTATCTTAAGATATTTGATGTTACCCCTGATAACAAAGGCAATGCTTATGTCTCCTGCATTGGTAATTATGATAAGAACAATCCTGATAATTGTGCCTTTTCCGCGGTCTATAAAGTAACGATTGAGGATAATACTTTGGTTGTTAAAAATTATTGGTTCAGTGATTATTCCGAAAGTGCCAACAAACAGGAAGGCTATGAATCTTTACGTCAGATCACGATAAACGGTGAAGGTGATGTGGTAGTTGTTGGTGTAAGCAGTAACCGCGCGACAATACTTAGCAATGATCTTTCAACTGTTAAGGGGTATTATGATACAAATACATATGCACCTTGGGGAGTGAAGATCGACAGCAAACAAACCGTTTTTCTCGCTAATTTCGGGCATGAAACGGATTTTAAGGAAAATTTAGCGCTTGATATGCAGGGGCCTTTCGGGGTAACAATGCTTAGGGAACCTTCAAAACCGAATACCGCAATGCTTCTTACCGTGCCGACAGGCGGTTCTGAAGTGACCCTTGCCAACGGACAGCCTCTGTATGGCACCCAAACAAAACCACAAACACCGGGTTCCAAGCTTGAGCCCGTACAAATGCAGTGCTACCAACCCATCATGCGGCTTACCTCAACCAATATTGACGGTGCCGGAAATCTCTGGTGTATGAACAACTGGAAGCCTTCCGCCATTGTGGATGTATTGGATAATCCCGGTGGAGACGGTGTTGTTATTTTTCTGGGTATTGCAGAACCGGAATAAACTTTTACAGTAAAACATTCATACGTATTAATTATTTCATATTAATTACAGCTATAATTCAATGAATATGCACTGTACATAAATATTGATAACGAAATAGAGAAATATCTATAAAATAATTTATTGAATCATTAAAAACCATCTTATATTTGCATAGTAAGTTTTTATACAAATGAAACACAAGTGACGGCGAATGCCTCCCTCAAAATGGTTAAGTTATTTTTCTTTATGAATGTTATATACTTAACCATTTTTTATTAAAAACATACGATTAAAACTAAAAACTAAAGATGGAAAAAAATAAACCTGAGAACAACAGTTCCTCTCCTTATCCACGGGAGATTCCGGATCTGCTGTCTTCCGAAATAAAAGAACTTTACGGACTGGAAATTCCTGAAAATCCCGGCAAAGAAAAAATAATTCACACCTTACACAGATCTTATTTCGGGGTTTTCCGCAAGGAAATTCATATTAAGCTTTTTTCGGGGCGGGTGATAGATTATAATATTGTTTATACCATTTTAGGTGTTTACATGAACAAAAACCGGAATTTTTCAAAAGAACTTAATTGATTTAAATTCTCTCCATTAATTTACTTTAGCTTAAGAAAAAAGACTTTAAATACAAAGATTTAAAGTCTTTATGGGCATATATTCTCGCCAAATGAGGGAAATATCGAATTTTACAGATATATTTTCACTAAAAATTTAGCTTGAATATTATTTAATCGTAACAGTCATGTTAGGAACAACAATATCTCCATTAGACCCTGAATATCGCTGTGCGAATATTTCTATATAATCATTATTAAGAAGTTCTGTAGTACCGTTTATTGGTAAAACCACGATATCATTGGTTGAAGATCCACGTCCGTATACTTTATACTGACTTAGAACCGTTCCGTTTTTTGCAATATAAATAATGTAAGTCCCGGTGGCAGGAACCTGGAATGAAACCGATCCTGTGATCTGGAAAATACGTTTCTTTTTACCTAAATATCTCAATCTGTTAGGAACTCCGTCAGTTGAAAAACGGAATAAATTGGATGATGTCGAAACTGAAGTTGCCGTACCAATTTTCACAATATTACTAGGATTACTGTTGTTGAAACTCACCCCGATACCGGTTCCCACTGCATAATCAACCGAGAAATCCCCTACTGCATTGGTATCAGATTCGGTTGGTAATCCGGCCGATCTTACCGTCCAGCTATTGTTGAAATTATACCCTGAATAAGTTCCTACCGTATAGTTCTTTACATATCCTGTAGTATTAGTTCCTGTGAACACAACAGATTCCATTACAGCATCACCGGTAATTGTAAGCCCGGATGCAGATACATCAAAACCAATTGCAGAACCGTTTACCTGGGTGAAGCCACCTTGTTTTTCCACTAAAGTAAATGTACCGGTTAATCTTTCATACGTCCCTGAGTTATTTCCGAACCATCCCAGGTTGCTTAACAATAACTGATTGATATTATTATAAGTAATACCATTGGTATTCCCGGAAAACTGGATAATGCTCAAAAATACCAGTCCGAAACCGGAAATAGTCCCAACATTATTGGAATTAGCTACAACACAATCCCTGAAGATAAGGTTCTGCGCTGCGGATCCGTTAAGATTGAAAACACTTCCCGCTGATGCAATAAGTGTCACATTTCTGATACTTCCTCCTGTTGCCCCTTCAAAAATGTTACCTGAAGTTCTCACGAGAATATCGTTGTTGGTATCCTGGCCGTGGATATATGAGTTGTTAAGATCTACAGGCAAATCAAAAATAATCTGACCATTGATTTCATATAAAGTATTGGGATCCATAACATATCTGGCTCCTCCACCCGCAGCAAGTTCTGAAGCTAAAACGGTATGCAAAGCATCGGTAGACCTCACAAGTTTGAAATTAAGACGATCCGTAACATTCGCTCCCATGGGAGTCCATGATGATGAAGCGCCGGAATAGTAATAAAATAGCTTTAATGTAGTGTCATAAACCATGAGTCCGTCTGCCGGAGATACAATTGCAGTTCGTTCAGCGGTTGTCATTCTGGGAGCCAAAAGCCCTTTGTTGGTAGAGGCCACATCCAAGGCTGCGCTTGGATTGGGTGTTTCGGTATTTATTCCTACCTGTGCCCTTATCGAAAATGATAATAGGATGAAGAATAAAAACGTAAATCTATGATTGAAAGTAATAGTACCGATCATAATAAAATAATTTTTAATTGTTAATTTTGTTTTTTTTAAACCTCGTATCGGTATACCTTTTATTATGATCTGCTGTATGATCCTAACTGCTGGATATTCCGTAATAAAGCATACGATAAAATATGCTCTATAATGCAAAACTATTAAATCCAAAATCATTGATTTATGATCATAATCACTAAATAGTGAAAATGTATTAATTATATTATAGCCAAAATTAGAATAGATCTGGCCAAAAAAATGACTTCCCGATAACAATAAAAGCACCCTTTTAAGGTGCTTTTTGTTTGTTAAAATCGCTTAATATGCTATTTTACTGCATCTTTTGCTTTTTCAGATTCCATCAAATGATGTTCTAATGTAGGAACTGTTTTGCCTGCAAAAGATTTCAACGAGGCTTCCGTTCCGTCCGAAGCTTCTTTTTTGAATTCAGCTATATCTTTTTTATGATCAGACACCATAAGATCAGTATACGCACGATCAAACTCCTCTCCTTTTTTCGCTTTCAACTCGTCATACTTTTTCTGTTTTTCCGCATCCAGGCTCGTAGGCAATGTATAACCTGCTGTTGAAGCCCATGCTTTGAGCTCGTCATTGGCTTTCGAGTGATCTTTTACCATCATTTCACCTAACTTTTTCACAGTTGCATTGCTGGCGTTGCTGGCGGCAAGCTGTCCCATCATCACTTCCATCAAACCTCCTTTTGCTGCAGCATCCGCAAATTTTTTGTCCTGATCACTTAAAGAAGCCGTCTTACCGGTAGCATCGGTATTTGACGCGGTTGCAGCAGAATCAGTAGTTGTCCCTGATGTTGCAGAATCACTTGTTGATACCGTTGCAAGGCTGTCTGCAGAATTGTCGGTAGCTGTCGTTTCATTTTTTTTGCAGCCTACTAAAGCAGCAGCCGCGAAAATTGCTAAAATTGAATTTTTCATAATATTAATATTAAGTTAAAAGGTTAAGATAAATTACAATCTATTATTGCTACATCTACCTGCAACAATTTATTTGCCAAAGTTTTATATATTACAATCCGAATTATGCAATATAATTCCCAACTTGATAAATAATTTAATAGAAGTATCTCCTCTAGCTCCTAATATGGCAGAGCTTAAGTTCAGTTTTAATGCGCTGGATATTAACTCAAAACCACAAAAAATTGTTCGCGATTGGCTACCACACTTTAGTTATCAATAAAAATAACACATTATCTTTGTCATTTTTCACGGAACTATGAAATTCTTCACGCTCTTATTTACACTTTTTAGTGCCATTTTTTATGCCCAGGATCTTGCCTCCTTTAATGCCATCTACACAAAAACTTTTCTGGAAACTTCACAAAAAGATTTTAATAAAGCATTACGGGTTGCAGATTCATTGTACACAATTTCGGAAACTCCTCTACTGCAGGCAAAAAGCTTAATGCTCACGGCAACTCTCTATCAGCAGACCGCAGAATTTGAAAAGGCATTACTCTATGCTTTAAAGTCTGAAAAAATTATCGAAAAGACAGATAACGCAATCTGGAAGGCCAGAGTATACGGTTTTTTAGCTTCACAATACCGTTTTGTAAGATTGTATGATAAGTCGAAGGCGTATTCTGAAATGGGTTTTGCTATCAGTAAAGAAATTACAAATCAGGAAGTTGCGAACAACACAATGGCAATGATGATGCAGGAAATGGCTTATTATGATATTGAGAAAAAAGAGTATAAGAATTCCATACAGAAATTAAAAAAATCTGAAGAATATCTAGAAAAAACAACCGCTAATAAGCTTGTTCAGACGATTGACAACGAACAGCTTCTTGGCTACAATTATTATCACATCGGGGATTTCGAAGAATCATTTAATCATTACGAAAAAGCATTAGAACTTTCAAAAGATATTCCTGAAAATTATCGTACAGCACTTATTCATAATGGTTTTACATTACTGTACTTACAGAAAAATGATCTTAAGAATGCAAAAAAGCACCTTGATATTACACTTAGGATTACTGAACAATCTAAAAATCCTTCTCTTAAAAATGAAGTTTATGAAACCTCGGAAAAGTATTATGCTGCCACAAAAAACCTTGAAGGTTATGTAAAAACCAGGGAAAAGCACGACACTGTAAAGAAAACACTTCAAAAAAATGTACAGTTTCTTGTCAATAAATCTTATTCAAAAATTGATAAAGAAAATACCCAAATAAAAAAAAGCGACTCTTCCAAAAGCATTATTATTGTGATAATTACAGCGTTATTCGTGGCCGGACTGCTATTATTTTTAAGGTACAGGCGTATCCAAAAATTAAACATTCAGCATTTTAAAAAAATTATCCGGGATTTGGATGAGAAACCGGAAATATCTTTTACAAAAGATAATACAGACGACCGTAAAGACACCGTGAAAACCCTCACCCAGCCTATGATGCCTCCTGAGACAGAGGAAAAAATATTGTCTTTTCTACAAAAGTTCGAAGAATCAGAGATGTATACCGATAACAATATTTCTCTTTCTTATTTAGCTACATATTGTGAAACGAACGGCAAGTATCTGTCTTATATTATTAATACTTATAAAAACAATGATTTTAATAATTATATTAATATTTTAAGGATACATTATGTCATTCAAAAGCTAAGAAATAATCCTACTTACAGAAAATATAAAATTGCCACATTAGCCGAAGAAGCGGGATTCTCTTCACTGAATAAATTTTCCACCGTTTTCAAAAAAGCGACAACGCTTACCCCTTCTTTATTTATAAAATATTTGAATGAAGATAAACTTAAGGATAAGGAAATAACAGAACTTCTGGAAATAAAAACAGCAGATAAAAATCTTGTTTAAATTAAAAGGGAATAAAATATAACTACAGTTTAAGAGAAACAACCAGAAGATGAACTAACTGAGGCATATTATTTTAAGGAATGTCTCCGGCTGCTTCTCTTAAACTGTAGTTATTGGGAATGCAAAATTATTGTCCTAAATAAATAAAAGTATTCACTACCAGATATTCGGGTAAAATATTTAGTGGTTGTGAGGACCCTCCTGTGGCAGCTGCTACCGAGTGATTGTGGCTGCCGCTTACTGCGGTTGTCACAACCCTTGAAGTAAGGCTGAACCAATATCCGGCACCAGCTTCAATACCAAATCCGTTTGCAATCGTATAAAAATCCGTAACCGAATGGGCATGCGCTCCTGAAGGATTCAGTGTTGCGGCCGCCAATGTATAAGCCGGAATATTAGCTGGTGTTAATATAATCGAATTGCTTCCACTGAGAGTACCCACCGTCTGTCCCGCTGCAATTGTTCTCACCATACGATCTGCCGCATTGGGTATCGCCGTACTGATTCCTATGCCAATTGCATTGTTCCGGGCATTTACTGGTAATGTCGATATATTCCTGCCATTCATAAGGTACCATCCGCTATGATCTGACGCTGCTAAACTGCTTTTAACATCGCCAATTTTTCCGGTAGCAATATTGTCCAGCTTATAAAGATTACCATCAGGATCTGAAGTGAGTATGGATTTTCCGGCTGAGCCAGTTGCAGGAATTGCTCTTATTCTTACTTCTCCGTTCACATCCATTGTTTTAGTGGGTGTATTGGTATTAATACCGGTCTGAGCCTGTGTTTTGTTATATAATATTATTAAAATAACAGTTAAGATATATTTTTTCATTTTCAGCAATTAATTTCCGAGATAGACAAAAGTGTTTAGCGCAATATAAGCCGGAGACAAGCTGATTGGCTGTCCTCCTCCATTAGAATTTAAGCTTACAGTATGCGTATGATTGAGCGACGTGGAAGTGCTTTTGCCTTCTGCGAAGAGCTGTATCGGGCCGGTGTATCCCCATAATCCTGCGTACGGTGGCAGGTTGAGCTGCCCGAAACGAATATCTGAAGTTCCGTGATTATGATCACCATTTAATGCGGCAATTGCAGTCATTGCAAAATTTGGCATATTGGCTTTTGTAAGGTTGTGAGATGCAATTCCTCCTACTGTCGATAAAGAAGTTCCTGTTTCATCAGTCCGTGCATATTTCCCGGAAAAATTAGGCAGACTACCTGTAAAACCTATTGTTGCGGCATTAGTCTGTGCAGTAGATGAAAGTGAAGTGAGCGCCCTGCCGTCTAATAAATACCAGCCTTCATGATCTGTAGTGGTATAGCCATCCTTAATATCTCCAACCTGCGGAAGTGCGGCGGGCAGATTCATTTTCAGGATATTTCCCAGCTGATCCGAGACAATAATCTGCTGGCCACTGTTTCCCGGCGGAAGGACCCTGATTCTTAATTCCCCGTTTATATCCAGTGTCTTTGTAGGATTGGGAGTATTTATCCCTATATTTTGAGCCTGCAGACAGCTTACACTTCCTATAAGTAATGCTATACTGTATTTTTTTAAGCTTAATTTTTTCATAATTTTTAATTTCCTAAAAATATAAATGTGTTTACGGTAATATTCTGCGGAATGATGGAAAAGCTTTGAGAACCACCCTCAGAACTTACATTGACAGAATGGGTATGGGCACCATTGGTAGACGTGCTGAATCCCACTTCATAATTCAGCGCCCATTGTTGATTGACATTATTTGATCTTACTAAGGCATGAGCTTGTCCTCCATCAAACAAATCCGTCCACGTATGGTTGTGAGCGCCATCAACAGAGCTTGTTCCTGTAAAATTGTAATTTGGAAGATTTGCCTGAGAAAGAACTCTCACATTGCTGCCCGCCGAACTTCCAAGTACCTCTGCTCCTGTTTTGGCTTTCAGAAACTTACCTCTTGCATTGGGAAGATTTCCTGAGAGACCGATAGAGCCTGCTGCTGTCTGCACATTGGCGGGTAATACGCTGAGCAACCTTCCGTCCAGCAGATACCAACCCGCATGATCCGAGGTCTGGAATCCCTTTTTAATATCGCCGACAGTATTGGGTGATATTGCAAGATCTGCAGAACTGATATTACCATTATTATCAGTAAGGATCAGATTGTAATTACCGGTAGTTGCATTCGGGAGGACGCGTATTCTCATCTCTCCGTTCACATCCAATGTCTTGGTTGGGGTCGCTGTATTAATACCCACCTGTGAGAAGCTCTTCCCACAAATGAGTAAAAAAGCAACAGTTAATAAATGTTTTTTCATTTTAAAATTTAGTTTTCAAGTAGTTTTAATTAACAGCCCGGAGGGAAACAAGCTGTCGGAATATTGTGTTTCTCGAATCGTTTCTTAAAGGATTCACCCGCAAAAAGCCGGATGATTTTCATTTTTTAATCTTATATACGATTGTTAAGATTTTTGGCAAATATAGATACGAAAAGAGGGCTTGGAAAGTGTTTGGATTACCATTTTCCCGATAATGATAAATTAATTTATGATAATATAGACATCAAAAATTCAATTTATCTTAATGACAATCAAGTCGTTATACAGACAAATAGTTCACTAATAAGAGAATGTATTTTTAACATCATTTTATTTCCCTATTAAATATATTTTAGGAATATTACATTGATTTATCTCCTGAAAAATTTCTTCAGGATGATTTAATTATGCTTGTCATATAAAAAAATTTTGTGCTTATAGTACACTAAAACACCTATTTGCGGGCTTTATTTAATATGTGGTACATTAGATAGGTTATTTTGTTTTGAAGTCTTTCAATAACTCATTAAATTTGTAGTAAATTTAAATTATGAATTACACGCTAGAGCTCAATACACAGGAGCCTGACTCTAATATTGTTTTTAACACAATTAAGTTTGATTCTTTTAAGGTCAATATAATTGAAAGATATACCGGAGGAAGGGCTGCTAAGTTATGCGAGGCTCTGTTTAAGCTGAGAACGCTGGATGATGAAATTATTAAAACAAGGAACGGCAATTCCAGAATCAAAATTAAAGATGATAATTTTGAAACTTATTACAGGCTGACAAGAGTACTCAATTCTTACGATTATAAAAACAGGCTGATTAACAGAAAAGATGCCGAACAGGATTATGTTCACTTTATGTTGAGCCTTGTGATTACCAATTATGAGCTTAGCTAATTTTTCATCCGTATTTTCTCAAATTATTTGATACTGAATATTGATTAAAATTAATACCTCTTTCCTACTAAATATATCAATATTGATCTTTTAGCAGTTTCCCATACATCCTGATTGTTTCTGCCTGGTCATTGGAAACATCCTGGATGTATATCTGAGAAAAGCCACAGCTTATGTCTTCGTTGAGCCATTCAAGGTGTTCTTTGGGATCTGATGAGACCCGGATAACCTTGTTGGTCTGTTCTATGGTTATACTTTCTGCTGCACTGTCAAAATCATCGGGTGTCCTGATTTCCGCCTGCAGTTTTGCGCCAAGTACGGCATGACGCCAATTATACCAGGCTTCATATTCTGCTTGTTTTTGGTCTTCATGATAAGACATGATCGCCTGCAGATACATGGAATCTTTATCACCACCACCCTGTTGATAGGCGTAAACAAATTCTTCCTGCTCTCTTTTAGGCTTAATCACGGTGATTATTCCATCGCTGCAGTCGGCCAGCTCGTGCGCTGATTCTTTGGATAATGCCGCTATCAGAAGTTTGGGCTGGATAGAAGGTATGGTGTATAATTTAGTATCGAAAACCTGAAAATATTTTCCTTCATGGTTGACTATTTTGCCCTGAAGCAGATTTCTGATAATATGAACAGCTTCTTTCAATCTTTCATTTCTTTCACTTTTTACCGGCCAGTACTGGTTGGTAATATGCTCATTGAGGAGCTGGCCACTTCCAAAAGCAACCCACAACCTGCCGTTGTACATGGAAGCCAAAGTTGCGATATATTGTGCAATGATAGCCGGATGACAACGTTCTACCGGCGAAGTTATAACCCCAAAAGGAAGATTAACCTCTGCCATCGCAGCTCCCAACCACGGCCATGATGCAATGGAAGCTCCCTGGCGTTTGCTCCATGGATAAAAATGATCTGAGCATGAAATTCCTTTAAAACCATTAGCTTCTGCAAGCTTAATATTATTAAGGTGCTCAGTTGGCGTGAATCTTTCGAGGGAACAGTGGTATCCAATTAATGTTTTCATAGATCAATATTTTGTGGTTGTTTGCTATAATTCAGATTTGATTTTCTTCTGTTCGGTGGTTACAAGATCTATTGCCGTCTGCCGTAGTTGTGAGTTTCCATCTTTTAATGCCAATAAAATATCAAGACATTCCTTTAGATAACGTTCGGCAAACATGGGATCATTTTGTGAGATTTCGGCTGCGTTATCCAGAATATCAGCGTATTTGATGGTTTGGGCTTCAGGACTGATATTTTTAAGACGTTTGATCTCTTTTCTCTTTCTTTTAAATCTGTTTAATTTTGGGAAATTTTCCTTCACATATACGTCGGTTAATTCGATAACGAGGCTAATGGTAAGGTTTCGCTCCGCTTCATTCATATAGCTTTCAAGAAATGCTGATATATCGTCCTGAATGTATGGAGTATCTTCCAGAACATCATGAAGGACAGCCGCGGCGAGTATCGGAAGGCTGTCCGTGTATTCACTGCAGGTTTTCATGACCCTTATCGGGTGGACAATATACCGGTCCGGACTGTATTTCCTGGTTTGATCTCCATGCGCCTGATCAGCAAATTCTATTATTTTATCGATAATTTCTGAGCGATCCATATTTATTTTTTAAAATTTAAATGAAGTCATTTATCTTTTTTAAAAATCCTGCAACAGTGTAAAGTAATTACACTTTGAGCAATAAAATTATGGCTAAAACCTGCTAAACCACGAACAAATAAAATGCCATGAATACTGGGTTATCAAGGTTTATTTTAATATTTCTTTGATTTATTTAATAATTCAAAACAATAAAAAAGCCTTCAAATACTAAGATTTAAAGACTTTTGATTTAATTCGAGTACGAATCGGTAATTATTTAATTTACAGAAAATGTATTTAATTATTGTAAAAGAAAGCGATAATCAGAGAGGCAATACGGGCACATGCACCAAACATTTTGTACGTTCCCTGAACGATTACCAAACCGCGGACAGCCATATGCAACAATAGTTTACCTTTTGATTCGTTAAAAAATAATTTTTGTAACATTACTTAAAGATTTAAATTAATAATTGGTGCTAATACCAAGCGAAAACCCTGCACTTTCCGGAACAAATCTGCAAACTCCACCTACACACAACAATCCTCCGCGCTGCCTGCCGTAAGACGCCTGAATTCTTGTGCTGTTTTTCCTGAAAACCAGCCCTCCGGTATAATAATGCATCTGTTTTTCTTTATCAGAATTTCCGTAATTGTATAAATCATTGATAAATACGGACCAATGTTTTTTAAAATTATACTCCGCCAAACCTGCGGCCCAATTTCCGTGATATCCGTCTGCCCATTGGTGTTGCAGCTCAATCTTTATAGAGCTTTTTGGAAATCTGTAAATATTATCCAAAACCACAGTTTGTGCTTTTACCTCCCCCGTTGTTTCTTCTGTACGATACGTATTGTAATATTGATTAATAAAAACGAGGGCAATCTTCCAGTTTTCTTTCAACCTGGTTCTGATATCCAGGCTCTGATCAGAATAATATTTTTCGCCCAGCTTTAAAAATTCTGTTTCATAGCTGTTGTCATCGTTGATGTAAGATCGGTATTTGCCTTTCAGGCCATACCAATTTGATATGTTAAGTGATAAATCTGTCCCGTATTTTCCACCTAAAAGGGTTCCTTTTTTGATTTTATAAAAAATGTCGAACTGCGAGCCTATTTCTCCTGCTTTTTTCTGAGAAAGGAAGGTAAGCTGCGGCTGGGCCTGGTAAACATAGATGTTCGCAAGGCTATAGTCGAATTGTTTTGTAAGTGAGGGAACATAATTAAGAACAGCATTATTATAAATATTTCCGATCTGGTTTCTTTGGGAGTAAAAATTGAAATTTTCCAGCCTTCTGAAATTTGCAATAATTCCAAAATTATTGGTCGCATACGAGAGATTAAGATAATAAGCATTTCCGGAGAAAATATTATTAGGATCCAGCGTTGTCACCTGCTTTATATTATCTTTGGTTTTGTACAGATATTCAAATTCCATGGCGAATTTAGAATATTCCATCTTTATGCGGCTCCCGTAAATACTTACATTTTTAGGATTAAGATCGTTTTCTTTATTATCTTCATTTTTACTGACATAGCTGAAACCGACACTCGTTCTCAACTTATTGGATTTCATCAGAGAATCCAGTCTTACCTCAGCATCCAGACCTCCAATAAGTCCTTCCGTTAAGCCAAATCCTGTTCTTTGTTTTCCGAGGAGCGCTTTTAATGTAACAATTTGCGCCGGATCTGTATATTTAATTTTTCCTCCTAAAAGTGAATTGGCAATTCCCAACTGCTTATCTTCCCAAAGCCGCAGCGCCAGACCACTTCCAAATTGTTCATAAAAATGGCCGACAGTAGCATCTATACCCGATTTTTCGTTGGAATAATTAATATAATACGTTCCTATATTAGTTTTTTTGAAAGCAGGATTGTAATTCAGAAGTGCTTCAGGCTCGTAGGATTCAAGCTGTGCCCCAAATGTGAAATCTTTTAACTTATAACTGGCATTGAGATAATTATTTGATCTAAAACGTTGCGCCACTTCCGCTTCAGAAAGCTTAATCTTGTTATCATCAATATAATATTGAGAATTTGATTCTAAATTTACGGTCAACTGGCAAAGTAATTGGGCACTAAAAAGTAATAGTGTCCCTGTAATTAATTTGTTATGCATCAATTAAACTGATTAAAGATTATTGTTACATTCTTTAATTTTTGCAATCAGTTCATCTTCATCACCAGCAGAATATCCTATATGTGAATACACTACTTTCCCTTTATGAACCAGGATTGTATGAGGAATACTATTAATATTCAAGCTTCTTTTCAGCGTCTGATTCGGGTCCAGTAATATATTATAAGACCAGCCTTTACTTTTCACAACCGTTTTCACTTTTGAAGTCGTTCGGGCGTCATCTGTAGAAACTGCGTACATTTTGAATTTCGCCTCTTTTTGCCAGTCTTCAATTTTTTCATTAATCGTATTTAGCTCTTCCATACAAGGTAGACACCATGTTGCCCAAAAGCTCATAACCACAGGCTCTGAGGAATTTATTTTTGAAATATTCAGCTTCTCGCCATTCAGGTTACTGATAGACACATTTGGGATTTGCTGAGCATAATACGTGCTAAAACTTAATAACAAACCCGTGAGTATTAATTTCTTCATCTTGTAAAATTTTATTTTCAAATATATACATATTTTTTTATACAATATTAAATATTTAATTACATTTGTTACAGATTAAATAAAAATATAACAATATTTATAATTATTTGATAATTGGAAACGGTAAAAAATAAACCAATTCACAGCCTAAGGTTTAATAAAATTATAGAGAACTGAATATTTAATTTAAAATTTTATAAAAAGATGAAAAAAAGATTATTATTTCTTTCCACAGTGACATTTGTTCTCCTGATTCTCTTTTCCTGTCGGGGTTCAGAGAGCGATGAGGGTAACACAACGGTGACTTATATCTCCGTAGCCTCCGAAGGTGGGAACGAAAAACTATTAGGAAAACCGTTTACTTTTAAGGTAAAAGATAACTTAAACAATGATATCACCAATGAGAGTAAAATATTCGTCAATAATCAACCAATAAGCGGAAATATTTTTACTCCTACAGAAAAAGGAACATATTCTGTAAAGGCAAGCTATAAAGATCTTCCGGTAAACCCTATTTCTGTAAATGTGGTTGTAAATGAAGGAGTTGCCTTTAAACACAGAATCCTCTATGAAGATTTCACAGGAACATGGTGCGGATACTGTACCATTGCTCTGGCAAGACATGACAACCTTACTGCTCAAACAGAAGATTATGTTTTTATAGGAATCCACGGGCCTGAAGGCACTACGGACCCATGGGCCAATGCAACAAGTACAGAACTGGAAACCCTGAAAAACGTTACAGAATGGCCTGCCATGTATATCAACAGGAATACGCTCTGGCCTTATGATTCCAACTACACCGATATGTCGGTTCCATTAAGTCAGCTGAATGCTTACAGTAAAATAGGAATTAAAATAAATTCTTCAATTACCGGAAATACAGTAAATGCAGAATCTAAGGTTTTCTTCACAGACAATTTCAATAATCTGAAAATAGCCGCTTTTATAGTGGAAGACAAGCTGGTGCATAATCAGAAAAACTATATCAGCGCATTATACGGAGGAGGCAGCACGATTTACAATTATGTACATCACAATGTTCTACGTGACAAATTAACATCCATCAACGGAGAGCCAATTCCGGGTGCACAAACGACCGTTTCGAATGAATATTCAAGATCTTTCCAATACAATATTCCATCCGGATATAATACCAACAACCTGAAAATCATAGTGATGATATTAGACGGAAACGGAACCGTACTCAATGTACGTGAGGAAAAAATAGGTACAAACAACAACTACGAATTTTTATAAACATTAACAAATTAAAAATCAAACAACATGAAAAGAATTTTAACTATTATGGGTATTCTTCTATTTGGAATACACCAGTCCCAGACTTATTATAGTCAGGATTTTAATACCCCCGGTCTTAATGGCTGGACAAGCACTGATCTGAATAATGATGGCTATCAATGGAATAATGAGAGTTTTTCATCTGATTTCCCAAGTTTTGGATCAGGATCACTAGTGTCTTATTCTTATATTGACGCAACAAATAGTGCAATAACACCCAACAACTTAATTACCTCTCCTTTGATTAATTTAAGTGCCGTTACTGCAACCAGTGTCTCATTAGAATATGATATGGCTACAGCTCCTTACTATCCGGCCGAAAAATATTCTGTTTATGTGACAACCTCCAATACTCCTGCGACGATAATTGCTTCCACACCTGTTTACACAGAAACGGTTGCTACAGGAGGGTCTCAAAGCAGATCAGTTGATCTTACACCATATATCGGACAGCAGGTCTACATTTCTTTCAGACATTATGATTGCTATGATCAATATGCATTAATTTTAGATAACCTTAATGTAAAAACTGTTGCAGCTAAAGATATTGCCCTTCAAAAAGTTACTTTAGACAAATATGGTGTTATTAATACAAACTATTCTTTAAAAGCAACAGTAAAAAACAACGGTACAGAAACTATTAATAATATAACTGCTAACTGGAATGACGGAACTACAGACCATATTTCAACAATTCCTTTAACTACACCACTTGCTACAGGTCAGCAAGCTACTATCACTCATACGATTTCTGTAAATTACCCTTCTGTTGTAGAAAAAACCATAAATGTTACTATAACCCAGGTAAATGGAGCGGCAGACAGTAGCCCTGCGGATAATACTCTCGCCACTTCATTCAAAACAGTAAGCCAGAACTCTCCTAAAAAAGTTCTGATAGAAGAAGGAACGGGAACATGGTGTGGATATTGCCCAAGAGGAGCTGTTGCCATGCACTACATGGATACCAATTATCCAAATGATTTTATTGGAATCGCTGTGCATAATGGTGACCCAATGAAAATAACCGATTATGACAACGGAGCAGACTTTAATGCTTTCCCTGGAATGAATATAGACAGAGCTGTTCTGAATGCTTCCGTAACCAATACAGAAATGGTATCTCAGGTAAACAAAAGAAAAATTCTTGTAACACCTGCGCAATTAGATGCTTCTTCCAGCCTGGCAGGAAACGTTCTTACCTTTAATGCAGCAGCTACATTCAGAACAAACTTCACTAATGCTAACTTTAGGTTCGCCGTTGTAATGGTGGAAGATAATGTAACAGGTACAACAACAGGCTACAATCAATCCAATTACTACTCAGGCGGATCTGCAATGGGAGGTTATGAAAATCTTCCTAATCCGGTTCCCGCTTCACAAATGGTATATGACCATGTGGGCAGAATGCTGTTAGGAGGATATTCAGGACAGGTAGGCTCAATCCCTGCTACACTTACGGACGGGCAGACAGTGAACTATACTTTCACAACAACTATTCCTACGACATACAATATAGCAAATATGAAAGCTGTTCTGCTTCTTCTTGATGCCACTACCGGAGAGGTTGTAAATGCACGTTCTTTCCTATTTAATACTTTGGGAACCAGCACTGCACAAACAAATGCAAACTACCTCACAATGTATCCTAATCCTGCAACAGATTATATCAAAGTACAGGCAAATTACAATGTAGATTTGAAATTCTATGATGCAACAGGCAGACTTGTTTTGGAGAAATCTCAGGTTTCACCGGACAGCCGTGTTTCTGTAGAAGGTCTGGCAAAAGGTGTTTACCTTGTTTCTATTAAAGAAAAAGGTTCTGAACCGAAAACTCAAAAATTAATTATAAAATAATAATCAAAAGATTAAGGAAACCCAGATCTTGGGTTTCTTAATCTTAATAAATATTTAAAACAAATGAAAAAGTTTAGTTTATTAACATTCTGTATCCTGATGTCTTTTTTCAGTAAGGCACAGATTGCATTAGCAACAGACGAAAACATACCTATTGCCGACGGCCAGGTCTTCACATACAATACAACTGATGAAAATATAGCAACACTTCACTATAAAATTAAAAATACATCTGCCAACGCTATAAAAGTCCGTATGAAAATAATGAGTATCCAGAACGCTACCGGAAATAATTTTCAGTTCTGCTACCTCAGCACCTGTTTGCCTTCTGTAGCAGTAAATGGTGTATATCCTTCTAATACAAGCGCACCCATTACCATTGCAGCCAATTCAGAAACACCATCTGTGGGATACAATATGTGGAATTTTAATGCCGGATCTGGGACATTCCCTATCAGCTATGTAATAAAATACTACCTTGTTAATAATGCAAATACCGAATACGGAACTCCGGTTACCATTACTTATAAATATGATCCAAGTGCTATTTTAGGGGTAAATGATGTGAAAAACAATCAAAATTCTTTCGCGCAAATCCAAACCAATGTTGTGAAGGATAATGTTGAGGTTATTTCCAAAGAAAATGCATCTTATAATCTGAATTCAATGGATGGACGTATTTTGTCAAGTGGAAATATTAAAAATGGTAAAAATTCTTTAGATATTTCAACTTTAAATACAGGAATATACATTATGACTTTAAAAAACTCTCAAGGAAAAATTATTACAAAAAAAATCATAAAGACCGATTAATTGTACATAATAATAAAACTTGATTAGTTATGGCTGGAAGATTTATTTCATGATCCCTTTTGATCATTTTATAGATCTTTCAGTTATTTTTTTTGACTATGCATTAATTATTATCATTTTAATCAAGAAAGCCATTCATATTCTTCATTTTAAAATAAATATTAAAAATATGTAGTTTATTCTTATGCAAAACATTTAATATCCCGTTCATCTCCGATTAACACTAATGTTCTAATCTTGCAAAAATTTTTACAATGAAAAAAATATTCTTTTTTCTTGCCTTTACTGTGGGATTAGCAAAAGCTCAGGACAACACAAAACATGTCGTTTTGATAAGTGTAGACGGATTAAGACCGGAATTCTATCTGGATCCCCAATGGTCTATGGTAAATGTAAGACAAATGATGAAAAAAGGAGCTTATGCAGATGGAGTCCGAGGTTCCTTCCCTACGGTTACTTACCCGTCACATACTACGATGGTAAGCGGTGTATTACCCGCAAAACACGGTATTTATTATAACACTCCGGTTCAGCCTTTGGGAATTACAGGCGAATGGTTTTGGTTTTATAAAGATATTAAAGTTCCTACCATTTTCAGTGCTGCAAAAGAAGCCGGTCTTACTACAGCCGGCGTAAGCTGGCCGGTAACGGTAGGCGCCCCAATTACTTATAATTTACCGGAATACGTTTATCTCCCTAAAAATAAGGGTGAGAAAAAAGATGAAGTAAAAGCAATGAGCATGGAATCTTCTCCTAAAGAGCTTTTCCAGGAAGTTCAGGATTATGCGGTGGGAAAATTCGGGGAATACGGCGCAAGCCTGGATTATGCTGTGACAGATCAAAACAAAGCCAGAATGGCGGCTTATATTCTGAAGAAGTACAAACCCTCATTTTTGGCCCTTCATATAGCGGCTACCGATCACTTCGAGCATGAACAAGGAAGAGATGGCGATAAAGTTCGCTCCGCAGTAGTAGGTGCAGACGTTGCCATTAAAACATTGATTGACGCTGCCATCGCAGCCGGAATACAGGATAATACAACGTTTATCATCACAGGGGATCATGGATTTGTGGATATCCATACCCAATTCAATCCTAATGTAATGCTGGCAAAAGCGGGACTTTACAATAATGACAAAAAAGAAGACTGGAAAGCCTACTTTCAGGCAAGCGGTGGTTCTGCATTCTTACATTTGAAAAACCCGAATGATAAAGCAACTTTAAATAAAGTAAATGAACTTTTAAACAACCTACCCGAAGGCCAGAAAAAGCTTTTTCATATTTTAAATAAACAGCAAATCGCAGAAGCTCAAGGAGATCCAACTGCGTCATTAGCTTTGGCCGCTTATCAGGGAATAAGTTTCGGGGCAACAGCAACCGGAGAATTATTAAAAGCCGCAGACGGAGGAACCCACGGTTACCTTCCAACTGATTTTAAGGAAATCCAAACAGGATTCGTGGCTTTCGGCAGAAATATCAAAGAAGGAACTGTAATTCCGTTAATGGGACAGGAAGATATTGCACCATTAATTGCATACCTTCTAAATATATCATTAAAAACGGATGGCGTCCTTTATCCGGGATTACTGAAAAAATAGAAAATCAACTTTATATTAAATGGCTGCTTATTTTTGGGCAGCCTTTTTATTTTGATAAATTGGTTGTTTTATTTTCTTTTAATTTTTAAAGTATTAATTCATTTTAATATAATAATAACAGGCAACATTTTTAGGTCTGGTTTGCAGAATATACGAGGTTTACCAAATCCGATATCGCATATTCCCGCGGAATTAGGAATATTATTCCAAATAAGGAAAAACATCTAACGAAATTTATACCGACAGTGCAGGATAATTTTTAATCATAATTATTTTAGATTGCGATAAAGAAAGAGATTATTTAATATTGATGCCTTTCTTAAACCAATATTTTTATAACATTATGAAAAAATACGCATTAATCCTTTTCGCATTAATCATATCAATTCCTGCTTCGGCGCAATATAAGCCGTGGACTTCCTCAGAACAGCCTTTAAAGGAAATCAAGGCCCTTAAAAAACAAATTGTAAAGCCTGATTTCAGAAAAAAAGACTATCTGGTTACCGAGTTTGGTGCTATTGGTGATGGAAAGACAAAAAATACAGAGGCATTTAAAAAAGCTATCGAAAAATGCAATGCAGAAGGTGGAGGAAGAGTTGTCGTTCCAAAAGGTGTCTTTTTGACAGGTGCTATTTATCTAAAATCTAATGTCAATCTACATGTAAGTGAAGGAGCAACTATTTTATTCAGTCAGGATAGCAACGATTACCCTATCGTTTTCACGAGATGGGAAGGAATGGAATGCATGAATTATTCATCCCTGATTTATGCTTATGAAGAACAAAATATCGCCATAACCGGAAAAGGAACGCTAGACGGAAATTCTGATAATGACCACTGGTGGTTTTGGTGTGGTGCAACAAAATACGGATATAATGAATCTCGTCCGGGAAGACAAAATCCGGCCCGCGCAAAGCTTCATGAATATATGGCTCAAAGAAAACCTGCAAGAGAAAGAATTTTTGGTGACGGATATTATTTAAGACCCAATTTCGTTCAGCCTTATAAAAGTAAAAATTTCTATATGGCGGATGTTTTAGTTAAAAATTCTCCAATGTGGAACCTTAATCCTGTATTGTGTGAAAATGTTTTGATTGAAAGGGTAAAAGTAATCAGCCACGGTCCGAATAATGATGGTTTCGATCCTGAAGCATGTAAAAATGTATGGATTAAAGATTCGTATTTCGATACGGGAGACGATTGTATTGCCATAAAATCAGGAAGAGATGAAGACGGAAGAGACATCGGAAGACCCGCAGAAAATCATATTATTGAAAACTGTGAAATGAAAGACGGTCACGGCGGTGTTGTGATCGGAAGTGAAATTGCAGGCGGAGCAAAAAATATTTATGCCATCGGAAATGTGATGGACAGTAAGAATCTTGACAGAGCTTTAAGAATAAAAACAAGCTCAAGCCGTGGCGGAATCATTGAAAACGTATTTTTCTACAATACAAAAGTAGGCGCATATAAAGAAGCTGCAGTACGTTTCAACATGCATTATGAAAAACCTGGAAATCATATTCCGACCATCAGAAATATCTGGGTAGAAAATTTAACCGTGGAAAAAGGCGGAAAATATGCCGTTCTTTCTGATGCTTACGAAACTTCTCCCGTAACAGATTTCACAATGATTAACGCAAAAATGACTGGCGTTGAAATTCCTTATAAAGTTGATTTCTTAAAGAATGTAACGCTGAAAAATGTGACCGTTAACGGAAAACCTTTAACTGAACTTAAATAAAATGCGAAGAAAAACCATTTTCGCCGGACTGATTGCTTTATCGGCATTCTCACATTCGTTTTCCCAGTCGAAACACTGGCAGAACAACGACAGAGAATTACATTACAAGGAAGACAAAGGCGATTTTTTATTGGTCAACGGAAAATACAGGTTCAATCGCGCTTTGTATGGTGATAACCGTGCTTCGCGTGTGGAAGCGGGAGATTTACCGGAATTTGCATTATATCTTCCGGGAATGGGTGGAAATCTTCAGTTTGTGATTCAGAAAGGAAATTCAATTAAAAAATTAATTCAGGCTGATAAGATTGAAACCCGTTATCGTCCTGGATCTATGCTTTATACTATTAAAGATCAAGTTCTTGGAAATGGAAGTTTAAAACTGACGGTTTTAGCTCAATCCAAAGAAGAAGGTTTGGTCTTAAAAATGGAAACTGAAAATATAGATTCCACTACAAAAATCTACGCAGTTTATGGCGGCGCAAGCGGAAAAACATTCAACAGAAATGGTGACATCGGTGCAGATCCTGAATCCGGATTTTACCTGCTTCCGGAATATTGTGAAGACAATCAGTTTCAAATTAATAAGAACCAGTTTGAACTTGCTTATTTAAACAAGAAAAAGGAAAATCAGTTCATCAACGGAAGTTTTTCAAACGCCAATTCAGTGCAATTAACCGATGCAAAAACGTTGGAAAACCTGTCAAATTTCACACAAAACAAAGCTGAAAAATCTCCAATTATTTACGCAACATATTCTGCACAGAAAAATCCGATTTATATTCAAATTAAAAAAGGAAAATCAGATAAAAATTTTTCTGACGAACAGCTTGCGGTTATATTTAAAGATGCAGAGCAATCCCGATTAAATTTAATCAATAGAATTCAGCTTAAAACGCCGGATTCAGATTTAAATAATTTCGGAGCAACTTTAGCTGTCGCCGCAGACGGAGTTTGGGAAAGTCCAACCTTTCTTCACGGCGCTGTTGCCTGGAGAATGCGTTTAAATGCATGGCGTGGAGCTTATGCAGCGGATGTTTTAAGTTGGCACGACCGCGCAAAAGCACACTTTGAAAGCTATTCCAATTCTCAGGTTCTGAAACCAGATTCTGCGCCTGTTGAGATGGATACGCTGTTGCATTTGGCAAGACACAAAGAGAAAATGGGGACTTCGGTGTTCTCAAGCGGATATATTTCGAGAAATCCTAATGACAATTCAAAACCACATCATTATGATATGAATCTGGTGTTTTTTGATCAGATGTTTTCTCACTTCAACTACACTGGAGATGTTGAATTTTTAAAGAAAATGTGGCCAACAATGGTTCGTCATATGGATTGGGAAAAACGAAACTTCAAACGTAGCGACCTTTATGATGCATATGCTGCAATTTGGGCTAGTGATGCGCTGCAGTATTCAGGTGGAAAAGTGACGCATACTTCCGCTTATAATTACAGAGCCAACCGTGAAATGGCGAAATTGGCGAAAATTATTGGCGAAAATCCTCAACCTTATGAAAAAGAAGCTGAATCGATTTTAAAAGCCATGAAAAACCAGCTTTGGATTAAAAACAAAGGTTATTTCGCTGAATATAAAGATGCCTTAGGTAATCAGATCCTTCATGACAAGCCTGGAATATGGTCGATTTATCATGTTTCCGATGCTTATATTTTAGATGAATTTGAAGATTACCAAAATACACAATACATCAACAATTATATTCCAAAGATTCCGGTAACGGTAAAGGGAGAAGTTGATAAAAACTATTACACACTTTCGACAACAAACTGGCAGCCTTATGATTGGTCGATCAATAATGTGGCATTGGCAGAGAATTTACAAACTGCTTTAGCGTATTGGCAATCAGGGAGAAACGAAGATGCTTTCCGACTTTGGAAGGGGAATCTTGCTGAGAGCATGTATTATGGAATCAGTCCGGGAAATTTTGAACAGTTGTCTCATTATGATGCTTTTCGTGGAGAATTGTACAGAGATTTTGCCGATCCAATTGGAGTCGCTGCAAGAACTTTAACGGAAGGACTTTTCGGGGTTTATCCAAAATTATTAGAAAATAAAATCAACATAAAACCCGGATTTCCCAAAGACTGGAATTTTGCAGAATTGAAACTTCCGGATTGGGAATTTAAATTTAACAAAAATTCTAAAAAAACGAATTATTGGTTTAAATCAAACTTTACAAATCCGATTTCGCTTGAAATGCTGATTCCGGTAAATTACACCAAAATAAAATCCGTAAAAGTAAATGGCAAGAAAGTAAAATGGTCGATACAACCGAATTCTATTTTACAACCTTTTGTTAAGTTTGAAACAGAAAAAGCAAAAGAATTTACCATTGAAATTAATTATTCTGGGGAAGAATTAAAAACTGAACAAACAGATTTTGTTAATTATATCTCTGAAAATCTTCAACTTAATTTAGATCCAAAAAAGAAGATTCAACAAGTTTACGATCCACAAGAACTGATCAAAAATTCCCCTCCTTTGGAAGGGTGGCCGAAGGTCGGGGTGGTTAACAATAAGTTTGAATTAGTAAAAGAAGAAAGAAAAGGTACTTTTTTCGTTCAATTGGAACAAAATGGAACGAAATGGTGGCAACCTGTAAATGTTAACATTCAATATCCTTTAGAAATAAAATGGGTGGATAAAAACTTACAGATTCAGTCTAAATCATCAAATCCGATTAATGGAAAATTGAAGATTAATGGTTTGGTTAAAAACTTTTCAACTCAAAAAAATCAAAATATATCAATTGAAATTCCTCAAAATCATTTAAGCAAAGGAACAAATTCCGTAGAGCTTGAATATAATGGAATTAAACAAAAATTAGAAATAACAGACTGGGAAATTGAGAATAAAGGCGAGTTCAATCCTGTTTCATTAGCTTCAAAATATAATGAAAGAGTAACCGAAATTTTTAATCAAAAGTATCTTTCACCCCGACTCAATGTCCCTACTCTACAGCTTCCCTGGCAAGGAATCGGAAATTGGTGCTATCCATTGACGACTACTCAAATTGATGACAGCGGACTGATGAAAAAACGGAAAAGCGGAAAACTTGAGTTTTTAGGAATTCCTTTTTTAATTAACAACGAAGATAAAAATATTGTCTTTACAAGCCAGTGGGATAATTTTCCGAAATCAGTTGAAATCCCTGTTTCGGGAAAAGGAAGTAAAATTTATTTTCTGATGGCAGGATCTACTAATCCAATGCAGTCACAAATTACCAATGGTACAATTACGGTTCAATATTCAGACGGTTCGAGTGCAAAATTAGAACTAAAAAATCCGATTAATTGGTGGCCTATCGAACAGGATTTGTTTGACGATAATTTTGCTTTTGAAATTCCGGATGACAAAATTCCGTACCGGGTTCAGCTGAAAACCGGGGAACTGTACAAGGGTGGGAGTTTAACGAAATATTCAGAAATTAAGGGAGTGAGCAACCGTGCTGTTGAAGGCGGCGCAGCAACGATTCTTGATCTGCCGATTGACCCTAATAAAGAATTAAAATCAATAAAATTAACAGCAGTGAGCAATGATGTCGTTATCGGATTGATGAGTGCTACTGTCCTTAAATAAAAATAATTAGAAGGCTTTTTACCGCAAAGCTTCAAAAGAAATATTTGAAAATAAAGTATTACAAAGTTTACAAAATGTAAAATATTATTCTACTATTTTGTCTCCTTCTAAATATCTATTTATCATAATAAAATCTTTTGCCTCTTTTGCGGTTAAAAAAAACTATAAAGTAATAAAGTAATAATTAAAAAATGAAGAAATTAGTCATATATCTGAGTCTTTTTTGCATTGGATTTTCTTCTCTCAATGCTCAGAAAATAGACCGAAAAAAGGTTGTTCAGCGGCATAATATTGTCAACACAAAAGCTGATACCTTATCGACTTTAACGGTCGGAAACGGAAAATTTGCTTATACGGTAGATATCACCGGAATGCAGTCGTTCCCTGAATATTACAAAAACGGAGTTTCCCTGGGAACGCAGTCTGAATGGGGCTGGAACAGCTTTCCAAATACTAAAGATTATAAGTTTGAAGAGACATTAAAAGCTTACGATTTTAACAATGAAGGCCGCAAAGCAATGTACAGTGTGCAACTAAAAGAACCCGAACGAAATAAAGGAGCTGTTGAGTATTTCAGAGTCAACAAACACCGACTGCAATTAGGGAATATCGGTATTAAACTGCTTAAAAAAGACGGTCAGAAGGCAAAAATTTCGGACCTGACCAATATTAATCAAAAAATTGACCTTTGGACAGGAATTATCACAAGTGAATTTTCACTTGACGGAACACCTGTAAAAGTCTGGACCGCTTCTTTTCAAAATTCCGATAAAATTGGAGTTAAAATTGAGTCGGATTTAATTTCTCAAAACAGATTAAAGGTTTTCGCCCGCTACCCTTCTCCAACAGGACAGTTTCTGGATGACGCTGCTTTTTACGGAAATGAAAATGATCATACAACGAAAATTATTTCATCAAATCAAACTCAGGGATTGATTGAACACCAATTGCAGAGTGCTGATTATTATACTCAATTTTATTTCACAGATGGAAAATTACGCGAAACGGGAAAACATTATTTTGTGTATGAACCGTCATCAAAAAGCAAAAAAATAGAATTAAGTGTAGAATTTTCATCTAAAAGTCCAAAAAGCGGTAAAACGTTATTTGCCGACGCAGAAAAAGAAAGCACTTCAGGATGGGAATCTTTCTGGAAAAGCGGCGCTGCCGTTGATTTTGAAGGAAGTACAGACCCTAGAGCAAACGAACTGGAACGCAGAGTTGTATTGTCAGAATATTTAACAAAAGTACAGTGCGGAGGAAGCAATCCGCCGCAGGAAACAGGTTTGACATTCAACAGCTGGTACGGAAAACCACACACAGAAATGCATTGGTGGCACGGTGTTCATTACGCTTTATGGGGAAGACCTGAGATTTTGGAAAAACAACTGGATTATTATTTCAGATCGTTTGACAAAGCAAAAAAATTAGCAGAAAGACAGGGGTATAAAGGTGTTCGATGGATCAAAATGTCTGACAATGAAGGAAACGAAAGTCCATCTTCTGTAGCAGCATTCCTGATTTGGGAACAGCCGCACATCATCTATATGACCGAACTTTTATATCGTGACAAGCAGGACAAAAAAGTCTTGGAAAAATATAAGGATCTGATTTTTGCCACTGCAGATTTTATGGCAGATTATGCTTATTATGACAAAGAGAAAAACCGCTATAACTTAGGCAAAGGAGTAATTCCCGCACAGGAAGTTTTCCCTGCGAAAGATACTTACAACCCCACTTATGAGGTTGCGTATTGGGATTGGGCACTGAAAGTTGCTCAACAGTGGAAGGAAAGATTGGGGCAGCCGAGAGATAAAAAATGGGATGAAGTTATTACAAAATTAGCCCCGCTTCCGATTCAGGATGGTGTTTATTTGTCGACCGAATCTGCAAAAGATTCTTTCATATTTCCAAAGTGGATGACTGATCACCCTGCCGTTCTCGGAGCTTTAGGAATGGTTCCGGAATCCCTGAAACTGGATAAGAAAATCATGAAAAACACCCTGGATATTGTTTGGGAAAGGTGGAACTGGGAACATACCTGGGGTTGGGATTTTCCGATGACAGCGATGAATGCGGCAAGACTGGGACTTCCAAACAAAGCTCTGGATGCCCTTTTTATGAATATTCAAACCAATACGTATTTGAAAAATGGTCATAATTTTCAGGATAAACGTCTGCGTATTTACCTTCCCGGAAACGGCGGCGTTTTGACCACCGTTGCTATGATGCTGGAAGGTTGGGACAGTTCTAAAGGCGAATTTCCCGGCTTTCCGAAAGATGGTTCATGGAAAATAAAAGCAGAAGGTTTTAAGAAAATGCCTTAAAAATTTTTACATTCATATCAATTGAAGTCTGTTCTGAAAAGGACAGGCTTTTTTTATTATATCAATGTAAAGGTTTAAAATTTGAAGATTCAGAGAAAATATTTAAAGGAAAAAATATTTGGATTTATCTTTATTTTTGAACAATCATAAATTTTCAGCCTCGATAGCTATAAAATTTACAACTTATATATGATCATTAGTTAATTTTTTATAAATTAGTTTCCTTAACTGAAACGAAAATCCTTGTACCGAAAAAAGTCATGTCCGAAACATTTGAAATATATATCAATGAACATTCCAGAGTTCCTAAATATAAGCAGATTGTAGACTCCATTCTTAATGGAATTGATGGTGGAGAAATTCAAATCGGGGAAAAAATCCCATCCATTAATGAGCTCAGCGAATCCTGTTTTCTTTCGAGAGATACTGTGGAAAAGGCTTATAAAGAGCTCCGAAAAAGGCAGATTATTGAGTCTGTAAAAGGTAAGGGCTATTATATTTCTCGTATCAATAAGAATGATATCATCAATATTTTCTTCCTGATCAACAAACCGAGCACCTATAAAATGATGATTTACAACTATTTTGTGAATGCAATCGGTACCAAAGGTAATGTTGAGATGTACATCTATCACTGCGATGAAACACTTTTCATTAATTCATTAAAAAAGAACCTGGGCGGATTTGATTATTATGTGATCATGCCCCATTTCAGGGATGAACAGTCTAAACATACCAGCTCAACACAGGAAGTTTTAGATATAATTGAGCAAATTCCTAAAAACAAATTGTTGTTGCTAGACAATACCAAACCTAATATTTCGGGAGAATATGGCTCTATTTTTCAGGATTTTGAACATGATATTTACAATGCTTTAAAAGAAGGCTTAGACAAAATAAAAAAATACGAAAAAATCATTCTGGTTTACCCCGACAAATCAATCCATCCCTATCCTTTCCGAATTGTACGTGGCTTTGAGAAGTTTTGTAAGGATTTTAAGCTTGATTATGAAATTCTCGATGAAATTTATCCCGACATGGAATTGCAGGATAAAGATATTTTCATCACCATCCGGGAACGTGATCTGGTGAATTTGGTGAAGCAAATCAGGCAGAAAAATCTTGAATTGGGCAAAGACATCGGAATTATTTCCTACAACGAAACTCCGCTTAAAGAATTACTCGGAATTACCGTAATTACTACAGATTTCAAAGCAATGGGAGAATCTGCTGCCTACATGATTTTGAAAAATAAAAAGGAACAGGTGAATAATGTTTTTAAGTTTATTCAGAGGGATTCTTTGTAATGCTTAATTATTTATTTAACCAAAAAAGTTACAAAAAGATTTAAATACATAAGTTATTAAAGATTAATACTTCTAAAAGATCACATCAGGAAGAAAATCAAAGATTTCCAAAAAGCGAATGTGCTCTTCTTTGTAGTTTTAGTAGTAAACTTTAATAACTTATGTATTTAAATCTTTTTGTAACTTTTGTGGTTAAAGTCACTTCACTCTAAAGTTCTGCAAATCCTCCGGTTTTTCACAGCAAAGCTGCTCCATCACCTGTCTGAACTGCATTTTAAGCATTTCAATGATATGATCACCACCTTTATCGCCTAAAGCACCGACTGCATACATAAAAGTCCTTCCCATAAAGGTAAATTCTGCGCCGCAGCTCAACGCTCGGGCAACATCCGGACCGGTTCTTACGCCGCTGTCCATCATTATTTTGATCTGATCTTTATATTTTTCACTGATTTCTTTTACGACTGCAATCGTAGATTCTCCTGCATCAAGCTGTCTTCCCCCGTGATTGGAGATGATCATTCCGTCGAACCCTAACCGAACTGCTTCAGCGGCATCTTCATCGGAAGCAACGCCTTTAATGACCAATTTTCCTTTCCATTTATCGCGGATAGCCTTTATTCTGTCTGAATTTAATCTTCCCGAAAAAGTAGAATTCATGAATTGTCCCAGCTGTTTCACATTCATGTTTTTGTCCATGTACTTTTCCATCGTCTTAAAGCTCGGAATGCCGTGTTTTAATATTTCCAAGCACCATTCCGGTCTTGCCAAAGCTTGAGAAACGTTTCGGAAATTAATTTGAGGTGGCATTGCCAAACCATTTCTGATTTCCTTTGCTCTGTATCCAAAAGTTGGAACATCGGATAACACGCACAGCACGTCATATCCGGAAGCTTCGCAACGGTCGAGAATATCGTCACGCAGCCACTCTTCTCTCGGATGGTACAGTTGATACCAGGCTTTTCCTTCCGTTAATTCTGCAATTCTTTCAAGACTGCTTGTTGTAACCGTACTTAATATGAAAGGAATATTATGTTTAAAAGCTGCTTTTGCTAAAATTTCGGGTGCATTGGGCCACATTAAACCTTGTAAACCGACAGGAGAAATCCCGAAAGGTGCTGAATATTTTACCCCGAATAATTCCGTTTCCATATTGGCTTCCGCATAATTATTGTTCAGGTATTGCGGACGCAGCAAAACTTCTCTTAGTTCGCTTGTATTTCGGTCTCGGTTGATGTTTTCATTACAACCGCCGTCCAGATATTCGAAAGCAAAACGAGGCATTCTTTTTTTTGCCTTTTCGATCAACAATTCAAGCGAAGCATAACGGGTATCAAATGGAAATGACATGTTTTATAAATTAAGAATTAACGGTTGAAGCACTTTCATCTGATAATGCTGCTGTAAAAAAGTTTCGTCTATTTTCTTATTGGAAATTACCATCGAAGCTCCCAATGCAGAGCCCAGCGGAGAATGTGTAGACATCACATTGTAATGTTGAAAATGGTGAGACATCAGTTTCATAAATACGTCATTATCTGTAAATCCGCCATCGATATAAATATTTTTAATATCTGAATTTCCGATTGCATTGGTGATGGTATGAATCTGTAAATCCATTAATTCGATCATTAATTGATGGTATGCTTCCTCAAAAGTAGCAAATGATTTTAAATCTGTCTCGCTGATCATTTTTCGTTTTAAAATAATTCCTTCAAAGCGAAAATAGATATTTTTATTTTTCATTAAACGCAGATACAAATCCTGATCAAACTGCACTTCCCGGTGGAAACCATATTCTTTTCCATAATAAGCGCACAATTTTTCAACCTGAATTTTGTATTCATTTCCCATGAAAAAACGGGACGCTTTTACACGTTTTCCATCAATTCGCATGTAATTTAGGCAATTATTTTCTATATCTTCGCCGGTAAGGCTTTCATCATTAAATGGATTTAACGAAATACTCCATGTTCCTGTCGAAAGCAATAAAAACGGATCTTTTTTGCTTAAAATATAAGGCAATAATGCTGAAGAACTGTCGTGAATTCCAACGCCGATTTTAATTTTTTTATTCCTGTAAGAAGTGTTGATACTCGCCGAAGTCGGTACAATTGGCGGCAATAAAGCATCTATTTCTTCCTTATACACCCAGTCGTGATAATCTGCTTTGTCGTAATCCCACAAATTGGTGTGGCAGCCTATTGAAGTAAATTCCGACACACAAATTCCGGTAAACAAATATGATAAATACTGAGGTAAATGAAGACTGTAACGGATTTTTTTGAATATTTCCGGATGCTTATATTTCAACCAGAATAATTGTAGTCCAGAATTCAACATTCCTGCCTGAGGAGATGCTGTTTCGCGGGCAATTTTCAGCTTGCTTCCATGTTTTTCATAAAATAAATCAAGAATTTCATCATCCATCGGTTTGGTGTAATTGTACAAAGGCGTCAGAACATTCCCTTTCTGATCCAGATGTACAAAACTCGCTCCGTAAGTAGAAAAATTGATTGCTTTTACTTCATATTTTTCATTGTCAAGAATGGCATTAAAATTATCTTTTATCCAGTTTTGCAGGGCTGCAAGGTCTTCCGTAGGATAACCATCTTCATCAGTGGTGAGCGGTAATTCTGTATATTCCCGAACGACTTCTTTATAATTTTTATCAAATAAAAAGAATTTTTTATTGGTTTTCCCAATATCAAATACTATGGTTACCTTCTTTTTTTTGGACATTCTTGTGACGAATTTATTTTTTATAGTTTAAACACAAATGGCACTAATATTTTTCCACTAATAGCACAATACCATTCGTGAATTTGTGTTAAAATTAGTGTTTATTTGTGTTTATAGTTTATTTTTTTTAACCATTAAGGAGTGTTCAGACAGTAAGATGCAATAAAAAAAAATCCACTTATTTCTTAAAGCAGCAAAGCTTAAAATCCTACTCATCTAAACACTTTCAACCTTAATGATAAAAAAATAAGGATACATATAATAAAAACTTTCGATTGCACTCAAAAGTTGAAATTATCAATTTTAAAACAGGATTATAATCCCGTGGCTTTGGTTTCTAAACCTCTTTCGGCAATTAAATTTTCTCTTACCTTTAAGCTTCTGTACGCCGCAATTGGATCTAAAGCCGCACCTGTCTGCAATCTTGCTGCTCTTAATAACGGACGAACATCTGTTCTGTAAGCGTTCTGCAAAATATCCTGCGCTGCAACGACATCATTGTTTAATTGTGCTGCTTTTAAAGCTTTCTGATCAACCAAAAGTGCTGTCGCATAAGCAATTAAAATAGCTTCCAGAGACTGTAATAAATCTTCCAAAGGATCTTTGATGTTGTGACTTGCATCGATCATCCAAGCCGGATAAGGATTGTTTGGATTATTTTCCATCCCGTACACCAATTCATTGAAAATCAAGAATAAAGCATAAGGTTTGATAGAACCCACCGTTAAATCATCATCTCCATATTTGCTGTCGTTGAAGTGGAATCCACCCAATTTCCCTTTGTACATCAAGGTTGCAACGATCTGCTCAATATTGGTATTCGGTAAATGATGACCTAAATCTACCAACGTGTAGGCTCTTTCGCCACAAGCATTGGCTAGCATAAACGATGTTCCCCAATCCTGAATTGTTGTTGAATAAAAATTCGGTTCGTAAGGTTTATATTCGATGAAAAGCTTCCAGTCTTCCGGCATTTCTGTGTAGATTTCTTTTAAGCTTTTTTCAGTGTTTGATAAAGCGGTCTGGAAATTCAACTGTCCCGGAAAACTTGCTCCGTCTGCCAACCAGACGGTTAAGCTTTTTGAACCTAATTCTTTTCCGATTCTAATGACTTCTTTGTTGTGTTCTACGGCATAAGCTCTTGAATCTTCATTCACAGCATTCAAAGAACCAAATTTATAAGAATGTTTAGCTCCGGCCTGATCCTGAAAAGTGTTGGAATTCATTGCATCAAAAACAAGTCCGTGAGATACCGCTTTTTCTTTAATTGCTTTCACATCACTTGGAATATCCCAAGGAATGTGCAATGAAACAGCTCCCGCAGAATGTGTTAATGCATGAATCAACCCTACATCATCTAATTTTTGTTCCAAAGAAGAAGGTTCGCCACCGTAAGAAAATCTTCCAAAACGTGTTCCTCCGGCTCCTAAAGCCCAACTTGGAATTGCTACCTGAAAATCAGCAATTTTGTTGATAATCTCAGTAACATTTGCTCCTGATTTTGTTAATTTATTTTGTAGAAAATCGAAATCTGTCGTAAAGTTTTCAATTTCTCTTTTATTGTATTGTTCAATGATATCTTTTCCTATAATCATGATTTGATTTTTTAATTAACCTTGTCATGGTTTTGAACCTTGACAAGGTTGAATTGTTTGATTAAAATTAGCATTAAATATTGATTTCGAACCTTCAATTACTTTCGAATCTCCCGCAGCCCGACCTGAGTGGAGCTCTTTTTGTGAGGAGGTACGACGAGCAAAAAAGCGGGAACGGAGGGCGGATTAAGCTGCCCAAATAAAATATATTAATCAATAATTATCTCGGGAAAGCATTTGCCATTCCTCCATCTACATTGATGATGTTTCCTGTCGTTTTATCTAAAATTGCCACACACGCAAAAACTCCGTTTGCGATATCTTCAGGAAGAATAATCTCGTTTAGTAAGTTTCTTTTTGCGTAAAATGCAGGGAGTTCTTCAACAGAAATTCCGTTTGCTTTTGCTCGGCCTTCTGCCCAGGCTCCTTCCCAGATTTTGCTTCCAACGATTACACCGTCAGGATTTACCACATTTACACGAATTTTATCAGATGCCAATTCAGCAGCCAATAACCTTGTCATGTGTTGCTGAGCTGCTTTTGCAGTTCCGTACGCCACGTTGTTTGGACCGGCAACTAAACCGTTTTTACTGGCTATATTTACGATATCTCCGCCTAAATTTTGCTTCTTCATGATTTCCACACCATTTTTAGCGATCAGGAACTGACCTTTTACCAAAACATTTTCAAGTAAATCCCAGTCTTTTGTTGTGGTATCTTCCAATGATTTAGAAATTGCTAACCCTGCAGAATGAACCAGAATATCTACTCCACCAAACGCTAAAACAGTTTCTTTGAAAGCATTCGCAATAGCATCTTCATTAGTCACGTCACAAGTAACGGCTACCGCCTGATCTTTGCTGTATTTTTCTGTAACAGCATCCAAAGCTTCCTGATTTAAATCTGTGAAAACCACGACTGCGCCTTCCTGAACCATTTTGTCGGCAATTGCCTGTCCGATTCCGCCGCCTGCTCCGGTTACGATCGCAATCTTTCTTGACAATGGCTTTTCTTTCGGCATTCTTTGCAGTTTTGCTTCTTCCAACAACCAATATTCGATGTCGAAAGCTTCCTGTCTTGGTAAAGAAGTGTATTCAGAAATCGCTTCTGCTCCACGCATTACGTTGATTGCATTTACGTAAAATTCGCTTGCAACACGTGTTGTCTGTTTATCTTTTGAGAAACTGAACATTCCCACTCCCGGATAAATGATGATCACCGGATTCGGATCACGCATTGCGGGGCTGTTTGGGTGTTTACAAGTTTCGTAATATTCTTTGTACTCTTGTCTGTATTGCTCAAAAAGAGGAGTTAATTTCTCTAAAATAGCTTTAGAATCACTTAAATCTTCATTTTTATCTAAAGTCAACACTAAAGGCTGAATTTTTGTTCTTAAAAAGTGATCCGGACAAGAAGTTCCCAGTGGCGCTAAACGCTCCAAATCATTGCTGTTGATGTATTCTAACACAACATCGCTGTCTGTGAAATGACCAACCATTCTGTTTTCAGAAGAAGCTAAACCTCTCAACAAAGGCATCAATTGAGCGGCTTTATTTTTACGATCATCGGCGGGAAGAGATTCTACTTTTTGTCCGCCAAAAATCTGCCCGTTTTCTTCGATTTTTTTAGCGATATATTCGGAGGCCATTTCGATAACTTCCAAACTGTTGATGTAACATTCGTAAGAAGTGTCACCCCAGGTGAATAATCCGTGGCTTCCTAAAACAATTCCTCTGATTCCCGGATTATCGTTTAAACACTTTTCTAATTGTAACCCCAAATCAAAGCCCGGACGCTGCCAAGGAACCCAACCCATTGTGTCGCCCCAGATTTCTTTGGTAATTTTTTCGCTGTCTTTTGCGGCAGCTACTGCAATTAGGGCATCGGGATGAAGGTGATCGATATGTTTAAATGGAAGTAAACCATGCAAGGGAGTGTCAATAGAAGGCGCTTTGCTGTCCAGATCAAAAATACAGTGATTGAATAAACCTACCATTCTGTCTTCATCTGCCAAGCCCTGGTACACGTTTTTCAGGTTTCTTAATCTTCCCGTGTATAATCCGGCAATTCCCTTTCTTGTTAATGTTCCGATGTCGCCACCTGAACCTTTTACCCACATTACCTCAACATCTTCGTTGGTTAGCGGATCTTTTTCAATGGTTTTGCAGCTTGTATTCCCTCCTCCATAATTCGTGATTCTTAAGTCTGCTCCTAATATGTTTGAGCGGTATAAAAATAAAGCCACCTGGTCATTTCCCAAAGATGCTGCTTTGTTTTCATCCCATAAATAGTCTACGTATTTGAATGTTTTTACTTTTTCCATTGTTTGTCTTATATTTCTAAATTTTAACCAAAATTAGATCGTAATATTTTTTACAGCATCCCGTACTATACTGGTAAATACTGTATTTAAAGATAAATTAACGTTTCAGTTTAATTCATTCTATATCAATCTGATTATGGCTATTTGTGATTAATGATTTGTGATGATGTGATTTTTAAAAATTATTTTAACCATTAAGAAGATTTAATAGATTAATATTTTTGTTTAAAACCTTTATTTAACCGCAAAAGATGCAAAAGATTAACATTATTTATTTAAGCTCATTAAGCTACAACAAGAAGACATAAGTTTAAAAAAGTCTACGGTTTTTATTCTTTTACAAGCTTTGTCTTCAAAATTGTTAAATTTAAATCGTTCAATAATACTTTGTGCCTTTTGCGGTTAAATTCTTAATGTTTAAATTATTTGATTAATATCCAGGAAGCTGGCTTAGATTTGGGTTATCTACCAACGGATGACCGGCAGAAGCCGCTGCAAAAGGCAACAATTCTGTTTTATTCGGTACAAATCCGTAGAAAAGACCGTCTCCGCCACCTTCTATCCAGTTCGGGTATGTTCCTCCGTTTTCTGCTGAACCTGTTGGTTTGGTATAGATAATATTACCGATCTGAAGCTGGCCTGCAGCACCTCCTAAAAATCCGGCTGTCTTTTTTGCATTGCTGTTGAATGTACTGTTATAGGCCTGGAACATATTCGTAGGATACCATTTGTCATCCGTTGTTGTGGCTTGTCCGTGGGCTACTACAATAGCTCTTAATGCGGTCTGATAACTTGCGAAGCCTGTAGAATTCGTTGGAACATTAGTAATGACTGCAATTTCTGCAGGATTTGTAATTTCAATATATTTTAATGCCAAAAACGGATCACCATAAATCTGTGCATTTTTTTCAAGTTTATAAAGTCGGTAAACAGGTGTATTTGCATAGACTCCAGCTTTGTTTGATAAGTTTTTCATCGCCTGTTTTGTAGCTTCAATCTCGCTTGCCAAACGATTCATTCTAATCAAATCAGTACGAAGATTAAACTCTCCCGCAAATTCCCATTTACGCTCCTGAACAATAGCATCTTCAAATGCCTGCTGACCAGACGGAGCCGGTACACTTCCGATCCCTGCACGGTTTCTTACCTGCATTAGAGCAGCTGTTCCGGCAGCAGTAGGTCCACCGTTTAAATAGTTTTGGGTTTCTGCATACATTAATAAAACATCCGCATATCTTAAAATAGGGATATTTAAATTACGTGCATCCGCCGCCTGAGGCGCAACACACCATCCCATTCTGAATTTACCTGACATGATGCATGAAAATGTAGTTCCGGCATTCACCCAAGTATCACTTGCGTTACCATTATTTAAGAAATATACACTGTAAGAAGTACAAGAAACGTCTCTACGGGTATCTCCCTGATTAAAAGACAAATAATAACTAGGAAGAATGAATTGTAATGCCTTTCTTGATCCATACGTTCCTCCACGGGAACCTTCGTTGGCATATACTCCAAAAGCTGAGTTTGTATTTGCACCATATTCAGCGACTTGCCAAAGAATTTCTGAGTTTGTCACTGAAAATTTTCTCTGGCAGAAATTGAACCACAACGCTTCAAAACCACTTTTACCGCCCTGAGCCTGAACCAAAGAATTTGTTCCTCCGTTAATAATAGCGGCACAGGCATTGTCTGCAATCTGGTACAACTGCTGGATTCTGTTGTTGTCACTACGACGCGACATCATCGCACCGCTTCCGGTATTAAGGTCCCAACGAAGAGAATATCCTGCTGCATAAAGAGCAATTCTCGCCAACAAGGCATTGGTTCCCTGTTTGGTTAAACGTTCTGTTGTTGCGTATCCGCTTTGAGCAAAATTCGGCATGTTTACTACAGATTCCTGAAGATCGGTAATGATATGATCGTAAATTTCGTCTCTTGAAGTACGTTTTGGATATAATGTATTCGGGTCATTCGGATCCATCTCATCCAAAGGTTTAAAAACCGAAGGAACGTCTCCGTACACACGAATTAAATTATAATAGCAAAATGCACGAATCGCTTTCACTTCAGCTAATAAAGCGTCACGTTTTGTGCTTGCTTCCATTTTGCTTAGTCCGCTTACTGCAATATTTGTTCTTTCAATAACCGCATACATCGCAGAGTAAATTCCTGTTACCGTATTCGGGGTATAAGCATCATATTTATAGTTGGCAATATTATATTTGGAATTATTTGTAGAACCATCTTCTGAAGAGTGAGTGACCGTGTCTCCCGCTCCTAACTGATAATACATTTCAGTTGGAACTATACCTCTGTAACAGCCCAAAACAAACATCTCTGCAGTATCTATATTTTTAAATACAGATTCTGTATCCAATGAATTGTAAGCAGGCTGATCCAGAAAATCATCGCTACATGAATTCATCGCTAAAACGGCGACGAAAATTGAGGGAAGAATGACTAATTTTCTTAGAAATACTGGAGTTTTATATATATTTTTCATGATTTAAATAATATTAGAAAGTTAAATTAAGGCCAAGAACATAGCTTCTCGAACGAGGATATGTAGAACTGTCATATCCAGGTGTAACAGTCACTCCGCTTGCCGCCGAAACTTCAGGGTCATAACCTGAGTACCCTGTAATTGTCGCTACATTATTAACGGTAAAATAAATACGGGCATTAGTAAGCATCACTTTATTCAAAAATTCTTTAGCAAAAGAATATCCCAATGTTATCTGAGCAACTCTTAGATAAGAACCGTCTTCTACATAGTATGATGATGGATAACCGATATTTACAGTATTTGCATTGCTTAAGCTCCAAAGTCTTGCATTTTCATCAGGGTTTAGCTCTCTAAGTCTGTTAAGGTTGGTTGTTGCCTGCCCTGTATTAGGATCAATCAAATGATAATAATTGTTTCCGAATTCTGAGGGTACATTCTGGAACATTGCATATGGACTTAAACTTTGTTTAGTCGCATTATAAATATCATTACCAACGCTGAATTTCATAAATACAGCCAAGTCAAAGCCTTTGTAAGAGAAATTATTACTGATTCCCCCGATAAAATCCGGAGTACCGTTTCCTATCTTCTGCATTTTTCTTGTAAACTGATCTCCTGCTTCATTATCAGCAGCAAATTTCATGTCTCCCGGTTTAGGAGTTCCGGTTGCAGGTTTTACAACGCCCGGGTTTAAGGTTAATGATCCGTCCGGATTTTGAGTAAAATCATCCGTAGTATAGACTCCCTGATAAATATACCCATACATATCTCCCAATTCTTCTCCTACAGTTGCATAATATGTCACCATACCCGTTCTGCTGCCACCAACACTGAACTGTCTGTCTTGTCTTCCGTCTTCAAGAGAAAGAACTTTAGATTTATTGAAAGAAATATTAAGATCTGTTGTCCATCTGAAATTTTCTGATTTTAAATTCACTGTATTTAGTGTGAATTCCATCCCTCTGTTTCTCATAGAACCGATATTCTGATATTGTCTTGAATATCCTGAAGAAACGGGAAGTACACTTTCGAAAAGCATTTTGCTTACGTTATTGTTGTACCATTCGGAAGTTAATTTAATCCTGTTATTAAAAAAAGCTAAATCTACACCAATATTGGTTGTTCTCAGCTCTTCCCACTGAAGATCACGATTTCCCCAGTTTGTACTTGTCACGTATGCCGGATATCCCTGCGTATTGTTTATTGGATAATCTGTAAGTAAAACATTGGTTCTCCACAAGTTATTAGCGACACCATTGTTACCCGTTACCCCATATTCAATTCTTAATTTAAAATCATTAACGATTTTATCGATTTTATGACCCTGCCAGAAATTTTCCTGGGAAACACGCCATGCACCCGCTACAGATGGAAAATATCCCCATCTGGAACCTTCTGCAAATTTTGAAGAACCATCGGCACGTATTGTCCCTGTAATTAAATAACGGTTGTCATAATTATAATTCACACGGGCAAAATAAGAAAGTAAGCTGTTGCTTGATCTGTCTGTATTTTTATCGGCTACCGTTGCGTTTGCAATATCATCCAGTCCGAAATTAGGATATGGGAATTTCGTCAGTCTCATGCTGCTTCCTTCAGATTCCTCGTACCAGATTTCATTCCCGATTAAAGCATTTACTTTATGTTTTTCTCCAAAAGTTTTATTATAATTTAAAGTATTAGTGATCTGATAACGGAATGTCTCAGCATTGGCAATATTTCCGTTGATCCCTGTGTTGATAGGATCTGTAAGAAACGCACGGGAATTCTGATCAGAAAATGATGTTGACTTGCTGTTTGTCCAGCTATATTGTCCGGCAGTTCTCCATGTGAAGTTTTTCAGGAAGTCAAATTCGATACCTGCATTGGCTACGAATGTTCTTGTACGTTTGTTTGAGGTTGAGGCCTGAGTTTCAATGTATGGATTTTCCGTATCAAAACCGGAATCTAAAGCTGAAAAATCCGGGAAAGTCTGAGTATTGAACAACTCATCCTGCGTAAATAATGTACCTCCCGTGATAGGCTGAAGAAGAATTTTTTTCATTCCTGAATAGGCTCCTCCCCCGTTCACAGAATTGTTAGTAAACATTGTATTAAAATCTACTCTTACTCCTTTATACAATTCTGAAGTGATATTGGCACGTAATGAATTTCTTGTTTCGCTAAAGTTTTGAAGCAAACCATCTTGCTTATTGTAATTATAACTAATGAATGCCTGGGTTTTCTCATTTCCTGCAGAAACATTTACGTTGTGATTCTGGGTTACACCTGTTCCGCCCAGCATTTTTTCCTGCCAGTCTAATGCCGCAGCAGATCCGTAGCGATTGACAATTCTCTGATAAGCTCCGGAATAAAACCCTGGTGAATCTGTTCCCAAATTATTATCAAAAACATTACTCCACGCTGATGGTTTAGACTGAAGAACTCCCAATTCGTACTGATACTTTACATATTGTTCCGGATTGGAAAGCATATCCAACTTTTTTGAAAGCATATCAAACGACATGAAAGTATTGTAGTTGATAACCGTTCTTCCTTTTTTACCGCTTTTGGTTTTAATAACAATAATACCGTTGGAACCACGGGCTCCGTAGATGGCAATGGCAGAAGCTCCCTTTAAAACATCGATACTTTCGATATCATTAGGGTTGATCACATTCAAAGCGTTGTCTAATTGGAAACCGTCTACAATATAAAGAGGATCAGAACTTTGAGTAATGGAAGAACCTCCCCTGATTGTAACGTTTGCGCCTGCTCCGGGAGCGCCACCTGCGGTCACGATGTTCAGACCTGCAGCTCTTCCCTGAAGTGCCTGTAAAGCGTTCATTGCCGGTGTAGCTGCTAAATCTTTTGCAGAAACTGAAGAAACAGATCCTGTAAGATCTGATTTTTTAACCTTTCCGTAACCGATAACGACCACTTCTTCAATATCTTTCGTATTTTTCACAGTATCATTTACCGCCTCTTGCCCCCAGACAAAACTTGTTGAAAGCATAAATGCCGGAAACACTATTCGCTTTATATTTTTGTGTTTAACTATCAAAGACATATATTAATTTTTATGTTACCAAAATACACCGTTACAAAAATTCGGGCATCCTGCAATATCCTGTATCGAAATATTCTTAATTTATCATAATTAACTGCAAATATTTAAATTATATTTTAAAATTAATAATAAAATGCTTGTAAATTATCAATTATTCAGTAAAATATTTAACTAAACCGTGAATTAAAAATTCCCATTTCAAACAGACACGCTTTTTTTAGAGTTAATTTGCTTTTCATAAAAAAGACACTGAAAAAATCAGTGCCTTAATGAGCTAAAATTCTAACTCTGAAACTATATGAATGATATTGTAAATCGTAAATGAAAAACGAAAATGATTTATCTCAAAGAATTTCCGTAGCCTACCATTAAAATAGAAATGAACATGACGATCATTCCAACAGCGATGGTAGTAATGGTTTTTTTGGAAACTCCCTTCCATTCTTTGATGATAATTCCCCATAAATTAGCAATGAAAATGATAAATGCCATGTGTAAAATCCATGAGCTGGCGCCATTTCCCATTTTACTTTCGCCCATACCGTAAAAGAAAAACTGTAAGAACCACATGGTTCCGGCAAGTGCACAGAAAATCAGATTCTTTAAAACCGGTACGTTTCTTTTGGTATAATCTGTATAAGATTTATTTTTCATGGCTAAATATAAACAGCCGATTAGATTGACTGCCATTCCGCCCCACAGGACAACCACATACGTTACATTATTTTGAAAAAGGAATTCTCCCTGGCTCGGATTTGCTAATTTCCAAGCTTCATTGGCAACGATTGCCATTGGTTTTCCAGCTTCCAATCCGAAATTAAAACAAGCACTTAATACCCCGGAAATGATGGAAACTATTATTCCCAGTCCGAATTTATATTCCGTTTTTACTTCTACACCATGCGGATCTATCGAACTGGTCTGCAGCTCTTTTTCCTTCATCATACCTGCTTTTCCGCTGATAATGATTCCGATAATACAAACGAGAAGTCCTAATAAAACAAACTGCCCCCACTTGCTGGAAAACAGCAAACCAATGTTGTCTTTTCCCGTTTGTGGAGAAAATTCATAATAAATAGAAGGAACGAGTGAGCCAAACACCATGCAAAGCCCCAAAATAATGCTGCTTCCAAGGGCTACACCCAAATATCGAACTCCCAAACCATAAGTAAAACCGCCAATTCCCCACAAAGCACCGAACAAAAACGTCAGTCCCAATATGGAAGAACTTTCATTCTGAATAATTTCCCAAAAATTAGGAATGGTAAGAAATGCCGCAAGCGGCGGAACAATGATCCAGGAAAAAACCCCTCCTATTAACCAATAAGTTTCCCAAGACCAGCCTTTTACCTTTTTATAGGGCAGGTAAAAACTCCCTGAAGAAAAGCCTCCTAAGAAGTGAAAAAAAACTCCTAATAATGCATTCATAATTTTATCTTATGGTTGAATTTGAAAATTAACACTATGAAATCGATTGCGCATCTTGTAGTGTCATGTTTGCAATAATAATTCTTTTTCTTGAAATCGAAGATTCAACGTAGTCAAATAAAAGAATCAAAAGTTTTAAATATTTAAGTTTCTATTAAGTCTTTACAAAGTGTCATTCTAAACGAAATGAAATGTAGTGAAGAATCTCTATGATATTTTTGAGATTATCTTTCGTTAGAATGACAAAAGACTTAGTCTAAAATAAGCTTAAATATAAAATTAACTTTTGTAACTTTTGCGGTTAATTTTTTACTTCAATTTATATACTTCACTTGCAGCAAGCAACAGACAACCTAGACCATAATCTTCAAAATCAGGTTCTTTATCCACAGCGAGTGGCTGACCGTCTTTAGGTTCCTTTCCTGTTCCCTGAACCCAGCCCAAAAATCCATTAGGCTGAACGGAATCTTTTGCAATCGCGTTCCAGGCTTTCACAATAACAGGTAAATACGTTTTTTTATCAATCAAACCTTTATTAATTCCATATGCCATTCCATATACAAACAGGGCGGTTCCCGTCATTTCTTTACCTCCGAAATTGTTCGGATCATGTAAACTTGCATTCCAGAAACCATCTTCTCTTTGGATGGGCAGCAAAGCTGATAATAAGTCTTTATAATCCTGCAAATATTCCTGATAATGTGGGTCAGATTTCGGAGTATCTTCCAGTGTACGCGCCAAAGCAGCAACTACCCAACCGTTTCCGCGGCTCCAGTAGCAGTCTTCGCCGTTGGGCTCCGTGTAAGGTGGAACGAAGCTTTTATCTCGCCACCAAAGTTTGTCTTTTGGATTGTACAAACCATTTCCTCCGTGCTTATATTTTGTAAAAGCATACATCTCATAATTCTTATCGAAATATTTTTGCTCACCTGTAATTCTGCCCAGTTTTGTGAAAATTGGCATTCCCATTTGAAGGGCATCAATCCACCACCAGTCATCCGATTTTTTGGAGGCAATCATACTGTCCATCGAGGCTTTCACGAATTTTATTCTTTCCGGATTTTTTCTTCCATCGATTTCATAAAGATCAAGATATGTTTGTCCGCAAGCCTGATTGTCAGCATTTCGGGTATAGGTTCCGCGCATCATGTCCCAGTTGTGCTTTTGAGACCAGTCGATGGCGTAATCGTAATATTCTTTTTTAGGATCTATTTTGTATAAAGCCATTAATCCTTCGTAGTACACGGCTCTTGTCCACAGATTGCTTGGCCATACTTTTTTGCCGACAACTTCTTTTCCCGGATCCGGCCATTTGTTCATAAAATATTGATTTGCCCTCCGTGAAACTTCCAAAACTTCTTTTTTATCCGGAAGATTAACGTTCGTCGCCTGTTTTTGAACTGAACAGGAGGATAAAACTCCAAAAATTAACGCAAAAAAAGCGCCTCTCATTAGTACTTTCTTCATAATTATATATATTTTTATTTTTACAATGTATTAGTTTTAAAAAGTATTGAAATTAAAATTAATTTAAGGTTTAGCCGTATGAATATTCGGCGCTGGAATCTTTGAAACAGATTCGTCCAGATAATAATCGGTATGAGGAGGCTGATTGTAGCCTACATTTTGCCAGACGATACTCAAACGATATTGCGGATTGTGCATCAATGTGTACAAACGATGTTTCGTCGGAATTGTCGAGCTGAAAATCCGAAGTTCCTGATTGTCTGAAGTCCTGTAAATTACTTCTTCCCGCCAGTCTCCAAATAAATCAGCAACCAAAGAGGGGTTTTTCTTGGTCCCGTTGTTTGATTCACACTGAAAATCTTTGGCATCAAAAATCAGATTCGATTTTTCTTTATTCCAATCCCATTTTGAGACGGAAGTTCCATCTAAAATTTCGCTTAAAAAATCTCCATCCCAATAAATTCCCATATTAATGGTAGGATTTTTTTCACTGATTTTTTTTCCTTTTGTATCATAAACACCTTTCAATCCGGCTCCCGCAGCCCAGGATTCTGAACCTTGATAACGGGGGTCAATATTTAAAGATAATCCTCTTCCCGGCCCCTGAAATTTGCCTTGTTTACTATAAACTAAAGAAGGTAATTTCCATAAAACTTTACCACTTGCACCCGCTCTGAAATGCGCTCCTGCATCATCAAACCTTTCCTGAATATCAAAAATTTCCAACCCGGGATTTGAAGGGTCAAGATCACCAACGTGCAACGCATCACCGTGACCAAAACCTGTGCTGTTCAGTACTTTTCCGTTATCATCAACCGTCATTGCACCAAAGATAATTTCATCTTTCCCATCATTATCAACATCCGCAATGCTCAAATTATGATTTCCCTGACCACGGTATTTTTTATTTTCTTCTGAGCTTTCGGTATCAAACAACCATCTCAAAATGAGCTTTTTATCTTTATAATCCCAGGCTGAAATTGCCGTTCGGGTATAATAACCTCTCGACATAATGACACTCGGCGTTTTGCCGTCCAGGTAGGCAACTGCACCCAAAAAACGGTCTACACGGTTGCCTTTTGCATCGCCCCAGGTTTCTGTAAGCTGCTCAGGAGTCGGATTCGGGCTGCCTTGAAATCTTGGAACCTGATAATTAACCGTATTAATTTCCTCACCTGTTTCTCCATTAAAAACAGTCAGATATTCAGGTCCGGAAAGGATAAATCCGTTTTCATTTCTATAATCTTTTGATGGATCTCCAATAAATTTTCCTTTACTGTCCTTGCTCCCATCTGCGGTTTTCATGACTAATTCTGCTTTACCATCCCGGTCTAAATCATACACCAAAAACTGTGTGTAATGGGCTCCTTCCCTGATGTTTTTGCCTAAATTGATTTCCCACAACAACTTACCATTCAATTTATAAGCCTGAATAATGGGTTCATCAGTAAAACCTTTCTGGCTGTTGTCTTTGGATTGTCCGGTTTGATGAAGGATGATTTCATATTCGCCATCTCCATCAAGATCTGCAACGGAAGCATCGTTTGGTGTATATCCAACCGGTGTTTTTAAAGGAATTGAAAAATATGGCTTTTGATTAGCAACATATTTCGCAGAATCCTGATCAATTTCCTGATTTTTGGTATTGGATTTTACGAAATAAGTGTAATTCTTTGCTTTATCTGCTGTTTTATCTAAAAAACTGGTTTCATTAAGCAATGGTTTTTCATTCAGTTTTTTGCTTGTTTTATTTTCAAGGCGAAATACATCAAACTGAATATTCTGAGGCTCTGTTCCCAGCAAACGCCAGCTCACAAAAACTCCTGATTCTGAAGGCATCGCGACAATTCCCCTCTTCAAATACTCCATTTGCCTTTGCGCTGAAAGGAGCTGTGAGAAAAGAATTGTCAGTACAATAAAATTATATTTTATATTCATATTCTGAATTATTTAAATTAACATAATTCAATCGATTGCGCAAATTATTTTGATACACTTTTGTTTCATTTTAATTCTATTTCGAAAAATATAATGGAATTAATTGAATCTCTCCATCCAATCCGGAAGGCTGGACTTTCCACTTGGAAGCATCAAAAGCTTTATAATCAATATTTACAAAATTGATCTCATGATAATTTCGCCACTGGATTTTATTCTGATCCATATAGCGGATTCTATTCGCCATTAAATTGCAAACTTCAATTTGAATACTGTTTTTACCTTTTTTCAGATGTTTACCTATATTAATTTCAAATGGAATACTCCAGACAATTCCCGCTTCCTGACCGTTGACAATTACTTTTGCACTTTCGTACAACTTATCAAATTTTAGAAGAAAATCGTCTGCATTTTTCTTTTTTAAATTTAATGTTGTTGAGTAAACGCCTGTCCCTGAAAAGTTCTGTGTTGCAGGATCTTCGGAAAATTTCGTCCATGGTTCCAGTTTCTTTAAATTTCTAGATTTTGGGAGTTCGGGACCGCCTTCTTTAAAGGATAAATTCCAAGATTGATCTAAAATTATTGGAGATTCTGTCTTTTCAACATATTTCCATTTTGGGATTGAGGAATCTGCAATTTCAGAATTTTTTAAAATTAATGATTCTCCGGATTTTAATTGAATTCTTACCGAATTATTTTGTGTTTCCGCAACTCCAAAATCACCGTTTTCCGGGTTCATTATGGTCGTTTGTTTTCCTGTATAATTAACAGGAATAAACTGATTGATTTCTTTTGAAGTGTGATTGACAATGTAGTAATATTTCCCATCGTCAAACTGCCTTCTTACAAATTTTAGTCCGGTTTCCGTTAATTTTTCTCTCTCTATTTTTAAATATTCCAATCCTTTTTCAACGTCAGAACTTAAAACAATTTTACCTTTTCCGAAGTTTGCAATTTTCACATTTTCACCCTGATTTTGAAACGGAATCTGATTCCATAAAGATTTTAATTGGCTTCTTCTTTTTTCGACTTCAAAGTTTCCGGGAATATCTTTTGGCTCATTTTGAAAAATAACAGAAGCGCCATTTTGGGCTAATTTTAAAATATTATTTAATGTGGTTTCCGGCAAATACATTAATTCAGGAATAATCAAAACCTGATAAGAAGATGCGTTTTTTGCAACTTGAATTTTCTGGTTCTCCAATTTCGATTCACCGATCATTTTGTCAGAAATCATATCGAGAGAATAGCCCATTTTATTAAGTTTCTTCAAATTCTCATACATCGGAGTTGGCTGCAGCCATTTTTCCACGTTGTGAACTTTGAATGTTACATCCTTCCCTTTCGGACTGGCCCATTGGTCATAAATTGGCCAGTACATCAATAGTTCATTATCAGATTTGCCGCTCTGCAAAACACTTTGGGTGCGTGCAACATACGAATTCAATCCTGTCAAATGTGGCCACAAACTATTTTCGGGAACAAAATTCACCGATGCATAAAACAGCCATCCCGGAAAAGGAACATCGGCCGGTGTATATGTTGTGCCGTGGTAAAAAACATGGTTGATTCCAGATAAAAAAACCTGTTCTACTTCGGGTTTTGCCTGCGACCATGAGGTTTTAAAGTGTTCAGTCAACCAGGTAAAAGTTTCGTTTGAAATTAATTTTTTGCCCGTAACATTGGCTGCAGACGATGCAAATTTCAACATATTAAAATCAGGAATATCTGCTTTCTGAATATCTGCGCTATCCCTTCTCAGTCCAGGAATATCAAAAATAGAGCTTCCGAAAGTTTCTGATTCCGGAATATCGACTGCCGCGTACAAATCCAGCAAATTTCCAGGTGAACCGTGCGCCTGATTGGTGTTTTTTGAATTTTTAGAATGTGCCCAATTGGTGAAATCTTTCGTGAAATTATTTAATACCAATTCACTCAAAGTTTCCCTGTAATCTGATTTAATTCTTCCCGCTATCTCATTTTCCTCGTTACTGACAAGATATTTGATGTACGGACTTAAATCATAACCTCTCCTTTTTTTAAATTCATTTTTAAAATCCGGCGTCCAATCGGCGTTATAAACTTCGTAACTGTCATTAAAAAAAGAACGAATTCCATAGTTCGAATTTCCAAAAGCCTTATCGAAAGTTTTGAGATAATCTTTTGTTGCATCAGGTGAAAAATGATCCAAAGTATAGCCTTCACCACCGGGAGCTGCACGCTTTACTTTTTGTAAAGTTTTACCTGTAAAAACTGCATAGACTGTCCATTTTCCAGGGCCTGGTTTCCAATTGAGAGAGCCGTCGTTTGTGATTTTATCAGTTAACACAATAGCTTCATTTTTTTCGCTGTAAGCCGTTACAATATCTAATTTTATTGTTTTTAAGTTCTTTTGCTTTTCGTCTTTCAGGACAATTTTATCTGAAAATTTTTCGCCTGATGAAATATTATAAGTCTGAACAATCATTTTTGTGGCAGCGTCCTGTTCATCAACTTGCGGTCCACCGATTGGCCAGCCTGTTCCGACTGACATATCAACTCCCATATTCAGACTTTTTGCTCTGTTCGTGGTGTATTGAAGCATCTTCATCCACTCCGGAGAAAGATAATTGATGTATTGATTTTCAAATCCTTTTGCGCCATAAATGGGAACTATTTCAACACCTCCGAAACCTGTTTTATTTAAAGTTGTAAGCTGTTTATCCAATCCTTTTTCATCAACAGCATTTCCCATCCACCACCAACGTGTCCATGGTTTTGCCGTTTCAGTGGTTTTTGGCCACGGATTTTGTGCGGAAAAGTTTCCGAACGCAAAACAAAATACACTTAGTTTTATGATCGATTGAATATTCATTTTCTTACTTTTTTTAATTTCCATCAGGTTTTAAAGCCTCCATAAAGACACTTTCCGGCCAATGAAATGTTTCGACAGCATCAGGTTTATTTAAATCAAAACCTTTATAATTTTTAGAAACAAATTTACTCAAAGGCAGCTTCTGATCGACAATACTTTTTACAACACATTTTGCCAGTTCATAAGCTCCATACGTATTAAAATGAGTGTCATCCGCCAAAACATTCGGTTGATTGGGGTAAGAATTAGCCGGATAATATACAAATGCTTTTTTCGAGTTTCCCGGTCCCATTGCTTCAAACAGCGTTTTACTCATTGCATTCAGGTCAATAAAATATACTTTTTCTTCTTTCGCTATTTCACGCATAGCATCAGGAAAATCATCCAAAGTGTTGACAATCTTATCATTCTCATCAAAAACTCTTCGGTTCATAGAGGTTACCAAAACCGGATTTGCTCCCAATTGCTTAGCTTTCTGAATCCATTCTTTTAACCTCTTTCTGTAACCGGATTTCGTACTGTTTCCAGATTTCTGGTCATTGTGTCCAAATTGGATGAAGAGATAATCTCCAGATTTTATTTTGTTCCAGATTTTATCGATTCGGTGGCGGTCTTCAAAGGCTTTCAGCGTTTCTCCGCTTTCGGCATAATTGGCAATAACAACTTCTTTTGGAACAAAAAAATAGGGCAACATTTGTCCCCAAGATGCCCAAGGTTCGTAGAGTGCGTCTACCACGGTAGAATCTCCGGTCAGATAAATTGTTTTCGCTGTTTTGTTGGGTTGAATGGTTAATGCACAAACTTTTGGAGCTTTATCATTAAATTCAATCGTCAATAAATTGTCCCAATGTAAATATTTTCTTTCTCTCGGTTTTAATTTTACAATCCCGATTTCGACTCCGTTTTGATTGCGAATAATGCTGTCTTTCACATGAACAGTGATTATTTTTTCGATGATTTCACCTTGTTTTGTTTTCACATCATCCAACATCAGACGGCGGTTTTCTACACGAACTGTTGTTTCCGAAGTTCCTTTAGAATCGCCTAGACTTAATTTAATATCATAATTTCCTTCCGGAATTACCACAGAAAAATAGAAAGGTTTATCGCTTGTGAGATAATCTCCCGTCAAAGCATTTCCTCCATTGTCAACGGATTTTAAACCGGAAATATCCATAAATCCATAGCCTGTTTTCTTGTCAAACTTTGAAGTTGAAGTAACTGGAATAAAACCATTCTCGGTTCTGCTTCCTCCAAAATCAAATTTGAAAGAGGTTTGTTGAGCAAACAAAAACGAACTTAAAAAAAGCGTTAAAATTTTTATCCAGTTTTTCATCTTTAATCCGTTAAAATGTTTTCTTTCGGCATGGTAAATTGTTTATTTTCATCACCCAAATCCGGTAAACCGAAATAAAAATACAGTGTTCTTTTAAAGGTTCCATTGAGATGATTCAATTCACTTTCCGGTCCTAAAGTTTCAGTTTTATCATTAATATTAAACGCCAAAACAGTTCCCAAAGGCGGAATTGCATCCAAAAATGAAATATTTCCTGCTGGCAATTTCGGATAACCTTCTGCTCCGTAAATTCCATAAAAATCAAAAAGTCTGACGAACATTTTTTCTTCTTTCGTTCCGATAGTAATTTTCCCTTCTGCGGTATCTAATTGCAGCCACGAAATATCATCAAAATACCCTTTAAATTCAGGATAAATCCACGGTGAAAAACCCGTTCGGGTTGAGTTTTTTAAATTCTGCCAGACATTATAAGTCTGTCCTTGTAAACGATTTTTCCAAACGTGATATGGTCCTTTACCCAGCCATTTTGTGCTGATGACATAATTTTCAGGATAATCGAAACTTACACCTGCAAAAGCATAATCTCCTGAAAGAGAATATTCATAATTTAGTTCTAAAATTCCGTTGGAATTCAGTTTCCAGTTAATTTTTTTCCCGTCACTGTATGAAACTTTTATGATTTGATTTTGACCTTCTGTCAAGGATTTTATGGAAGATAATTCTGTTTTTCCATTCACGAAAACCGGTCCGTTTCGGAAAGTCATTTTTTTGCCTTTTTTATCAAGAATAATTGATTTCAATAATCCATCTTTTTTTCCAAATGAAAATTCTTTTTCTTCTGATTTTAAAATAAATAAAGAATCATTTTCTACAACAGAAACCGGAAATTCTTTGCTCAAAGTTTTCTGAAATTGTTTTGAAATTTCATCATTAGACGAAATTTTCCAAGTCCAGGTATAAATTTCTTTTCCGAAAAAATCAGTCGCAGTCAGTACTAAAGCTTCACTTTCTTTCCAATTTGATGGAAGATTCAGATTAATATTTCCTTTTTCTGTTGGTTTTATATTTGGAGATTCTGCTTTTCCTTTTTGAATTACTTCAAATCCTGATTCGGACGAAAAAGGTGTTTTAAACTTCACCAATTTCCATTCAAACTGACATTCATTTAAATTCGTAAAATGGTAGCGGTTTTCTACAGAAATGATTCCGTTAAAATCATTTGAAATCATTTTAAGACTAATTTTTACCGGACTATAAATTTCCCGAATCGCATAGAAGCTTCCCTCTTTTTCACGGTGTGGACCAACAATTCCATCCGGTGCATTGATTGCATTCACATCAATTTGATTATTGAAATCCGTTCTCATCAAACCTTCATCCGCAAAAGCCCAAAGAAAACCGCCCGCGCCTTTTTTGGAGTTCCAGTGAAGCTCCCAATAATCGGCTAAAGAAGTTCCGCCACCGCCATCATCCTGCGCATGCAAAAATTCGGTTGGCATGTAGATATTGTCTCCTTCAAGAATTTTTTTTGTGCTGTAATAGTCTTCGTAGTGATTGCAGTCTATGCCGTTGAAAGCATTTTCCGGTTTATGGTGAGCATGAATTATGGGACGATTTGATAAGTCATATTTTGCAAACTCTGCATCCAAATCAAAATTATGTCCGCCTTCATTTCCGTTGCTCCAAAAAATGATGGAGGGATGATTGACATCTCTTGTAACCATTTCTCTGACAAGCTTTTTACCAATTTCTGTGCTGTATTTTTTTTGCCATCCCGCCAATTCATCCAAAACATATAAACCTAACGAATCGCAAATTTTTAAAAATGATTTATTCGGTGGATAATGCGAACAGCGAACGGCGTTCATATTCATTTCTTTGATGAGCTGAACATCCATCAAATCAATATTTTTGTTGACGGCTCGACCAGTTTCGGGCCACCAAACATGGCGGTTGATGCCTTTCATTTTGATCTTGATTCCGTTGATATAAATTCCGTCGCCTTTTCGGATTTCAATGGTTCGGAAGCCGAATTTTTCTGCGGTTTGAAAGATATTCTTTCTGTTTTTATTTAAACTGAATTTAGCTTTGTATAAATTGGGCGTTTCTGCTGTCCAGAGTTTTGGATTTTTAACGGAAAACCGGATTTGTTTTAAAGTATCTCCTTTTTGAACTGTAATCTGTGATTCACCAACGAGAATATTTTTAGCATCAAATATTTCAACTTTTAAATTGTTTACAGAATTAATTCCTTTTAAATGAATATTTGAACGAAAAGTTCCGTCTGCTTTGGCTTCGATGGCTGTCCACGAAATATTTTCTTTTGGCATCGCTTCAAGATAAACGGGCCTGAAAATCCCTCCCAGAACCCAATAATCGGCGAGACGTTCTGCATTGTTAACGGATTTATCTGCTGACATTTTAGAGACTTTGATTTCGAGAATATTTTCTTTCCCGAATTTTAATTTATCAGAAAGATCATATTTAAATTCATAAAAAGCACCCTGATGAATTTCGCCTGCAAGTTGACCATTAATCTTGACTTCGGTGTCGGTCATTGAACCTTCAAAAACAATGTCTATTGATTTCCCTTTCCATGAATTTGGGACTGAAAATTTGTATTTATAAAGACCTGCTTCATCATTAAACTTAAAATTTTTGCCATAAGTCACATAATCTCGTCCATAATTATAAGAGCCAAATCCCTGCTGTTCCCAATGTGAAGGTACCTGAATTTTGTTCCAGCTTCCGGATTTTCTTCCTCCATTGATCCAAAAATCCCATTCTTTGGTATGCTCAGAATCTGTCCCGCTCAGGAATTGAATTTCCTTAGATTGAGCATGCAATAATTGTGAGCATAAGCAAAACAGAACGAATATTTTGGAAAAACAACTCATTTTGCGGCAACGTCGGAATCGTCTTTTTTGTCGTAAGATTTGTCTAAAGAAGCTACTTGGGTAACATTAACGTTAATTTTTTTCAAATTTTTAATGGCATCCAAATTTTCCTCTTTAGGCTTTAAGGCTTTTACTTTTAAGTTCTCAAATGTGAAATCTGTCAAATCATACAAGTCTGATTTTTCAACATCAAATGCCGTTTCACAGCTGATGTCAATATTTTTGATCAGAATATTATTCGCTAAAGATTTTCTAGGTCTTTCTTCACCTTTTAGATCAAAAAACTGGTTCCAGCCTTTTACATAGAGAAAAGTTTTAACATTGCCCGTGATATTTTCAACTGTAAGATATTCGTAGTGTTGGGGAGTATCCGGTCTCATTTTAAGGTGTAACAATCTCGAAGCATCTTTCACCTTTGAGTTACGCAGAATTACGTTGTAGTTGTGGATAGATTCGCTGCCACAAGTCAGAACACTGTGACAAAAACCAAAGCTGTTGTCTTCAATAATGATGTTTCTGTTTTCACCATTTTCAAGGGCTTTATCTGCTTTCGGGCCTTTTCCTCCTTTCAATGCAATCGCATCGTCGTTCACCGACATATAGCAATTTTTTATCAGGAAATTTGTGCAGACATCGATATCAACAGCATCTGTACTTGGTGCTTTTACCGGTTCTTTCGGTGCTAAAATTGTCAAGTTTAATAATTTTACAAATTCACTCTTATAATAGTGAGTACTCCAGAAAGGGGAATTTTTTACGGTAATTCCTTCAATCTGAACATTTTTAGAATTTGAAATATAAATGATTCTTGGTCTCATTTCGTCCATATTCGTGCACTTAGGATTCCACTGTCGTCTTTTCCAGAATGCTTTCCAAAAGCGCAATCCGTTTCCATCCAGCGTTCCTTTTCCCGAAATAGTAAAGCCATCCAGTCCGTCTGCGTTGATCAATGCCGGAAAATATTTTACAGTCTGTCCTTCCATTCTTGTTTCTACAACCGGAAAATCACTGATATCATCGCTTCCTTTTAACCTCGCTCCGTTCTCCAAATGCAAATGCGTTCCCTGTTTAAAGAAAACAGAACTGATCAGGAATGTTCCTTTCGGGACAATGATGACACCGCCGCCATTTTTAGCCGCCAGATCAATAACTGCCTGAACCTGTTTTGTCTGCAGAACCGTGCTGTCATTTTTCACTCCATTGTCGGTAAGAATGTATTTTTTTCCTAATTTATTGATGTCCGTAGGTTTATTTTCTTTAAACCATTTAGGAATTTTAGTGCCATCAGGGAATTTATCCTGGCTTTTTACTCCTGATGAAAACAATAAGAGTACAAAAAGAGATAATAAGAAGTTTGATGTATTTTGAGATTTCATAATTTATTTTTTACTGTAGATCCTGATTTTTTATTAATAAAAATTAGTACTCAAAAGAAATAACAAAATAAAGATATATCATTTTAAATAAAATTTACTTCGTTCTTTTCACAAAAAATCAATAAATAATTTTCAACTGTTTAACGAAAATTAGCCTTTCATTTCATTTTCATAAAAATATACATTTTGTAAGCCGGCGGTATCCTGCTCTTTCATGCTGATTAATTTTGTAATGTTATCTTTTAATCCTTTCAAAATAAAACTAATTACAATTTGCGCAATCGATTGCTCAATATTGGATCATTTAAACTGTTTTTAGTTAAAAGTAATTTCACAATTTGTTTAATTTAATTAGAAGTAAAGCATATAAAATCTAATTAATTCAAAATTAATAATCTGATTAACAACAATTTATAAGTTATAATATATTCAAAATTTACAGATTGATAAAGATCTTCCACATAATACATAAAATTATTACATTTAAAGCATTACAATTTATTAATAATTAATAAAGTAGATTATGGTCAAATTTTAATTATTACTGAGCTTGATTCCTTTGGAGCCGGTTTTATTTTAAGTAAATTTAACCTTAAACTACAAAAGAATTAATTAATTCAATATTTTTTAAGTTTAATCTAATTTTAATCAGTCATAATCTTGTATAAAATCATAATATTTCCTTTTTGATAGGCATAATTTGATTAAATTTACGACCATAATGTATGTTATCCCGGACATACCAAAAACTTCAGAAAAAGCATGTATGAATAAGAAAAATGCCACAATATATGACATCTCGAAAAAGCTTAACGTAAGTGTGGCAACTGTTTCCAGAGCATTGAACGACCATCCGAGAATAAGCCAGGCAACAAAAGATTTGGTGAAGAAAACCGCCAAAGAAATGAACTATAAGCAAAATAATCTTGCCAAAGCTCTGAAAAGCGGGGAAACAAAAAATGTAGGAATTATCGTGCCTTACATTAATACGAATTTCTTTTCATCTGTGATCCGTGGAATTGAGGAAGAGCTTTCTCCGCATGGTTATCATGTGATTATCTGCCAGAGCCATGAGGATGTAAATATTGAGAAAAGGCACCTAAACACCTTGCTTAACGCTCAGGTTGATGGAATTTTCATGTCGGTTTCCAAAACGACAATTGATACCGAACATATTCAGAATATTCTGGATACCACCAACACTCCTATTATCTTTTTTGACCGTAAAAAAGACATTTCAGGGATCAGTACGGTGACTATTGATGACTATCAAGGCGGTTACATGGCAACGCAACACCTTATTAATGAAGGCTACAGAAATATTTGCCATTTTTCTGGGGACTTAAATCTGGAAATTTATCAAAACCGTCTGAATGGTTATAAACAGGCTTTACTTGACCATAATTTAAGTATAAAAGAAGAAAATATCATCACAACCGGAAGTTCGATTGATGAAGGAATTGACGCGGTTAAAAAACTTTGGGATAAAAAGTCCGTTCCGGATGCTATCTTTTCATCCAGTGATTTTGCTGCGTTGGGCGCTTGTCAGGAATTGAAAAAGCGTAAAATTAAAATTCCACAAGAAGTTGCAATTATTGGTTTTTCAAACGAACCTTTTACCCAATTTATGGAGCTTCCGATGAGTTCTGTCGACCAGACTCCTGTAACAATGGGGAAAATGGCGGGACAGGTTTTTATTGATGGTGTGAAAGGAAATGGTTCCGGGGTTTCTATTGAGAAGAAAGTGGTTTTGGCGCCGCAGCTTTATATTAGAAAGTCGTCGAAAAGGAAGTAATTTTTTGATATAATTTCTTTTGTCTTAACGCTACATTTTCCTATGTCGTTGTTGACAACTCAACGTAGAGTTTGTCATTCTGACGAAGAAAGAATCTAAACCAAGCTTTGTGTTGAAGCCAATTGATTAATTATTTTTGAAAGCGGGTAAAGCCTGCTCCAATTAATATAAGCCATTGCTAAATTACTATTTCTAAAACTCTCTTTTCTTATAATTCGTAAGATAAATACCTTTCTGTGAATTTTTTGAAAAATTAGTTCCAAATTCCCAAAACTCACGGGCATTGGTTCTGGCTTTTTCATTAGTAAAGTTCTCATATTCAATCCTGTAAATAGAACTGAATAAACGCGAACGACCGACACCATGATGACAATGGATAAGAACGGGATAGTTTTTGGGATCATCCATAATTTTCAAAAACTTCTGCACCGTGCTGTCTTCAGGGATCTGGTCTGTTGGTAAATTAAAATAATGAATACCCGCAATTTTATCTGCTGCAAATTCTTCAGCATTCACTTGCTTTTTTGTTTCGGGATTTAGTTTTGTCTGCACAAGGCCGTCACGCAGGTCAACGATGGTTTTTATTTTGTGATCGCTGACAAAACTTGCCAGTTTTTCCGGTGGAACTGCTCCTGAATTATAGACTTTATTTTCTGAAATCGTTACCAAATTGTAACGTACTTTTTTCTGATAAAACACAAATGCCAGAACCACGGCAGCAAGAATAACCAGTGAAATTAACATCCTTTTTACTATATTATTTTTAAAACTTAGATTCATAAGATTTTATGATAAAATTTTGAATACTGCGAAGCTACAATCTTTTTTAGAGAAAAAAATAAATTAGCTTGATTTTCAATCATAAAAAGATTAATAATTTTAATTCATAGTCACGTTATCGTTGAAAATTTCATGTTTAAATACTTCAAAAAAGAAAATGCTCTCCACAAATGTAGAAAGCATTTTCAACCCTAATATTTATATAATTTAAACAATTATAAAGATACTCCCCGTCTCCAGGGAATAAAATCATTCTGATTAAGCATATCTGCTTTTGTTTTTACCTCGCCACTTGCTACTTTTATGATGAACTCCAGCAATTCGTCTGCAGCTTCCGGGATTGTTTTTTTCCCGCTGATCACCGTACCGGCATTAAAATCTATAATATCCGGCATTCTTTCCGCCAAAACTGTGTTGGAAGAAATCTTCACTACCGGTGCAATAGGATTTCCCATCGGGGTTCCAAGACCTGTTGTAAAAAGGACTACTGTCGCCCCCGAACCCACTAAAGCTGTCGTACATTCGGCATCATTTCCGGGAGTACAAAGAAGGTTTAATCCGGGTTTTGTGGCATATTCTGTAAAATCCAACACTTCTACAATCGGCGCGGCACCGCCTTTTTTGGCAGCTCCTGCAGATTTCATCGCATCGGTAATTAAGCCATCCTTGATATTTCCGGGAGATGGATTCATATCAAAACCTGACCCTGCCGCTACTACAGATTTTTCAAAATCTTTCATTAATTGAAGAAATTTCACTCCGTCTTCATCATTGATGCAACGGTTTACCAATTCCTGCTCAACACCACACAATTCAGGAAATTCAGCAAGCATGGTTGTTCCGCCTACTGCCGCTATAATGTCCGAAACTTCACCCAAAACAGGATTTGCAGAAATTCCCGAGAAACCATCTGAACCACCACATTCCAAACCGATATTCAGTTTTGTGATGGGTGCCGGTTTTCTTTCAATCTCATTGGCTTTTTTAATGCCTTCGTATGAATCTTTAATAACGCCAGTCAGCATTTCATCGATAGTCCCCGATTTCTGCTGTTCGTAAACCACAATCGGTTTTTTGTTATCCGGAGCCAATGCGTGAAGTGCATCCATAAAAATCTGCACCTGCAGATTCTGGCACCCTAAGCTCAAAACCGTTGCTCCTGCAACATTCGGGTTGTTGACATATCCTGCGAACAATCTTCCCAATGCTTCCGCGTCCTGACGAATTCCGCCACAGCCGCCCTGGTGCGTGATGAATCTTACATCGATATTTTTAAAAATTCTTGTATCAGGTACTTCCTCTTCCACCGCAACATCAGAATCTGAACCGCCATTCAATAATGACCTCAATAACAGTTGATGTTTGCTGGCTTTTTCATGAAGCAGTTCCTTTTCAAAGATATCTTTCAGGGTTTCAATATTCTTATTTTCGCAGAATACCAAAGGAAAGAAAAGCCATACGTTTTCTGTTCCCACCTGCCCGTCTTCACGGTGATAGCCCATGAAAGTGCGGTCTTTCCATTTATCTACATTCGGTGGAGCCCAGCTTAATGTAGTGGTTTTCCCCTCTACTTTTGCACTTTGGTGCTTTACATTTTCCGTGGTAATAACTTCGCCTTTTTTGATGGATTGGTTCGCTTTTCCAACAATCACGCCATACATGATGATATGATCGCCATCCTCAAAATCTACGGCAGCGAATTTATGTTTTGCTTTTATATCTTTCAGAATCGTGTAATCTGCACCGTCAAGATGTACCGATTCGCCGGCAGGTAAATCCAACAGCGCTACGATAACGTTGTCTTTGGGATTTACTTTCAGTACTTTCTTTTGCATGTTTTAAGAATAAAATTGTATAAAGTTGTGATATGCAGTTTCGATATCATTATGGTCGATTTCCCACAACGCCTTTGTTACTGCATCTTTCAAGCCGTTAACCTTTGTAAGGTCTGTGTCCCAGAAAGTGGTTTCGCTTAACGCCAATTCTGCCACTTTTTCATAATTATTATTTGTCCAGATTTCTTTGAATCTGTTTACTATTGTTTCCTCATCATTTATCGGAAGAGCTTTTTCACCAAACTTACCTTGATAAAATCTGATTAAACTTGCCAATGAGAAGGTTAAATTAAGCGGTAATTTGTTGTTAATTTCAACATATTTTAACAGGCTCGGGAGAATTCTCACTTTAAATTTAGAAACAAAATACAAAGCGATACTTGCCTGATAATGTTTGATAAACGGATTTCTGAACCGGTCGAAAACTTCTTCAGCAAAATCTTTTAATTCATTTTCATCTAAACCTAAAGTCGGGTTCACTTCATTGAATATCGTTTCACTTAAAAATTTACCTAAAAACGGATCGTCAATAGATTCTTTTACCGTTTCTTTTCCTGATAAAATAGCCGGAGCCAACATTAATGTATGACCGCCATTCAAAATCCTTACTTTTCTTAAACGATAGGGCTGAATGTCATCAACAACCAAAATCTGTTCATCAATTGTATCGAAAGGAATTCTTTCTTTTAAATTGGCTAAATCCTGAATCACAAAAAGCAGAAACACTTCCGAAACCACCATCATTTGATCTTCATAATCCAGCTGATCTTCATAGGTTTCCACATCATCTTTCGGATAGCCCGGAACAATCCTGTCTACCAATGTGTTGTGGAAATAACTGCTTTGTTCAATCCATTGCACAAAGTTAGAATCTAAATTCCAAAGTTGGGCATATTTTATGATTATTTCTTTTAAAGCAAATGCATTATCTTCAATTAATTCACAAGGAATAATTCTCAATCCTTTATCTTCTGCTCCATTGAAATGTTTGAATCGTTCGTGTAATAAGACCGCTACTTTCGCAGGAAAGTTCTTATGCGGACCAGCGTAATTATTCTCAGATTCGTCGTAAGCAATTCCTGTTTCTGTTGTATTGGAAAAGATAAATTCCAATTCTTCTTCTTTTGCCAAAGCCAGGAATTCATCGTAATGTGTATAAGGATTAATTGATTTTTGAATCGCCGAGATCACCTGTTTTGTGTCAATGATCTCTCCTTTTTTAATTCCTCTTGAGAAAAGCGTGTATACATTATCCTGCTCTTCCAATTTGTGAACTGAACCGCCCGGAGTCGGCTGTACGTTTACGATTCCTGCATTAAATCCTGCTTCTTTATTTAATTTATCAATCACATAATCTGTGAATCCTCTCATGAAATTTCCTCCTCCAAACTGTACAATTTTAATGGGAAGCTTTTCCTGGGAATCAATTAATTCACGATTTAATTTCTGTTTTGTCTGATTTTCCATCTTCTATTGATGATTTTATTTTTAACGCAAAGTCCGCAAAGATTTTTTTTGCCTGAAATGCTGTTTTATTTTTCGTTCGCAAAACGAAGTTTCGCCGATTTCCATAAATCAATTATAAAATTGAGGCAAAGGCGTTACACTCAGCGAAGAACGCTAACTTTTACCAAGAACTTTTATTATTTACTTATCACTTTATATTTTGGAACCAATGCTTTCATTACGGTCCATGCAATTAAATAGGCCACTGCACAGATCGAAAAAATGATCATATAACCTTTATCAATTCCGTCTGAAATTACGGCTCCAGATTTTTCTAATTGTTCAAAAAACCCTTCCGGTAAACGTTCGTTAATATATTGAGGATATTTTTCCAACAATGGAACTCCGTCAACGGTGGTCCAAGCTTTATGAGCATGATCAAATAAGACACCAGAAGATTTATTGATTAAAAATGATCCGATTCCACCTGCCATTCCGCCAATTCCTGTGATGGTTGCGATGGCTTTTTTAGGAAACATATCGCCAACCGTCGAGAAAATATTTGCCGACCAGGCCTGGTGCGCTGCTCCTGCAATTCCGATAATCAATACAGGGATCCAATAGGTAATCGATCCTAAAGGCTGTGCTAAAAGTGCCAGTAAAGGGAAAAATGCAAAAATCAACATGGCTTTCATTCTTCCTGTATAGGCGTTCATTCCTCTTTTTTCAACGAAATATTTTGGAAGCCAGCCGCCGATAATCGACAATAAAGTGATCATATAAAGAACGAATAATGGTAATGCACTTTGCGTGGAATCCATTTTGTAAACTGAGCTTAAATAAGCCGGTGTCCAGAATAAAAAGAACCACCAAATCCCGTCTGTCATGAATTTTCCGAACGCAAAAGCCCAGGTCTGTCTGTAGCTGAAACATTCTCTGAAAGTAAATTTCTTCTCCGGAATACTTGCATCTTCATTGGGCAGGTCATCCTGATCCTGTTGAATATACGTTAATTCATGTTGGTTAACTTTATGATGTTCATGAGGTTTTTTATAGTAGAAAACCCAAAGTCCCATCCACACAAATCCCAATGCTCCAATGATAATAAATGCCCATTCCCAGCCCATTGATTTTGCAATAAAAGGAATGGTAATCGGTGCTGCCAAAGCTCCAACCGTAGCTCCTGCATTAAAAATACTTGTTGCTAAAGCTCTGTCTTTTTTAGGGAAATATTCTGCTGTCGTTTTAATTGCTGCGGGGAAATTTCCTGCTTCACCAACCGCTAAAACAAATCTTGCAAAAATAAATAATGTGACACTTGTACTGATGATTGCGCCAACGTTGTCAACCCGACTGATGATTTCTTTAGATTCTACAAAACCTACCAGCCAGTTTCCCGTTAAAACACCAGAAGTTGCAATTCCGCAAAAAGCGTGTAAAACCGCACCAACAGACCAAATAGCGATCGCCCACAGGAAACCTTTTTTGGTATCCATCCAATCGACAAATTTTCCTGCGAAAAGCATACTTACCGCATAGAAAATAGAAAATAATGCCGTGATATTTCCGTAATCGTTATTATTCCAGTGAAATTCGGGTGCGATGAAGTCTTTCCATGTCAATGACAACACCTGACGATCCATATAATTGATGGTCGTGGCAATGAACAGCAAAAAGCATATCGTCCATCTGAATGTACTCGGTTTAAGAGACTTAACTGAGCTCATATTAATTTTTTAGAATTAGTTATTGTTTGTTGAATATTTTAAATAATGATGCTTGTTTTTAACGCAAAGTCCACTAAGAATTTCCCGCAAATAATGCCGTTGATTTTAAGTTCGTAAAGGCGTTTCACTCAATTAAGATCACAAAGTTTCCAGCTTTTTAAGCATTATTATTATTTTAAAGACTGAATAATTTCCAGTACTTTTTTTGCTTCATTTTCTATCGTTGCATAGTCTTTAGCAAGCATCAATTCTTTACTTACCAGTTTGCTTCCCATTCCTACCGCAGAAACACCGGCTTTGAACCAGCTTTCAATGCTTTCTTTTGTCGTATCAACACCACCGGTCGGCATGAATTTCAGGTTCGGAAAAACATCTTTGATAGCACTCATAAATCCGGTTCCTAAAATGTTTCCTGGAAATAATTTAATGAAAGTTACTCCTGCGCTCTCAGCTTCGATAATTTCTGTCGGCGTCATACAACCCGGACTGTACAACGAATCTTTTGGAATTAAAAATTCAGCAACTTCTGCCACAAACCCCGGACTGATAAAGAAATCTGCACCTGCTTTATCATATTCTTCTGCTTGCTGCACATTCTTTATTGTTCCGATTCCCAAAAGCATTTCCGGCATTTCTGCGTTGCGGATTTCTACCATTTTTGTGAAATTACTCAACGCTGCTTCGCCACGGCTTGTATATTCTACTGCATGGATTCCGGCTTTGTAAAGTGATCTCAATATTTCTAAAGTTACCGTTTCATCAGCATTATAATATAAAGGTAAAACCCCTTGATTGATGATGGTATTTGTAACTAATTGAATTTTTGTCATTTTTAATTTTTTATTAAAAATTATTTTGTTGATAGTTTATAGGATTTTATCCTATCCTCTGTTAAGTCGTCCTTTCGTGACTTCCTCCTGAATTCGGAGATTATTTTACCTTTTTATTCTTCCTCCTGAATCTCCGTTCATCACTTCCAGAATATCTTCTGCGCTGCAATAATTGATGTCTCCGGGAATCGTATGTTTGATTGCACAGGCTGCGTTGGCAAATTTCAGTGCTTTTTCATCATTAAAATTGATTAAGCCATAAATCAAACCCGCTGCAAAAGCATCACCAGTCCCGATTCTGTCGACTACAGGATTGACTTCTAAAAGCTCGGTTTCAAAATAATCATTTCCAACCAAAGCTCTTCCCTGCGTCTGCTGAGAACTTGCCGTAACACCAATTCTTATCTTGTCGAAAACCTTATGAATAGAAGGAATTTGTTGTTTTAATTCTTTACAGGCTTCGATGAAACCTTCTTTATCTAATAAGAACTGAGTTCCCAGAATTTCATTAATTTCATTCACTCCACCGATGAAAATCGTTGAATATGAAACCAATTCTTTCAAAACTTCGTTTCCATTTTTACCGTATTTCCAAAGGTTTGAGCGGTAAGCTGGGTCTGATGTAACTTCAACTCCTAATTCACGGGCTGTTTGTAAACCTTCTTTTAAACTTTCATAGGCCGATTCTGAAATTCCGGGGCTGATGCCTGTCCAATGGAAATATTTGCAGCCTTCAAAGGCTTTTTTCCAGTCAATTTGTTCAGATTTAATATTCGCAAAAGAACCATTTAATCTATTATAAGCGATTCTGCTGGCGCGAACTGATGAACCGACTTCCAAAAAATATAAGCCTAAAGGATGTTCATTTTTGTTGATGAAAGTTGTATCAATCCCGAAACTTTTAATAAAAGAAACCGCCGATTCACCCACAAAATCATCAGAAACACTGCTGATATGTCTCACATCACAACCCATTGTTGCCAATGAAGATGCTACATTAAGCTCCGTTCCGCCGAAAAAAAATTCCATTTCGTGGCTCTGCTTCATGGTTCTGTTTCCCGGTGGCGAAAGTCGCATGATAACTTCTCCGAATGTGACTATTTTGTTACTCATAATTTTAATTAACTCTTTTTATTTAACCACAAAAGACACAAAAGTTTCTTAATGGTTTAAAAATTTAATTTTATTTAAAAATCAAAATAATTTTTAGCATTATGATAACAAATATCTGAAATTGTTTTACCAATTAACTCAATATCATCAGGTAATTCACCATTTTTCATTTCTTCACCGAAAAGATTACACAATACTCTTCTGAAATATTCGTGTCTCGGATAAGAAAGGAAACTTCTGGAATCCGTCAGCATTCCAACGAAACAGCTGATTAATCCCATGTTTGAAAGGGCATTCATCTGCTTGATCATTCCATCTTTCTGGTCAAGGAACCACCATCCTGAACCGAACTGTACTTTTCCTTTGATGCTACCGTCGTTGAAATTCCCGATCATTGTCGCGAAAATCTCGTTGTCGGCGGGATTTAAGTTATATAAAATTGTCTTTGTTAATTTATCTTTTCCGTCTAAAGCGTTTAATAATTTAGACAGCGTTTCAGCCTGAACGAAGTCACCGATAGAATCCCAACCCGTATCAGGACCTAGAATCCTGTGCATTCTTTCGTTATTATTTCTCAAAGCTCCCAAATGAAACTGCTGAACCCAGCCAAACTTATGATAAGTTTCGCCTAAGAATAATAAAATAGCAGTTTTAAACTGATTTACCTGTTTTTCAGCAATTACTTTTCCTGAAATTTTATCATTGAAAATAGCATTAACTTCCGCTTCTGTAAATTCTTCGAAAGAAATATTATTCAATCCGTGATCGCACAGTCTGCATCCGTTTTCGTGGAAATATTCAATTCTTTTCAATAAAGCATCACACAAAGTTTGGTAAGAATTAATTTCAATTCCTGCCGATTCGCCTAGCTTTGAAATATAATCTGCAAAGTTGTGGTTTTCAATTAAAATTGCTTTATCAGGACGGAAAGCGGTACTTACTTTAATAGAGAAGTCACTTTTCGCTAAATCTTGGTGATAATTTAATAGATCTGTAGGATCTTCTGTTGTGCACAGAGATTCTACATTCATCATTTTTAATAAACCTCTTGTCGATTTTTCAGGAGTCTGAAGCTGAGCGGTGATGTTTTCGTAAATTTCTGATGCGTTGTCTGCATTTAATAATTCATCAATTCCGAAGTATCTTTTTAATTCTAAATGCGTCCAGTGATACAAAGGATTTCTCAATGTATAAGGGACTGTTTTTGCCCAAGCCTCAAATTTTTCTTTATCTGAAGAATCTCCGGTGATGAATTTTTCGTTCACGCCCATTGTACGCATCGCTCTCCATTTGTAATGGTCGCCTGCAATCCAAACCTTTGAGATATTTTCGAAAACGGTGTCTTCTGCAATATCTTTGGGAATCAAGTGATTATGATAATCAATGATGGGTTGCTTTTCCGCATACTTGAAGTATAATTCTTCCGCGTATTTATTTTGTAATAAAAAATTATCTGTAATAAAAGGTTTCATTTTAATCTAATTCTGTTGTTATTCATTAGCAGGTTTTCCGATAGTCGCTAAAATCCCGCCGTCAACGTAAATAATCTGTCCGTTGATAAATCTGCTTGCATCCGAAGCCAGGAAAATAGCGGTTCCGGCAAGGTCTTCGGGATTTCCCCATCTTCCTTCCGGCGTTCTGCTGATGATAAAATCGTTGAAAGGATGTCCATCCACTCGAATTGGTTCTGTCTGAGAAGTCGCAAAATATCCGGGACCGATTCCGTTCACCTGAATATTATGTTTTGCCCATTCTGTTGCCAGATTTTTGGTAAGCATTTTCAGACCACCTTTTGCAGAAGCATACGCCACTACATTGTCGCGCCCCAGCTCACTCATCATCGAGCAGATATTGATGATCTTTCCGGATTTTCTTTTGATCATATGTTTGCCGACTAATTTCGACATAATAAAAGGTCCTGTAAGATCTACATCGATTACTTTTCTAAAGTCTTCAACTTCCATTTCAATCGCCGGAACACGTTTGATGATTCCTGCATTGTTGACAAGGATGTCTATTTTTCCATGAGTAGCTTCCATTAAAGCTACTTTCTGAGCAGCTTCCAGTTCGTCCGTCACATCAAAAAGATAACCGGTTGCTTTGTATCCTTTATCATGATAATAGTTTAAAGCTTCCTCTAATTTTGACGGTGTTGTGCTTGTGATTGCCAGTTCAGCACCTGCGGCGGCAAGACCTTCTGCCATTGCCATTCCTAATCCGTGAGTACCTCCTGTGACAACGGCTACTTTACCGGATAAATCAAATAAATTCATTAGAAAAATTACTTTAGTTCGTTAGTTTTGATCCCGTCCATATCGCCGTAGTCCATATTTTCTCCGGCCATACCCCAGATAAAAGTATAATTGGAAGTCCCGACTCCTGAGTGGATTGACCATTCCGGAGACAGCACCGCTTGACGGTTTTGCATAAAAATATGACGCGTTTCCTGAGGCTGCCCCAAGAAATGACTGATCGTCTGCCCTTCTTCCAAATCAAAATAGAAATACGCTTCCATTCTTCTTGTGTGGGTATGCGATGGCATTGTATTCCAAACACTTCCGGGATGAAGCTCCGTCATTCCCATTTGAAGCTGACATGTTTCGAGCACAGAATTTACAATCAGTTTGTTGATCGTACGCTTATTGGCGTATTTTTCCTCTCCTAATTCTACGATTTCGGCTTCGTTTTTCGTGATCTTTTTTGTAGGATAAGTATGATGCGCCGGAGCTGAATTGATGTAAAAATAAGGTTGTGCATCGCCCGATTTTTCAAAAATTACTTCTTTTGCCCCTTTACCAATATATAAAGCTTCTTTGTTGGCAAGCTCATATACTTCACCGTCTACCGTTACTTTTCCTGCACCGCCAACGTTGATGATTCCCAATTCTCTCCTGTCAAGAAAATTCTCGGCTTTCAAATCATCTGTCGGTTCTAGTTTCAAAGCTTGTGTTGAAGGCATAATACCTCCTACAATTAGCCTGTCATACATAGTATAGACTAACTTTATCTTATCTTCATTAAATAAATCATTGATTAGAAACTCCCTCCTAAGATCTTCAGTGGTATACTTTTTTGCATCTTCAGGATGATGGGCGTAACGAAATTCTGACTGTGTCATACTGCTTGATTTTTATACTTTTCTTTTTGCGGTTTTATCAAAACCTGTTAAACATTGCGTAATCGATTGCATAAAATTACACTAAAATTTTGTAGAAATACTTGTTGTTAAATATATAATTATTCTTTAATTAGTTAACAAAAAATTAATTTAAATTTATAAATTATTGGTTTACAGGTAAATATTTTTAAAAATAATATAAGAAAGAAGAAATTTTTTAGAAAATATTGCAGATATTATTAACCAAAATTAATACTCAAATCACTTTTGAATATAAAATCATGCCAAATAAAATAACAAATATGTTGATATTAATTTGACAACAATATATTAAAACTACTATATATATTGTATATAATAAGAATAATTAGTGTCAAGTATAAAATTTAACTAAAATATTAATTTGAAAAGATGACAAAAATCAGGAAAATTGCAAAAAAGTTAATCCTGACTATCAATTTTGGGAAATTTTCAAGGCTAAAAACAGTTAAATTTTAAGTAAATTTTAAGTTTTAAATTAAGAAATAATTAAGAAAATTTAATTTTTTAAAGAAATATTTACGGCATCTTTAAAATTAACAAATTGTTAATTTACAACACTTTACAAAACTAATAACATCAATTATTTCGCAAATTTTATCATACAATGATAATCAAATTAATGAAAAAATAATATTTTTTTCTTTGCATATTGGAAAATAATATTAGTTTAGAAGCCAAGATATTTATTATGAAAATTTACGCAATCGATTGCACTCTAAAATGTGTAAAATCTTTCAGAAAAATATTTGCCACTAAAAATCAGTAGAATACTTACAAATCCACACAAACAAAAACGATTGAAAAAAACTTTCAACCAAAAATTAAAACTATAAGGATACAAAATGGATAAAAAAGTACAATCAATAAAGTGGTTATATCTAACTTTCTTTTTATTTCCTGTCCTGGCAATGGCTCAAGAAAAGGAGACGCAAAAGGATAAAGAAACCAATATCGATGAAGTGGTTTTGGTAGGTTATTCCAAGGTTTCCAAAAAAGATGTTACCAATGCCGTTGGCTCAGTAAAGGCCGACGAAGTGAAAGATATGCCCGTAAACAGTGCTGCAGAAGCCATCCAGGGCAGAGTTGCGGGGGTGCAGATCATGGCAAGTGAAGGATCTCCCGGCGCTGATGTAGAAATTAAAGTAAGAGGGGGTACATCGATTACACAAAGTAACGCCCCACTCTATATCGTGGACGGAATCCAGATGGACAACGCACTTACTGTCATCTCACCCAAAGAAATTGAATCAATTGAAGTCTTAAAAGACGCCGCTTCCACTTCCATCTACGGATCGAGAGGGGCCAACGGTGTTGTTTTGATTACTACAAGAGGAGGCCGTAAAAAGGCTGCAACTACCATCAATTACAACGGCTATACCGGAGTAAGAAAAATCATGAATACCATTCCGGTGCTTGATCCTTACCAGTTTGTAATGTATCAGTATGAGCTTTACAATAAAGGAGGAGACTTGGCTGACCAGACAACATTCAACACGAGATATGGTGCGTTTGATGAACTGGCTTCAAAATATGGAAATATTAAGCAAAGAGATTGGCAGGATGAGCTTTTCGGAAAAGAAGCGTTCAATTTTACTCACAATTTAAGCTTAACGGGAGGCTCAGACAAATCTGCATTTTCATTGACTTTAAACCATGTGGAAGAAGACGGGATCATGCTTAATTCTGGCTTTAGAAGAAGCATGGCCAACTTTAAATATGATTTTGATATTTCTAAAAAATTAAAAGTCGGAATCAATGCGAGATACAGCCGCCAACTGATTTCCGGGGCGGGAACTTCCGCATCAGGTTCTCAGGGAACAAACAGACTGAGAAATGCGGTAAGGTATCAACCTTTTGAGGGAGGAAGCAATGTTCCGATCGATGATTTTGACCCGAATTACTCAACGTTAACCAATCTTGTTAATCCACTTATCCTAAATGATAACGAGGTAAAGGAAAACAGAACCAACGATTTATTATTAAATGGATATTTAAATTATAACATTACAAAAGATTTAACTTTCCGAAGTGTAATCGGTTACGTTCAAAGGGATAATGCCGTAAATCAGTTCTGGGGAACCGTTACAAGTGACGCGAGAGCCAACAACAATCAGCCGATTGTGCAGCTTACAAGGTCTCAAACAAGAAGAATTACCAATACCAATACTTTAAACTATACTAAGAAATTCGGGAATCATAAACTTGATTTATTAATTGGTGAAGAAACCGTACAGACGGACGGAGAAACTTCAAACACCTACACAAAATGGCTCCCCGTATCTATCAGTCCGAATGAAGCTTTCGCCAATATTCAGTCTGCAATTCCGCCATCAGGGATGATTCAGGATGCACCCCGAACGGCAGCATTACCACCGGACAGACTGTTTTCATTATTCGGTAGAGCCAATTATATTTTTGCCAACAAATATATTGTAACAGCTTCCGTAAGAGCGGATGCATCAAGTATTTTCAGACCGGGCAGCAACCAATGGGGAACTTTCCCGGCCGTTTCGGTAGCATGGAAAATCAAAGAAGAGAGTTTCTTTAAAAATAAAGAATGGCTGGAAGAGCTTAAGCTTCGTTTCGGATACGGTCTCGCAGGAAACAACAGAATTCCGGCTTTCCTGTATGATACATTTTTTACGACTTCTACAGATTTCGGATATACCTTCGGAAGCGGTGTAACGCCGGGAGCAACTACAGGAAACACACTGGCCAACAAAAATGTAACCTGGGAAGCTACAGTTTCTAAAAACTTAGGGCTGGATTTCGGGCTCTTCAACGGAAGATTATATGGAAGTGTGGATACCTACATCACTGATACAAAAGATTTGTTGATTTTAGCCAAGATCCCGCAAACATCAGGATATGAATATCAATATCAAAACTCAGGAAAAACGCAGAACAAAGGGATCGAAGTTTCACTGGGAGGTATTATCGTCAACAAAGAAAACTTCACATGGAAAACAGATTTCAACATATCAGCTAACAAAAATATCATCAAAAGCCTAGGAGCAGGAGTTTCCGGAGGTAACGATTATTACCTTGTAGCTTCGGGATGGGTAAACAATTTATATGATTTCATCGCTAAAGTCGGCAATCCGGTAGGAACTTATTACGGATACGAAACTGAGGGTAGATATGAAATCGGTGATTTTGATTTTAACCCCGCAACTCAGGCTTATACCTTAAAAGCAGGTGTTCCCAATGCAAGTGCTGTCGCGAATGGTTCAAAGCCAATCCAGCCGGGAGATCTTAAATTAAGAGATTTAAATGGTGACGGACAGATCACAACAGCCGATCAAACCGAACTAGGAAGCGCTCAGCCGAAATTCTACGGAGGTTTCAACCAGACTTTCAGATACAGAAACTGGGATATGAGCTTATTTTTCAATTTTTCTGTCGGAAATAAAGTTTACAATGCCAATAAAATCGAGTTTACCACTCAATATTTATACAGAGACAACAACATGGCTGCAGAAGTTGCAGACAGATGGAGATGGTTTAATGATCAGGGTGTAAAAGTAACAGATCCTACTGCCCTGGCTGCATTGAACGCCAATACAACCATGTGGACGCCTCCGCAAGGAAACTATATTCTTCATTCTTATGCCATTGAAGACGGATCTTTCTTAAGATTAAATAACGTAACAATAGGCTACAGCCTTCCAAAAGGTTCGTTAGAAGTGCTTGGTATCAAGAATTTCAGATTGTATGCAACCGTAAATAATTTATTTACCATCACCGGTTATGACGGTTACGATCCGGAAGCAAGTACGAGAAGAAATCCTTTGACTCCGGGAGTTGATTATGCTGCATACCCTAGAAGCAGATTTATTTTAACAGGTGTTGATATAACCTTTTAATTAAACTTAAACATGAAAAAGACAATAATTATATTAAGCTGCATCCTTTCGCTTACCACTATAAATTCATGTAGCGATTATCTGGATCCTGAAAACTTTTCCAGTGTTTCGGAAGCACAGCAATTCGACAGCACTTCAGACACTTTCACGGCATTGGTGGGTGTTTACAGCCAGTTGGCGGGCGATGACGGGTACGGACAGAGATTAGCTTTAATTTATCCTCATTCCAGCGACGATTTCAGAACGTCCGGAGACTACAATTGTAATGACAGAAGGGGAATCTCAACTTTCGGGGCCTGCCCTACCAATACAGAATTAAATAAACCTTTCTTAAAATTATACTCAGGAATCGAAAGAGCGAATCTTTGCATTAAAAACATTCCGCTTTCTCCTGTTTATCAGACAGGTTCCGATGCCGATAAAAAATTAATGGACCGCTATCTTGGTGAAGCATTAACATTAAGAGCTCAGTTTTACTATGAATTAATAAGAAACTGGGGCGATGTACCTTTTCAGGACAAGCCATCAGCGGATTACGACAATCTTTATCTTCCGAAAACCGATAGAGATGTTATTTATGAAAAAATCATTGCAGATTTGGCTCAGGCTTCAGCTTTAGTTCCGTGGAGATCAGAAGGAAGCACTACAAATGCTAGAATTTCAAAAGGTTTTGTTAAAGGTTTAAGAGCCAGAATCGCATTGGCGAGAGCGGGTTATTCTTTAAGGAGAAGTCCACAGCAGATGGCACAGGGTTCAAATCCACAAACCTATTATCAGATTGCTTACGATGAATGTAAAGACATCATGAACCACGCGGGAGAACACAGCTTAAATCCAAGCTACGAAGCAGTTTTCAGGGCTTTGCACAGCAACACGCAGGACGCGACAAACGAAATCATTTTCTGTGTGGGAGCTTTTGGAGGTAATGCAAGAACTGATAGTAAAATCGGTTATTACAACGGTTTAAAGCATGACGATAATTCCAACTGGAAAGGTGGTGGCGGTATCAACGCACTTCCAATTTACTTCTACGAGTTTACAAAATATGACTTGAGAAGAGACATGAACGTAGGAATTTTTAAAGTGAATAATGCCAATCAGGCGGAAATTGTAAATGCCATTTCTTTCACAGACTCAAAATACAGAAAATCCTGGACGAATATTACAGGACCTTCTCAAAACCTCGCTGTTGACTGGCCTTTGCTGCGCTTTTCAGATGTTTTGCTAATGTTCGCAGAAGCAGATAATGAAATTCACGGCGCACCTTCTACAGAAGCGATCAACGCGGTAAAACTTGTGAGAAACAGAGCTTACGCCGGAAATTTAGGTCAGGTGGGGACAATTCCTACAGATAAAGTGGGATTCTTCAATTATATTGTTCAGGAAAGATTATTGGAGCTGGGTTCTGAAGGAATCCGTAAATATGACCTGATCCGTTGGAATTTATTAGATGCAAAAATTACGGAAACAAGACAAAAACTGACAGCTTTTGCAAGCGGAACCGGACAATATGCAAACGTACCGTTGAATCTTTATTATAAAAAATCGGTTTATGATCCTACAAAATCTGCACAGCAAAATGTCAACGATATTGATATTTTCTTCACCGGTGGCGACAAATCTCAGGTATTTTACATGCCTTCTCAGGATGCAACACCGACAGGTTATACGAAAATTGCTTGGAGAGCAGCCGTTTTGCCTACATACATCAGTGATCCGGTAAAAGGTTTTGCACAATATTTTCAACCGAATAAGAAAGAATTGTTACCTATTTACAGTGACATCATTCAATCGAATTACAATCTTACACAAGATTACGGTTATTAGATAAAAAGTTTCACATTCATATCAAAGAATACAGGCTTCCTCCCCACAAAGAGAAGTCTGTATTTTAACTCAAAATTTATTTAATGAAAACTTCCACTTTTATTAAAAATTTTAAAACACTTTCAATTTTTTCGATTGTATTGTTAAGTCTTCTTTCTTTTAAAACCAATGATAAAATAATCGTGGTTTCAAAAGACGGAAAAGGCAACTTTACCACGGTACAACAAGCCATCGATGCCGTTGAAAATAGTTCCTCCACAAGAACAAAAATTTTAATTAAGGCTGGCGTTTACAAAGAAAAAATTACCATTCCCGAAACAAAAGGACCTATTTTGCTTGAAGGAGAAAATTCTGAAAACACAATTATCACTTACGATGATTTTGCTTCAAAAAAGAATCCGGAAGGAAAAGATATTGGAACAACAGGTTCTTCAACGATTTTTATTTATTCAAATGACTTTACGGCAAGAAATATTTCATTTGAAAACAGTTCAGGAAAAGTCGGACAAGCCGTTGCAGTCTTAACTTCAGGCGACAGAATCGCCTTTGAAAACTGTAGATTCTTAGGAAATCAGGATACTTTATATGTAAAAGGTGTTCAGGATTTAACAGACAAAACCAAACCTTCAAGAAATTACTTTAAAAACTGCTACATCGAAGGCACAACCGATTATATTTTCGGAGCCGGAACCGCTGTTTTTGAAAACTGCACGGTCTATTCTAAAGAAAGCGCAAGCTACGTCACAGCCGCTTCTACTCCAGAGGAAAGTGAGTACGGATTTGTTTTTATTCAATCTAAAATTATAGGGGATGCGAAAGAAAATTCAGTTTATCTAGGAAGACCGTGGAGAAATTTTGCAAAAACAGTTTACATCGATTGTGAAATGAATTCTACCATAAAACCGGAAGGATGGCACAATTGGAACAAACCCGATGCAGAAAAGACAACGTTTTACGCAGAATTTAATTCAAAAGGAACCGGAGCAAATGCTGCAAAAAGAGTTTCATGGTCGCATCAATTAACAAAACAAGAAAGAAAAAAATACACAACAGACAATATTCTCAAAGGAAAAGACCACTGGAACGCGAAAAAAAGTTTAAAATAATTTAAATCAAAATATCAAAAACGCCAAAGAATTTTCAATCATGAAAAAACACTTCACCAAAATAATGACGATAGGGATTGTATGCGGAAGTTTGACTTTTGTTGAAGCTCAAAACGTTCTAAGTTTTCCCGGTGCAGAAGGTTTCGGAAGATACACAACCGGCGGACGAGGCGGAAAATTTTATGTTGTTGATAAGTTGACAGATGATGGTTCGGAAGGCACTTTGAGACATGCTTTAAACCATAAAGGACCGAGATATATTGTTTTTAAAACCGGTGGAACGATTTACTTAGAATCACCGTTAAGAATAAAAGAAGGCGATGTCACTATTGCCGGACAAACCGCTCCCGGAGACGGAATAACGGTTGCCAATTATGAAACTTTTGTTGCAGCAGACAACGTAATCATCCGTTACATGAGATTCAGGATGGGTGATCAGAAAAAATATCAGGGTGATGCTTTTGGCGCAAGATTTATCAAAAATCTGATGGTCGATCATTGTTCGATGAGCTGGTCTACGGACGAAACGGTTTCCATTTATGTTAATGAAAATACTACACTTCAATGGTCTGTGATTTCTGAAAGTTTAAGAAATTCTACCCACGAAAAAGGTGCTCACGGATATGGCGGAATCGCAGGCGGAAAATTTGCCTCTTTTCATCATAATATCTACGCGCATCACGACAGCAGAAATCCGAGATTGGGAGAATATGCGGGAAGTAAATTTGCACTGACCGATCTTACCGATTTCAGGAATAATGTGATCTATAATTGGGGTCATAATAATATCTACGGAGGTGAAGGGATGAACGTGAATATCGTTAATAATTACTACAAACCCGGACCTGCAACAACAACAAAACAACGGATTGTTGCCATCGATAAAAATAAAAAGCCACAAGCTGAAGTGTACAACATTTGGGGGAAATATTACATCAACGGAAATGTTATGGAAGGAAACCCTGAAATCACGAAGGACAACTGGACGGAAGGTGTTTTCGGTCAGATGAAATCTTACAATTTGACGGATAAAGATAAAAACTCCATAAAAATTAATCAGCCGCATGATGTTCAGGACAATGTGAAAACTCATTCCGCGAAAGAAGCATTTGAGAAAATTTTACAGTTCGGAGGGGCAAGCTTGGTGAGAGATGCCGTTGATCTGCATGTTTTAAAAGATGTAAAAAATGGAAGTTTCACGTTCAAAGGTTCAAAAGGAAGCACCAACGGAATCATTGATTCTCAAAATGATGTAGGCGGATTTCCAAATTTAAATCCAGGAAAACCTCTCCTCGATTCAGACAATGACGGAATGCCCGATGAATGGGAAATTAAAAATAAATTAAACCCGAAAGTTGCCAATTCCAACGGACGGGATTTAGATAAAAAATATGATAATATTGAAGTATATTTTAACGATTTGGTTAAAAAAATAACTAAAGAACAATCCTAATAACTATGAAACCTTTTAGTTCAAAACCAGTTATCTAATAAAAAGTATTATGAAATTCAGTTTGTTTAAAATAGCAATTGCAGGAGCATTTTTGAGTTCAACATTTTCTCTGGCTCAGACTTCTGTGATTGAAAAAATTAAGAAAAATCCAAAAGCTCCTTTTTCTTACGCGGAACTTTCCGTAAAAGAAGGCGGAAAATGGGAAGGCAATCAGTACATTGGAGGAACTTTTAAAAATATTAATGAACTTGTGCTTCCTGCCGAACATACAGACCATTCTTACTATATCAGATATGAAGGTATCGGTCTGGAAAACAACCAGATCGGTTACAGACTATACTTGGATTGGAGAAATGCAACGGATATTTTCGGTAAAAAAGTAAACACTTTGGTTTTACCTGAAGTCGGACAGGACGGTTTTGAATCCTATCACCACGATGCACCGTGGGGACAGGATATTTTGAAATCCGGCCGTACCATCGGCATCGGTTCTTACGGAAGATACGACGAGCAGAATGATTTTATTGAAACCTTTAAAGTCGTGAAAAATACAGCTGTAAAAGTGGTTAACGAAAAAGATCAATCTTATGCAACCATCGATTATAAAGGCTGGAAAACCTGGGGCGATGCGATAGATTTACAATCAAAACTGACGATTTTTAATAAAGACCGTTTTGTAAAAGTAGATTTAAATTTAAGCAACACCATTTCAGGATTATGTACCGGAATTGTTGCCATTAAAAATATTCCGTTAAAACAAGGAATCAGTAAAAATAAAAAATGGGCCTACATCGCTACTTACGGCAACCAAACCGAGACAAAAAAAGAAGATAATCTGGGAATGGCTGTCTTCTACTCTCTTGAAAGTTTTGATAAATATGTTAAGACAAAATCCACTCACACTGTAGTTTTCAAGAAAACGAAGAATGTTTCTTATTACTTTTTGGGGGCTTGGTCTATGGAGCCAAATGGCTTAGCAACTGAAGAAGCCTTTTATCAGGATTTGGATAAAAAACTGGATATTTTAGATAAAAATAATCAACTTTAAAGTTTAAAATAATGAATTTCATTAACCACAACATAAAATTATTGGCATTTGCCGCTTTAGGTTCAGGAATATTTTTAGCTTGTGCCCAAACAAAAGTAGCAACTCAGACAAAAACTGCAACATCTCAATCCGGAAAAATTGTTCCTGCCCATCTGAAATGGTCTGAAAGAATGATGCTTTCCGAAATGCACCGTTTCCCGGAATCCTGGATGCTTGATTTCAGCAAAAGTCCAAAATGGACCTATCCATCAGCGATTGTATTGGATGCCGCTGAACAACTGTACGCAAAAACCGGTAAAAAAGAATACTACGATTACATCAGCGACTTCGGAGAAAAACTGATCAAAGAAGACGGCACCATTCTTACCTACGAGATGGAGAAGTACAATATAGACCTTCTGAACAGCGGAAATGTTCTTCTCTATCTTTACGAAAAAGAGAAAAAAGAAAAATACCTGAAAGCTCTTCAAACTCTTCGTTTACAAATTGACGGGCAGCCAAGAACTAAAGAAGGGTCTTTCTGGCATAAAAAAATATATCCATACCAGGTGTGGCTGGATGGCCTGTACATGGGGATGCCTTTCTACACGCATTACACAAAGGATTTTGTAAAAGGTGCAGAAGCTACAAAAGCATATGATGACATTGTATTTCAGTTTGATTCAGTTCAAAAGAATCTTTTAGACAAAAAAACAGGATTGCTTTACCACGCCTGGGACGAAAGCAAAGAACAGGCTTGGGCAAACAAAGAAACCGGACTTTCCCCGAATTTCTGGGGAAGAGCAATGGGTTGGTATGGAATGGCCATGGTGGATGTTTTGGATTATTTGCCTAAAGATCATCCGGGAAGGGCAAGAATAATTTCTTACATAAAATCTTACGCCGATGCCATCATCAAAGTTCAGGACAAAAAATCGGGTCTTTGGTACCAGGTATTGGACAAGCCATTAGAAAAAGGGAATTACGAAGAAGCAACTGCTTCAGCAATGTTTGTTTACACAATGATAAAATCTGTAAACAAAGGATATTTACCAGCATCTTATAAAACTGCCGCTAAAAAAGGATACGACGGAATCATTAAAAATTTAATTACCGTTGATGAAAACGGAGTCGTAAACTTAAATAAATGCTGTGCTGTCGCAGGTTTAGGCGGAAAACCTTACAGAGACGGCTCATACGAATATTATGTAAATGAAGAAATTCGTTCCAACGACGCCAAAGGAACAGGACCTTTCATTTTGGCAAGTTTAGAATTTGAAAAATAAAGGATAAAATACTCACCTTTTGCTAAGTATAACGCCTTTGCGAATGGAAAATATGCAGAATCAATTAAAAAAATCTTTGCGCTCTTTGCGTTAAAAATTTACTAAAACGAAATAAATGAATCTGATTTAATGAAGACAAAAAATATTTTAAATATACTTTCAATCACAGTTTTTTCTATTGCATCAAATTATTTGAATGCGCAGGAAAAGAATTATGTTTCTGAAGTCTGGACAGCAGATCAGGGAAAAAATTACAGAAATCCCATTTTATATGCAGATTATTCTGATCCCGATGCCATTCGTGTCGGTGAAGATTATTATATGACGGCTTCAAGTTTCAATGAGGCTCCGGGATTACCTATTCTCCATTCAAAAGATATGGTTAATTGGAAATTAGTAAATTATGCACTCCCGGATGTTCTTCCACACGAATATTTTTCAACTCCCAAAAGAGGCGATGGAGTCTGGGCGCCGAGTATCCGATTCCACAAAGGTGAGTTTTATATTTATTGGGGCGATCCCGATTTCGGAATCTATATGGTGAAAACCAAAGATCCGCTGGGAACCTGGGAAAAGCCTGTTTTGGTGATGGAAGGAAAAGGTTTGATTGATTCATGCCCGTTTTGGGATGATGACGGAAATGCGTATTTAGTTCATGGTTGGGCAGGAAGCCGCGCAGGAGTGAAAAGTTTACTTTCAGTGAATAAAATGAATCCGGAAGGCACCAAAGTCTTGGATAAAGGCGTTCATATTTTTGACGGCCACGATGCACATCCAACCGTTGAAGGCCCAAAATTTTATAAAAGAAACGGCTATTACTACATTTTTGCTCCTGCAGGCGGAGTGGCAACAGGTTGGCAATTGGTATTAAGATCAAAAAATATTTATGGTCCTTACGAAGAAAAAATTGTTTTAGAACAAGGTTCTACAAAAATCAACGGGCCACACCAGGGAGCCTGGGTTGATACGCCTTCAGGTGAAGATTGGTTTTACCATTTCCAGGATGTTGATGCTTATGGAAGAATTGTTCATCTTCAGCCAATGAAATGGGAAAAAGACTGGCCAATCATAGGAATCGATCTTAATAAAAATGGAATCGGTGAACCGGTTTTAACCTATAAAAAGCCAAACGTTGGGCAATCCTACCCTATCGTAACTCCACCTGAAACAGATGAATTTGATGGAGAAAAATTAGGCATTCAATGGCAATGGAGCGCAAACGAGAATATCGTTTGGTCTTCAAAATTGCCAGGCCAGAAATTTTTAAGATTATTTTCGATGAAAGCGTCTGAAGGGGAAAAAAATCTGTGGAACATTCCTAATTTATTAACTCAAAAATTCCCAGCTCCGAATTTTACAGCTTCCACAAAGGTTAAATTAATTCCCGAAGATGCCAAAGAAGGAAAAACAGCAGGACTTTTGGTGATGGGATTAGATCATGAATCCATTGTAATTACCAACAAACCGGACGGATTTTATTTACAGTTAAGAAGAGCCGAAAAAGCTGATAAAGGCGGTGAAGAAAAGGTTTTATTTGAAACAAAATTAAAAGGTAATGAAGCTTATTTAAAAGTAAATGTGAACGAACCGAATGGTTTATGCCAGTTTAGCTACAGTGAAAACGGGAAAAATTTCATCAAGGTTGGCGATGTATTTCAGGCAAAACCCGGAAAATGGATCGGTGCTAAAGTCGGTTTGTACAGCATAAGCACAGCAAAAGCTCCACGCGGCGGATACGCAGATTTTGATTGGTTTAGAATTACAAAAAACTAATTTCGATTAAAAAATATAGAAACCTAACAGGTTTTAAAAACCTGTTAGGTTTGTTAAAAATAAAGCATAATTCATCAAAATCAATGTCAAAAACAATATACAAAATAGTTTCATTTTTATTCATTGTTTTGTTGTTGACTGCATGTCAGTCACAAAACAATGCTCAAAAGGGAAATATAAAACAGAATAAAAAAATCACTCATATTTATCTTATCGGAGACTCCACGATGGCAGATTATACGGGAAATTATGAACCCGGAAAAGATTATATGAAAGTCCGTTACCCAATTACAGGTTGGGGACAGGTTTTTCAGCCGTTTTTTGTAAAAGACAGTTTGGCTTCTTTAAAACCTGCAATTACAACAGATTTTGTTGCGGTTATCGACAGAGCGCATGGCGGAAGAAGTACGCGAACTTTTTTTCAGGAAGGAAGATGGAGATTTGTATATGAACATTTGCAGCCGAACGATTATGTTTTTATGCAGTTTGGTCACAATGACGGTTCGGAAAAGCACACAGAACGATATGTAAATATTGAAGGATATAAAGAATTTTTAAGGTTATTTGTAACTCAGACAAGGCAAAAAGGTGGAAATCCAATTATTTTAACTCCAGTTGCAAGAAATTATCCCTGGAAAGACGGAAAACTTGAAAATGTGCACGGAGAATACGGTCAGGCTCCGATTGATATTGCTAAAGAAATGAATGTTCCGTACATCGACTTAAATAAATTGTCAATGGATTATTTTACGAAAAAGGGACAGGATTTCACTACGAATCACTATTTCATGAATCTTCCTGAAAATGTGTATGAAGCCTATCCGAAAGGACAGAAAGATAACACCCATTTCCAGCCGGAAGGAGCAAAAGTTGTAGCCTCAATTGTTTATCAGGAATTTAAAAAATTAATTAAAACTCAACAAAAATAAAATGAAGAAGTCACTTAAAGTTATTGGTTTAGTAGCAGTTATGCTGTTTTCAGAACACATATATTCTCAAAATCTGGATATTTATAAAAATATTGAGTTTAAAATGCCCCAGGTTGCAGAAACTTCTTTTCCTATAAATACAGTTTCTATCACACAATTTGGTGGAGTTGCAGGCGGAAATGTAAAAAATACGGAAGCTTTCAAAAAAGCAATCGACGATCTATCCAAAAAAGGTGGCGGAAAATTGGTTGTTCCCCGCGGAATGTGGTTAACAGGGCCAATCGAGTTGAAAAGCAACATCAATCTCCACGTAGAAGAGGGTGCATTTATCATATTCAGCAAAGACAAAAACGATTATCCTTTGGTTGATGTGAGTTTTGAAGGATTAAATACAATCCGATGTCAATCCCCTATTTCTGCAAAAAATGCAAGCAATATTGCTATTACGGGTAAAGGGGTAATCGACGGAAGCGGTGATGCCTGGAGAGCCATTAAAAAAGGAAAAGTATCTGAGTCTGAATGGAAAGAGATTGTAAAATCCGGCGGAATTTTATCTTCAGACGGTAAAACCTGGTATCCTTCGGAAAGCTATAAAAAAGGATTTGAGAGCAGTTCGAGTTTCAACGTTCCTGATAAAATTTCTAGGGAAGAGCTAAAATCGGTTAAAGATTTTCTTCGTCCCGTAATGGTAAGTTTGGTGGGTTGTGACAAAGTTCTGTTAGACGGTCCTACTTTTCAGAATTCTCCCGCGTGGAATCTTCACCCGTTGATGTGTTCTAATGTCATTTTAAGAAATCTTACCGTTAGAAATCCTTGGTTTTCTCAAAACGGTGACGGTGTAGATTTGGAATCCTGTAAAAATGTCTTGATCTACGATAACACGTTTGACGTTGGCGACGACGCGATTTGCATTAAATCAGGGAAAGATAAAGATGGTAGAAAAAGAAATATGCCGACAGAAAATGTCATCATTAAAAACAATGTTGTGTATCATGGTCACGGAGGTTTTGTTATAGGAAGCGAAATGTCCGGTGGAGCGAGAAATATCCACGTTTCCGACTGTACTTTTATCGGAACAGACATCGGTTTACGTTTCAAAACTACCCGTGGAAGAGGTGGAATCGTTGAAAATATTTTCATCAAAAACATCGATATGATTAATATTCCTACTCAGGTAATTGGCTTTAATATGTTTTATGAAGGTGCTTCACCGGTATTGGAAGACGGACAGAAAAAAGAAGGAAACAAAGCACCGGAAAAGGTGTATCCCGTAACAGAGGAAACTCCGATTTTTAGAAATATTTTCTTTAAAAATATCAATGCGGTTAATTCTTATGAAGCGATCACCTTGTTCGGTTTAGCAGAAATGAACCTTAAAAATATTGTGATTGAAGATTCTCAGTTTGACACAAAAAAGGCTTTAACAATCGTAGATGCAGACGGAATTCAATTAAAAAATGTTACATTAAAATATTCTGAAGGAACTGGAGCAACGGTTTACAACAGCAAAAACATCAATCTTTCAACGGTAAAATTTGAATCTCAAAACAAACCGTTTGTTAAGGTTTTAGGAAATAAATCGGGACCCATATTGTTACCGAAAGAAGTTGCAGGGGATAAAGATGCATTTTATCTTGCAACGGAAGCAGCGAAAAATTCAGTTAAATAAATGTATCAATTATTTAAACCATTAAGATACATTAAGTGGTTAAGAATATTAAGTTGCTTTGCTTTAAAGATAAAATCAGAATGTTTTTCTTAATTAAGCTTACATACTTAAATAATCTTAATGGTTCAAAATTTAAAAAACTTGACAACATGATTTTTAACAAAAAGCATACTTATATTTCTATTTTTTTAATGGGAGGAACAATAGCATTCGGCCAGATTCAAAGGCCGAATGCAACTCCTTACACCAACGAAGCAACTTACGAGAAACTAAAGAAAAAACATACTTTTATTACTCCGATTGATCGACCGGTTCCGCAAAATATCGGAATTGATAAAGATGTGGAATATGCAAACATCAACGGGATTTCTCTGAAAGCAGACGTCTATTATCCTCTTGACAAATCCAAAAAGCACCCCGGAATTGCAATGGTTCATGGTGGTGGCTGGATTTCAGGAAGCAAGGAAAATGAAAAATTCATGGCTATGGAATTGGCTTCCAAAGGTTATGTCGCCATCGCAGTTGGTTATCGGTTGGCTGATGTTGCAAAATATCCCGCCGGAGTTGAAGATATTGAGAAAGCTATTAATTGGTTAAAGAAAAACAGAAAAAAATATTCTTTAGATCAAAATAAAATGGTGGTTTTAGGAGAATCTGCGGGTGCTCAGATCGCCACTTTGGTTGGTGTAAGGTCAAAGAATAAAATAAAGGCAATCATCAATATTGATGGAATTGTTTCGTTTATTCATCCTGAAGCTGAAGAAAGTACTTACGCTTCCTATTGGCTGGGTGGGGACAGAGATCTCAATTTAAAAAACTGGACAGAAGCTTCCCCCTTGGAATATGTGGATAAAAACACGCCTCCTACTCTTTTCATCAACAGTTCTCAGCCCCGTTTCCATGCAGGTCGGGACGATATGATGAAGAAATTGAAAAGCTATAATATTCCGGCTGAGTTTCATGAAATTAAAGATTCTCCGCATTCATTCTGGAGTGCAGAACCCTGGTTTACAGAAACATTGAATTATACTGTTGACTTTTTAAATAAAGTTTTGAAGTAAATTAAGGTTAAGGTTGAGATTAAGGCTGAGACCAACTTAAAGTAAATTTATGAAAAAATTATTCTTAATTCTATTCGTTTCGATTGCTAATTTTCTTTTAGCAGGAAATGATCCGTACATAAAAATTACCGTTGCCAAAGATGGAAGCGGAGATTTTACATCGATTCAGAAAGCGATCAATTCTATAAGAGATTTAGGGCCTGCCGAAGCTTTGGTTTTTATTAGAGCCGGCACCTATAACGAGAAAATCACAATCCCTTCTTCGAAACATAAAATCACGTTAGAAGGCGAAAATAAAGACAATACAATTATCACCAACAATGACTTTTCACGAAAACCGGATTCATTTAATGAAAAAATGACAACATTCAATTCTTACACTTTACTGGTAATGGGTGATGATATAAAAGTCAGCAATGTAACCATTCAAAATAGCTCATGCAACGAAGGACAGGCAGTTTCTCTTCATGTGGAGGGTGACCGTTTTGTGATTAAAAATTCGAATATTCTGGGTTGTCAGGACACGATTTATTCCGCAACCAATCACAGCAGACAGTATTTTGAAAATTGTTATATTGAAGGTACAACGGATTTTATTTTCGGACAGGCAACCGTTGTTTTTAAGAATTGTACTATTAAAAGTTTAGCCGATTCTTACATTACCGCAGCCGCTACGGAAGCCGACAGACAATACGGTTTTGTCTTTTTCGACTGTAAATTAATCGCCAGAGAAGGTATCACAAAAGTCTATTTGGGAAGACCCTGGAGACCATACGCAAAAACAGTTTTCATCAATACCGAAATGGGAAAACACATTCTTCCGGAAGGCTGGAATCCGTGGAAAGGCGATAAAATGTTTCCTGATAAAGAAAAAACCGCTTATTATGCAGAATTCGGAAGTAAAGGGGAAGGCATAAACACTTCAAAACGTGTAAGTTGGTCGCATCAATTGACAAAAAAAGATTTGAAAAATTATACAATTGAGAAAATTTTTAATGACTGGAACCCTGAACATTAGCAATAATTAATGATAACTACAGTAAATCGACATAGGAAAATGGAGCGTTAAGAAAATTAATTCTGTGAACGTTAAGAAAATTCTACTGTTTGAAGCGCGGGATAACTATTGAAATAAAACAAAAATATTCAATCCGCGCGAGTTTTAGAATTTTTAGAGAACAGAAATAATTTTTAGCGGAAGTTTCCAAGTCTTGAACTTTTGGTTCTTTTGTTTCAAGACAAAAGAATTTTAATTAAAAATTTATTTACAATGAATAAAAAACTTACTCTACTATTTTTATTTTTATCAATAATAATATTCGCACAAAAACCAACATTATTCTTAATCGGCGATTCCACAATGGCCAACAAAGACAATCCCGATAAAAACCCTGAACACGGTTGGGGACAGGTTTTGCCACAATTTTTAACGACAGGAATTGAAGTTCAGAATCATGCGATGAACGGAAGAAGCTCAAAAAGTTTCAGAACAGAAGGAAGATGGGATAAAGTGGAGAAACAGCTTAAAAAGGGAGATTTTGTGGTTATTCAATTCGGTCATAATGATCAGAAATTGAAGGATTCTACAAAATTCACAAATCCTTACACTCAATACAGAGCCAATTTGGAAAGATACGTCAATGAAACCAGAGCAAAAGGAGCTACTCCGATTCTGATGACTTCTATTGTGAGAAGAAATTTCACTGAAAACGGTGTTTTGGTTGATACTCATAAAGAATATCCTTTGGTGGTAAGAATGGTTGCTAATGATCTGAAGGTTCCGTTTGTGGATATGCAATTGCTAACAGAACAGATGGAAATTTCTTACGGCCCGGAAAAGTCTAAAAAGCTGCATCTTCATTTTGCGGAGGGTGAAAATCCATATTATCCAAAAGGAAAAGCGGATGATACGCATTTATCAAAATTGGGTGCGGAAACTGTTGCAAAACTGGCTTTGAAGGATTTGAAGAGTCTGAGAATTGGATTGGAGAAATATATTAAATGATCATTTCCCATTGATTACACGGACTTTCACAGATTTAAGAAAAAGATCTGCGTAATCTGTGAAATCTGCGGGAGAAAAAAAGAATTCCATTCATTAAATGAAATAAAAGAACAGAAAATATGAAATTTAAAAAAGAACCATTCTTCGACGGTAATTCCGAGTGGGAAGATTTAGGAGGCGGAGTTTCCAGACAATTTGTTGGGTACAATTCTCAAGTGATGATGGTGATCGTGAAGTTTGAAAAAAATGCTGTCGGAGCTTTGCATCAGCATTTTCATTCGCAGATCACGTATGTTGCTTCGGGAAAATTTGAAGTAACTGTTGATGGTGAAGTGAAAATTTTACAGGAAGGTGACGGTTTTTTTGCCCAGCCTACTATTTTTCATGGGGTAAAATGTTTGGAAGAAGGGCAGCTGATTGATGTTTTTACACCGTTTAGAGAGGATTTTCTTAAAGATTAATTTCTTTCTACTATTAAACTTAGTATTCAAACCTAACAGGTTTTTGAAACCTGTTAGGTTTAGCAAAATATACGTTAAAGCAACTAAAAAAATTAAAAAGCCATGAAAAAATTTGTTTTCATCTTAATAATTTTCCTTTTCGCTCAATTATCCGCACAGGAAAAAATTAACATCTGGCCAAAAGGTAAGATGCCAAATTCCAAAGGATTATCATTAAAAACCGAAGAAAAAGACGGAAGAATTGTACAGATAAAAGAAACTGAGCTTTTTGCTTTTTTACCTCCCAAAGAAGACAGAAAACAGATGGCTGTCATCATCATTCCCGGCGGTGGATATTACAAACTTACCTACGATCTGAATGGTTTTCAAATTGCAAAATGGTTTAATACATTGGGAATTTCTGCTTTCGTTTTAAATTACAGATTACCGATTTCTCCCGATGTCAGGCAAAGAGAACTCGCTCCGCTGCAGGATATCCAGGAGGCTATAAAATATCTTAGAAAAAATGCTGAACAATATGGTATTTCGCCAGATCAGGTTGGAGTTATAGGAACTTCTGCGGGGGGACATTTGGCTGCGATGGCAAGTAATATTTCTACAGATTATACAGAATTAAAAGGCGATTGGGAGAATATTCCTACTACCCCGAATTTTGCAATCCTGGTTTCTCCCGTCATTGATCTGGGCGAATTTGCAAATTTAGGAAGTCGTAACAGTCTGCTTGGTGAAAATGCCTCTCCGGAAAAAATCAGTGAATATTCTATGCAAAACCGGGTAACGGAAAAAACACCGCCTACACTGTTGATTCATGCGCAAAATGATAAAACAGTTCCCGTAACGAACAGCATGCTGTATTACCAGGCAATGATAAAAAATAAAGTGAAAGGCGCGTTGTTCATTTTTCCTGAAGGTGAACATAAAATCGGAATTATGAATAAAACTGAACTGACCGATAATTGGAAAAAGTTATGCTCAGACTGGCTTAAAACTATAGCTAATAAGTAATTGGTAATGAGTAATAAATTCACCTAACAAATAAAAAATGTTAAAAATCCTTCAACATAAAATCTTTTTACTAGCTTTGGGAACTTTGATTTCTATTTCTGTTCAGTCACAGCAGAATTTAAAGTTAACCTATAGCAAACCTGCAGAAAACTGGAACGAAGCACTTCCCATCGGAAACGGAAAATTGGGAGCAATGGTTTTTGGCGGAGTTTCGCAGGAACATCTTCAGCTGAACGAAGAAACAATCTGGGCGGGAGAACCCGGAAATAACGTTCCGAAAAACACGTTTGACAGTATTCAAAAAATAAGGAAACTGTTGAATGAGGGTCAATTTGAAAAAGCACAAAATCTATCCAACAAAACCTATCCGAGAAGTGCTCCAAAAGATCTGAACTACGGAATGCCTTATCAAACAATGGGCGATTTGTTTCTGGATTTCAAAGATCATGAAAAATTTCAACATTACAACCGGACTTTAGATATTGAAAAAGCCTTAAGCACAGTTTCTTATGAAGTGAATGGCGTGACTTTTAAGCGTGAAATTTTCACTTCTTTTGCTGATAATGTGGTTGTGATCAAATTATCATCCAGTAAAAAAGGAGGCTTGAATTTCTCTATTAACGCTTCTACTCCACATTTGAAAAAATCAATTTTTACAGAAAAGAATCAATTGGTTATTAAAGGAACAAGCGGTTCGGCCGACAATAAAATCGGGAAAATTAATTTCAAAACGGTGGCTTTTCCTGTTTTAAAAGGTGGGAAACTGACGTCAACTGAAAACCAATTGCATGTTTCCGGAGCAGATGAAGTGGTTATTTATGTTTCAATCGCTACCAATTTCAAAAAATACAATGACCTTTCAGGAAATCCGGATCAGAGAGTTTCGGAATACTTAAAATCAGCTTTAAGCAAAAAATATGATACTGAATTACAAGCTCACATTCAAAAATATCAGAAATATTTTAATCGGGTAAGCCTAAATTTAGGAACAACAGATCAGGCAAAAAAAACAACGGATGTCAGAATTAAAGTATTCGCCCATTCAAGAGATCCTGATCTGGTGGCTTTATATTTCCAGTTTGGCCGTTATCTTTTGATTTCATCATCCCAACCGGGAACTCAGCCCGCGAATTTACAGGGAATCTGGAATTATCAGTTAAATCCAGCTTGGGACAGCAAATACACGGTTAATATCAATACTGAAATGAACTATTGGCCTGCTGAAAACACGAATTTAAGTGAAATGCACGAACCGTTGTTTGACATGATTCAGGATTTGTCGGTAACGGGACAGGAATCTGCCAAAGAAATGTACCACGCAAGAGGCTGGAATATGCATCACAACACAGATTTATGGAGAATCACAGGTATAGTGGACGGTGGTTTTTACGGAATGTGGCCGATGGGCGGAGCCTGGCTTACACAACATCTCTGGAATCATTATTTATACTCTGGAGACAAAGATTTCTTGAAAAAATATTATCCTGCATTGAAAGGTTCGGCTTTGTTTTATCTGGATGTTTTGCAACAGGATCCTTCCAAAAAATACTTGGTTGTTTCGCCTTCCATGTCGCCGGAAAATACCTATATGAAAAGTGTCGGAATTAGTGCGGGAACAACAATGGATAATCAGTTGGTCTTTGATGTTTTTAATAATTTCATTAATGCTTCAAAAGTTCTTAATGAAGATAAAAATCTTTCAGATGAAGTACAATCAGCTTTACAAAAACTTCCGCCCATGCAGATCGGGCAACATGCCCAGTTGCAGGAATGGTTGAAAGATACGGACCGAACCGATGATAAACACAGGCATATTTCGCATTTGTACGGACTATTTCCTTCGGGGCAGATTTCGCCTTTCAGAAATCCAGATTTAACGGAAGCTGCTAAAAATTCAATGGTTTATCGTGGTGATAGATCTACAGGTTGGTCGATGGGCTGGAAAGTGAACTGGTGGGCAAGATTGCTGGATGGAAACCGCGCTTTTAAATTAATTTCAGATCAATTGTCTCCTGTTTCTAATGACGCAAAAGATCAGTCAGGAGGAACTTATCCGAATCTTCTGGATGCACATCCGCCGTTTCAGATCGATGGAAATTTTGGCTGTACTTCAGGAATAGCAGAAATGTTGCTCCAAAGTTATGACGGCTATCTTTATATTTTGCCGGCACTGCCTGATGCTCTTCCAAACGGTTCTGTAAAAGGGCTGAAAGCAATAGGAGGTTTTGAAGTTGATATAGAATGGAAAAATTCTAAGCTGACGAAATTAGTTATAAAATCTACTTTAGGAGGAAATGCGAGAATTAGAATTGCTAAAAATATTAATCTGAAATCTAAAATTAAGTTAAAAAATTCAACAGGTGAAAATCCGAATGAATATTATCAAATTAATACCATTAAAACTCCTTTGGTTTCTGATAAAGCTGAATTGAAAGGTTTTGCAGTTCCTGAAACACAGGTTTTTGATTTTGAGACGGAGAAAGGTGGGGTTTATATTTTTAAAGTGAAGTGATTTTATTTTCCCGCAGATTTCAAAGATTTACACAAATCTTTTCACCAATTTGTCATCCTGAAAGGATCTAGACATAGTTTTAAAAATACGCTGTTGAGATCCTTTCAGGATGACAAACTGTACGTCGATAAATATTTTCATTACAAATAAAAATCCTGACATTTACTACAGGATTTTATTTTTAAAATATAAATTATTCCGTAAGTTTATTTTTCTCCAGCCATTTTGGGAATTCCTTATTGATCAGCTTTTCAGGGCTGTCCCCAAACCAACTGTAGCCGTTTCTTCTTTCTTCGGAAACTTCATTGTAGTTGTATTTTACACTTCCGTCACGGTCGCCGAAAAGAGGTTTATTGGTGTTAATATCATAAAACCTTGCCCAGATCACCGAGTTTTTATCTTCTGCTAAAATACGCACGGTTTTACCGTCCTGTTTGGTGACATTATAGCTGTAGCCTGCGATTTTATTTTGTTTAAACCATTTTACGGCCGATTTTATTGACTTTTCAATTTCGGATGTTACGGGTTGCATCATTAAAAATTTCACAATTCCGACTGATTCTCCGGTTGCCAGAGAAATAGGTTCAAAAGCTCTGGCTTTGTCGGGTTGAAGGGTAATTTCATTGTATTGGTCTGCCCAGATTGACGGAATTCCTTTTTGTAAAACCTGGGTTTTCAGGATGCATTCGATTCCTTTTTGTACGGCTATTTTTGATTTTTCTTTTAATTTTGAATCAACCACATCAAAATCATTTTTTCCTTCCGCCACATTGTATAAAACCGTCAAAGCGTTAATCATCGCATTATCGTTGTAAGTGATTTGCTTCCGATAGATCGCGGAATTGGGGTAATATTGAGGAAAACCGCCGTTTTTATACTGCATTACAAGAAGATATTGAATACCTTTTTCGGCAGACTTTAAATATTCCGGGTTTTTTGTCGTTTTGTAGGATTTTATTAAGATATTAATTTCCTTTGAAGTGGCATTGTTATCAATCGTTGCGTGATCGTCACCGGTTGATTTTATTTTTTTTAATAAATTCTTGTCAATAGGCGCATCATAATTCACTACGGATTTGTCACTGAGCTGTTTACTCCAACCTCCGATTGGAAGTTGATACATCAGCATTTTTTCGGCTAAAGTATCTTTAACCTGAGCAGAAAAAACGGCCGCTGTTAAGGAAAAAACGGCTATTGAAATTTTTAATTTCATCATTATTTAACTTTAATAATTAAAGGGTTTGCAACAATCTGAGATTGCTTTTGCAATACAGTTTCCCAATCTTTTTGTGTCTGGATCTGCCCGCTTTTCTGCCATGCAAACCCTGCGTAATACGTCAGTTTATTTTGAGGTTTTGTCACAATTAACAAATTACTCTGATCCGGAGTTTCAGATTTATAAGCAATAGATTTTTCAACAATTTTAGGGTCTACAACCACTCCTTCCCCTACAAAAGCATCATCAATTTTTTCCCAGTGAAGGTAATATCCGTTTTTGTCGTTCAGTTTTGCTTCGCCTTCATTTTTGTGTAAAGTAATTCCGATTGTATAGTTTGGAACTGGTTTTTCAGCCTGAAAATTGGATTCAAACTTTGAAAAATTGGAACCTAAATCTAAAGAAATTCGTTTTGTTTCTTTCACTCCAAAATCACTCCACGGATTGTAGGTTAGTTCAAAAACCGTTCTCAAAGGACCTTCCGCAATGGTTTTGGAACTTACAAAATTTTGCGAAACCTGAAGCTTTTCATTCACCCAAATTCCGATTCCGCCCGTTCCGCGGCTGTTTCCGACGTGATAAGGATCGTACCCCTCGCCTCTCGTGTCTTTGTGATAGTACAACGGATCGGTTAGATAACCTTTGTACCATTTGTTGATCACGGGTTTGTCGGTTCTTTTTAGCCAAATATCGACACCGCTGGAAAGTGTGCTTCCTTTTACTCCTTCCAGAGCTTCTTTCTGACCTTTTGGGCCATACATACGAAATGCTATTTTATCATTTTCCCAGGCATAGTCGTCTACTCTTTCGGGAACCAATCTTGAATAGGTTGAAATTTCAGTTTCGGGAACTGGAGCTTTTGAATCTGAAATAATGGTATAGCTATTTACTTTTTTTGCTTCAATATTTGCCTGAAAAAGAAGTTCATCATTTTTTCCATCTCCCTCATAGTCGATCCATTGAATTGGCAGGATATTATTACTGTTATCCTTTATTCTAAGGTCAGCTTCCTTATTTACCTTTAAAAATGAAGCTAATTGAGAAACGGGTATCGAAACGATTTCATTTCTTGAAAAATTCAATGTATTTTTTACCTGAATAGAATTTTGTGCTTTCAGAAAAGAATTAGTGCAAACGATTGCACAAGTAAATCCGGAAATTAAAAATTTTGCTCTAAACATATTTATTCAATTGAGTTGTAAAATCAAAAATAATAATAACTTTCTTATGAACATAAAAAATATTCAATTTTTAAATCTAAAAGGTTGATTTAGAAAAATATTTGAATTAATTCTTTAATGATTTTACAGGGTTTAAAAATAACCTTTAACAAATCAAAATCAATCGATATTCCCCATCATTTTCTTCAGGCGCCCGATGAATACATGGTAAAACTTTCTGCTCTGGATGATCTACCGCTAACCTCCACAGATTGCCCTTTCCTAGGTTTGTAGGCTGGGCGTTGGGTTTGGGCAGATAATGCAGATCAAAATAATTGTCTATCAAAAATGTTTCAAATTCGTCATCGGGACCGTTGTGCAATTCTTTGAGCTTTTCCCGGATTTCAGGAATCACGATTTTTTGCATAGCCTGATCATTAGGCAAAATATCACTTGCAGCACCATGATAAGTACATAAAAAAGTATCTGTCCCGACCGGTGAACGATCTACATGATAGGAATAAACATCTGTTGAAATAAAATCGAATTCTTCATCCTTTTCGTAATTTTTCAATAAATTAAGTGAGGGTGATGCTCCGAAATCAGTTAATAATTTGAAGTCATTGACGATAATTTCCCTTGCGACAGTTCCTTTTTCGGATAAATTCAGTGCGAGAAGGTCCTCAATGGAAACTTCCGTAATATTTTCTTTTAATTGAAGCTTTAATACAATTTCCTTATAATCTCCATCTAAGTTTCTGTGCCAGCAAATTGCATTCACATTACCATGAAAATCGGTATTGATTAACTCCGAAAAAGAAGAAACTATTCCTACTTGATGGTTGTCAGATAATGTATTACTCATAATTTTAAGGATGATCAAGCTCGCTATTCTTTGCAAAAGTAAAACATTTACAATAAAAAGTCCTTTCAAATAATTTGAAAGGACTCCCTTTGAATATGAATGAAATTAAACTTTGATAATTTTTATTTAATAATAATTTTAAAGTTACTATTCAGATTTTCTCCTGAAACATTGAGTATATAAGTTCCTGAGGCTTTTCTGTCTGCGATATTTAATTTAAAGATTCCGTTTCCATCAGCATTAATTTTTTCTTTAACAACAATTTTTCCTGTCAGGTCAATAACTGTCGCTGTTAAAGTGGATTTTTTATATTCCGGAAGCTTAATGGAAATCTGGTCTTTTGCGGGATTTGGATATACAGATCCCATATTTTTGCTGATACTGAATTCATCATTACTCAACACAGTCTGATTGTACAAAGCATATATTTCCGTTGGTGATAATGCGTAATTGTACATCTTAAGTTCATCGAATGCGCCTTTGTAAGGAGCCGGAGCATTGGCAGTTGATAAAAACTCAAGCTCACCGATATTCCCGATGATCAGATCACTGGCTTCACCAATACCTGTAACGGCCGTCTCGTCTCCTTCTGTGCTTAAAGCACCATTCGTATAAATTCTCATTTTATGTGCAGCAATATCTCTCTGAATGACAACATGCACCCAGTTATTGGTGAAATAATTGGCAATAGGTGATGTGATTTCCTTTTTCGTAACATCATCATCAATCGCGTAACGAAGCTGCCCACCTTTAATTTCTACATTAAAACGTTTACCCGTGGCTCCTGTTGTTATATTTTTAGTGAAAGAACCTTTGCACAGTACATACAAACTTGTAGATGAAGACGTTGGAATCATGGTTGTTGGAGCTTTCATCCAAAAAGAAACGGTAAAAGAATGATTATCAAATAAAATATGATTCTGATGAGGAATACTGGCGATGTACATATTACCCGAAGTTGCCAGATCGAGGGCATTGTTTTCTTTTCCGGGTACTCTTACATTGGCATTATCATAAGCTGTATCCAATATTCCATGATTGGCAAAAGATGTTGCGTCTGTAATTTGCGCACCTGAGGACGGAGCTTCTGCAAATGGCCAGTTCCCGACAAGGCTTGGCGTCAATGCACGGAAAGTCCATACGTCTCCCGCTGTAAAACCAAGAGCGTTAGAAGCATCAATTCTCCAATAGTAATTGGTTGCCGAATTTAAATTACTAAGCTGATACGATGGTGTGGCAGAATAAGGTACGGTGGCAACATTACTTAAATTTAAAGGATCTGTTCCAAAATAAACGGAATATGTTGTTGTATTTGAGCTGCCACTCCATTTTAAGACCAGGTTTCCACTGTTCAAATCAACGTTATTATTGCCGGTTGCGGGAATTGGGTTGATTGCTTTTGTGGGAGCTGACGGAATCGGCGGTGTGGTTACTGACGTATTTGATGTGTAAACCGAAGATTCTGAAGCATTTGTTGCTTTAATTCTATAATAATATTGAGTATTTGGTGTTAAACCGACTTCATTGTAACTTGTTGCATTCGCGCCCAAAGTTGCAATAACTGTAAAATTAGTTCCGTCGGTAGAACGTTCTACTACATAATTGGTTTCATTTGTAGCATTATCATTCCAATTAACCGTTAGAGAACTTGAAGGTGAAGTTCCTGTTGTTGTGACTGCGTTGGTGAAGTTCACATTTGTTGGCGGAATAACGAAATCCGGAGGAGTTGTATTGGGTAAACTGTTAATATAAACCTCAATATTCAAATATGGAGCATGTGTTGTGCTCACCGTCAAAGCATCAAAAACATTAGGATTCAATCCATTAGCCGTTTCCCATGCATTCGGCATACCGTCATTGTCAGTATCCAAAGGAGCCGGAGCACCATAAACGTGTCCTGCTCCGCCATTTGTGAATCCAAATTGAGTCGTTAAATCAGTTTGTACATATACATAGGTAGCCGTTGTTCCTTTTGACATTAAATCTGAAATCATTAAACCATCTACCTGATCACGTCTTGGATATGATGCTCCTACACTTGTCACTATTTTATCATAAGCTTCCTGAGCGGTTAATGTCGGGTTTTTCATCGGATAATCGTACGGACTAGCCATTATTGCTGCCGGATCTCCGACAGGATATCCCGTTAAGTTTTGAGGAACTGCAGTTCCATCCAATACTCCGTTTTTATTATTGTCAAAATAATTTCCGGAACCATATAAATTGAAATTGGAATTTCCTACACTGAAAGGGGTGGTAACAGTAGTGCTTGTATTTGGACCTCCGATAAAATAATTGTTGATGATATTGGCAAAAGAGCTTCCCGCCGAATCTCCTCCCATAATGTATGCCTCGCCGGATTGGGTGTGACCGTAAATATTTCCATAATTCCCCCAATTGTAAACCACATTATTGACAAACTCGTTGATTCCTTTTATCTTATTATTACGGGTCTTATTACAGATATATAAATTTCCTATTAAACTGATCTTGCCTCCTGGCGGCGGTTGCATTAATCCTCCCGCGGAGTGATTGTGACGGTGCATTCCCTGCCCTATAATAGAATTCTGAATCGTTATATTATCGGGACTTGTTCCGTTATTATCCCAATTAACAGAGAAAACTTCGTCTGTACCCCACGTAAAAGTCATGTGATCCAAAATGATATTGGCCCCGTTCGCGATTCCAGATGCATCCTGATTTTGAGATGTCCCGCCATAACGGATACGAAGATATCGGGCAATCGTATTATTGGCTCCGGTAAATGAAACTCTGGGTCCCAAAAATACGATCCCTTCTCCAGGAGCAGTCTGCCCGGCAATCGTAGTATTGGCTGCCACAGCGACAACCGACTGTAAATTAACAATCCCCCCACTTTAAATATCACGAACCGCCCCGGCTGGCTCACCGCATCACGAAATGAACCCGGGCCGCTGTCATTTAAATTGGTAACCAGATAAATCTGAGGGTTTGCAGCACCTCTTGCTCCTGTAGTATATCGTCCAAAACCGGTAGCTTCCGGAAATGCTAATGTCTGAGCACTAAAATCCATAGTGGATAATGCTAATCCGCAAAAAAGTAAAGATTTAAGGGTTGGCTTAAACAGTAAAGATTTATTTTTCATAAATATTAATTTTGTGTTAACTAATCTATCCACAAAACCAATAATGAGCATCCTGTCCCGTCCTGTTTATTACCTATCTATCAACCCATTACAATGAACATTAATCACAGTTGATTAACCAAACAGTAATTTATAAATCTTCTAAGTTTTTAACCCGTTTTACTTTAACCGTTTACATTGCCGAGCTTTTCACTAATATAATCCGAAAAATTTCTTTTGGGAGGGATTCGCTGCAATGAATCATTTCTGTGACGGTATTCTTTATCTTTTCTATCAAAATGTTTTCTTATCGGTCTAATAATTCGAGTTCGGTTTTGAGCAATTTTTCTTTCAAATTCTTCTTTGTTCAGTGGTGATATCGTCTAATATTTCTAGCAACCAAGATCTACCACTGAAAACAGTTTCAGTCTCAATTCCCAATTAAGATTATCTTTCATATCCTAATATTTTATAGGTTATGAAAGATTGGATAAAATTTTATTTTATTTAATTAATCAAAATTTTTGTCGGGAAAATATTTGTCAGTTACAAAAAACGTATTATCTTTGCACCACTGAAAACGACGGTAATGTCGAAGTTCAGGAGAGTTGGCAGAGTGGTCGATTGCGGCAGTCTTGAAAACTGTTGACTGTAACAGGTCCGGGGGTTCGAATCCCTCACTCTCCGCTGGTTGAGAAACAAATAAAATTAAAAGCCTTTAATCTAATTTAAAGGCTTTTTTGTTGTTTTAGATTATATCAATAAATACAAATCGAAAGGGAATAATTAAGTAATCTGTACATTAATTTCAACCTTTCAAAAAAAGTCAAGATTTATTAAAAGGCATTAAAGTAAAAAGTAAAATAGTATGCAAAACTTTATTAATTTTTCTTAAGTTTTCACAACCACTATAATTTTTAGTATATAATTATTATCTTTACTGAATAAATCAGCAAAAAAAACAATTAAAATGCTGAAAATCATAGTTTAAATGACAAGTAAAATCATCGGCGTAGGTAATTATATCCCCTCAGAAACAATTACCAATTTATTTTTCGACAAACACATCTTTTTTAATGAACAGGGAGTTTTACTGACAGAAGATAATGCAGCAATTACCAGTAAATTACAAAAAATCACAGGCATTGAGGAAAGAAGATACGCCAGCAATAATCAAGTAACATCAGATTTAGGATTAATAGCTGCTCAGGCTGCTATTGAAGACTCAGGAATAGATCCTGAAACATTGGATTATATCATTTTCGCACATAATTTTGGTGACGTACGGTTCGGTACGGTTCAGTCTGATATGGTTCCAAGCCTCGCCGCAAGAGTGAAGCACTTATTAAAAATAAAAAATAATTTTTGCGTCGCCTATGACGTTCTGTTCGGATGTCCGGGGTGGATTGAAGGGGTGATACAGGCTAACGCTTTCATCAGATCCGGGATTGCAAAAAAATGTCTGGTTATTGGTGCAGAAACACTTTCCCGCGTTGTTGATATTCACGACAGGGATAGTATGATCTATGCTGATGGCTCTGGAGCGGTAATTTTAGAGGCTTCCGATGATGAATCAGGAATACAATCACACCTATCGGCATCTTTTACTTTTAAGGAAAAAGATTATCTGTACTTCGGAAAATCCTATAATAATGAAAGCTGTCCAGATACGAAGTATATCAAAATGGACGGAAGAAAAATCTACGAATTTGCCCTTGTGAACGTTCCCGAAGCGATGAAGCAATGTCTCGACAACAGTGGATATTCCATCAACGAATTAAATAAAATCATTATTCACCAGGCAAACGAAAAAATGGATGAAGCCATTATCAGCAGATTTTATCAATTGTATGATACTCCCGTTCCTGATAATATAATGCCAATGGTGATCGACAAATTAGGCAATAGCAGTGTAGCTACAATACCTTCTTTATTAGCCATGATTCTAAAAGGCGAACTGAACACCCATTCTATTGAAAAAGGCGATGTCGTTTTATTTGCATCAGTAGGTGCAGGAATGAATATCAACGCTTTTACCTATAAATTTTAAATAGTATTAAATAATATAAAATTTCCGGCAAATCTTCGATTTGCCGGAAATTTATTTTTAAACTTTATCCGATTTTCCTTTGAGCAACATATAAGCGAAGCCTAATCCCACCCCTGCCAATATTGCCATTTTTGTTTTTCTGGAAGGAATTGGAAACATCGTTTCACCATAAATCCGGTGAGGTTCTGCTGAAGGCCCTAAGATATTTCCGGAATCAGAAGGTGCTTTTTTCACTTTCATTACGGTTCGCATTGCTGCAGAAGCCGTATTAATAATGCTTTTTGGAAACAATCGGTATGCACTCGTAAGAAATTTTGACGTGATATCAGGAAACATGTCCTTTTTAGGATTTTTTGCGAGCTCTACGATTGCTGCAGCAGTATCTCTAGGGTCTGCGGCAAAAGGAGGAATTTTAAAATCCAGCCCTGAATATTTTGCAGAATGCATATTTCCGGTTGACCTTTGAATTTGCGGATAAAGATTACAGATATGAACATTCGGAAAATCGGAAACTTCGCCATGAAGACATTCCATCATTCCGCGAATCCCAAATTTTGTTGATGAATACACCGCACTATATGGCGCCGGCATAAAACCGCCAATCGAAACATTATTAATTAAAATACCCTCATTTTGTTTTTTAAAAACAGGTAAAACGCTGTAAGCTCCGTGCATATAGCCGAAAAGATTAGTCTTGATTACCTGCTCATTAAGATCCATAGGGATTTCCTCAAATTTTCCGCTCGCCATTACCCCGGCATTATTCACCCAAATATCAATTCTTCCATTGAACTGGAGGGCTTTGTTAGCAAGGTTCTGAACATCTGCGGCTATTGATACATCCGTGGGAATACCTATTGCTGCAACCTCAAGATCCCGGCACAAAGCTACTGTCTCATCCAGCGCTTCCTTCCCTCTTGCTGCCACAACAATATTACATCCTTCCAGCGCGAACGCTTCTGCGGCCGCCCTTCCTACTCCACTGCTGCCTCCTGTAATGACAACGGTTTTCCCTCTCAGGCTTTTTTGTAATGTTTCATTTGATTTCATTTTGTGAATGATTTGGTTTATAGTCAAAAACAACCTATTATTATGCCATATAGGTTGTTTTTTTTATTTAAAATCAAAAAATTTAATTAATGAAATTCGTCGAACAAGACTCTTCCGTCGAATGGCTCACTCCAGCAAACAAAAATACGGTCGTCATGTCTCTTGATTTCGGCTTGCAGTATTTCATACTCCTCTTTTTCATTTTTTCGTTCAACAATAAGATCTGATCCTTCCCCGATATTGCCCTTGCGGAATTCTACCTGATATTGCCCGGATGATTCTTTTACAAAATCTTCTTTTCTAAAATTTTTGTGTGCCATGATATTATATTTTTTAATTATACAATAGAAAAGAATAAATTATGCCAACCTGAGTTTTTATTATTTTTTCTTAAATATTCATAAAATATCGTTAATAAATTTCTTTATCTAATTTCATGGCACAATATTTTAATATGATATATTAACTCATGTTTAATTTGAGTTTTCATGGTTATTAGTTTTTTATCCTCGGAAGAATCTGAGGATTTTTTTTGTTTTATAATCAAAAATTATATTGTTAACCCATGAATGTTTTTCACCTGGGCCATTACAAAAGTACTGTGTGTACTGCCGATGGACGGTACCGCTCCCAGTATATTAAAAACAAAATTCTGATATTGTTTCATATCCCGGACATGAACTTTAAGCAGAAAATCAAAGTCGCCGGAAATGCTATAGCACTCTGCAACTTCTTCAATTTCCAGGATTTCCCGCTCAAATTCTACGGCAAGGTAGCTGTCGTTACTTTTTAATTTTAACTGACAATACACTGTAAATCCCAAATTGAGCTTTTCAGCATCTAGAATAGCGGCGTATTTCTTCACATACCCTTCCTGTTCAAGACGTTTTACCCTCTCAAAAACCGGCGACGGAGATAGGTTTACTTCTTTGGCCAATTCTTTTACGGTCAGTTTTGCGTCTTTTTGAAGCAGTCTGAGCAATTGCAGATCTTTTGTATCAAGATGTTCCATAGAATATTATTCTTTTTTATGATCAATTTTTCAAAGATACAGAATTATATTCTTCTTAATATTTGTTTTAAAGATTAATTTGCTTAATTTTCATTAAATCATCGTTCGTTTATTCTTTATTTATATTTTTACTTCAGTCAGATACACAGACATACCAGTTTTCGCAAGAGAACATGAAATAAATAAAGTAAAAGGGAATATTTTATGTCGAGATCACTCTGATTGTGGAGTGGTCTCTTTTTTTAAAATTTTTAATATCAGATTTAGAAAGTTTTTACTTATTAAATAATCTTAGGGAGAGCAGCTATACATTGTACAGCTGCTTTTTTATTGAATTTAATTTGACCAATCAAGATCTGAAACATCAATACTTATTTGGTTTGCTTACATATTTATTACCTTTCACGAAAAACCTCCACGGCAAAAGTGCGTGTTCCTGAGCATAGCCTACTCCTACCCGCGGTACTTCGGCGATCTGATCCTGTGTGTAACGAATGCCGTGATCTTCAACCCAGATTTCATCTTCGCTAAAGCTTTTTTTATTGAAAGAACCATCAATTCCCAAAGCTCGGGCTACAGAACCGGGTCCGGACGAAACAGCAGGTTTTGTAAAAGGCATGTTTCTTCTTTTTTCTATTATTTCATGGCCGATTAGCGGCTCAACGGCTCTTATTAAAATACCGTGTGGCTCATCTTCAACCGAGGTCACAATATTAAAAAGGTGATGAATCCCGTAGCAGAGGTACACGTAAGAAACACCTCCTTTATTGTACAGGGTTTCGGTGCGGTTGGTCCGCCGTCCTCCGTAGGCGTGCGATGCTTTGTCCTGTATTCCGGAATAGGCTTCTGTTTCTACTATTATTCCGGCAGTTATTTCGTCATTTATTTTAGTAAAAAGTACTTTTCCCAATAGGTCTTTTGCAAGGAAAACAGCATCTTGATTGAGATAATATGATAATGGAAGTTTCAAATCTGGTTATTTAAATTGAGGAGATAGTTGCTTTAAAATTACAAAATAAAGACGATCTATAATAAAAATAGTAAGCTTGAAATTTCCGGATTAGGACCCTTTATTTTTAAATATTTTTTCACCTATTGCTTTTATTTATAGTAAATATTAGAATTTTCCCACCAAAAAGTGATTTAACAGCAGATATAATGGCTTTTTTTTGTAAATTTCAACACTAATAATTATACCATTTCACAAATAAAAATAACATGGACATTGACACCATCTACCAAGCTGTCAAAAGCTGGAAAACTCTAATAGATTCTTATAAAAACGGGAATACGCAAAGCGGAAAAGAAATCATAAAATACCTCAGTCAGGGTACTCATTTTTCTGTTGACGCCAGCGAAATAAAAGAATGGAAAAACCTACTTGGAAGTGAAGCTGTCAAAAACATTCATGCGTATGTAGGTATTGATAATGAATCTCTTAAATTCTTTCTTATTGATTCTAAAAGTGATGCACAGGGGAATTTTAATTATATCTCAGTAAAGGATTTCACCCGTTTACCTCCAGGAGATATAGCGAATACAGAGTTAGATTCGGAACTGCCAATTACCTCTGAATCTGCTATTTACCGTAACTTCAGGTTTAATATGTATTGCAGTGCGTGGCTTGAAGCGCAAAAATCAGAGCTTTTTCAGGTGATCTCTATTCCTTTTGATGATTATGAAAGGATGGATCTGGATATTGACCAGTCGTGCACCTGCTTTTTCGGGCTTACGAACGAATTGCAAGAGAATACCTCCATAAATGATTATCATATAGAAATTATCACCGTAAAAGATATCGATATCAACAGCATCAGCCAAAGTGCAGAAAATTATTCTACTCCGCGTCCCCCGTTTACAGCCAGCGACCCTGTCGGAAACTATCAATTATTGCTGAAAAGTGATGCTTACGTATAACGACCTTTCATTTTACCTACAGTTTACCATTAATTTTACACTGCTTGCCGGACTTGGATTGTTCTTGAAACGCGGAAAACAAACCAAAACGCTGCTGGTGTTATTTCTTTTGGGTGAGCTTGTTTTAGAATTGTCAGATCTTACATTCCGTCTTCTGGAAGTGAATACTGTGAATGTTTATATATACCCGTTGAGTCAATGTTTTGGTTTATTGATGATTACCTGGATTTACAATCAATATTTCTTTATCATTTCAAAGCCTTTAAAATGGATCATCTATTGCTTTGCCGGTATATCATTAGCTTTTAATTTTATTTATAAACAGGATATCGGATCAGTTACTTTTTATTCAAATATTCTGACCAATATTCTGATATGCAGTTTTGCGGCGTTTTATTTCCTTAAAATAATCAGGGATTCAAGAATTGACAGAACATTATTTATTCTAAACATTTTCATCTTTTTATTTTTCTCTATTGAAAGTATTATTTCAACCACTTTCAATTTTTTAATTAATAATCATCTGGAATGGGTAGCGCCCGTCTGGCTTTTTAGAGGCGTATTGTTGTGGTTTTTTTATATTGCTTTTATTAACCTGGGATGTCGCGTGGGGAGAATGAAGGCGTTGTAATCTTATGGATATGGATAGGCATAGGAATATTATTCCTGACTACCCTATTTGTAACACTATTAGTGATCAATTATATGAAAAGTGTCAGAAAAAACAAGCAGAAAGCCAGACAGTTGGTTCGTAATACACAGGCAGAATACCGGGAAAATACCATCTATCTGCAGGAAAAAGACAGAGAAAGACTGGCGGAGGAACTTCATGACAACATTATCTCGCGCCTGAACCTCATCCGCCTGAATGCGCATCAAAAAAATAGAGATGAACTTACTTCAGATTTAAAAAATTCCATGCAGCTCATCCGTGAATTTACTCATAACCTGACACCTCCGGATCTTAATGACATTGAACTGACAGATCTGATGGCGGATTATCTGGAACAGGTAAACGTGAATATTGATGTACATTTTTATGAAATTAAATTAAATAAAATCAACTTAAACAATTCAATTAAGCTAAATATTTTCAGAATACTTCAAGAGCTTGTCAACAATACATTAAAACATGCCGAAGCTTCACAAATAAAGGTACTTTTAAGAATTTCGGAGCATTATCTTATCCTGATTGTTGAAGACAACGGCATTGGCTTTACAACGGGAAATCATTCCGGAATAGGCCTGCGAAGCATTCATTTAAGAACAAAACAAATTAACGCCTTTTATAAACTGAAAACCAAACCAAAAAGAGGAACAAAATGGATCATCTTTGTCAATAACCAACAATAAAATGGAAAACTTAAAAATTAAAATCGGCATCGTGGATGATGACCTGTTGTTTGTACAACTGCTAGAGAATTATATTAATAGCCATGAGGGTTACGAGGTGGTATCTACCTCCACCGGCGGCTATCATTTTCTGAATGAAACAGATACTGATCTGCCGGATGTACTCCTGCTGGATCTCAGAATGTCGAACGGCGACGGGCTCGAAGTGATGTCTGCTTTATCCCAAAAGAGCGCCGGAACTAAAATCATTGTACTGTCCAGCTTTTACCGACGGTCTTTTATGGGACAAATGCTGAAAATGGGTGCCCATGCCTTTTTACCAAAAGAAATTGAGATGGAAGAGCTTTTAAGGGTTATCAATGCAGTGTATCACACGGGACATTATTTTTCCGGTGAACAGATTGAAGTCATGCGAAGCCAGCTTTCTAATAAGCTTCCGGAGTTTCATGCTTTTTCTAAAGATGCTCTCACGGAAAGGGAAATTGATGTTTTGAAATTGGTTTGCCAGCAATTAAGCACCAAAGAAATTGCAGATACACTCTTCATCTCACCCAAAACAGTGGAAACCCATAAAACCAACCTAATGATCAAAACCTGTGTGAAAAATATGGCAGGACTGGTAATTTATGCAGTACAAAATAATATTGTGGATGCTGATGAAATTGTTTTATTTGATAAATAGCTTATTCTTTTAAATACTCCTGTTGCTTGGGTCTTTTAGCTATCAGTTTTTTGTATTCTGCAATATTGGAATTTATCACATTCTGAAACAATCTTTTCCCGAACCATTTATTAAACCCTGCAAAATTATTAGTTCCGTATCCTTTTACCTTAATATATATTTTATCATTTTTTTCAAAAACTTTAATCTTTACATATCCTCCGGCAAAGAAATGAGTACCTCCGGCAAAATTTATCATTTCCAAAGTCTCATCATTATGAGTTGTTTGAACTGGACCTCCCATTCCTGCGGTAGTCCAGCCGCCATTTTCTCTCTCTGCAAAAACTATATTATCTTTGCCTATTACAGAAAATGGTACGGTTTTATTAATACCAGATTTCAAATAATCATAAAGCTCCTGCGCTGTAAAATCGTAAGCACTTCCCGCTTCTTCTATAATTTTATATTCGTGATACTCTTTATCATATTCCCAATCTAAATAGTGCCATGCAGAACGCAATCCTCTCATGGGCGGAAATCCCCTATTACCTGATGTATAAATAAGACTGTTAAGCTGACGAAATCGAGTAGCAAAATTTGGTAATTTTAAGAATAATCTATACCATCTCATATTATATAAATTTAATTTTAATTAATACTGTGATTATAAAATCAGGGAGAACGATAAACCTCCTCCCTGATAAAAAAATCTAAAAAACACACATCTTTTAAGAAGGGTTCAGCATCTGTGCAATAGAAATTGCATCTGCTACCGTATCCATGCTATAGATCTGCATTACGCCCTGTGTAGTGGCTGCCTGACCTAAAATATTCTGTTGATTCTGATTGTTTACCGCATTTTCAAACATGATTCCTGTTGAGTGTGCTGCCGTTTGGTACACGTTTCCAAGAGCGATTGCCGGAGCTTCTGCCACCACTTTTACGTTCGTCTGTGTAACCGCGTCTGTAATTTGTTCATTAACTACTGTTGCCATATTGTAATTGTTTATTAAAGTTTATAATTTTTGATTTTGATTTAAAAAACAACCGGAAATACTCCGGCTGTCTTGTCTGGTTAAGCAAATGCTTTATTAAGCAGTAGGATTCAGCATTTTAGCAATAGAAATTGCGTCTGCTACGGTATCCAGGCTATAGATCTGCATTACGCCCTGCGTTGTTGCAGCCTGACCTAAGATGTTCTGTTGGTTTTGTGTATTCACTGCATTCTCAAACATGATTCCTGTTGAGTGTGCTGCCGTCTGGTACACGTTTCCAAGGGCGATTGCCGGAGCTTCTGCCACTACTTTTACGTTCGACTGCGTTACTGCGTCTGTGATTTGTTCGTTTACTACTGTTGCCATAATTATTATTGTTTATTTGGTTTTAAGCAACCGGATTTTCCGGCCGAAAGATTATTTTTATTTAAAAAAATTAAGCACTAAGGATTTTCGCGATAGAAAGTGCATCCGAAACGGTATCTACACTGTAGATCTGCATAGTTCCCTGTGTGGTAGCTGCCTGAGCCAGGATGTTTTGCTGATTCTGAACGTTTACTGCATTTTCAAACATAATTCCTGTTGAGTGAGCTGCTGTCTGGTACACATTTCCTAAAGCCATTGCAGGAGCTTCTGCCACTACTTTTACATTGGATTGAGTTACCGCGTCTGTAATTTGTTCATTAACTACTGTTGCCATAAATGATTATTGTTTATTAGGTTTAAAAAGCAACCGGACTTTCCGGCTGATTATTCTCTGTTTGACCAGAAATTAAGAAGTAGGATTCAACATTTTAGCGATAGAAATAGCATCGGATACCGTATCTATGCTGTAGATCTGCATTACACCCTGTGTAGTGGCAGCCTGTCCTAAAATGTTTTGCTGGTTTTGCGTGTTCACTGCATTTTCGAACATAATTCCCGTAGAATGCGCTGCTGTCTGGTACACATTGCCCAAAGCCATTGCAGGAGCTTCTCCTACTACTTTTACGTTGGACTGAGTTACTGCGTCTGTGATTTGTGGATTAACTACTGTTGCCATAATTGTAATTGGTTTTTTTTTGAGATTTTAATCTCGGTTAATAAATTATTTGATTGTAAACTAGTTTTAAGATTGATTGTTTTAAACTTCTCGCAGATAATACAAGACCAGATTTAAAAGCAATGTTTCAGGCTATATAAATTTGGATGAATATTTGAAAGTGTGGTCCTTGGTACAATGGTTGAAAATCGATCAGTAAGATCTGCGGGAGTTTAAAAGCATTTATTTTGAAGTTTCATCATGTATGCAGGAAAAAAAGGATGCGGCTGAGATTTTTAAATTTAATTTAAAATCAATTTTTGCTGTAAAATATGCTGTGATGACTAACTACCATGAGGCCGAAGATGATTCCCTAAAAAAATTACATCAAAAGCAAAGGCAGTGCAAAAAATTGACCTGATTGAATATGCTGAGGGCACTGTCTTTTTTACAGAAAAACGCGCCGCATCCGTGAGCTGAATTTTAAAAATTAAAGCGACTTTTTCTTAACGTCATCAATTCTTTTTTTAATCTTTTGGAGCCCATTTTTTTTATTCCCATTACAGAATTACTTAGTCCGATCAACGAATCTCTGTGCTGATTCAATACGGATTGCTCGTACATTATTCCTGTGGAGTGTGCATTTACCTGCATCGAAATTGCGGTAGGTACAGCGGTGGCCATTCCCACAACTTCCGTGTTGATTTGGTTTTGATTGTGTAACATAACTATTAATTTTTTTTTGGTTGATGTTTATTTTCGCATATTGGCAAATCTCATCTGCAGTTTGTTCATTCTTTCTGTGATCTTCAGTTCTTTTTCCCTTATTTTTACTTTGGAAGTTTCCTGAAGCTTTTTCAATTGTTCTTCATAGCTCATGGGAACAGGGCTGGCTGTTGCTGCCGGCTGTTGTTGATAAGCCTGGTGCTGCTTCACGGCTTCTTCCAGTTTTTCAAGTAAAGGAGCTAAAGATTTGAGGGTCTCCTTGGTTGCTTTGTCTTTGATGTAATTTATAATCTCGTCTTCATTGCTGATCACAAAAGGCATCATATCTTTTACCACTTCAGACTCCACTGCTTCCGCTTCCACCACTATCGGTTCGGGATCCGGCACAGGAACAGGAGATTTCGGTCTATGGTTTATTCTTCTGCGCATAGATTTTTGTTTTAATGATTAATAACTGAAGAATGGGGCTGCTCTTCAAAATGATAATAGGCCTATAATATATAGCCGATAAAAGAACCCGCGGCAGTCCAGTCCCTGTTGAGATCCTGAATCACATTACTTCCTATGATTTCTATGGCAATACATCCTGAAATAGCATTGGCAGAGATCATTTCCTTTAATTGATCATTGGGAAGATTGAGAATATATTCATCCGGGATTACAGGTAATTTTCCTGTATTGGCCGGACTTTCATTGACGATGATATCAAGGATTTCCTGGAAATAATGGGCAATTAACTTAGCGCCCTGGAATTCCAGCTCTCTTTTTAATTCTACAATTTCGCCTTGCGTTACGAGGTCAGAAATCGCGTTTACATCAACATCATGCACAGAATACAACGCCTCTCCCGTATTGGAAGCCGTGATCGTGACGTCTGTTTTCAGGACACATTTTGATTTTTCAAGATTTACAGTAAGAAGCTTGGAGTCGATCTCCGGTTCTGCAATATCGCTTAATGTATTGAGCGGGAGGATCCTTACATTACAGTAAAAAGTCTGATGCTCTTCCAGCTTGATCATGATAATTGCAATACCTGTAGATTTATCCTTAGGTTCAATCACAAATGACTGGTAGTTGTTGTATCTCTTCCCTTTATTGGTACAGATCACCTGCCTTACAATGGGCTGAATGTTTATATTTGACGTTGTCAGGCTAAAGGCCACACGGTCACTGTTGTTCTCAGGTTTTTTCGTGCTGAAATAGGCATTATCACTATTTCTGACTAGGTAAAGGCTTTCATTAATTTCCTTTAAAGAACTTAAGTTTAAAATTTTTGCTGGTTTTGTTTCGCTTGAATAACTCATATTTTAATTTTTTTTAGTTGATCTATTAATTTTTTAAATATCGATTTCTTAGAAGATCCGCTTGTATGCACTTCTGCAGGGATTACGGCTTCTTTTATTTCTGGTTTTACCAACGGTTCTGTAAGCTTGACTGATTTTAGAACCAATTTTCCTTCATTATCAGGCGAGATAAAGTTTTTTTTCATGGTATCCTTCCTTTCTGAAGTCTCTTCTGTACCCGGTTCCGCTATTCCTTTTTTTTTTCGGGATCTTCAGCGTGAGCGGAAACATCGGTGAAAAGGGAAGAATTTTGTATTCCGCCCGGAATAGGATGTAGAGGAGTTGCATTATAAATCGTATTGGAAATTTTTGCCTTCACCTCAGCATAATCACTTACCATTTTAAATAAATCCTTCATCATATCATTATTTCCATTGCCTGTATCCTGAACCTGAGCTTCATCTTCTACCGCCGCACTGCTACTGCTACTGCTGCTACTTTTGCTTTTGGGGCCGCTCGGTGTTCCGTAGGTCAGAAAATTGTTCGCCAGTCTGCTTAATGCGATCAGTCCCACCTGCTCAAAACCTTTTAAAAAGGACTGTAAATCCTGAACCATCATTCCGGCTGACTGCTCGATCATTACCTTTGCAACTCCGCCCATCGGAGAGGCTGTTGGCGGTGATAATACTTCAGCATTTACAAATTGTACAGACTTTTCTGCCGAATTGCTGGCTGTTGGTGCCGTGGTCTCTGTTTTTTCATTGCTGTTCTCATCCATTTTGGTAAAGTTTTAAATTATCCTTTTAAAATTTTAATGGCGTCTGCAACAATCGCGGGGTTGAGCTGATTCAGGTTCTGCTGATTGGTCACCGAATTCTGAATAGAAATTCCGCTGGCGTGTGTAGCCATCTGGTAGAGCATACTCATGGCCTGTGCCGGAGATTCGCCAAGCACGGTAACATTGGTCTGCGTAACTGCATCTGTAGTCTGATTGTTTACTGTTTCTGCCATATTTTTTGTTTAATTGGTTATTATTTTTGTGATTATCTTTTTTCAAAGATTTTGTTTCGTCGTAAGCCGGTCTTTATTATATTGCGGATATTCTACCGTATCAGAGACTGCCTTACCTCTTTTGTCTGATACAAATTTCCTAAATCAAAACAAATCAACGTTAAGGGAAAAAACTGAATTTTAGAAAATAAGGGAATTCTCTCAAAAGTGAATTGCTGTGTCTTTTTTGAATATTTTAAAATACTATTTAATTGAAAATCAAAATTTTATTCAGTAATAATAAAATTGAAAACGAGATTAATATAATTAAGTAAAATGCCTCTTCTTCTATAATCATATTAAGAATTAAAACTTGCGTCCTAGTTTTTCCTTTTCATTTCCATTAAATTCAAAATAAGGGTAAACACTTAATTTATATAAATGGGGATTTTCCCTCTGCTCCATCAGGATCTTTAAATAGAAATTTGTGATACACTCTATTATCATTCAGAAAGGTATTCTGTCTGTGGAGAAATCATTAATTAATTATACTATGAAAAAATACTTATTGCTATTAGCAAGTTCAAGAACTGCGATGACTGTGGGTGGTTTTGGTACTGTCGGTACAGTCTGGATGGGAAGAAATTATTATCAGCAGCTCATGGCACTGGCTTACCCAGAAACCATTGATCCAAACGGAAGGCGCGGCGCCATATTGGCCACAAGATATTTTAAACGTGATCAGGTGGGCTTTGGAGTTTATCCTTCAATAAGATTAATCCATCTGATCTTTGGAAACATTGGAGAACAGGAAATTGGTAAGCTGTTCAATTCTCCTGCAGCACAGGCCATTATGAGAAAACCAAGAACCCATAAAAATCATAAAAAGCTCGGTGCTCAGGAAGTGAAATATTGGATAAGCCAGCGAGGACTTGGGAAAACTATTCCTGATAATATGATGATCTGGTTTTTTGGAGCCGTGATGCAAGCGAGTGCCCGTGCCTACATACAGGAAAGCAATGCCAGAATACGCTCCTTTATAACAAAAAACGAATAAATAACTATAAACCATCATGCTATACTACAAAAAACTTATAGAATCAGCCGAAGCAAGAGAAAAACTTGTGAAAAAGGCGCTTCAATACGGAACAGATGTTCTGGAACTTCCTCCTGAAGAGCTCATTATTGAAAATCTAAGGCAGACTATTGATGATTGGGTGGCTTCCAAACCTTTCCAGGTGACAAGAACGATCAGTTTAGGATCCATAAAACCGTCCCTTGGACTGGAAGATAATCAGCCAAAAGCTTACTGGAAAAAATTCCCTGATAAATATTCTCTTTATAAACAATTGATTTATGATTCTCATCCTGTTTTAAAACGAAATCAGCAAGAAGAAGTAAGACTGGCGACTGAAGTTTTGCACAATTATACAATAACAGCAATTTTAAATCAATTAAGAAGAGATATTGCAGTAAAATTGTGGAGCAACGAAAGTTTTGCCGGGAAACTCAGTTATTATGTGACAACCAATCCTCTTGCCAGTCTGCTGCCCAATATGAGTGGAAGCTACAATCTGGCTAACTCCTACCCGAAACGCAGAATATATGAGAAAAGGGACAGAATCAGTCTGGCTTTTTCAGAGGACAATTTTAGTGTAAGTGAAAATATTGCGATTTTGCACGATGTAAAAGAACTTTTCAGTCCTATAAACAACAGCAGAGCATTGCCCACCGCACATCCCGAGCTCATCCCTCATCCTTATCAGGGAAAAAATAGCCCGCCCAAACCAACGAGATGGGAAACGGATATAGAAGCTTTACATGTAAGAGTGGATGTTGCAAGGCTGGGAATGAAATCATCAACGGAAATCAAATGGGATCAGGGAAGATTAGGAGCCGGTACAAGAAATGAAGAATCACCAGATACGCTGACTGCCAGAAGAACCAAAATGCCTATTGAAACAGGCCGTTCCCATACCGCAGCAAGACTTTTTGAAATGGTTTCTTTATTAAAACCTGGTGAAAATGCATCAATTGAAGAGGAAGAATTATTCGAAAACAGAATCCGGGCCGTTGCTTACGCAATATTTGCCTACTGGAACGCTCCTACGCAATACGGCGGTTACCCGAAAAGCTTAACGCCAATTCATACCTATCATGAAGTGATGGATCCGGCAGAAGATTATGCACCTGGCATATACGCTCATCCGTTTTCTTATCGGGATTTAATTGATTATCTGCAAAAGAATAACTAAGAAAAGTTCGCATTTAAAAATAAAAAAAGAGGCTCAAGAGCCTCCTTTTTTCTGTACTAACCTAAAAAAGACCAGTTTATACTTCTTTATAATTAATTTGTGTTTTTATAAATAAGCTTTAAGAAGTCGGTTTAGGTAAAATACATACACCAAATCATCACTTATATTATGAAACTATAACACTAGCTTATAGTTTTGCCTTTCTTTTAAATAAAATCAAATGCTTAATTTTATTGATACAAAGTAACAACTTTACAGCATAAAATTCTTTACAACAGACATAGATATAAATCGATTACGGTATAGATATTTATCGACATTTATTGGAATAAAACATGAAAAACCGGCTCCGGAATTTCTATATTTTATGATGAGTCTTGATAAGGTCTATAAGCTCTACAAGATTCTCAATTTTCAACTTATTAAATATATTTTTTTTAATTGTACTTACTGTATTTTGCTTGATATCAAGATCATTGGCAATTTCCAGATTTCCGTATCCTTCGGCGTATAGTATTGCTATCTGCAATTCCCTGTTGGTCAAAACATTAAGAGGATTAACCATCCCCGGATTGTTGGCAAACTGAGCCAATAAATCCTGTGAAACGGCAGAAATATATTTACCGTCATTGATAATATCCGAAATGGCCTGTCGAAGATCTTCTTCTTCACCCAATTTGCTTAAATAGCCATTAGCACCGGCATTAATGAATTTGAGGGCATGCACATTTTCTTCCAGACCTGAAAAAATCAAAATTTTGATGTCCGGATTCGCATTTCTCATCTGCGATAAGATATGCAGGCTGTTTCCATCCGGAAAATGGGCGTCAATGATGGCTATTTCTATTCCCTTTGAGGCTACCAGCCCCACTATCTGCTGTAAAGATGAGGTATGATACACTTCAGCATTGGGTACAATATCATTGATTACGATCTCAACGCCCTGTCTTACAATACTATGATCATCTGCTAAAAGGAATTTTATCTCTTTATCTGCTTTCATCATTATTACTATTTAAATTTATCCTGAATGTTACTTTTGTCCCTTTATTCAACTCGCTTGAGATCGATATGTCACCATTGAAAAGCCCTACAATTTCCTTACACAAATTAAGACCCAATCCCGCGCCGAGATTATCAATTTCATCAGATACCATTCCCTGATAATAGGGCTCAAAAATTTTCCCGAGGTCGGACTTTGATATTCCGGCACCGGTGTCCGCTATCGTTGTGATCAGGGAAACTGTATTTTCATTTACTTTTTCGGTAGTCATGGTAAGGTCAATCTGCCCGTTTTCCGTGAACTTGTTGGCGTTCCCCAGAATGTTCATCAACAATTGGTTGATTTTTATATTATCTGAATTTACCACCAGATTTTCAGGGATTTGGTTGGCTACCACAAACTTATTATTCCTTGTTTCTATATATGGCGTAATGGCCGTAACGATAGAATTGATCTCATCTTTAAGGTTGAAAACCGTATTGGCAAGCTTTTGATCTGCATCCTGATTTTTTGTATATTCTAAAATCTGGTTGGATTGTATCAGCAAGGTGCTGTTGGTAAACTTGATTGATTTTAGGTAGTCTTTTATGGTCTCATCCTTTGTTGTCCTGTTGATTTTATCGATAAAAATATTGATAATTTTCAGTGGGGATCTCAGTTCGTGGCTCAGCATTCCGAGTATCCTGTTTTTGAAGTTAAGATTATTCTTAATCTGCTTGTTCGCCTCATTAAGCTTAAACTCATATATGAATGCAACCCTTGTGAAATACATGATAATAATAGATACGATAAACATTAAAATCATTAATCCGAGTACAAGATAAGTCCTGATTTTATTATTAATGGAATTTTGCTTGCTGTATTCCTTTTCTAATTCTGATTTGAAGTCTTTGATAGCCGTTTCATACACATCAATCAGGCCTCTGCTGTAAACCAATAATTTACTGAAATTACTGTAAAAATGGATGTTATCCTTTTGGTTCTGAGCTGCATGTACGCGTACTTTTTTTATCTGAGACAGATAATGCTTGTCCATAGATTTTATTACGCTATCCATCTGAGATTTCAAATTGGAAGGGTCTATGGTTTTATTATTGGTCATTGTAATGACGGTACTTTCCTTTCTCACATCCACTTTTCCGGCTATTGCATCTTTCAGCCTTCCCATAAAGCCTTTCTTTTTGATGGTGTCGGTATAGGTGTGGGTTTGTATCTTCAGGTTTTCAAAATTATTTTTAAACTTTTTAAGCTCAAACTGGCTGTCTTCAAGTTTTGCGGGCGGTTTCAGGGAATACTGATACACAGAATCTATCAATGTATTGAACCTCGTAACTTCCATAGTATCTTTTTCCTGCAGCGTAAGATTGCGCTTCAGCCTGGGACTGATCTCTCCGTATTGACCTATTTTATCAAAATTAGCTTTAAGCTTTCGGAGGGACTCAAAGTAAGCTTTCAGATCGTCTTCATCCTGGCTTACCATGTATCTCTGAAGATAATTCTGGGCATCCATGAAGTCTTTTCTCGAATTGTCGGTGAGCCCTGTCAAAGCTTTACTTTCTTCCAGCTGGTTTTTGATAAATTCCAGCTTTTTTCCGTTTACGAATTCGTTATAAAAAAATATAGCTATTATAATCTGTATCAGTAAAATACATAGTATCAAAGAATAATGAACAATTTTCCTCAATTTGAAATCCAAGAATTTATTTTTCATATCTGTTTCTCAGGCGAATTAACTTTCTGATTATTTTAATCTGTTTACTATTAGTTTTTTAAATGATATAAAATTTTATTACAAAATTCAGTAATTGGTTTATATCATTCAACCGGCAAAGTTAAATTAATTTTTGTCTCAGCAATTAATACTTTTAGCCAAAATTACAATCCGCCAAAATCCGTCAATATCAAATCGTTAGCGTTAATATATATATTTTATTAAAAATTTCGAATTAAATAAAAAGAATCACTATATATTGAATAAAAATGTTTTATTGATTAAAATCATATTAAATAAAAATTAATTTAAAATAACAAAAAAGCCTTCAAATACTTAGATTTAAAGACTTTGGATATTTCTGGCTTAAAGATACACTTAGCAACTGCCCGGATTTTCCCGATAAGTGCATTGGTTTTATCTTTTAAGTCTTTAAAAACAATAAAAAATCCCCAAAATGGGGATTTTAGTTTCTTCATTAAAAATCTTCTCCTGAATTGAATAGTAATTAGCAGATTGATAACACCAAAGGTGGATGTATTACCGCGAAACAGAATATTCCTTCTTATTGGAAAGAACTTCTATCATTACTTTTGCAATTCTTTCTTTTTCGTCTTCAGACAGGTTTGATCCTGACGGTAGACACAGGCTGTTCCCGAACAGCTCTTCTGCTACTTTTCCTCCGTAATATGGAGCATCTTCAAAAACCGGCTGCATGTGCATTGGCTTCCAGATAGGTCGGGATTCTATATCATCTTCCAAAAATGCAAGACGAAGGTCTTCACGGGTTTTTAATGATTTTGACTCGTCAATTGTAATAACAGACAACCAATGGTTGCTGTAAAAATCCGGACCCGGCTCTGAAAACAACTCTACTCCATCAATATTTTTACAGATTTCAGCGTAAAATTCGTGTATTTTTCTGCGGCCTTCTACCCTTTCGTTCAAAACTTCCATCTGCCCGCGCCCGATTCCTGCACTGATATTGCTCATTCTGTAATTGTACCCGATATGAGAGTGCTGATAATGCGGTGCTTCATCCCTCGCCTGTGTAGAGAGAAATACTGCTTTGTCTTTGTCTTCCTGGGAATGGCAAACCAGCGCACCTCCTCCGGAAGTGGTAATGATTTTGTTACCGTTGAAAGACAAAATCCCGAAACGCCCGAAAGTACCACAGGCTTTTCCTTTATATTTGGAGCCTAATGATTCGGCGGCGTCTTCAATGACAGGGATGTTATATTCTGCAGCGATTGTTAAGATTTCATCCATTTTCGCCGGCATCCCGTAAAGATGAACAACGATAATGGCTTTCGGTTTTTTACCTTTTTCTATTCTGTCTTCTATAGCTTCCTGGAGGGCAACCGGACACATGTTCCAGGTATCTTTTTCGGAATCTATAAAAACAGGGATTGCTCCCAGATACGCAATAGGATTTGCAGATGCGGAAAATGTCATAGACTGGCATATAACCTCATCGCCGGGGTTCACATCACATTCAATCAACGCAAGGTGCAGCGCGGCAGTTCCCGCGGAAAGAGCAGCTACTTTTACTCCTTCATTTAAGAATATTTCCAAATCTTGTTCAAAACCATCAACATTCGGTCCTAAAGGCGCTATCCAATTTGCGTTAAATGCTTCTTTAATGTACTTTAATTCGTTTCCTCCCATATGGGGAGAGGACAACCATACTTTTGATTTCATATTTTACTATTCTAAATTTTGCTACTAAATTTTTAAACTTTTACTTTTTATGACCTTCCCTGGATTGCCTACTACCGTACAACCATCCGGAACATCACTGATAATAACGGCTCCGGCACCAATAGTGCACCATTTGCCGATTGTTATCCCCTGTATTACATTGGCTCCTATTCCTACATGGGATCCTTCGCCTACGTGTACATTTCCGCCGAGGGCAGCGTTTGGGGATATGTGTACAAAGTCATCCAGGATGCAGTCGTGATCTATAGAAGCGTTGGTGTTTACAATGCAGTGTTTTCCTATTTTCACTACTGTATTTATGGTAACACCGGCCATCACAATGGTTCCTTCACCGATCTTTACCCTTTTGGATATGACCGCTTTCGGATGTACCAGTGTAACGTACTTGAACAGCTCATTCTGATCTACTATTCTTTTCCTGATCCTGTTGTTGCCTATAGAAATAAGTACTTCTATATCATGCGGTGGAACATCGTGAAGAACAGGATAACTTAATACTTTTTCTTTCGATAGATTTTCATCAATGTATGCTTCAATGTTATAGCCACTTTCTTCAGCGACTTCAGCCACTACTTTTCCATGACCGCTTGCTCCGTATAAGTACATATTCTATCTACATTTTAATTAATTATTTCCCTTAAAAGCTTCTACCGTTGCCTGATGTGCCTGGTTGATTCCTTCCTTTTTCAATACTTTTTTTAAGGTCAGAATGATTACCCTGCAATCTGTTGCAAAAGACAAATGATCAACATACCAGATGTCTAGTTCAAATTTCTTCGTCCAGGAGATGGCATTTCGCCCATTTACCTGTGCCCAGCCCGTAATTCCAGGGCGTATACTGTGTCGTCTTCTCTGAGTTTCATTATATAATTCCAGGTATTGCGGCAGCAAAGGTCTGGGACCGATGATTGCCATATCACCTTTCAATACATTTATCAATTGTGGAAGCTCATCCAGGGAAGTCTGCCGTATGAAACTTCCGATAGGTGTCAAGCGTTCCGAGTCAGGGAGGTAATTGCCCTGTGCATCCTTTTTATCATTCATTGTCTTAAACTTGATGATATGGAATATCTTCTCGTTTAAGCCCGGCCGTGCCTGAACAAAGAATGGCTTACCCTGATTTGCGAAATACAATAAGACCATGACTACAATAAAAACAGGCGACAACAAGATCAGCCCCGTCAATGCAATCATAAAATCTATAAGCCTTTTAAAAAAAAATTTATACACGATAATCTCTTTCTTTAATTAGTTTTTTATACTCACACAATAAGGCGTCCCAAATTACTGACTGCTGATAGCGGGACTCAATCATTTCCCGGGCATTCATTCTCAACTGATGGTAAAAATCTTTGTCCGCTATCATTCTTTCCATTGCTTCGTTAAGCTTTTCACTGTTTTTCACCGGAACTATTACTCCATTTTGGCCTTCTCTGATAATTTCGTTGCATCCGTTGATATCGGAAACTATACTTGGCAATTCCATGGCTCCTGCCTGCATCACAACATTCGGGAAGCCTTCTCGATAGCTTGGGAAAGCCAGTGCATCCGAAATCGCAAAATACGGCCGCACATCCTTCTGAAAGCCTACGGACAGGATATCCGGATTATTTTTAATTTCATTTAATGTTTCCGGAGCCAAAGGATCCAGTTCTTGTTCCAGCGGGCCAACAAGCAGTAATTTTGAGCGTTTTCCATCTTTATTTAAAAGAGAAAAAGCTTTCACCAACTCATTAATCCCTTTATCTCCCACCAAACGTCCTACAAACACAAAAACAAAATCCCCTTCTTCTATTTTTAATTCTTTCCTTAACTGTTCTTTCTGCGTTTCGGAAACCTGCTTGGGTGAAAAATGTTCCAGATCAATCCCGTTCACATTTCCGTTTCCGATCACCCTTAATGCTTTTGAAGTGATATTGTAATTAATCAAATCCTTTTTAACACCTTCACCTTCCGGGTAAATGTGTGTGGCAGCCGAACACAATAGTTTATCCATACTGATAAGCAGCTTCTGCACGACCCCTTTCCTTGTGGGGAAAATAAGCCCCGTAAAAGTGTGTATCCTGATAGGAACACCTGCCATTTTACCGGAAAGCATCGTCAAAAGCCCGGCTTTAGGGGTGATGGAGTGAACAATGATCGGCTTCTCTGTTTTTAAAACTTTATATAATTTATAAAGAGAATTCAGGTCTTTCAAAGGACTGATCCCTCTTTCCATATTCACGCTGATCGTTTTGATACCTTCCCTTTGTTTTACCTCATCAAGCAACTGCCCTTCAGAAGATATTCCCACGACTTCGTAAGATTCATTTAAGAACTTCAATTGCCCTTTTAATAAAACATTTAAGGACAATGGTATTGTTGATGTCCGAACTATTTTCATATTTAATACAAGGATTGAATGTCTTTTATTAATCTGTTTCTGCTGTCTGTAACCAGACTCATTGATTTGTTCAGTTGTGTTTTTATGTGATCGTATTCCGAAATAGCTTTGTCAAACATATTGATCAGTATATCCGGTTTTACATCCTGGATCTGAACAACATAATCATCCAGACTAAAATCTCCCATGATACCCAGAGCCTTGTTTCCGCCATATCCGATGGCGATGGAAGGAACCAGGGAAGTCAGTGAAAAGATGATAGAATGAAAACGCGTGCCTATGAAAAAATAAAAATTGGAGTAAACGGCTTTCAATATATCGCAGGACAAATTTTCATTGATCCAGATTATATTAGGATCCTGAACTTTTTCCAGCAAATCTCTGATGGCGTTACGGTCATCTTCATGGGAATTCGGGCCTAATGACTGATTGCATAAAGCTACTTTGTAACCTTTGCTCAACAAATGTTTTGTAAGCTCCGCCACTGAATCTATATACTTTTTGTACAATCCTTCCGGATTCGATAAGCCCGGAAAACGCCACGGCCGAATCGTAACCCCTACAATTTTGTCTTCCGGTGTTAAATTATATTTTTCCAATATTTTCAGGGCTTCTTCCTGACTTCCTTTTTCAAGGAAAAAACCAAGATCCATCTCTACCGGAATATTTTTTTCCAATAACTCACCTAAACTTTTAGATGAAACATTTTCACGTGCATACACCAAATCCAATTGATTGAAAACTGTGCGCACCTGCTTCTTCACCGTCAATCCTATAAAAGGTCCGTAAGAATTGGGTAAGAAAACAACCTTTTTACCCAAAGCTTTAGCCAGCCTCACATAAAATAAGAAATACCACATGAGATAAGGCGCCGTTTTTTCACCGTAAGCATGAATAAAGCCTCCGCCCTTTACAAAAATTGTTTTTGCATCATGAAACTGTTTTACCGTGCGATAGGTTTTATCATCAAAATTTTTCTTTACTTTCTCAAGATCGTTGCATATTTTTATTAGATATCTGGTGTTTTTAAAATCCATTCCTGCATTTTTGATCTGCTTCAACAACTCAAGCTTGGATTCTTTTATGTGTTCTCCTGATTTATGCTGCCCTCTTCTGGGATGCTTCAAAATATTTTCTAATAACTTAAAGCCGTGCTCTTCAGACTGTCTGCACAACAAGGCTCTTTCCTCTTCATTATCACCGGCATCCAGTATGTACACCTCATCATAAAGCCCGGTATCTTTGGCCAGCCTCCAGCTTTCCCAGACCAAAGCCTGATCACCTTTATTCAAATCTGTTACTCCAGGTACTATTATCGCATTCATTCTATTTCAATTTTCCTTGTTTAATCCTTTGCGTGCTTTGCTTTATCTTATAGTTTATGTATACATTCAGCAGTATTCCGAAGGGAATTGCCATGAGAGTGTATAGCTTATTCGGGGAGTCTTTAAAAAAATTCCATTTTCCGGCAAAAAGGCATGAGCTTACGTAGTGTACTGAGTTTTTCAGCACCACTTTTTTGTTTATCCCATACTTCATTTTCATTTTTCTATATTCTATGAAGGACTTGGGGCTCGTTTTATATCTTTTATATAATCCGTTGGACAATCCGTCCTGCTGGTATTCTATAATACAGTATATTTCATTGGAAATAAGAAACTTATAATCCTGATCAATCAATGTAAATATCCAGCTGACCTCATGAAAAATTTCATTTTCAAAATAAGGGTAAGGCAGGTATTTCTTATACTTCGCCGTATCAAAAATATATTTCTTGTCTCCTTTAATTTTATAATAATCCACTAATTCTGAATACGTTGATTCCTCTACGTTCGGTAAGTATTCCCCTGCCACAGAGCCGTCTTCATAAGCATCCAGCCCGATAATTCCGGCAGAATTGCTTTTCCTGTTGTCTTTCCAGAATTTTAATATTTTCCGAATCCCGTCATCAGGCAGATAATCATCTGAATCGATACAAGTAAACAATTCAGTATCAATATAATCGAGGGCTAAAATCTGGGCGGCCAGCTTGCCTTTATTTTTCTGATAATAATATTGGATTTCGATCTTATTTTCTTCGATCCATTTTTCCACCTGAGCTGAAGTATTATCAGTGGAACCGTCATCAATAATGATCCATTTAAAATCCGGACTGGTTTGACTGCACAGAGAATTATAGAGCCTTACAAGGGTCTTTTCTCTGTTGAAAGTTGGGGTAAAAACGGTGATTGACTTCATGATTTCTCTAATTTTTTAAAGATTTTATCAAACTCTTCCACCTGATTCTTTTTACCGTAATTATTGACGATCAGCGATTTTCCGTTGCGTGCAATAAATTGGTATAACTCCCTGTCTTTATAAAGCTTAGATATATATTCATAATAATCGTCCACATTATTGTGCGTAGCAATATATCCTGTAAAATTGTGTAAAATATAATCCGTAACACCTCCTACAGGATTTGCGATCACCGGAATTTCAAAAGCAAGAGCTTCCATGATTACACGGGGCAAACCTTCAGTATCAGACGGATGTATTACGATATCAGTGTTTTGAAAAATGCTGTACGGATCCTTTTGATTAAGCAGAATTTCTACATTTTCATCAAGCTTAAGCTGAGTAATCTCATTGCGGATTTTCTTTAAGAAATTCTCTGAAACAGGAGTGTCATAGACGGCTCCCATTAAGATCAACTTAAAATTAATATTATTATCCTTTAATCTCTTTGCCAAAGAAACAGACATTCCCTGCCCTTTTGCCGGCAGAAATCCACCACAATGTAAAATGACCATTGGATCATTGTCCTTACGTTCTTTTCTTGCGCTTCTGTATTGCTCAACCTTTGCAAGATCAATGGCATTTGGTACTACAAAAATCTTTTCCAGCGGCGCCAGACCTCCTGTAAAGATCGCCTGTCTGGTAGATTGTGATACTCCGATGAAATAATCAGAGTTGTACTTAAACATCAGTTTTTTCAGGAAGCTTATAGAATTATAAGCGAACCATCCTCTTGCAAAATAAGCTATTTTATAGTCCTTCCCTTTCTTTAAGATTGAGTTGGTTTTAATGTTGTTAACAATAACTACATCGGATTTGAAGGTCTTCTGAAAACTTTTGAATTCTTTTTTCAGCCTGAACCAATCCGACAAAAACAAAATGATATTTACAAAAATCTTAACCGGATTTTTCGTACCAAAAATCGCAATAGGGGTATCATTCTTTTTTAATATCCTGATGGGGATATTATTAGCTTTTACATCATCAACAAAGTCGCTGCAATTACCCCAGAAATCTACGATAACCGAATTATGCCCCTCTTCATTTAGTCTTTTAGCCAATTCTATCGTACTCTTACGGGCACCACCATGAATTTGAACGGCTTCAAGGAAAATTATATTCATTTTTATATTATATCACTCATTAATAATGTAATTCAGATAAAATTGGTTATAGTTTTTTTTAAAGCTGATGGGAAAGAATAATCACCATATTATCAGTTGGAAGTCCTGAGAATGCTGGAATTATTTTATTAATACAAAAGATTTTTTTTCAGATCTGTGTGTGTGTTCAGATATCAATGGTAGATGGAGCAAAAATTTCCTTTTTGCGGCCATACAATTTTTTAAACGATTTGTTATAAAACTGTATTTAAACTATTATTTTACTACTAATAAACAAATATACGAAAAAATATATCACAATAAATGGAATAAACACTCAAAATTAATAACTTGTTAATACACGAATAATTATTAGCAAAAAATTATTGTATTAATGAAATTTCATTTAAAAAATTATTGATAATTTCATATTCCAGATTTACCTGAGTCTCAGTCCAATGCAGGTTCTGATCATAAAATCCAAGGCATCGGTCATAGACATAAGGTTGAAATCCGTAACTTATTTCGACAACCAGAGGCTGGTCGTTAGCATCAAATATAAAATCATACGCTACACATAACATATTGAGTTTTTTGGCGGCCTTAAATGCTATATTTACCGCTTCCAGATTAAATTTTCCCGGCGCAAACTCAAGCATTCCGCTGCCGGAAGCCCGGAAATCGTTATCCCTTGTATTTCTTTTCAGAAAATAGCATTTATTGCCGATAACGATGAGCCTTATATCATATTTCAGATCAGGAATAAACTCCTGAAAGTAGATGTAGTTTTTTTGTTTTGGGAAAACTTTGTATTGCTGATCCACAAAAATCCCTTTGAAGCCCCATTTTATAATCCTTAAAAAATTGTGAAGGCTTTTCTGTCTCGAGAATCTTTCAATCGTATCTTTAAAGATAGCCTTGGAATCAAATGCATTGAAGCCTCCTCCGAATGCCTGGTTGACTATTCTTCTTGCCTGTTCTTTTGTTTTTACAAGCTTTACATTGATGGATCCTGCACCTCCTTTTAATTTAAAAACTTTAGGAAACGACGCATTTTCTATATATTTTTCTGCCTCATTACGGTGATAAAAGACATCTGCTTTTACCAATGGTATGTCAAGTGCTTCCAAAAGGTACTTTTGGGCCACTTTATCATCAAAATGCCAGTAAGAATCTTCATTAGGAAATGTCTTTATACCAACCTGGCTGATAGCTCTGAACAAGGTTCTTGCGTGCAGCATGTCCTCAAAATAATTCTGATTGAAGTGCCACATGAAATGCGTAACCTTATTCTCTTTTATCTGCTTAATAATATCATTATCAAAAGCATTCAATATCACATACGGTATGTTTTTCTGCTCCAGAAATTCTATCCAGCGGTCAGAAAAGCTGCCTTTACGGTGATGTATTCCTATCTTCATTCTTTCAATATTGTTTAATTACTTTAAACGAATCCGTTCCATATATGCTTTTCGGAGGAACTTCTCCTTTTACCACACTACCGGCCATTATCACAGAGCCTTCCCTGATAATGGTGCCTGCCAGAATGATCACATTGGATCCTATCCAGACATTATCTTCTATGATCACAGGTCTTCCTTCGTCAGCTATCGTGAGCCTGTCAATGGGGTTTTCCATAGCGAGGATATGCCCATTTGAATCTATAATATTTGTATTGGCTGCAATTAAGCAGTTGCTACCTATCGTAATCTTTTTTACAGCATGAATACAAGTACCGTGTATCCTGCAGTTTTCACCAATGATAATCTCAGCTTCCGGCCTGTCTGCCAATAGTTTACAGGAGGAATGCATGTTGATATGATATTTTTTCTTTGATGAATTTATTAATGTATTTTTTCCTATTGTGATCCTGGCTTCTTTATGCCTGAAAATCACAGGAATACCTTTAAAATAAACCTTTCCTAAAAAATTAATGCCTTTTAACTTTTTATAATAGCTGCTTAGAAAGACATTGAGAATCTTATTATAAATTTTTTGTAGCATCATTTTTTAACCATTTTAAATATAAACTGGACCCTATTAAACATCTCACCAAACTCAAACTTATGGCAGAACCAAAAATTGTCGAATATCTGATCAACGGAATTGTAATAAAGAAACCTAACAATGAAAACAGTAAGGTATTTTTCATGACTAATTTATCCTGACGATGCACAATAAAATAATTAAGTCCGAAAATATTATACAACGTATATCCGAAGAGTCCTACTGATAGTATTAACAGTATCCAAAAGGCATTATCGTAGCTCACATTCAGATACCAGAATATTAATTTATTAAAAATCAGAACCCCGGCAATCATTACAGTTATCATGATCAGCATCATTTTTTTATACCACTGGAAAGCATTTTTTTTGCGGTTTAAAAATGGGAAAAACACTCTGGAAAGAATCTCAACTAGGGCTACAATCAGGTTTATTACTGTTAAAATTGCCTGATAAATCCCGACTAATTGCGCCGTTCCGAAAATCCCCAGCACGAAAGTACTGGTGTTGTTGTATAGGGTTGGCACAAACTGGTTGATGAAAATCGGTGAATTAACTTTTATAGTTTTAATAATCGTTTTATAAGGCAGAAAAATGAACTTCAGCTTATACTTTTTCACCAATACATATTGTCCAACTATACCGGCTCCGATATACCCCGCACTTTGCAAAAGCGGATAAATCCAGAAATCACTTTCTTTTTTAATGAAAATAAACACACATAACGTGAAAAAAAGCTTAATTCCTAAATTCAAATAAGTGATATAACGCATTTTTTCAATCCCTTGAAAAAACCATTCAGGAAATAATACATAGCCCAATAAAAGTAAGCTTGTATAGAAATAAATCTCCTTGTTTTCGTAAAACGGCGGATAGAAATAGACCGCTATCAAAATGATAAGCCAAGAAATCAACAAAAACAATGTTTTGATTGTCAGAACTTTACTGTAAATGATATTCAGCTTTTTAGGACTGTCCCTGTAGATAGCCACATCACGTGTAGCCGTAATCCTGAAACTGTAATCCGTAAGTGCTGTAAAATAAGCGATCAACGAGGCTGCAAAGACAACCACTCCATATTTTTCGAATCCTATTACTCTTAAAATATAAGGCAGCGTGACCAGCGGCAACAACATTCCCACCAACTGCAAGGCAGACAGTGACACGAAGTTTTCCAGCAGTGCCTTCTTATCCTTAGTATTAAAAATATTTTTTATTCTATTGATCATTATTTTAAAGTAATTGTTTCGTCATTAATCTTAAACTTTTGATCATAGCCATTTGCACTTTTTGAAGCTGTTCCTATTTTCTGCAGGTCAATATTCACATTTACCTGATGCGGGGCACCTTTGAACGATCTGAATTTTGCCGTTGAATTATTTTGTGAAGAAAAATTAGCCACACTAATGTTTCCGTTCAGCTGGGGAAGGCCTTTATCAAGCTTATCCCTGGTAACAGCCATCCCGAAGCCGATTTTAGAACCGTTATCTTTAAAATTATTGATCGCAATTGAGATTACCTTTTGCTGTTTACCCACCATGTTTCCGGGCGAAATAATAATTCCATAATTCCCGTTATTTCTGGTTTCTATGTTGTTGAGCCTTACATTTTTTATGTCGTAATAATTGCTGTCGGGCTCAATATCTATTCCCGCCTGAGGATTGGTGCCTATCGTATTGGCGATGTAGGCATTTTCCACCAGAAGATTGGTAACTCCACCGATGGTCATTCCGTTTCTGCGGTTGTCTTTTAATATCGTATTTTTAATTGTGATGCCTGAAGAATTGATCTTATTTCTTCCCCCTATACAAATCCCGTCTCCCCACGCGCTTTCGATGGAAGAGCCGATGATATTGACATTGCTGGCTGATAGAATATAAATTCCCATTCCCCATTCTCCTTTAGTTGACAAGTGCTTGTGCCTGTCACCGATCAAAGTGGGATAATAGATGTCTACATTTTGAATATTAAACAAATTAAGGATTCCATTACGGTCTTTAGCATTTGGTTTCATAATCAACTTAGAATTCTTTTGAAAAAGAATCTTTTGATTTGATTTTAAACTCAATCCGTTTTCATTAACAAGAACAGGAAAATCCGGCATGATAAGCGTTGAATTTTCATTAATCCCTTTTTGAATATAAGAAGTATAATCCTTGTCTCCATTTTTGGAATATCCTTTCGGCAAATAAACGGTAAGATCCTTTGCTTTTGCAAAATATTTGGTTTTTACAGTTGAATATCCTGAAAAACGGTCTTTCACAAACTCCTGGCAATTTCCAAAAAAGCCCAATAACACAAAAAATAAGAAGATCACCTTTTTCATTTTGTTAAATTTAATTTGTTAATCATCGTAAAGAATGGTATAAACACCACCAGATTGATAAATAGTGTAGCTGAAATGGAACCAATATTAATCATCATTGAAGTGGAGCAGCCAAAGGCTAAAATGACATACAGAAAAAATAAAACCGGCGAATTTGTAGTATAAGCTTTGGTTTCAAATGTAAAAGCCAGAATGCTCAAAATAAATATATAGATGTAAAAAAAATAAATCGAAAAATGATACAATCCTGCAACTGACACCGGTACAATCTGATCCCTGGAACGTCCGGCCCCGTAAATCTGATCGTTGAATTTGATATTTGTCTTGTAATTGTCATTCGAAAATTTAGACAACACAGGAATATTCTGAGTAATATCAGAAACAAAATAATAATATTTGTCGAAAGGATTCACAACATTCTTTTTATAAGAATCATATCCTATCGCATAATTGGCTACTCCCCCAAAATACGCATTCAATTGATGGAGGGTGAAAAATCCGTCCACATCAGCTTTTTTCGTGTTTCCGGAAAACTTCGCCACGGAAGCTAATATTAATATAAAACCAAAGAAAACAGACGTATAGGTGACAATTTTTCTTTTGTACGATGGATAAAAATAAATTAACAAAAGAATTAAAGGAAAAGTAGCATACACAATACTGAAACGGCTGATCCCGATAATGATAGTCGCGTTTATGAGCACAACTAATATTGACAGGGCAAGCTTTGTCCCTTGTTTCAGCTTAAATGAATGTATTACCGAAAATATAAAAAGAACAATATAAGCCCTCATAACAGGGAACATAATACTCACCAGCGGCGAAATACTTTCTAAATCTCCGGAAAGCTTAAGCTTCAAATAAGTGGAAATATCCCATACGAAACTTAATTTCTGCAAAAAGCTTCTGTTTGATACAATAATCAATATGAAAAGCAAAAATAGCCCTGTATTAATGGTATTCAGCTTTAAAAAATGCAGTTCTGCAGCCTTCTCTTTTTTCTGTTTCGAGAACGTACAGATATGGTAAGCTACCAGGATGAAAAACAGCTCAATAAGCATCATCGCAACAGCGTAAGGCTCATTAACAGTTGTAGCCCCGAATCTTAATGCATCACCGGTGATAAAAAGAACCGGAATAACCAGGTACCGTACAATCTGCTGAATGCTAATGATCCAGAAGATAAAATAAGACTTTAGCCTATCAAAAATATTAGAAACAAATAACGTAAAAAATCCTAAGCCTACAGGCAGAAAATAAACGTCTGGATAAGAGGTATTATTCACCTTTCCATAGATAATAAAACCTATGAAAAAAAACAAAAAGCTTAAACAGAATAAAGCTAATTTTGATGATTTATTTACCTCCATGCCCAAATTAGGATGCGTTGTTATTTGTTAAAATATTATTTGATGCTAAGTATTACAGCCTGGAATCACATTCTTCCAAAACTCCCTTCACATCGTAAATAACCCCTCCTTCCTTTAAATAATCATTAAAATTCACGTTCATGAATTCTTTGTGAGCGACAGTAAGGATGATAGCATCAAACTTCTCGTCCGGAATCTCATTCACTACATTGAGGTCATACTCATGTTTCACTTCGTCCAGATTCGCCCACGGATCGAAAGTTGTTACATGCAAAGCATAATCTTCAAGCCCGTGGATCACATCTACCGCCTTGGTATTACGTACATCCGGACAATTTTCCTTAAAAGTGATTCCTAAGTTCAAAACTCTGGCTCCATTGATGGTAATCTTCCTTTTAATCATGGTTTTCACCAACTGGGAAGCCACATACTGCCCCATCGAATCGTTAAGACGGCGCCCTGCCAATATGATTTCCGGATGATAGCCGTTTTCCTGCGCTTTTTGTGCCAGATAATACGGATCTACCCCGATACAGTGACCGCCTACCAACCCTGGTTTGAAGGGTAAAAAGTTCCATTTTGTTCCTGCAGCTTTTAATACCGCATGAGTATCAATTTCCAAAAGATTGAAAATTTTTGCCAGTTCATTCACAAAAGCGATATTAATATCCCTCTGTGAGTTTTCAATCACTTTTGCAGCTTCTGCGACCTTAATTGTCGGAGCCAAATGAGTTCCTGCGATAATCACAGATTTATATAAACGATCTACTATCTCACCGATTTCCGGTGTAGATCCTGAAGTTACTTTTAAGATTTTCTCTACGGTATGTTCCTTATCTCCGGGATTGATACGTTCCGGGGAATATCCTGCAAAGAAATCCTGATTAAATTTCATCCCTGAAACCTTTTCCAGAACGGGAATACACTCTTCCTCGGTGGCGCCGGGATAAACGGTAGATTCGTAGATTACAATATCATCTTTTGACAACACTTTTCCTACCGTTTCCGAGGCTTTATACAACGGGGTGAGATCAGGGCGGTTATGCTTATCAACCGGGGTCGGAACTGTAATGATGTAGATATTTGCATCCTTAATATCATTGAGATCATAAGAGCAATACAACCCATTTTCAGAAGACTGAAAAGGACTTTCCTGCATTAAAACAGCCTTTAATACTTCATTTTCAACTTCAAGGGTACTGTCTTCCCCTGTATTTAGTTCCTCAATCCTTTTCTGATTGATATCAAAACCTACAACCGGATATTGGGTTGCAAATAACCGTGCTAAAGGCAGCCCTACATATCCTAATCCGATAACGGCAATTTTATATTTTTTTTCCACAAAGACTCGATTTTAAAAAAGTTTATTTTAAATTTTCCCAATACCAGCTGATGGCTTCTTTCAGCCCTTGTTCAATGGTATGAGATGGTTTGTATCCTAATAGTTTTTCTGCTTTTTCTACGGAAGCCAGGGAGTGCGGGATGTCACCGACACGATTCGGGCCGTGAACAGCATCGATATTGGCAATTTCCTGATCGAATTCACTTAAATATTGTTTAAGATATTTAATTAAATCATTTAATGTTGTACGATCTCCCACAGCCGTGTTGTACACTGTATTCACCGCTTCAGGATTGTCAGTAAGCATGGCTAATTCATTCATCTGGATAACATTATCAATGTAAGTGAAATCACGTGAGTAATCTCCCGTACCATTAATTTTAGGGGATTCATGATTGATTAATTGCTTGATAAATAAAGGAATTACAGCCGCATAAGCTCCGTTGGGATCCTGTCTGCGCCCGAATACATTGAAATATCTTAAACCAATACATTCCATGCCGTAAGTTTTCCCGAATACATCAGCGTATAGCTCATTTACATATTTCGTAATGGCATACGGTGACAATGGTTTCCCGATTACGTCTTCCACTTTCGGCAACGATGCAGAATCACCGTACGTTGATGATGAAGCGGCATAAATGAAACGTTTAACATTCGCGTCACGAGCGGCAACCAGCATATTCAAAAAGCCTGAAACATTCACTCCATTGCTTGTGATAGGATCTTTAATGGACCTCGGAACAGAACCTAATGCTGCCTGATGCAGGACATAGTCTACATTTTCCACCGCTTTCCTGCAAGTTTCCAAATCACAGATATCGCCTTCAATTAATTTATAATTGGGATTTTCAAGGAAAGGCTCGATATTATGACGGTGTCCTGTGGCAAAATTATCCAGACAGACAACATCATAGCCTTTATTCAAAAAATACTCTGTCAGGTTGGAACCGATAAAACCTGCTCCTCCTGTAATTAAAATTTTATGCATTTCTATGATTTAAAGATTTTCTTCCACCAACTTTTATTGTCTTTATTACTGTAGCCATAGCCGTAGCTATAGTTATATCCGTAACCTCCTGCACGTTTTGAAACATCGTTAATGATAAAAGATACATTAGTAAGTTTGGACTCCCTTACCAAATCATTGGCAAAGTCGATCAGTATATTTCTTGATACTCCGGATCTTACCACGTATAATGTCGCATCGGCAGTATCGGCAATGCTTAAAGTATCTGATACCAACATGAGCGGCGCGGAGTCAATAATAATATAAGCGTACTGAGAAGACATCTGATCAATAAGCTTTTGATATCTTCCGTTGGAAAGTAATTCCTGAGGATTCGGAGGAATTGTTCCGGCGTAAATAATGTCGCATGAAGGGTTTGTAGCTGATGTATGAATAAGCTCCTCAACATTTACCGAATCATCATAAAGGTATTCCGTAAGTCCTTTTCTTTTGGTCGGTTCGCTGTCATATCGCTGGATCTGAGGATTACGAATATCAGAACCAATCAGAAGCGCTCTTCCGTTTTTATTGGCTAAAGTAAGCGCAAGATTTACGGATACAAGGGTTTTCCCCTCTCCTTTTACCGAAGAAGTTACCATAATTACTTTGGCTGAATCTTTTACCGGTAGAACGAATTTAAGATTGGAGACAAGCACCCTGAAAGCTTCCGCCAGCTCCGAAAAGTCGTTTTTCTGAACCAGGTGGTTTTCGCTGTCTTTAAGTGACGGTATGTCGACCAATATACCGAGCCCGGAACGTTCTTTAATATCGTCTCTGCTATAGATTTTGTCGTCCAGCATGAAAAGTAAATAGAAAATCGCAAAAGGAATTAATATTCCCAGGAAAAAAGCTCCCGGAAGAATAATATCTTTTTTAGGCGACACTGGTGTATCTACTGTAAACGCAGGGTTTACAATTTTAGCTTTCGGTACATCCACCGACAGGTTGATTGCGTTTTCTTCTCTTTTTTGAAGTAAAAATAAAAAGAGCTGTTCTTTAAGGTTTTGCTGACGTTCGATTCCCCTGTAGACTTTGGACTGTCCGGGAACCTTTTGTATAATATTATTACTGGAATTGATTTGATTTTGAAGCTGCGCAATACCCGACTGCACGGTTTCTTTCTGCTCACGGATATTGTCCCTGATAATGTCCTTCAAGGCAGTAATTTCCCTGTTCATTTCTACAACAGCAGGGTTTTCGTTGGTAGCCTGCTTCAGGGTTTTGTTTCTGGTGATAAGAAGCAAATTATACTGAGAAATAGATTGTTCCAAAGAAGGATTAAGGCCCAGGTTTGATGGCATAAGCTGGTTGGTCCCCTTTGAAGCCTCTGCTGTAAGGGAATTAAGGAGATCAAGCTGTGCCTGCTGCTGAAGAAGGGCTTTGGTATTTTCACTTGTATTTTGAAGCGCTAGCTCTGCCTGCGCCTGCAAATCAACAATACGGTTGCGATTCTGGAAATCTTCCTTCTGGTTTTCTACCCCGGAAAGGTCTCTGGTAATAACTTCAAGTCTTTTATCAATAAATTCCTGGGTATTCTGTGCCTGTAGGTTTTTATCTCTCTGCCCGTCAATATTATACTGTCTCGTCACCTCATTAAGAATGGCTTCCGATTTTTCAGGAAGCGATCCTATCAGGCTTATATCCATCAACATAGCCTTTTCGTCCGGTAAATTTACCTGGATAGTTTTTTCGAGTTTTTTTACTTTCTCGATAGGATTCGAAAAGATAATTTTATATTCTGATTTATCTGATTTGAAAGCAACTGCAGGATTTTTCTGCAATACCACTGTCCCGAAATCAAGCTGTAAAGGCGTATTGAATTTACCTTTATAGCTTTTCTTTTTCTCGTCCTGAAGGGTAAACTCGTCTTCTTTTACCTTCGTAAGAGTATATTGTGAAGATTTAAATTTTTCATCTTTAAAATTTAATACTTTAGCAGTGATCGGAACTTTTAAAAAGAGCTGGGAATCTTTAATTTCTCCTGCATTAAAATATTCTACATTCAGATTAAGATTTTTCACTACCTGCATGAGTATCGGCCGCGAGTTTACCACTGCCGCCTCACTTTTCAGCTCGTCGGCGTTGCCCAGACCTATGCCCAGATTATCAAGATCTGCCAGTGCTGAGGAAAGATCGTTTGTTTTTTTATCGAATTTAAGGGTAGTTTTCGTCTGGAATTGAGGCACACTGTACCTTAGATAAATATAAGCACCCGTCACAAATACCAGAATAGAGGCTATAAACCACGGCCATTTATACAGGTATTGAGATACAGTTTTCCTTAGATTTAATTTTTCTTCCTTAGCTTGAAGTTCTATCTGCTGCATATTTTTATCGTCGTGTTAAAGCAATAATAAGAGTACCTGCCGTTAGTAGCGCACCAATGATCTGGAATGTAAGCGCTCTGTTCGGGTTAGAATTTGCCTGAACCTGCTTATTTTTATCCGGCTGCACATACAAGATGTCGTTCTGCTTCATGTAATAATAAGGCGAGTTTACAATATCAGCTCTGGTAAGGTCAATATTGACAATCTGATCAGTGCCGTCGTCTCCCGTACGGATAAGCTTTACATTCGTGCGGTCTCCAAAGTCCGTCATATCACCCGCAAGGCCCAATGCTTGAAATACATTGATTTTTTGAGAGACACTTTCTTTCTGCCCCGGATCTTTCACCTCACCTAAAATGCTCACATTGAAGTTTTTAAGACTGATTGATACCATAGGATCCGTAAGATATTTTTTAAGACGCGCTTCCAGATCTTGTTTCAGCTGTACCTGAGACATTCCTTTGCAGTATATATTTCCTAATACAGGGAAATAGATATAACCTTCTTCATTTACCAAATATTCGCTTGGCTGTACATACTGATTGATTCCGGTAGTTGTTTCGCTTCCTACTTTATTAGCCGTATTAAGGTTGAAAGGTTTTACGGCAATTTCATCCAAGGCCGAAACAAGAATCAAAAGGACATCCCCTTCCTGAATATGCAAGCCCTCAAACTTTGCCCTTGAAACCTCCTCTTCCATATTATGATTTGACATATATACCATATTCTGCTTTGGTTTACATGATAGTAAAGAAACCGATAACAGTATTAGATATGTAATAATAATAGTGTTCTTCATATGTTATTTAAGTATACTCGAATTGAATGCTCAGTTTAATTAATATATTTTATTATATATGAGCTAATTACGTATCTTTTCCGCATTATTTGAAAAATTCACATACAAGTGAAACGCAATTAAATGTGGTATATTGTTTTTTGAATTAAGTCTTTTGTATCAATTTTCATTCCGATTAAGGATAAAATACTAATAAAATATTATTTTAACATTTCTTTCAAACATAATTGATTACGCTAAATAAAAATTTTAACTGCCTTTTTTTATTCCTAAATTATTGATATACTTCCTCTTCCGATACCTCATCAAGGATTTCAAATTGCGAATTATTGCTTTTAAATTCCGGCACAATAGTTTTTAAAATTTTTACCACCTGTAATTTATCTTTTTTAATAGCTGCCCGCATAATCTGCTTGCATAGAATATCTACTTCTTCAAATTCCATCACGGGATCTTTCGATATCATAATTTTTTCATGATGTGTAGGTATTGTTGTAGAATTGTCGGTCAGAAGCTCTTCATACAGCTTTTCACCAGGCCTTAACCCAATAAAATCAATTTTAATATCAACATCCGGCGTATATCCGGACAATTTTATCATTCTTTTTGCAAGATCCAGAATTTTGATAGGTCTTCCCATATCAAAAACATAAATTTCGCCTCCCTTTCCCATTGTTCCGGCCTGAAGCACCAGTTCGCAGGCTTCGGGAATTGTCATAAAATAGCGGATGATTTCGGGGTGAGTAATCGTAACCGGACCACCTTTTTCAATTTGTCTTTTGAAATGCGGAATTACAGAACCGTTGGAACCCAATACATTACCAAAACGTGTCGTAATAAATTTCGTAGTATTGTCAGGTGAGTTTTGTAGGGACTGTACAAAAAGTTCGGCAGCCCTTTTGGATGCTCCCATGACATTGGTTGGGTTCACAGCTTTGTCTGTCGACACCATCACAAAACGGTTGACATTATATTGTCTGGATAAAAGTGCTAAGTTTTTAGTTCCTCCAATATTTACAAAAATAGCCTCACGTGGATTGTCCTCTATCAAAGGGACATGCTTGTACGCTGCAGCATGATAAACAATTGAGAATCTGTAATTTTCAAACACTTTTTCCAATCGGTGAAGGTTTGAAATATCGGCCAGCACAAATTTGAAATTTTGGTTTGGAAATCTTTCTAACAGCTCAAGTTTCAGCTCGTGTAAAGGAGATTCAGCCTGATCAACAATCACAATAATCGACGGGTTCAGCTGAGCAACCTGTCTCACAATTTCGCTCCCTATGGATCCTGCCCCACCTGTTACCAGGATACTTTTATTAAAATGGCGGCTTCTTACCTCTTCGCTTTCTATTTTAATCGGTGCGCGGTTCAGTAAATCTTCAATTTGAAGCGGACGAATGCTTCCTACTATACCACCTTCCGTCATTTTGTTGCCCGATGGCGCTTTCAGGACTTTCAATCCTTTATCCAATGCAACAGCCATCCATTCTTCCATTTCCGGCTTTGGCATAATTTCTTTAATTAAAACTGCATCAAAGTGCTTCTTCAAATTATCACTTTTAATGAATTCTCTTTTATTGTAAATCTTATGACCCAGCAGCATTGCTTTTTTAGAATCTGATCTCGCGCTGAGAAAACCTGCTAATTGGTAAGACTGTCCGGGATTATGAATGATGGCATTTGCCAGTGATACAGATTCATCTTCTATTCCCACCACGGCAATTCTTATTTTGGGTGAACTCTCTTTAGAATCCATCAATATGCTGAAAAGCTCTTTGGTAGCCATTCTGAAGAAAAACATCAGAAAAATGGAGATAAAAAAGAATAAAAAAAGAGCAGGATATAAATATATTGGTTTGTCCAATACCTGTTCTGAAACAAAATTCAGCACAAGCAAAACAAGAAGGGCACTGCCTGAAGACCAGATAATTTTGAAAAAATCAAAAAAAGTAGAATATCTTATAATTCCTGCATACGTCTTGAACAGAAACATAAATAAAATATTGACAGCAATCATCACAAATATTTTTTGGGTAAAATATTCGCGGAAATTCATTTCTACCTTAAGATTTTTTAAGAAAAGATAGGAGATTAAGATAGAAAAAGAAATAATTGAAATATCGATAAAAAAAACTAACCATCTAGGTATATACCTTAACTCTTTGATTTTAAAAACATTTCCCATACTACAAATAACCTAAAAAATAACATATTTGCTTTATTTCATCATTTGGTGGGTTTTTATGTTAAACAAAGGTAATGATTATTATTAATAATTTTATGTATTATGTATGAATTTTATGAAATGATGTTGCTAATATTATGGTATAAAATCAACTCATTTTTTTGTTGATCGTTTAAGTCATTGTACCACAATATTTTTGAAATTATTTTAAATAAAACTTATGGATAAAAAAATTATAACTAAAAATTTCAACCCTCTGGATTTTGGCAAAACCGACCAGAGGGTTGTAAAATATAGTTAATAATTATCCAAGCTAATTGATGATTTGTCCCTTGCTGTCCGCTAATTTCTCACGGAATTTCTCTAGATCTTCAGGATTTGGTTTTACCCAGTCTGTTGCTTCTCCAGTGATTTTCAGAGGTGAATCAGAACGGTAAGAACGAGTCGGGTTGCCTGGGAATTTTTTATCTGTAAGGTTCGGATCATTTTCGTAACTGCCCATTGGCTCAACAATATATACGCGGTCCGGTCCGTCACCTTTTGCCAGTGCCGCAGCAAGTCCTGCCCCATTTACCAACCCAGTAAAATAAATATGATTCATTTTGAAATCCGACTTATAATTAGAATTTCCGCCCGCCGTCAATAGATCCCCGACTTGCAAATCCGCCTTTGTACCATGATAGAAAGGGCCTCTGTCTGAAGGATTATCCTTAAACAATTTTGCCAGTTCATAATTTTCTTTTGCCTTTTCTGTGTCAGATAAATCTTCGTAGCACTTGGCGATATTAGAATAAAGAGCAGGAAAAGCACTTTTTACCGTGTCATCATTGATTTTTAAAGCATTTTCTAAAGCTGTTTCAAGCCATTTTAATTTGTCAGAGGCCGTTTTCTGATTTCGGGAAATATAATGAGCGGCAAGAAATTTTTCGAGGTCGTTTGTTGCTTCCTCCCACCCTCGCAGAAATAGTTTGTTTGCTTCTTCATGATTTCCTTTATCTTCAATGTCCATCCCCTGAAGACATAGTTTAACAACGTGATTGAATGGTGAAAATTCCATATTATTTTTTTGTTCTGTTATTTTTCTAAAAGTAAAATATTTCACGAAAAGTTTAATTCTTTAATTTCATTAAAACTTTTAACCAAAATTACCAAATCATCATGAAAACTTGCTTATCTTAAGGCAAGATTTAGTTCAATACTTATCCTTGAACAGTATTTCCACGTTGTTTACGACTTAGATCATATTTATGAAACTGGTGAAATATCTATCTTTGGTATACATTCGTCGCATAAAAGGCGATTTTTTTCCTGTACTTACAAAAATTACCAAATTAGTACTGCTGATACCGGAGATCGAAACTTCTTGGATATAAGTAAGCAGGAAGCCAAACCATAAATTATTATGTTTATAAAAACTTCTGCATTGAGTAGGAGTTGCAGAAGATATTTCGCGAAGATAATATGCCACGGTTATAAAGTATTAAGATTCACATCACTTACCACCAAATCAAAATATTATGGAAATCACAGAATTAAAAATTCACAATTACGTCAGGTACGAAAACGAGATGTATTCACTTATTGAGGTATTTCAGCATGAAAATGAAGAATATTACGTCAAAATAAGAAATTCTAAAAATTGTTTATGTATTCCCGCCAAATTAATCAAGCCCGTAAAAATGGACGAATCCTGGCTCCTGAGATTTGGCTTCACTAAAACCTATGATTCTAAGCACATTATAAGATTTGAAAGAAGGAAAGAATCTTTAAAATACGATATTGATCTTCACAACACACCTACTATGACCGGCCTGAAACTTTATGGGAATCATGTCAACTGCAGATATGTACATCAGTTTCAAAACCTTTTTTGCTTTTTATTTGGGAAAGAGCCTGTATGATTTAGATATTAAAACAACTTACAAAGATTAGATAATGCTTGTTGATGTTGATTTACTGTTCTCGTATAATGGATTTATTAAAACTTACAGCCGGTCTGAGGTCATTTTTAAAGAAGGTGATATTCCGAGGTTTTATTATCAGGTAATTACCGGCTCCGTGAAGCTCAACCATATAGGTGAAGACAATAAAGAGCTTATACAAAGTATTTTACGTGAGGGACAAAGTGTTTGTGAGCTACTATCCTTCATCGATGACCCATTTCCTGTCAATGCAATAGCCATGTCGGAATGTACCATCTTAAAAGTTCCTAAACCTGAGTTTTTACAGCTTCTTGACGAACATCATGAGGCAGCAATAGCTGTCCGGAAATTTATTGCACAACGGTTGTATCATAAATTTATCATGATGCAAAATAATGCTTCTAAGTATTCTCATGTAAGAATTAAAGGTATTCTAGAGTATTTTAAGAGTTTCACCGATGATGAGACTCCATATTCTTATGAAGTTCCTCTTACAAGGAAGCAGCTGGCATCAATAACTGATTTGCGCATTGAAACCGTGATAAGAACAGTAAAGAAAATGGAAAGCGAAAAGCTGTTGAAAATTAAAAAAGGGAAGATTTATTTTTAAACTTAATTTTAATATTTAGATATAAGGTTTAAACAAAGAGATTATTAATTATTAATAAAATATTTTACCATCCTTTATATCCAGAATTTCGTTTTTTTCCATCCTTTTTATAGCTCTGATGGCAGTTTCTAAAGAAAGTCCTGCAAGGGAAGCCAATTGTTGTCTGGTGTGGGGAATCTCAAAGGAGAACTTCTCTTTATTTTCCCTTGAATCTTTCATTTGATTCATTAATTCCATTAATCGTTCTTCTGCATTTTTACCCGTAATCTTCTGCATTAACACCATTTTTTCAGATGTTTTCTCTGATAAAGTCTTGTACATATCCAGAAAAATATGAGGATGACCCTGCAGTAATTGAAAGAACTGATCTCTGCCTATTTTAAGAATAGTACTTTTTGTAATGGCAACTGCATTTACCGGATACGGTTTTCCAAGAATAAGCATAGATTCCCCGAAACAGGCATTACCTGAAAGAATATTTTGTATAAATTCTTTGCCATCTTCACTATAACTATTAAGCTTTACCTCGCCGTCCACAATTTGATAATAAAACTGCGGAGTCCCATCTTCACGAAATATATAATCGCCAGCGTTGTAATGCTCTTCAATTGCTTCTACTGAATGCAAAAGTCTCTCTTGGATAGACATAATGTAATTTTTAAGGTTCGCTTCATTCTATGTTACTGAGGTAGAAAATTATGTGGCACTTCTGAACGTCTTGAATTTATTTACTAATGTACCATAATACTAGCGCATTACAGTATATTATAAACAAAACTTTGTCTACGCCTCAAAACAGAAAATTTTCACTACTATTGATGATAGTTGGGGATATATTTGAAATGCTTAGTCTATTAAAAAATCTCATATATATAAAATTGCTGATTTCAAAACTTGATTCAAAATTGTATTCATATTTTTATACAGTTCAGGTTCAAAGGTAGCCCATCAGCAAGGTAATAATTATGACATAGATCATATTTTGAATCTTTTATAAACAGAAGACAGCCAGTATACACAGGCTATAATTTATACTGATTTTCAATGTTTTATGCGAAATATTTTAATTTTCCCGAAAAATTTCATTAAAATAATGACTTTAAAAATGATAAATGTGGTAATAGTAAGGTATCCTTTATTTCACAAAATTTACGATATGATAAAATGTTTAATAGTTGAAAAAAATAAAATCTTTTGGCTAAATCATATCCTAAAAATTATTAAATTAATATATTTGTGATAAGTATGCACAATCAAGCTAGGTGATATTTGTTTTAATTAGGAGTTATGGCCATACAAGAAGACTTGCTCATTACTTACGGAGCGGACATTATAAAACTAAAAAAATCCGAATTGCTCTTTGAGGAACATCATTCACCGGAATATTATTTCCAAATCAAAACAGGTAAAATAAAGCTTACAAATTTTCAGGCCGAAAACAAAGAATTTATTCAGAGTATTCATGAGGATGGCGAATCTGTTGGCGAAATATTTTTATTTTCCAAATCCAAATACCCTGTCAATGCTGTTTCAATGGAAGATTGTACTATTTACAGGCTGGAGAATGATAAATTACTACAATTGCTGGAGTCTAATTTTGAAATTCAATTGAAACTTCTTCATTACATAGCAAAAAGAACTTATTACACCTATATCTTCCTCAACAGCCTGACCTCAGAAGACGCCACTCACCAATTACTTACTCTACTTAATCATCTGAAAGACAGCCAAAATAGCACAGAAGCCTATTCCTATAAAATTCCTTACACCAGAAAAGAACTTGCTTTTTTAACAGGATTAAGAATTGAAACCGTCATAAGAATTTTAAAGAAGCTGGAAGGTGAAAACCTGATCAGAATTGTTAAGGGAAGGGTATTTTATTAGGATATGCTAATAAAATTGCTTTTATTGTTCTTAAACAATTTTGATTATGCTTATACTTGCTTATTATTGACAACTCTAAATAACAAAAAAGCCTTTAAATTAGATTTGAAAGCTTTGATTTTTGTTTCCTCAATTGGCGAGAGTGAAGTAAAACCACCTTATCTTTAAATCTCATTATTCATCAATATTTTCTGAAATTGGAGCTCAGCTACACACCTAATTACTCACTTTTGAAATGTAGATTTTTGAGATTCTATACAAGACTTTAGTTGAAAGGCGGAAACCAATCCAACAATTGAGATTATTGTCAGCATTTGCAATTTTCTGGAATTAGATATAAATCGAATGGTCACTAAAGAAAGCGAAAATCAACTCGTGGTAATTAAGCTGGAAATATTAGATTAGAAGCAAAATTAAAATAAGAAAAATCCTAATTATTTCGAAATTTCCTTTTTTAATAGAGAATCGTAGTAATTGAAAATATATGTTTTATATTTGAGAATTAACGGAAATTTCTTCCCATCAGTAATACGATATTCCTAGCAATACTTTGTTTTTCAACAATATTATTCTGCTTAAATAAAAAAATAAATCATTATAAATAAAAATATTAACTTTATAAAAAAAAGTTATGAAACGAAATTATTTCTTTGTGACAATTTTGTCATCTATTTTTGCGACCGCTCAAGTTGGGATTAATAAAATCAATCCAAATAGTACATTAGCCATAAATGGTTCTTTTGAGGCATCATATAGAGAAGTTAATACAAACACTTATGCCATCGCCAGTACTGACCACTATATATCTTATAGTGGGACGGCAAATACAACATTTACACTTCCTATTATTGGTACTGGAACGGCAAATTTTACAGGAAGAGTATACAGAGTAAAAAATTTAAGTACGTTTACTATAACCTTACAGGCTTCTGGTGGTAATGTCTTACGTTTAAATAATAATACTTCAACTACATTTCCGGTCCTTCCAGGCGGTTATGTTGAAGTTGTAAATAATGCCAATACCACAGGAGGAACTTGGGACTTATCTTTTCTCGGGTTTACAAGTCTTACGAATAATGTAGAAGTCTATGGTACTCAATTACGAATTCCTCCACATGCTTTAGCATCTGCGGGTGCAGTTGCGGATTGGACAAATCACACCAATACGGGCTATGACACTGAACTGGAACAGATGCGTGGTGGGTAATAAGCAAAACCTCAACCACCTACACACAAAGTGCAACTCTTAGCAGACCCAGCAGAATGGTAATTGTATATGAATATCAAGGTACACCATTTAACACCACTAATCTTTATCCTTTTTTAACTCCTGGAAATAGCTCAAGTTTCCCTGACATTTTTGCCGCGGATTTTATAAGCCTTGTTAACAATGGAACCGCAGGGAGAACGAGGCTTACTGTCTCTGTTTCCAGATTAGATTTAATTGGTGATGCTGGTGGCGGTAATCTTAGTAACTGGAGCGGAAACTTTTTGTTAAACGCACTATTAACTAAAAGAACAAATTAATCACTGTCTGTTCTATATTTTATCATTGTGACTCTTACATATTAGTAAATAAAACCAACTTTTCAGGAGTTGGTTTTATTATTAACAGTAAGAAATAAAAAAACCTTCCCGTAGGAAGGATCAAAACACAAAGTGATGAAAAAAATTATTTTTCAATATTATTCAAAGACATCGTACAATTATTATTTTCCTCTACTTTTCAAATAATCCCGCCAAGCCTCTACTATTACTTTAAAATCTGAGGTTGGTAACTCAAAATCTGCAGTGTAATTAGGATTTTCATATTTATCCACTTCATCATAAATCGTTGTAGTCGATTTTTTTATAACAGCAAGCATCATACTTTGTGCAGGATAAGTTGTATTCGAGTTTAGATCGGGATATGATAGTGCTTTGTCTGCTGAATCGAATAATTGATTTACACTATTAGAATCACGAAATGTTCCAATAAAAGCACTTAATGATTCATTTATAGAACTGATAAATTCAAATTCAGTATTAAAAAAAATTTTAACACCAAATTTCACTTTATAATTTGATAGTACACTCATATAATTAATTCTTAGGCCAAGACGTTATTATTTCAAACCGGTTAACCCTCAGCAAAAAGGTCTGACAAATCAAAACTTAAAATATTTTCTGGTTTTGTAGTTTCCACATAACCAATTTTTATTTTGTTTCTGGTTATTGAAATAAACTTTAAATTATATTGCGATAAAATTGTATAATTCATAATTTTCTGATTCTTCTGTAAATAGACTTTCCATTCATTAAGTATTGCTTTAAAATCATTTGTACTTAAAATAATATCAGGTTGATTATAATTATTAGTACCTTCATCATATATTCTTACCTCATTAGGAAATATTCGAATATGAATATAAACAGCACTAATATCTTCATAACTATTTTCACTTATAACATTATCAATTTCCCATTCTATGTCTTCTACCATATCTATATAATCATTAAAAGTCAACACCTGTGACAATAGAGGGTATGTATCTGATTCTGAATAATTTCTAATACCAAAATCTAAATCTTTAACTGTAAAAAAATTTAAACCAAATTGGTTTAATAATTGTGTATTGCTCATTTTTATTTATTTAAAAATTGGATATGCTGTTTTTAATTGACCATTTCTTATTACTATTGCTATTTCTATTTTTACTCCATCACTCATCTTTCCCAACCATGCATTTCCGCTATAATGCACTTTATTTTTGAAAGCAAATGTTAGTTCTTGTTGCAATTTCTCTTTTGTCCAGCTATCTGGAAAAAAAGTACTAGGTCTTTTCTACTATTGTACACAATATAAAGTATGAGTTTACTGATTCTTCTTTCATGCAACTCACCTTTATTTCTGAGTCTTGCTCAAAACCGAAAGAATTTGCGCAGCCAGGTTTAGATGTAAAATTATGTAAGTAAATTACCTAAAAAGCTCCTCCAGGCTAGAACAATTTCTTTGAAATCACTTGTCGGCAATGAATAATCAGCAGGAATATTTGGATTTGCTTCATATTCATATCAATTATGGTATATACTGACTGTTGTGCTAGTAATTCTTAATAACTGTAAACCTTGTTATATAAAAAAAACTACCTGTTTCATTTGCTTGAATATCTATTGCTTTTAGAAGACTATTACAATTAATAGGGTTATTAAAATCAACAATTAAAGCATCTAATACAGTACTTATTGAATTCATAAATTTATGGTCAGAATTATGGACTCTCACAACTCTAAAATTCACTTTGTAATCATTTAACACACTCATTTTATATTTATTTAAGTACTGGCAATTCTGGCCAGCATGTTATAAGTTATTTGTGTTGGATTTTAAAACTCCGATTTCCTTTTCATTAAATAAAATTTCATCTTTTTTAACTGAATTTTCTGAGCAAAAAATAATACGGGAACAATAATAAAATAAATTTTCTCAATAATTTTGATTACATACAAAATATTCAACAGATTAGTTACACAGTAAACATATTTAACTGGATATTTAAAGTTTATTTAGTAATATTTTTAAGCCTGTCTAAGTCTTTTTTTATGAATTAATTCATTTTCTGTGTTCTACTTGAAATCTGCCAGATTTATATAACGCCTAATCACATATTCTTAACTTAATGCCATTATCTTATTTACTTTAAGAACATAAAAATTATTATTTACCCTAAAATTTTAGCAAAAACAGACAAAAAGATCAGTGTTGACTATCTTAAATTACTGCAATATTACTGCATCCTACATATAACTATCTATTTTTAAACACTTTAAAAATCAACGTATAATTATAGTAGATGCTTTCTGGTAAGTTGACAATAGATTTGCAGGTTTAGTTTTTTAATCATATATCGATAAATTTTAAACGGTCAAGTACAATTAAATTAATAATAAATAATAGGGGCAAAATAATCCTGGATATTTTCAATCTGATTTTTTTGAAAATCTTCTTAAAATTAGGATAATAACCCAAAAATTATATTGCGTCTTAAATTAAAATCAGAAATTATGAAAAAAGTTTTATTCTCGGGATTACTATTAAGTAGTCTAAATTTATTTTCTCAATATGGAGCTTTGGATGCTTCTTTTGGAACAGGAGGAAAAGTGATCACTTCTGTTGGTTCAGGCTCTGATAAAGCCTATTCGGTTGCACTACAACCAGACGGTAAAATATTAGTTGCAGGAATGACCGTGAACGCACTGACAGGTCAAGACTTTGTGTGTCTCAGATATAATACCAATGGTACATTAGACACAACTTTTGGAACTAATGGTATTTTCACCAATGATTTTCAAACGGGTAGTGATGATGTTGTATATTCATTAGCTCTTCAGGCTGACGGTAAAATTGTCCTGGCGGGATATTCTGACGACGGAAGTAATAAAAATGCGGCAATATTAAGGTTAACAGCCGATGGGACTATTGATACAACCTTCGGAACAGGAGGTAAGATATTAACCGAATTTATTACCGGTAAAGCCGATGAAATAAAAGTTGTAAAAATACATCCTCTAACCGGAGCTATTATTGTAGGTGGTACTTCAGCTACATCAACAACGCAATCTCAGGCTGTTATAGCAAAGTATACAAATACAGGAGCATTAGACACTACTTTTAATACTACCGGAATAAACGCTTTGACTCATAATACCGGAAACGGAACATATTATTATGTTGTTGAAGATCTAGCGGTAAAACCTAATGGTAAAATTTCAGCTGTGGGCTGGATCAACCAACAAGGATTACAATGGAGTTCCAATCACATGGCATACCGTTTAAACAGTAATGGTACTTTAGATACTTCCTTTTCAACAGATGGAGTGATTACCGTAAATGGAGGTTTTAATGCTGATGATAAATCTTTCTCTATGATTTTAAATGCTGATGACAGCTTTTTATTTAGCGGTGGTGGGAACTTAACATCTACTAAATATGATTATTTCCTAGGTTCATATAATGCAGCTGGTACTTCAGCAATTGGTAGGGCATTTTTTGATTATGGTACTCTGATCAATGATATAGCCTATGGTATGGGAGTCGACAGTACTGGCAAAATTGTGATGGCAGGATCAAGTGCTACTTCTACAACAAGCTCGTCATTCGGTATCTCAAGGGTAAATGCTAATTATTCAGTTGACAACTCCTTTGGCACAGCAGGAAAAGTAACTACAACTTTCGGATCAAATACAGCAAATGAAGCATTTGATATGGTCATTCAGCCAGATGATAGAATTATTGCCGTAGGATATAGTGGAAATGATATTGCTATTGCAAGATATACCGGAGGATTTTTAGCAACAAATGAAGCTAGTACCTTAGCGGGAAGTGGTAAGATTTATCCAAATCCGGTTAAAACAATTATAAATATTTCACCGGAGTTTACAAAGGAAGATAATAGCTTTACGATTTATAGTATTGAAGGTAAACTTTTATTAAAAGGTAATGCCCAAGACGGCCAAATTAATGTTGAATCTCTACTAAAAGGAACATACCTTATTAAACTGGGAAATCAACAGGCAATAAAGTTTATAAAAGATTAAATTTCAATCCAATATAAAAAGATATTTCAATAAAAATAACCCGAAGAATTAATTTTTTCGGGTTATTTTATTGAATTGTAATTAAGGCAGTGATTTGCAAATAAATGGCCGAGATTTTTAGGATTGCTCTTTACATAGAACAGTAAGCCGTAGGTTTGATACATTTTGCTCTCTCCAAACAACAAAAAAGCCTTTAAACACTAAGATTTAAAGACTTTTGATTTTATTTGTTTCTCCAACTGGCGGAGAGTGAGGGATTCGAACCCCCGGACCTGTTACAGTCAACAGTTTTCAAGACTGCCGCAATCGACCACTCTGCCAACTCTCCTGAACTCCGACGGTAACGCCGTTTTCAGTGGTGCAAATATAGAATGTTTTTCGTTATTCCCAAAATATTTTTAAAACAAATTTTAACAAAACTTAATAATAATCTAAGAATCAGATTGATTATTTTATGGCAATAGGCTATATGCAATAAGCATTATTCTTTTGATTATTTCAAAAATAAAAAACGCACCTTTTAAAAGATGCGTTTATATTTAAATTTAATGTATTATTAATGTAGTTCTGCAAGATACTTTTCAGCATCCATCGCCGCCATACAACCGCTTCCGGCAGCCGTAATCGCCTGTCTGTAAATATGATCCTGAACATCTCCCGCAGCAAAAACTCCCGGAAGATTTGTTCTGGTAGAACCCTTTTCAGTTAGGATATATCCGTTTTCATCAAGGTTTATTTGTCCAACGAAAATATCAGTATTTGGTTTGTGGCCAATAGCAATGAAAATCCCGTCAACATCAATGGTAGAAGTCTCTTTGGTTTGATTGTTAATCACTACTGCTCTTTCAACAAGGCTGTTTTCTCCTTCAATTCCTATTAATTCATGGTGGAATTTTACTTCAATATTCGGAGTATTTTCAACTCTGTGAATCATCGCCTTAGACGCTCTGAAAACATCTTTTCTCACCAACATTGTCACTTTATTTACCAATTTTGCAAGATAAGTCGCCTCTTCCGCCGCAGTATCTCCTGCCCCAACTACCACTACATCTTTTCCTTTATAGAAAAATCCATCGCAGGTAGCACATGCGGAAACTCCTCCACCGGCATATTTTTTCTCATCGTCAAGACCTAGATATTTTGCCGTTGCTCCGGTAGAAATAATTACAGTTTTAGCAAAAATTTCTTTATTTCCTGCAAATAATTTATGAACACCGCCAACTTCCTTGGAAAATTCAACTTTTGTGATCATTTCATAATGCACTTTTGTGTCGAATCTTTCTGCTTGTTTCTGCAAATCCATCATCATTTCAGGACCTGTAATTCCTGCTGGATACCCTGGAAAGTTATCAACTTCAGTAGTTGTAGTCAATTGTCCGCCCGGCTCCAAACCTGTATATAGTTCAGGTTTTAAGTCTGCTCTTGCTGCATAAATTGCCGCTGTGAAACCAGAAGGTCCAGATCCAACGATCACACAATCTAAAATGTTTTGCTCCATAATTTGCTTTTCAAAAGATTTAAAAATTTCCGACTGCTAATTTCGTAATTTTTAATAAGTATTTAAAGTTATTTTAATGATAGTTGTCAATATGTAAGATGTTACTTTTCGATTATGTTATGAGTTATGAGTTATGAGTTAGAGGTTAGAGGTTAGAGGTTAGAGAATATAATCATGTTATTCAGCAAACTCATAATTCATAACTCTTAACTTATAACTCTTTACACTTTCATCTTAATTTTATCAACATTAATGATCTTGTAAACCAGTTCTTTAATCAATTCCGCTTCGCTCATATTGACTGCTCCCAAGCCTTTTCCTTTCATATCGAATTCCCTTAAAATAGAGATTACTCTCGTTGCATGTTTTAAAGGATACAATCTTGCAGATTCCGCGTAATCTTTGATGAAATAAGGGTTTACACCCATTTGGGAAGCAATAACCTGTGGAGGCTGCCCGATCATCGTATTATAAATAATCACATTGGAAAAATAATTGTATAAACTCGACAACATCATTACAAAAGGATTATTTTTAGGATTTTTACCCATAAAATGAGCAATTTTAAATGCTGCATTGGCATTTTTTGTACCTAAAGCCTTCTGTAATTCAAAGACATTGTATTCTTTGCTGATCCCGATGTGATTTTCGATAATTGTTCCATCCAGAACTTCGCCTTCTTTAAGAATAATTTTCAGCTTATTCAGTTCATTGGCGATTCTGGAAAGGTCGTTCCCAAGATATTCTGCCAGTAAATGGGAAATATTCGGGGCTGTTTTTATGCTTAGTTTAATACATTCGTCGGCAATCCATTTCGGAAGATTATTCTCTTTGATGGATTCACTTAAAAAAAGGCATTTCATCTTATCCAAAGATTTCGTCACCTTTTTCCGGCTGTCTAACTTCTTGTGTTTATGCGCAAAAACCAGAACGGTAGATGGCACCGGATTTTCCACATAAGCTTCCAATGCTTTCGTTTCGGGCTCAGTTAATTTTAAATCCTGAGCTTCTTTTACGATAATTACCTGCCTGTCTCCCATCATCGGAAACTGTCTTGCCAGCGAAAGAATTTCCTGATAAGACGTATCTTTTCCATAAACCACAGTTTGATTGAAAGCTTTTTCATCTTCATTCAAAAAGTCGTGTTCAAGGGCTTTTACAGCAAGATCAATAAAGTAAGGTTCTTCTCCATGGAAAAAATAAATCGGTAAAACTTCTTTATTTTTAATACTTTTGAGGATTAAATCTAATTCTTTCATCTTATATTAATGGAACTTCCGAAACTGAATTTTCAGGAAACTTTTGATTTTAAATTCAAGAGAGACAAAGATAAGTTTTTTATTTATGATTTGGTTCGTAAAACTTACCTTTTGCTCACTCCTGAAGAGTGGGTGCGTCAACACTGGATTCACTATTATCTCACCGTGAAGTCCTACTCTACATCTGCTTTAATTACAGAAAAAAAGATTGTTTTGAATGGTTTAACGAAGAGAGTTGACTTACTCGTTACAGAAAAAACAGAACCTATAATTTTAATCGAATGTAAAGCTCCACATATTAAATTAACGGAAAAAACGTTTGAACAGACGGCAAGGTATAATTCCATTGTAGGAGCAAAAGAAATTATCCTGACGAATGGTTTGCAGCATATCAATGCATATTATGAAAACGAACAATATCAATTTTATAAATAAGATTGTTAGGGTTCAGATTAAAATTTTGCACCAACCTTAACCTTAACCTTAACCTTAACCTTAACCTTAACCTTAACCTTAGAAAAAGTATGAAAATTAAAAACATCGTATTCGATTTTGGAGGCGTTTTAGTGGATTGGAATCCGAGGTATTTTTTTAAAGAATACTTCAATGATGACGAAAAAATGGAATATTTCCTTGAAAATATTGCTCAATCCGAATGGAACGAAGAACAGGACAGAGGAAGATTGTTATCCGAAGGCACGGAAATCCAGGTGAAAAAATTCCCGGAATGGGAAAAAGAATTGAGAGCTTATTACGATAACTGGACCGTTATGCTGAAAAGCGACATTCCTCACAATGTGGAAGTTTTGAGGAAGCTTGGAAAAACTGATTATCAATTATATGGATTAACCAACTGGTCAGAGGAAACTTTTCCTTATGCGTTGGAAAATTATGATTTTTTCCAATTATTTGACGGGAAAATTGTGGTTTCGGGAACGGAAAAATTAATCAAGCCAGATCCGAAAATATGGCACGTTTTGTTGGAAAGGTATGACCTTGATGCTCAAGAATCTATCTTTATTGATGATAATCCTAAGAATATTGAAATGGCGCAGTCTTTAGGTTTCAATACTGTTCATGTTACCCCGGAAACTGATTTGGAAAAGGAACTGATTAATCTAGGAGTAAAATTCGAATAATTAGAAACTTTATAATATTTTATTGATCCTCATTATAGGTTATTTTTATTAATTTAGATGAGAGCTTTCGTTTTTGATCTGCACCAGCAATGACAACTGAGTTTTGGTTGAGACAACGAAGGAATGTTTGTGTTTGATCAGGATGAGAAAGGAAGTAATTAAGAGATTGCTTAGTCACTTCTCTCCTCGCAATGACAAATGTTGAAAAAAACGACAAATACCCTAGCCCGGATTGCAGTGGAAATCCTTTTTTGAAAAAAAAGATTGCAACGAAAAGCCGGAAATTGCTTCAAAAATAAATAAATCTGCAATTCGATGTAGTCAAATAGCTCCAAAAAAATAAATTACAAAATATGATACGATCAATCTTACTAACCGCTTTTCTTATGACTTCAGGAACAATTTTCTGTCAGAGCCTTAAAACAGCTTCTTATCAGGACGGTTCTCAAAAACTTAATGGTCTTGTAACTTCCAATGCAGGAAAAAAGCTTCCCGGAGTGCTGATTTTGCCCGCCTGGAAAGGCATTGACGACGAAGCAAAAACTGCCGCCATTGAACTGGAGAAACAGGGTTATATCGCTTTTATTGCTGATATTTACGGGGAAGGGAACATCCCGACAGACAGCGATACTGCGGCAAAAACTTCAGGTTATTACAAGAAAAATTACGAAGCTTATCAGAAAAGAATTTCTCTGGCTTTGGAACAATTGAAGAAAAATGGAGCAATTCCCAATAAAATTGCGGTGATCGGATATTGTTTCGGAGGTACGGGAGCTTTGGAATCTGCGAGGGGAAATCTCCCTGTGGCGGGCGTTGTTTCGATTCATGGGAGTATTGGAAAGGACCAGACCAGAAAAAACGGACCGATTTCGACTAAAATTTTAGTTGAAAATCCTGCAGACGACAAAGGAGTTACTCCTGAAGATTACAATAACCTCATCAAAGAGATGAATGAAGGAAATGCTGACTGGCAGATCATCACTTATGCTCATTCAAAACATACTTTTACAGATCCAAAATCACCGGATTATAATGAAGTGATGGCCAAAAGAGCATGGAGTCATACGCTGATGTTTTTAAAGGAGATTTTGAAATAAGGCTTAAATTTTAAACTTCTAAGATTAAGATGCTTCGACCTCGTTCAGCATGACATTTCCTAACACTAACTGTGCTTATGAAATCCTAGTGACCCCATTCTGAGCCAAGTCGAAGCATTATAGTAATTACTTAGATTCTAATTCTACTGTATATGCTTTTGGCGAATATTTTGTTAAAGAACCTGTTGCAGCATCAACACCAACACCGATCGCCCCTCCAAGAAGAATGTTTACTAATGTTACCGGATTAAATTTTTTAACCAGCTTTACTTCCTTGTTATTATAGCCTTCTTTTTCGAAAGTAATCATTTGCTTGCTTAAAGATCTTGGGATTTCAGCAGTACAGGGAGTAGTACACTTTTCAATTCCTTTATGGAACACTTTTGCGCCTTCAGGAGTTGATGTGAAAGAAATTTTGTCTTTTGTGCCTGTAATAATAGTTGCACATGAGGTTGTAGAAAGTGTTGTGCCTAACACCAACGCGATTAAGAATGTTTTTTTCATCTGATTGTATTTTTAAAGGTGCGAAATTACAAAAAGATATTCATCAATTTAAAAGTTTAACAAAATTTTATTATTAGTTAGTACATTGATACTGTTAGATTGTTACATTTTTTTAATCCACTCCTTCCTCTTCCCTGTTCACCAATTCCATAGAAAACGCGGGAAGACAAATGGAAACATATTCGCATTGTTCCGGAAAAGGGTTGCTATAACGGACTCTGGCTCCTTTTCCCACCAAAATACTTTGCCCTTTTTCTAAAATAACAGTTTCTCCATCTATTTCAAATTGCTTTTTTCCTGAAATAATTAAGGTAAATTCATCAAACTGCGGAGTCTGATACGGCTCGCTCCAATCCGGCGGTGCCACCATGTGGGCAATCGAAATATTTGAATTCTGGGTAGAATTTCCCCAATGTTCTTCAATTAATTTTCCGTCTATTGTCGGAACAATGAATGGTGATTTTTGAATTTTAAACTTTTTCATAAATAATTGTTTAATGGTGTTATTTGTGAGAAAATTTGTTTTATATCCAATTTTCTTTTTTGATTTCGTAAACAAAATTAGTTCTTGTCGGCTCCCCGAAATAGGCAACTTCTTCTTCTGCAACCTTCTCTCCGCCAAGCCTTTCCAGTGCAATCTGCGAACGGTAATTTTCTTTTCCGATATGAAAATGAACAGCATCCACAAACTGAAAAATATAGTCGAGCATTAATTTTTTAATCTGAGGATTAATGCCTTTTCCCCAGGATTTCGTGCCGTAAAAAGTATATCCTATGAAAATACTGTTTTTATTTTCATCAAAATCATAGAAACGGGTACTCCCAAGAACGTCTCCCGTAGCTTTATCGACAATTTTAAAAGCACCTTTACTTTCGATGGCTCCTTTAAAAAAGTTCTCAAAAACTTCTTTTTGGTAACGGCCTTTGTTCGGGTGCTGTTCCCAGACTTTTGGATCGGAAGCCACTTCGTATAAAGACTCAAAATCCCCTTGCTGTAAGGGGATTAATTGATATTTTTCGTTCTCTAAAACATCTTGAATTGAGAAGTTCATTAGCTTTTTGCTTTTGCTGCGTCAGATTCTATTTTCTTGATTTCCTTTAATTTATCGGAAATTTTAATAACTGCATCCGGTCTTGCAGGTTTCAAAGCAACCTCAGCCTGAGCCGTATCCCATTTCAACACAAGGTTTGCAGAATTTTCGTCTGTCGGGTTTAAGGTAATTTCAAACCACTCTTGCTTGTCTGCCAGTTTGTTAACCGGAACCGTAACATCTACAACATCCTGTTTTGGATCATAAGTATAAGCTCCCCACTGCTGGAAATCTTTATTTAAGATCACTTTCCATTCTTTTTCAGTCGGAATAATGAATAATCCGTAAGTTCCTGCCGGAACAATTTTTCCACCGAAGTTTACAGCTTGTCCGAAAGTAATTTTTGTTGATGAGTTTGCTCCCGCTCTCCAAACCTGCCCGTAAGGAACCAGTTCTCCGAAGATTTTACGTCCTTTCACGCCCGGTCTTCCGTAGTCGATCATGATTTTAGACATTGAAAACTGCTGCTCTACTTTCTGACGCGGACTCGCTGCCGGTACTGAATAATCCTGAGCAAAACTGATAGCTGAAGCTGATATGCAAAGTGCAAATAATAACTTTTTCACTTGATAAATTTTTTGTTTAAAATTACAAAATCAAAACAGAATAGCCTTCTCCAATTCCAATAATTTTTGTTTTCTCCAAATTCCGCCTGCATATCCCACCAATTCGCCGTTTGAGCCGATCACGCGATGACAAGGAATTAAAATGGCAATTTTATTGATTCCGTTTGCCGTTCCCACCGCGCGGATTGCTTTCGGATTACCTAAAAACTCGGATTGCTGTTTGTAGGTCCTGATTTCGCCCATCGGGATTTCCCTCAACAATTGCCAGACTTTTTGCTGAAATTCTGTTCCTTTAATGAATAATGGCACTTCAAATTGTTGTGTTTTGCCTTCAAAATATTCTGTTAATTCATTTTCCAATTGTCCGAAATGAATATGATTTCCATCTTTAATTTCTGCGTTCAAAGATTTTGTTAAAGAAGTGAATTGTTTTTCAATATTTTTCCTGTCGGTAAATTCCAGCAGGCAGATTCCCTCGTCTACGGCACAGGCAATCATTTCTCCGAGTGGGGTTTGGATGGTTTTGCGGTATATCATTTCCATTTAATTAAAATTAATAAAAATTCCTTCATTTATCTATCTTTTAACCATCATTTATTTTATATTTCAAAAATAAAGGCTAATTTTCTAAACTTAAAAAACTAATATTCACACAATAATGTTCAAAAAAGTAAGTCTATTATTCCTGTTTTCTGTCGGTTTTTTGATGTTAAAAGCTCAGGAAAAAATTCCGTTTAGAATTACAAAACACAACAACATCATTGTAAAAACCTTAATAAATGACAAAGACTCTCTTGACCTGATGTTCCAGATCGCTATGGAGGGTGGTTCCATTTCTCCTGAACGACAAAGAAAAGCAGATCATATTATTTTTAAAGATGAAATCAGCGAAAATAATACCGTTAAAATTGGAAAATTAATAATAAAAAACGTTCAATTTTTTGATAATGAATTAACTGGTCATGAGGCTGACGGAAAAATAGGAACCGGAATTTTTGCAGGAAAAACATTTAAAATCGATTATGATAACAATCAGTTTGTAATTTATGACGAAAAACCTGATTTAAAAGGATATGAATCGATGCCTTTATTTTCTGAAAACGGGCAGTTTTATATTGTTGCAGATAATGTGATCGACAATGAACAGCAGGAAGTGTATTTTCTTCTACAATCCGGCTATTCCGGCGGGATACTTTACAGCAATAAGTTTGCAGATGGTAAAGAATTAGATAAAAAACTGAAAATTACAGGTGAAAAAACATTAAAAAATTCTGCCGGACAAAGTGTAATTACAAAACAGGGAGTCCTACCCTTTTTAAAGCTCGGAAACTTGGTTTTAAAAGATGTTTCTGCAGGTTTTTTTGCCGGTGATCTCAAAACCCAGAAAGTAAGTTATTTCGGGGCCGATTTATTGAGAAGATTTATCTGGATCTTTGATGCAGAGAGAAAAACCGTTTATTTTAAGCCAAGCAAATATTTCAAAGAGCCTTATTATAAACTTAATTGAAAAATAATTTGAATTGTTTACCTACATTGCAGACATCATCATGGACATATAATAATTCGCACAGTGTAAAGAATTTATTAATAGTATTCCTTTCTGAGAAAAATCTTCAAAAGCATCCGTTGTTGTTATCTGATATTCGTAATTCAATGAATTCCATTTAAAATTCGGTTTCATGATGAGAAGCTCGGTTCCATGCTCATCGGTAAGCGCAAAAGAATCTTTAAAAATCCCTCTGTATTTAAAGACATAATCCTTTTCAATATTGTCAAAATAAGTATGCACAACAATATCTCCATTCCAGTTCATGGTGAATTTCAACAGTACATTTCCTCCGTCTCTGAGCTCGACTGTTGTTCCCCAAAAACCTTTCGGCTCGATTTGGTATTTAGAATTTAAGATCTCAATTTCAGCACTAAATTTAAACCAGTTTTTGTAGATAAGTTTTCCTATTAATTTATCATTGTTGGTGACTTCAAAATATAAGGAATTAATTGATTTTGCTTGATATTCTGCCATTGCTATTTTGATTTGAAGAAGTTATATTTAACATTAAATGGATTTAATTCAATGCTTTTTCCAAATTTTCCAGATACTGCAACCAGGCACTTGAACATCCTCCATAACATTCAAACTCTGGAACCAGGCCATCATGAATGAATACTACGTTTGTTTTATTATCGCTTGTGGAAATTTCAAAGGTGATTTTAGTTCCCGCCCATTCATTTGTCTCTTTTAAAAATGTAAGATTGCTATTGATAACTTCCCAAACTATTTTTTCATTAGGAATAACTTCTATCAACTTTTGAACAGAATGATGAGCACCGTCTCCAGCAGTAAAAATAAATTCATCATCTACCTTTTCTGAACTTCCTGTGATAATTTCGTTGTATAAACCCGTCCACCATTTCCTGGGAGTCATTAAAATCTTAAAAACTTCGTGAACAGGCTTTGAAGTAGTGAAAGAGTATGTGAAATTTTGTGTTGACATTTTAAAAATAATTTAAGCTTTTTGAAAGTAATAATTTTCAAGATAATAGGTTTTAAATATACAAGAATATTCTTCATTAATAAAAAAACACCTGACAGGTTTCAGAAACCTGCCGGGTGTAATATTTAAAAAACTTTGTCAAAGATTTTAAACTTTGACAAAGTGAATTTACATTGTCTCCATTTTGAAACTCATGCTTTCGATCACTTTCAGGATGGCTTCTACCGTATCCATTGATGTCAAACAAGGAACACCGTTTTCCACGCTCATTCTTCTGATCTGGAAACCATCTCTTTCAGCCTGTTTTCCTTTCGTAGTGGTATTTACAACGTACTGAACTTTTCCTTTTTGAATCAGATCGATAAGATTTACACTTTCTTCTCCGATTTTATATCCTATTTTACAAGGAATTCCTTTCTCTTCGAAGAATTTTGCAGTTCCTTCCGTTGCCCAGATTCTGAAACCAACTTCATGGAATCTCGCCGCCAGATCAGCCGCTTCCTGCTTGTGTTTATCGGCAACCGTGAAGAGGATTGAGCCGTGCATCGGAACTTTTCTTCCTGCGGCAACCAACCCTTTGTAAAGTGCCTTTTCAAGTGTCGTATCTTTACCCATAACCTCTCCTGTAGACTTCATTTCAGGGCCTAGAGAGATGTCAACCTTCGTTAGTTTTGAGAAAGAGAATACAGGAACTTTCACGAAAACACCTTCTTTATTGGGTACCAATCCGTTTTTGTATCCTAAATCTGTCAGCTTTTTACCTAAAATTGCTTTTGTAGCTAAGTTTGCCATTGGAACTTCCGTGATTTTAGATAAGAAAGGAACTGTTCTTGAAGAACGTGGATTTACCTCGATTACATATACATTCCCCTCAAAAAGAACGTATTGGATATTCATCAATCCTATTACATTCAATCCTTTCGCCAATCTTTGAGTATAGTCTACCAAAGTTTCAACTTCACTTTGTGAAATATTTTGTGGAGGATACACCGCGATAGAGTCTCCAGAGTGAACTCCCGCTCTTTCGATATGTTCCATAATTCCCGGAATGATTACTGTTTCACCATCACAGATCGCATCAATTTCGATCTCTTTTCCGACCATATATTTGTCGACCAAGATCGGCTGATCGGGGCTTGCTTCTACCGCAAACTCCATGTAATGAGCCAATTCCGCTTCTGTATAAACAATTTCCATGGCTCTACCACCCAACACATAGCTTGGACGAACCAATACCGGATAACCGATTTCGTTAGCAATTTTTATCGCTTCCTCTTTTGAAGTGGAAGTTTTTCCTAAAGGCTGAGGAATTCCCATTTCCTGAAGGGCTTTTTCAAACTTATCTCTGTTTTCGGCTCTGTCAAGATCTTCCAGAGAAGTTCCTAAAATCTGAACTCCGTGAGAAGCTAATTTATCCGCTAAATTGATCGCTGTCTGCCCACCAAACTGTACTACCACTCCTTTTGGCTGTTCAAGGTCGATGATGTTCATTACATCTTCTTCCGTTAATGGTTCGAAGTATAATTTATCTGAAATTGAGAAATCTGTAGAAACTGTTTCAGGGTTATTATTGATAATAATCGCTTCGTAACCCATCTCTTTGATTGCCCAAACCGAGTGAACCGTAGCATAATCAAACTCAACACCCTGTCCAATTCTGATAGGTCCAGAACCAAGAACGATGATCTTTTCTTTATCTGAAGCAATACTTTCGTTTTCTTCCTCGTAAGTTCCGTAGAAATATGGGGTTTCACTTTCAAATTCTGCGGCGCAGGTGTCTACCATTTTGAAAACCGGCATCATTCCGTTTTCTTTTCTGAAATTGAAGATTTCACGCTCCGTAACATCCCAAAGAACAGCGATATTTATATCAGCGAAACCTAATTTTTTAGCTTCTAATAAAATTTCTTTGTTAAATTTATTTTCAGCGATTGTTTTTTCAAAATCAATTAATTTTTTGATTTTCCAGATGAAGAATTTATCAATTTTACTCCATTCCACGATTCTTTCCCAATCGTATCCTCTTCTTAATGCATCACCGATGATGAACAATCTTTCGTCATCACAAACTCTGATTCTTCTTTCGATTTCTTCGTCTGTAAGTGCGTCAGCTTGCTTCTTTTTTAAACCGATGTGTTTAATTCCTGTTTCCAGAGAACGGATGGCTTTCTGTAAAGATTCCTCAAAATTTCTTCCGATGGCCATTACTTCACCCGTTGCTTTCATCTGAGTTGATAATCTTCTGTCAGCCGTTTCGAATTTATCGAACGGGAATCTTGGGAATTTAGTCACCACATAATCTAAAGCCGGTTCGAAACAAGCGTAAGTCTTTCCTGTAACCGGATTCATGATTTCATCTAAGGTTAGACCCACCGCGATTTTTGCTGCAATTTTTGCAATCGGATATCCTGTTGCTTTACTTGCCAATGCTGATGAACGGGAAACTCTCGGGTTTACCTCAATGATATAATATTCGAATGAATGTGGGTCCAGGGCAAGCTGTACGTTACATCCTCCTTCGATTCCCAATGCTCTGATGATTTTTAATGAAGCGTTTCTCAGCAACTGATATTCTCTGTCCGAAAGTGTCTGAGAAGGCGCAACAACGATCGAGTCACCCGTGTGGACTCCTACCGGATCTATATTTTCCATGTTACAAACCACAATCGCGTTGTCGTTTGCATCACGCATTACTTCGTATTCGATTTCTTTAAAACCTGCAATTGATTTTTCGATAAGACACTGTGTAACAGGGCTGTATTTTAAACCTAATTCAGCAATTTCTTTCAATTCAACTTCATTAGAAGCGATACCACCTCCTGTTCCACCCATTGTGAAAGCAGGACGAACAATGACAGGATACCCGATTTTATTAGCAAAATTTATTGCTCCTTCTACCGTATTTACGATGTCAGATTCCGGAACCGGCTCGTTCAGTTCTCTCATCAATTCACGGAACAAATCTCTGTCTTCCGCTCTGTTGATGGCTGAAAGCTTCGTTCCCAACACCTCAACTTTACATTCTTCAAGAATTCCTGCTTTTTCCAATTCTACCGCCATATTCAAGCCGGTTTGTCCGCCAAGCGTTGGTAAAAGTGCATCCGGACGTTCTTTTCTGATGATATGACTTACAAACTGAAGTGAAATCGGCTCGATATACACTTTATCTGCGATTTCAACATCCGTCATGATCGTTGCAGGGTTTGAGTTAATCAAGATTACCTTGTAGCCTTCTTCCTTTAAAGACAAACAAGCCTGCGTTCCTGCGTAATCAAATTCCGCTGCCTGACCGATGATGATTGGGCCTGAACCGATTACTAAAATTGTTTTTATATCTGTACGTTTTGCCATTTTTAAATTTAAGATATGAGATGCTAGATGTCAGATTTTAGACTTCCAGCGTTGTGTTTATTTTTTAAATTAGATTTGAATGTATAAATCATTCTTTGAATTTCATTCAGATTTGATATTAGACTGTTAACTTTCTCTCCATTAAGCAAATTTAACTCCCTTGTTAAGATTAATTGAGTCTGCAATTCAAAAGAAGAAGCATTTGCAATTCCAAGAAAATGATAAAATTCTCTATCATTATTTCTTCCTGCTCCTTCGGCAATATTTGACGGAATGGAGATTACTGATCTTTTAATATGAGAAATTAAACCAAATTTTTCATCTTTTGGCAATTCAGCACAAACAATATAAACCTCCTTCGCAAGTTCTATTGATTTCTGCCAGAAAAGTAATTTCTCAAAATTATGCATAAGTCTGTTATCTGATGTCTACTATCTAAAATCTATTATTAATTTTTCTTATTCTTAAAATCCTCCATTAACTGAATGAAATCATCAAATAAATAATTTGCATCTTCAGGGCCCGGACTAGCTTCAGGGTGATATTGAACTGAGAAACAAGGGTGAATTTTGTGTTTCAGACCTTCGTTTGTTCTGTCATTCAATGCGATGTGTGTTTCCATTAAATCTGTTCCTTTCAGACTTTCCTGATCAACCGCATACCCATGATTCTGGGAAGTAATGGCTACTTTATTTTTCTCTAAATCTAAAACCGGATGATTTCCTCCTCTGTGTCCGAATTTTAACTTGAAAGTTTTCGCCCCGCAAGCCAAACCGATTAATTGGTGACCCAAACAGATCCCGAAAATCGGAACTTTTCCTAATAATCCGCGAATCATTTCCAGGGCATGCTGGTTATCTTCCGGGTCACCAGGACCGTTTGACAACATGACGCCGTCCGGATTCATTAATAAAATCTCTTCTGCCGTCACGTCCTGAGAAACTACCGTGATATCACAGTTTCTTTGAGATAATTCTCTGATAATTCCCAATTTAGATCCAAAATCTACCAATACCACTTTCAGACCTCTTCCCGGATTGGCATAGGCTGTTTTTGTAGAAACCTGCTCCACCTGATTGGTTGGAAAAGTTGTTGATTTTAATTCTGAAACTACTGCGTTTTCATCAGCATCCATGTTCACAATTTTTCCTTTTACCACACCGTGGTTACGAAGAATTCTTGTCAGTCTTCTGGTATCGATTCCTGAAATTCCTGAAAGGTTTTTCTTTTTAAATAATTCATCTAAAGTAATCTGAGTACGGAAATTTGATGGAAAATCACAGACTTCTTTTACAATAAGCCCTTTAATAGCCGGCTCAATACTCTCATAATCATCTCTATTAATCCCATAGTTTCCGATAAGCGGATAGGTCATACAAACAATCTGACCGCAGTATGAAGGATCAGAGATCAACTCCTGATACCCCGTCATTCCGGTATTGAAAACCACTTCTCCTGCAGTTTCCAATTCTGCTCCGAAACCTTCTCCATGAAACACTTCACCGGACTCCAGTATTAATTTTTTCTTCATTTTTTAAATTAGATATTAGATTTTAGAAATTAGAAGTCAGACTTCTTCATTCTGTTATTTTATTTCTTATTCTTTTTTACTTTTTAAACCACCCCGTCAAAAATTCTTTTGAATTTTCGCCACCAGTGCCTCAATCATTTTTATTTTTATAGTTTGATTCGGCGAATCTCGTTCCTCGATTCCAGAGGACGGGAATTTTGCGGGCGTTATCTTTTCTCTTTGTTTTTCTATTGATTTATTTAAAAGTAAATCCTTGTTTTTCCAAGGCTTCTTTTAAAATTGCCATTCTTGCGAAAACACCGTTCTGCATCTGTTTGAAAATTCTTGAACGTTCGCATTCCACTAAGTCTGTATCAATTTCAACACCTCTGTTGATGGGTGCCGGATGCATGATAATTGCTTCCTTTTTCATTGCTTTTTCTCTTTCTTTCGTTAAACCATATTTTCTGTGGTATTCCGAAGCGGAGAAACTCATTTTTGCATCGTGCCTTTCGTGCTGGATTCTTAGCAGCATCAAAACATCTACTTCAGCAATTAGCTGGTCTACAGATAAATAAGTCCCGTTAATCAAAGCTCCTTCATCAAACCATTGTTCCGGACCTGAGAAGTACACCTTTGCACCTAATCTTCTGAGTGCTTCGGCATTGGAATTAGCAACACGGCTGTGTTTTACATCTCCTACAATTCCTATTTTCAAGCCTTCAAACTTTCCGAATTCCTGATAAATTGTCATCAAATCCAGCATACATTGGGATGGATGGTTTCCTGTTCCGTCTCCTCCGTTGATCACAGGGATTTTAATGTTTTTTAATTCGTCAAAATATCTGTCTTTCTTATCTCTGATTACAACCAGATTTACGCCTAAGCTTTCAATTGTTTTTACCGTATCATAAAGGCTTTCCCCTTTGTTTACAGAACTGTGAGATGCGTCAAAAGGCACCACTTGCAGTCCTAATTTTCTTTCGGCAATATCAAAACTTGTTTTTGTTCTTGTACTGTCTTCAAAGAAAAGATTTGAGCAAAAAACTTCTCCTTCAATTTTAGCAGTTTTTCCGTTTGCAAAAGCCATTGCTTCAGTCAGTATACTGTTGATTCTCTCGGTGCTTAGTTCTGTAATCGTAAACATATTATCTTAAATTTTTACAAAAAAAAAGCGAAGAAAATATCTTCGCTTAAAATAAATAAATATCGTAAAGGGCGCTTACGCCCGGTAATTCTAATGATATAAATACTGTGTTATTCATTAGGTGCAAAGATACAACAATTTCACAAACTGACAAAATCAAATTTCAAATAATTTAAAACCTTAATCTTATTTACTTTCATTTTTAAATACTATTTTTGTTTAATCAAACTTCACTTTTTATATGGATTTAAAAGATAAAATGATTCTCAGTATCATTCAGGAAGACTCTACTTTATCGGTGAAAGAAATTTCAGAAAAGATAGGTCTTACCTTTACTCCAACCTATGAACGCATCAAACAATTGGAGAAAAATGGGATTATTGAGAAATATGTCGGTCTTTTAAATCGTGAAAAATTAGGCTTAAATATTGTCGTTTATTGTAATATTCGCCTGAAAGAACAATCCCAGAAAGTCCTTGAAGCCTTCGAAAAAAACATCGGAAAATATGATGAAGTCCAGGAAATCATCAGCCTTTCCGGGGTATATGATTATATGTTGAAAATCATTGCAAAAGATATTAATTCTTATAATGAATTTGCCGTGAACGTGATCTCAAACATTCCTAATATCGGGCAATACCATAGTTCTATCGTGCTGCATGAAGTGAAAAAATCCACTAAGTTTAAAATTGATTTAACTTAATAATTCAAAACATTAATAGTTAAGAGATTAAGTCACACTTTTACAATCGTTTTGATGCATTCTAATTGCGTCTGGAAATTTTACATTTAATTTCAGAATAAAAAATCAAGTTTAAGCACAAAAAAATCGCGCAGATAAAAGGATTAACCGGAAATTAAATATTAATTTAGTATCATAAAACCAATTTCAACAGTAAAGAAATATGAGAAATTACCTGATAGAAGATTTGCCGCACTATTTTGAAGAATATAAAAAATCAATAAAAAATCCTAAAAAATTCTGGGATAAGATTGCAGATCAAAATTTTGTATGGTATCAGCGATGGAGCAAAGTGGTAAAATATGATATGAATGAAGCCAAAATCACCTGGTTTAAAAATGCAAAATTAAATATCACCAAAAACTGCCTGGACAGGCACCTTTCCGTACGGGGCGACAAAACTGCCATCATCTGGGAACCGAATGATCCCAAAGAAGAGGCACATCATATTTCTTACAACGAATTGTACACAAGAGTCAATAAAACAGCCAATATTTTACGTGAGATGGGCATTGAAAAAGGCGACAGGGTCTGCATTTACCTTCCCATGATCCCCGAACTGGCAATTACAATGTTGGCTTGTGCAAAATTAGGCGCTGTTCATTCCGTTATTTTTGCCGGATTTTCCGCTTCTGCAGTGGCCTCAAGAGTGAATGACTGCGGTGCAAAAATGGTGATCACATCCGATGGAAGCTATAGGGGAAACAAAGTGTTGGATCTGAAGAGCATTATTGATGAAGCTCTCGAAAAAACGCCGAGTGTGGAGTCCGTTTTGGTTGTAAAAAGAACCAACAACGAAATAAAAATGAAAGAAGGCAGAGATTTCTGGATGGCAGATTTATATGAAAAAGCATCCCAGGATTTCGTTACTGTAATTATGGATGCGGAAGATCCGCTTTTCATTTTATACACCTCAGGATCAACAGGTAAGCCAAAAGGAATGCTTCACACTTCTGCCGGTTATATGGTCTACACAGCCTATACTTTTAAAAATGTTTTTAATTATAAAGAAAACGATATTTACTGGTGTACTGCCGATATTGGCTGGATTACAGGACATTCCTATATTCTCTACGGCCCGCTTTTGAATGGCGCAACAACCGTTATTTTTGAAGGTATTCCAACGTATCCCGAACCGAACAGATTCTGGCAAGTCATTGAAAAACACAAAATTACACAATTCTATACTGCTCCCACGGCAATTCGTTCACTGGCAAAAGAAAACGCTGAGTGGGTTGACAAACATGATTTAAGCTCATTAAAAGTTATCGGATCTGTAGGGGAACCAATAAATGAAGAAGCATGGCATTGGTTCAACGACCATGTAGGAAGAAAAAAATGCCCTATTGTCGATACCTGGTGGCAAACGGAGACGGGAGGAATTATGATTTCGCCGCTTCCATTCGTAACCCCGACAAAACCGACCTATGCCACCCTGCCTTTACCAGGAATCCAACCTGTTTTAATGGATGATAAACGCAATGAAATCTCTGGAAATCAGGTAACAGGAAATCTCTGCATCCGTTTTCCATGGCCGGGAATTGCGAGAACGATCTGGGGCGATCATCAGCGGTATAAAGAAACCTATTTTACAGCTTTCCCAGGGAAATATTTCACGGGGGACGGTGCTTTGAGGGATGAAGTTGGGTATTACAGAATTACAGGCCGCGTAGATGATGTGATTATTGTTTCAGGGCACAATTTGGGAACAGCCCCTATTGAAGACAGCATCAATGAGCACCCTGCTGTAGCGGAATCCGCGATTGTGGGATATCCTCATGACATTAAAGGAAATGCTCTCTATGGCTTTGTAATTTTAAAAGAAAGTGGTGAGAGCCGCCAAAAAGAAAATCTTAAAAAAGAGATTAATCAATTGATTTCAGATCAGATTGGCCCGATTGCGAAGTTGGATAAAATCCAGTTTGTTTCTGGGCTTCCGAAGACTCGTTCCGGGAAAATCATGCGTAGAATTCTGAGGAAAATTGCAGAAGGTGATTTTAGTAATTTCGGGGATATTTCCACTTTATTGAATCCTGAAATCGTTGAAGAAATCAAAAATGAGAGAATAGAATAAACCTGACAAATAAGAAAGCGCAGAGATTTTCTGCGCTTTTTATTTTTTATTTAATAATTTTAATAGATTGTCTGCCTAAATTGGAATGTACATCCAGAAGATAATTCCCTTTTGGATAATTAAAGTCTAAAGAATACTTTTTTAATCCTTCCTTATTGATATCATCTTTCAGGATATTTTTAATGAATTTTCCTGAGACATCATACAAACCGATAATAATATGATCAGAATGTGTAAAGTAAACATTGAGGTTTAATTTATCCTTTACAGGATTCGGAACAACTTCTATTTTTAACTTTCTTTCCTGTTTTTCATTGACAATTTCCTGCGTTCCTAAACTTCCTGTTGTCAATTTATACACATTGGTTCCAGCCGCGTATGCCAAATCATTATTAATAATAAAAATTCTGTTTAAAGAACCTCCAACCCCAGTATTCATCCAGGTATTTCCACCGTCAAAAGTTTCGTAAAATCCTGTATTGTGGCCACCCATCCAACCGTGGGTTGCAGAAGTGAAACCAACAGCCTGAACATATACATCCGGAAAAGTTTTCGTTTCCCAGGTAAAACCTCCATCCAAAGATTTCAGCAATTTTCCTGTATTTGGCGCTTCAGATTCAATGGAGCAGAAAATTTTATTGTTGTCTAAAAGCTGCATTTTCCACACATATTCGTTTTGGATATTGCTGTTGTAGATTTTCGTCCAATTCATTCCACCGTCAAAAGTTTTTAATATTACGGCGCCATTATCATCATTTCCTGCAGCAAAACCTATATTTTCATTAATAAAAGTAATTTCAACCAAAGCATTTGCATAAGCAGACATATCAATATACTGCCAAGTGTTCCCACTATCGGTAGATTTAATAATATAAGCTGGATAAAACCATGCTCCACACCCATAAACCGTTGAAGTCCCGACACAATCCAAGCCACAGATCGCTTCCGGATAAGGTGAAATATTATTCACTCTTTGCCAGGAATTTCCACCGTCTACTGTTTTATAAAAATTATTGTTTAGCGTTCCCAGAAATCCAATATTTTCATTAAGAAATTCTATATTCCTGTAATATTGGTTGGTCGCAGGACTTACTACCTGCTGAGTCCATGTACCGCCGCCGTTTGTTGTTTTAAAAACAGCTCCGTTCCCTCCTTTTGCAGCCCACCCAACATTATCGTTAAGAAAAAACACATCATCGTATCTTCCTGCACCGTTTGCTGGTGGATATGGAAAGGCAGTCCATGTATATTGAGCCTGTAAAAGTGACGTAAAAAGAGAAAAAGCCAGTATAATTTTTTTCATCATTTAATTTTAAGCACAAATTTGAATTATTTCAAACAAGTACACAATAGTTTTTTAAAAACAATTTATTAAACACGCGTTCAATAGACATTCTCATAAAATTTAACAATTAATTATAGATAAAATAATAAATATTCAATTTTATTAAAAATTTATTAAAAATATCGTAATTTATTGTTATCTTTAAGTACAATTTAAAACTATAGCTTATGTCAAATATATTAGCTGGATTATTTGCACATCACAGCGATTACAAAAAGCTAGAAGCCGACCTTGAAGGTTCCGGTTTTCAAAATTCAGATTACATTGTATATCTCGATAACGGACAACATAATGCCCAGTATCTGGCAAGTGTATCGGTAGGAGATAATGACCAGGCTGATAATGCGAAGAATATTTTTAACCAAAATTCTGTTTTAAAAACATTTTTATTTGAAAATATGAGTATTGAACAGGCTCATTATCAAAATCTAAAAAGCTATATCGATGCCAGATGTAAAGCTGAAATCCATAACAGCCCCGACGTGAGGATAAAAGGTTCCAGTAACGGAATGGAATCTGCTGAAGTAAAATTTTAAAACAATTGTAATAAAAACTGATAACCGAAAATCCGTAGAACATTCTGCGGATTTTTTTGTCCTTTGAAAAGTGTAAAAATTTTCGTATTTTCGTGTGAATATAGCCTTTTACACAAATGAGTTACGACTTAGAACAGGAGAACAAAGAAATACTTGCAAGATATAAAGATCTGATTTCTAATACATACCGGACCTTAAATGAAGAGAATAACAAGCTCATCAGGAAAGCATTCGATATTGCATTAGACGCACACAAAGATCAAAGGAGAAAATCTGGTGAACCCTACATTTACCATCCTATTGCTGTTGCCAAAATTGTAGCGACGGAAATCGGTTTGGGCGCTTCTTCTATCGCCTGTGCCCTTTTGCATGATGTAATTGAAGATTCGGATTATACTTACGAAGATTTAAAGAAAATTTTTGGTGAAAAAATAGCCAATATCGTGAATGGACTGACAAAGATCTCCATCATGAATCACCAGAATATTTCTGTACAGTCTGAAAATTACAGAAAACTATTACTTACTCTTTCTGAGGACTTTAGAGTTATCTTAATTAAAATTGCAGACCGTCTCCACAACATGCGAACTCTGGAAAGCATGGCCCCGGATAAGCAGAAAAAAATCGCCTCTGAAACGGTATACATCTACGCTCCGATGGCGCACCGACTTGGATTATACAATATTAAATCCGAATTGGAGGACCTTTCTTTAAAGTACAACAATCCCGAAGTTTTCAGTGAAATCACAGAAAAATTAGAACTGGCCAAAGAAAGCCGTGAACGATATATTGAAGAGTTTAAAAAAGAAGTTTCGGAAAGATTGGATGATGAAGGGTTAAACTTTAAAATCAAAGGCCGCGCAAAAGCAATTTCTTCCATTTACAGGAAAATGTTGAAACAAGGTGTTTCATTCGAGGAAGTATTTGATAATTATGCCATTAGGATTATTTATAAATCCGATGCCAAAAATGAAAAGTTCCTGGCGTGGAAAATTTATTCTATTGTAACGGACGTCTATCACAGTAATCCTTCCAGAATGCGGGATTGGATTACTCAGCCACGTTCGACAGGTTATGAAAGCTTGCATTTAACTGTTCTCGGGCCTGACAAAAAATGGATCGAAGTACAGATCCGTTCCGAAAGAATGGATGAAATCGCGGAAAAAGGTGTTGCAGCTCATTATAAATATAAAGAAGGCTACAAACAAAGCTCCGACGACCGGAATTTTGAAAATTGGGTAACAGAAATCCGTGAAGTTCTTGAACAGCAAAACCTTACTACCTCTGAACTGCTAGATAATATTAAACTTAATTTATATTCGAAAGAAGTTTTTGTATTTACCCCGAAAGGCGAAATTAAAATTCTACCTACCAATGCAACGGCGCTTGACTTTGCTTTTGCCGTTCACTCTGATCTGGGAATGAAGTGTTTAGGTGCAAAAATCAACGGGAAATTAGTACCTATTTCTTATGTCCTTCAAAACGGTGACCAGATAGATATTTTATCTTCACAAAACCAAAAACCAAAATCCGACTGGCTGGAATTTGTAGTTACATCAAAGGCTAAGTCTAAGATTAAGAGTTATTTAAACTCACAAAAAAATCAGCTGGTAGAAGAAGGAAAAGAGATACTTCAGAGAAAGCTTCGTCATGCAAAAATTAACTTTAATGATGATGAAGTAAATAAACTTCAGAAATTCTTTAATCTGAAAAGTTCACAGGAGTTATTCTTAAAATTTCAAAGTAACGAACTGGATGCCAGTAGCTTAAGAAAATATATTGAAAGTAAAAACGTCTTTAATAATCTACTTTCGAGGTTCAGAAAATCGCCGACAAAAAATACAGCTTATGTAGAGCCGAAAGAGCAGAATCTTGACATGATTGTTTTCGGGAAAGACGAAGAAAAACTCAATTATAGCTATGCAAAATGTTGTACTGTAATTCCCGGCGACAAAATTTTCGGTTTCATTACCATTTCGGACGGAATTAAGGTGCACAGTGACAATTGCCCGAATGCAATCAATCTGCGTGCGCAATACGACTACAGGGTGATTCCTGCAAAATGGGTAAATGCAGAAAGTTTTAAAAACAGGGTGAAAATCGAAATTGAAGGACTCGACAGAATGGGAATGATCAACGATATCACAACCGTAATCAGTGGTGCAATGGGAATGGATATGAAAAGTATGTCAATAGAGTCAAATGATGGAATTTTTACCGGAACTATCAATCTTGAGGTAAAAAATAAAAGCCAATTGGAGCAAACGTTTAAAAAGCTTAACGATATTAACGGGATTTCAAGAGTAAGACGATTATAATCAGATAAGATGAATTTAACTGTATATTTTAAAAAGTTTTTCAGCAGCAGTCAGGCTTCTGGAATTATGCTTATTTTTTGTGTTTTAATTTCTTTATTAATTGCAAATTCCTCTGCGGCAGAGAGTTTTCAGCAATTTTTGGATAAAGAAGTCGGGATTAATATTTTCCATCTGGAATATCCGGTGAGCATTTGGATCAATGATGGTTTAATGGCTATTTTCTTCCTTTTAGTAGGGCTTGAAATCAAAAGAGAAATGGTAGAAGGTGAGCTTTCATCTTTTAAAAATGCTTCCCTTCCTATTTTTGCGGCCATTGGAGGAATGCTTGTTCCGGCAACTATTTATGCAATTTTTAATGCCAATACGCAATATGGAAGTGGCTGGGGAATCCCGATGGCAACGGATATTGCGTTTTCATTAGCGATTGTTTCTATGCTTGGAAAGAAGGTTCCGAATTCTATTAAAATTTTTCTTGCAGCACTGGCCATTGTTGATGATTTGGGAGCAATTCTGGTAATTGCCATATTTTATACGGAGCAGATTCATTGGATGTATTTATTACTATCTTTTGGAGTTACAGCTTTATTATTTTTATTAAACTTTTTAAAGGTTACGAAAATAGTTTTCTATATCATTCCCGGATTATTTTTATGGTATTTCCTTCATCACTCAGGAATTCATGCTACGATTGCGGGGGTTTTATTAGCATTTTCAATTCCGACGAATGCTTCCAATGTAGAAATTTCGCCTTTGGAAAAACTTGAACATAAGTTACATTTCCCGGTAAGCTTTTTAATCATGCCGATTTTTGCTTTGACAAATACCAATATCACCTTCAACAACGAAATGATGTCGGGATTGACCAGTACTTTAGGCTTAGGAATTATTGGTGGGCTTATTTTAGGAAAACTGATAGGAATTAATTTATTTTCTTTACTAGCTATTAAATTAAAAATCAGCTCATTACCTCAAAACAGCTCCTGGACACAAATGTTAGGAGTAGGATTTCTGGCGGGAATTGGTTTTACAATGTCAATTTTCATCGCATTGCTTTCCTTTAAAGGACAAATTGAAATTCAGGACGAGGCGAAATTCGCCATTTTAATTGCTTCTTTCCTTGCAGCGGTTTTCGGTTATATGCTTTTAAATATAAGCTCTAAAAATCAAGTAATTGAAGAGGAAAATTAATCTTTTTTTTCTTCACTGTTAAATTTCCTCATGTGGTCTTCATCACTCTCAAGGCTAGGTTCGGAGTTTTGAGAGTGGTAATTTGACGCTTCTTTTTTAAGTTCATCTGACAGCAGCTTCTCTATTCTCACCCTTCGGATGGCCATATTGAGCTCACTTCCGAAGAGAAGAAGATACACATTGACATTTACCCAAACCATCAGCAGAATCATACTTCCGATGGACCCGTAAAGCACATTATACCGGGCAATATTTTTCACATACAACGCAAAACCATAGGTTGTGGCCACAAATAAAGCCGTCGTCAGAATCGCTCCTGGCACAGCTTGCCTGAACCTTGTAATTTTCACCGTTCCCAACCAATAAAATAAGGCAAGAAGTATGAAATAGAATAATGGAAATGAAACAAATCCAATGATTTTTGTAAGATTATTTACCAGCCATGAAACATCATAAACCGGAGTAAATGACTTTACAACCACCTCCGAATAATACACCCCGAAAAGAGTCAAAAAAACAATTGATATAAACCCGATGGTAATAAAAAACGAAAGAATAAATTCTTTGACATCTGTCATTTTTTCATCGGTATTTTCATTAAATCCATTAATTAAAGAAAATGTTCCGTTTGTAGCAAAAACCAACGCTAAAAGAATAGTTAAATTACTGATTCCTTTCATATTGGGAATGATACTATCTTCAATATAAGTCCTCACATCCGTTTCCATATGTGCAGGAAAAACATTGTGTATCAATACTTCAAAAATATAAAACTGAAGCTTGTCATAGTGCGGTAAATAAGGCAAAATAGATAATAAAAACAGGAGAAACGGAAACAAACTGATGGTAAAACTCCAGGAGATCGCTGCAGCCTTCCTCCCGATTTGTCCTTTGAAAATCCCTGAAATATAGATCTGAAACATCTGCCAAAGCGATATTCCCAAAACAGGAATATGTATATCATCAAAAAAATCTTGAACCTTCAAGATAAATCTAGGAAGTTTTATACCCATTACTTTAAATTATCTATTAAATCAAAGTTCTTAGAAATTACCGAAAAAGGCAAAATATTTATTTCTATCATAGTGGTGTTCTACAAAAGTAATGATTTTTTTATTTTAATCCGAACCTTAAAAAGCCAATAGATTATGACATTCTTTAATTTATGAATATCTTTGAAATTTAAAATTTTAAAACAGAAAAATGCAGATCAGTTTGCTTTGTATCGGGAAAACGGACGATAAGGAAATCACTTCCCTCATCAGTTATTATCTTAAGCGCCTCCCAAAACACTGGAATTTTACCATCATTGAAATTCCTGATGTAAAGAATGCCAAAAACCTTTCTCCCGAGCTTTTAAAGAAAGAAGAAGCAAAATTATTTTTAAGCTATATTGATAAAAATGATCTGACAGTAATTCTGGATGAAAAAGGAAAACAATTTACCAGTCGGGAATTTGCACAAAAAATTGACGTCTGGATGAATTCTTCGGTGAAAAAAATTCATATTCTGATTGGAGGAGCTTACGGATTTTCAGAAGAAATATACAATAGGGCCAATGAAAAAATGTCGTTATCTAAAATGACCTTCACACACCAAATGATCCGGCTGTTTATTGTGGAACAGCTCTACCGCGCAGATCAGATTTTGCAGGGTAAGCCTTATCATAATGATTAGTTTTAAAGTTTTTGGGTTTCAGGGGGCGGCGGCTTCGCCGCCCCCTGAAACCCAAAAACTAAATATCTTAAATTTATTTTTTCACTTCACATTTAGAATAATAATCAAGCAGCAAAGGCTTTTCATATCCTAAACTTACGGCTTTGTCAAGGCTTGCACAGGCTTCTTTAGCTTTTGCCGTTTCAAATAAAATTAATGCTTTATTCACGTAAGCCTGGGCAAATTTCGGATCAATAGAAATGGCTTTGTTTACGTCTGTAAGAGCTTCTTTATTTTTCTTTAACTTATAATAAACATCGGCTCTTCCGCTGTACAAAAGAGATTCCGGTTTTTCAGCAATCAATTGATTATAATCTTTCAGGGCACCTTCAAGATCGCCGCTATTCTTTTTCAAATTGGCTAGACCAGTTCTGGCGTAAATATTGTCGGGTGCAAAATTTAAAATTTGATTTAAATCTTTCGCAGCAAGATCTTTTTTTCCTAAGTTTTCATAAATCTTAGCACGGGTAAGATACATTTCTGCATTTTCGGGTGTTATTTGAAGCCCTTTGTTAAGGTAGTCCAGGGCAGCCTGCTTATTTCCCTTCTGTCCATGAATCGAGCCTAAGTTAGCATACACAGCCGCCGACATCGGATTAGCCTTTAGAGCAGATTCGTAGGATTTGAAAGCTGAGGAAGTCTTCCCTAGCCTTCTTTGGGCGGTCCCAAGATAATTATAATATTCAGATTGTATTTGTTGGATTTTTTCGCTTTGGGCCAATTTGGAATACTGTTCCTCGGCGCATTTGTAGTCTGCTTTTTGGAAGCATTCTTCAGCTGCTTTTTTATCCTGAGCGTAAAAATTTAATGAAAATGAAGCTAGTGCTAAAAATAATAAATGTTTTCTCATGTGGTTATCTTTTGTTTATTGATTACTTTTTTGGCAAGTGCACTAAAAATCACTCCCAATAAAGTTCCAACAAACGCCCCCACCAAAATATCTATCGGGAAATGCACTCCTAAATAAATCCGGCTATAGGAAATTACCACAGCCCATACAAATATAGCATAAGGAAACCATTTAATTTTATTTTTTAACAAAATACTTAAATAAGCTGCCAGGAAAAAAGTGTTGGAAGCGTGCGCCGAATAAAATCCGTATTGTCCACCGCACTTTACAATCCTCATCTGGTGCTCCAGTGTAGGGTCGTGACAAGGCCTTAAACGCTCTATTCCATGCTTGAAAACACCCGCCAGCTGATCGGAAACCGTTACACCAATGGCAACGAATACCAAAATGAAAACTAAAGCCCTTAGTTTATAATTTTTATATAAAAAATAACAGAAAATAATATAGAGCGGTACCCAGATCCAGGTACTGGAAATCAGCATCCAAAACTGATCGAAGGATGAATTTCCCAAATTATTGAGAAACAAAAAAACCTTTTTATCTTCCTGAATAATCTCCTCCATCGGTTATCGGCTTACAGGCCCTTCATGCGTTTCATCTTCGGAAGGCTTTGGTTTTGGAAGTTCGTTTTGGTCTTTTGGAGCGGCAAGAATATCGTTTTCGATATTTTTCATTGGATTGAATTCCTTGGCTGCATCTTTTACTTTCTCAATCTCACGTTTTATCTCAGAAACAGGATTATCTGTTTCTTTCATGATTTCAGTTTTGATGTCTTCCACAGCACCACGCATTTTTCTAACACCTGAGCCTAAGTCGCGTGCAATTTGCGGCAGTTTATCCGGTCCGAATAAGACAACGATCGCAACAGCAATCAGTGCCATTTCTCCAATGCTTAATTCCATTCGGTAAAATTACGAAAGATTATACAATTGTATTATGTTAATTATCAATTTTAAACAAATTTTAAGAAATAGAACGGCTAAGTTATAAACTTCACGCCTCCGTCTTCCCTTTCTTTTGAAGCTATTTCCCGCTATCCACTGCAATCTTTTTTTTCAAAAAAGGATTTTCGTTTCTATCGGGGCTAGGGTTTCAGGATTGGTGGCTTCGGGAGCCTCAGCCACCAGATAACTTTCAGTCTTACTTTACTTACATTAGGAATGCCGCTTCATTTGTCATCCTGAAATGTTGAGATCTCAGGATGACAAACGAAGTTGAAAAATTGTCTTCAAGCGTTTTGTAGGAAAAAGTTCACTTTAATTTAAACAACAATTAACATACAATTAATTCACATCGAAATGATTTAACTTAACTTTCGGCCATTGAAAACACTAAGCTTTTCAATATATTCTTTCAAACATTATATTTCCAAAGAAAAACGGAGAATCGTCCTGATCTCCGTTTTATTTTACTCTAAAATATCCTTTTTATCTCTTTGTTTCTGGAAAGCGTAATACGTGATAACCACACTCAAAGCCATTAAAATAAACGCTAAAAAGAACGGCGCACCAGAGAATTTGAAAGGCGCTTCATCGTGCGTAAAAAAGTAAAACAGGTTGGTCATCATCGGAGGTCCGATAATTGAAGTGGCACTCATCAAACTTGTCAGCGCACCCTGTAGCTCCCCTTGCTCATTGGAAGGAACACTTTTCGTAATCACCGACTGAAGTGCGGGACCACAAATTCCACCCAAACAATACGGAATTAAAAACGCGAACATCATCCAACCCTGTGTTGCAAATGCAAACAAGAGCATTCCTATCGCATAAAGTGCTAATCCGTAATAAATACTTTTTTGTTCGCCCAGTCTCGGGGTTGTCCACCTGATCAGGCCACCCTGCACCAATCCAACCAGTAAACCAACTACACCAAGGGAAATTCCCACCATTCTTTCCGTCCAGTTGAATTTATACATGGTAAAAAAGCTCCAATTGCTCTGAACAGCGTGTCCTGCGATATAAATTAAAATTAAAGAAACTATTAACCCCGAAATTTCAGGATGCTTCCCTAAAAACTTAAATGAACCGATGGGATTTGCTCTTTTCCAATCAAATTCTCTTCTTTTATCTTTATCCAAACTTTCCGGAAGGATAAAATATCCGTAAAGAAAATTCAACAAACATAATGCTGCAGCAGCATAGAACGGAACTCTGGCTCCGTAATGCCCTAAAACACCACCCAAAACCGGCCCAATGATAAATCCAAGCCCGAAAGCCGCACCAATTAAACCAAAATTTTTAGCCCTGTCTTCATCTGTGGAAATATCTGCAATGTACGCACTCGCCGTAGTAATACTTGCTCCGGTAATTCCGGCAATGATTCTTCCCAGAAACAGCCACCAGATTGTCGGGGCCAATGCCAGGAAAATATAATCCACCGCAAATCCGAAAAGGGAGATCAAAATAATAGGTCTCCTGCCATATTTATCACTCAAATTTCCTACTACAGGGGAAAAGATGAACTGTATAAAGGCATAGGCAAAACCCAGCCAGCCTCCATATTTTGCGGCTTCACTTATATCTGCATGAATCAGCTCCTCAATCAGTTTCGGAACCACAGGAATGATGATTCCCCATCCCGTAATGTCAATCAGTAAGGTTATAAATATGAAGCCAATGGCTGCTTTTTTCTTCGAGTTTTCCATAACGGTGCAAAAATAATCAAATTAGAAAATATAATGATTCTAAATTATTAATTAGATATTAGAAGTTAGAGGTTAGATATTTAGTATTAAGGCTGATGTTTATTTACAAAAAAAGCCTCTCAGTGTTGAGAGGCTTTTTCTTATTTATTGTAGTATAAATTATTTTGAAGCAAGTACTTCTTTGCTCGTCGTTGTTTTACCATGAACTTCTTCTTCCTTACCGGTTTTCAGGAAGTCATAAGCAATCGCCGAAGCAATAAAGATGGATGAGTAAGTACCGAATCCGATACCGATCAACATCGCAAACATGAATCCTCTCAAGTTATCTCCACCGAAAATGAAGATCGCTAAAATTACCATAATTGTAGTAAATGACGTGTTGAACGTTCTACCCAATGTACTGGAAATAGAGTCATCGAATAATCCTGCCAATGTTAATGATTTCTTCTCTCTTAAATACTCTCTAATTCTGTCGAAGATAATTACCGTATCATTGATCGAGTAACCTAATACCGTCAGGATCGCCGCAACGAAATCCTGATTGATCTCCATATTGAACGGCATGAATTTGTGAAGCAGTGAATACGCTCCCAAAATGATAACCGCATCGTGGAATAACGCCGCAACAGCACCAAGTGAGAACTGCCATTTTCTAAATCTTACCAAGATATAAATGAAAATACCCGCTAAAGCCGCAATTACAGCAAGAATACCGTGAGTTTTGATATCATCTGCCACTGTTGGTCCTACTTTTTCAGAAGAAATGATCCCTGCATGCTCTTTATCTGCAGACTTGAAATCTTTCATCGTCATGTTTGCAGGTAAGCTGGATTTTAATCCTTCATATAATTTCTGCTCAACAGTCTGGTCAGCTTTTAAAGATTCATCATCAATAAGGTAATCTGTAGAAATTTTCAGCTGCCTGTCATTACCAAAAGTTTTGGCTTCAACAGAAGAGTTTTTACCGTCTTCAGTTTTGAAAATTGTAACCAATTTACCTTCGATATCTTCAGCATTAACAGCTTTATCAAATCTTACCACATAATTTCTACCTCCTGTAAAGTCGATACCGTATTTGAATCCGTTGATTGCAATAGATGCGATAGAAACTATAGTAAGAACAGCAGAAATGATGTAAGCATATTTTCTTTTTCCAATAAAATCGATCCATGTGTTTCTGAAAAGATTTTTCGTAGCACCTGTCCAAACAGAAATGGTTTTTCCTTTATTCAATCTGGAGAAGATCATTGCTCTTGAAATCAATACCGAAGTAAAGAATGTCATCAAGATACCGATTCCTAATGTCAATGCAAAACCTTTGATAGGCCCTGTTCCGAAAAGGAAAAGTACTCCCGCTGTTAACAACGTCGTTAAGTGACCATCCACAATTGCACTTAAGGCATGTTTGAAACCGTCTTTATATGCTTCAAGAATACTTTTTCCAGCGAAAAGTTCTTCTTTAGTTCTTTCATAGATAATTACGTTCGTGTCGACCGCCATCGCCATTGTAAGTACAATACCCGCGATACCAGGAAGCGTAAGTGTAGCATCTACGGAATCCATAATCCCGAAGATATAGAATAAGTTGATAATCATCGCGATTACAGCGTACACCCCTGCACCACCGTAATAGAAAATGATATAAACGATAATCAATAAGAATGCGATACCGAAAGACATTACCCCCGCATCAATAGACTCTTGTCCTAATGAAGGTCCTACAACTGTAGCCTGAACCACTTTTGCACCTGCCGGTAATTTACCAGCACCTAAAACGTCTACCAATTCTTTAGCTTCTTCCTGAGAGAAGTTACCGGAAATCTGAGTTCTTCCGTTAGGAATTGCATTTACAACGTTCGGGGCAGTGTATACTCTGTTATCAAGTGTTACAGCAACCGGTTTTCCAACGTTTTTCTCCGTTAGAGTCTTCCATTCTTTAGCACCTTTGGAATCCATCTGCATGTCTACCACTACTCTGCTTAACTCATCGTATCCGATGCTTGCGGTTTCAACAGCACCGTCTACAGGAGCTTTTTGGTTGATATTCCCTCTGATCGCATACAATACCAAGCTTTCTTCATCAGTAGCTTCAGGTTTGTAACCCCACATGAATTGGGTATATTTAATGTTAGCCGGACGTAGAGACTGAGCTACTTTGCTGTTTAGAATTTTGTTCACAGCAGCAGTATCAGAAAGTTTTACGTTGGCAACACCATTTGTTCTTAATTTGTCAAGGTGTAAAAGGCCCATGAAGTTTGTAGTCTTCGCAACACCCATGGAATCACCTTTTGCAGCCACTATTGATGTAAGGGTCTGGAAATAAGGCGCCATTTCAGGAACTTGCTGTACTTCCCAGAACTGAAGTTTTGCGGAAGTCTGAAGCATTTTCTTCACCTTATCGATATCCTTCATACCAGGCATTTCCACAGAAATTCTAGCTGTTCCAGGTACTCTCTGAACGTTTGGCTGCACCGCACCCATTTTGTCAATTCTGGTTCTGATTACCTCAAAAGCTGTTCCTACAGAAGCATCGATTTTTCTTTTAACAATGCTTTTTACCTGCTCATCAGGTGTATTGTACTTCACCTCTGTAAGCGTTGTATTCCCGAAAAGTTCCGGATCTGCAAGCTTAAGGTTGGTACCTTTTGCTTTGTTAATTACATCAAACTGATCGAAGAAATTGTCGATGTAAGATTTTGTAGAATTCTTCTGAACTTCATCAGTTTTGTTTAAAGCTTCGATAAGGACCGGGTTTGTAGAATAATTTGTTAAATCATTTACAAGATCCCTTTGGTTGATTTCCAAAAGAACGTTGATCCCCCCTTTCAGGTCAAGACCAAGTTTCATTTCCTTGTCTTTGGCTTTAGAATAATAAAGTTTTGTGAATCCAAGATTCAGTGTATCCTTAGAAAGTCTTGCGATTTCTTTCTGATACTTCTCCGGATTGTCTCCTGCAACAGCAGTCGCCTGCTTTTCAATTTTGCTGGCGTACCAAGTTGGTAATAGCTCGTTTAAGCAAATCAACCCTAGTACAATAGCAACAATTGTAATAAGTCCTTTTCCTTGCATTTTGTTATAACTACGTTAAATTAAGTCGGCAAATATAATCATTTTCTGGTATTTTATGAATTTTTAACAACAGAAATCATTTATTTTCAGATATATCGGTATTCTTATTTTCATTTAAGATTTAATAATTTTTTGATACTATTCTAATGAATTTTTCAAAATTTAATTGGTATGAAATTTTCATTCAGATTTAATACACTAAATATCAAAATATTATGAAAAAACTACTTTTTACTGCAAGTATTATTTCTTCCTTTATGGTGAATGCTCAAAGCATTACTTTGGAAGAATTTGCTACCGGCTTTACCGCCCCAGTCGAAATTGTAAACGCCAATGACACCAGAATGTTTGTCGTTCAGCAAAACGGGATCATTAAGATTGTCCAGCCAAACGGCACCGTCAATCCTACCAACTTCCTGAATATCAGCTCGAAAATCACTTACGGCGGCGAAAGGGGCCTTTTAGGACTTGCATTCCACCCACAATACTCGACAAATGGGTATTTTTTTGTGTATTATAACGACACAGACGGCAATATTGCGGTCGCAAGATACACCCGAAGCTCAAATCCGGACGTCGCTGATCCCAATTCTGAAAAGCTTATTATAACCCAATCAAAACCGTTTGATAATCACAATGGCGGAAGCATCCACTTTGCGCCAGATGGCTATCTGTGGGTGGTGACGGGCGATGGAGGAAGTGGTGGTGACCCAAATAATAACGCTCAGAATAAAAACTCTCTTTTAGGAAAATTATTAAGGCTTGACATCAATTCTACCGGACCATATAACATTCCTCCCGGAAATCCTTTTGTAGGCGTAGATGGAGCAGATGAAGTCTGGGCGTATGGACTGAGAAATGCGTGGAAATTTAATTTTGACACCGTTTCCGGAAATGTGATGATTGCAGACGTTGGGCAGGGTCAGTTTGAGGAAATCAACAGGGTTCCGCTTACACAGGCCGGCGTGAATTACGGATGGAGATGCTATGAAGGAAATAACACTTATAATACTGCTGGATGTGCAGCACAATCCACCATGACTTTCCCCGTTGCCGTGTATGATCATTCCGGAGGAAAATGTTCAATAACAGGAGGTTACGTTTACAGAGGTACACAATTTCCGGCTTTACAGGGGAAATATATTTTCGCGGATTATTGTTCAACACAGATCGGAATTTTGAATACCAACAATTCAATTACCTGGTCACCTGCATTTTCAGGAAATAATTTTTCAACGTTCGGCGTGAATAATCAGAATGAACTGTTCGTTGCGGCTGTAAATAACGGAAAAATTTTCAGGGTAACTACAACTACATTGGGAACGCAGGAAAATGATAATTTAGCCCAGATAAAAGTATATCCGAATCCCGCTTCTAAAAAAGTTTTTATTGAAGGTTTAAAAGACAAAAATATTTCCGCCGATATCATCAATTTTGAAGGAAGAAAAGTCTTGGAATCTGCAAAAATTGAAAATGACAACAGTATTAATATTTCGGGAATTCCTGCAGGAGTTTATTTTATTAACTTAAAATCAGGGGATCTAAAATCTTATAGCCAGAAATTGATTATTAAATAAATATTTTCAACATTCACTAAAGCCTCAATCTTTCGGTTGGGGCTTTTTTAAAAAGTATAAAATCAAAAATATAGGCAGTATTATTATTGATCTTGCAATTAAAGGAAATCTTTCAACCTCATTATCAAACAGTATATTTGGAATTAATGTAACTAATAAGAAGCACAATATAAAAAATACAATTTCTAAAGTTGATAAATTTCTCGATTCTTTATGTTCTGTTTTAAATTTTGAACTTAAAATCCAAAAAACTAAAAATAATATCATAAAAGGAAAGGACCAGATTCTATAGGTATCATAAGCAATAGCGTGAAGCAATAGGGGAAAAAATGAAACTATTATCAAGAAAAAAAATAACTGATAATTTTGCTTCAATTTAAATTCTTTAAAAGCCATCCAAAGCAAAAAAAGTATAGGAATTCCGTAAAAAATAGTTCCTTTAGATAACATTAACCGTTGAAAAAAACTTCCGCTTTCTTCTTTAAAATAATAACTGAAACTTTTTGTGTAAGCCGAAGCAACAGAATCCGCAACATTTTCTGAGATAAAAGGAATATGTTTTAAATAATTAAATATCAATGAAAAGTAATTTTCTCCGCATATTTCCTGATATAAAGAAACTGAAACTGTGGCTAGAAAAGGTAATAATAAGAGGACAATCAGCTTCTTAAAAATATTTGATGAAAATATATTTCTAAATGAAAAATTTACACTTGGAATTGATGTAATAATCAAAGCAAAACAGCTTATCGGCAACATCAGGAAAAATGAAATCTCATGCGCCAAAATACATACTGTCGCAATAACTGATGCCAAAAAGATTTTCTCTTGATTAATTAAGTAAATGACTAAAATCGTAAGTAAAAAAACAATATGATCCAGATAACCAATCAAATGCGCTGAATACACTACATATTGTGAGAGAAAAAATATGAGAAGAAATAATATTCTGTAAAAACTATTCTCTTGTTTGAATACTTTTTTTAGTGCAATTTTAAATATTAAAAAATACAACAAAAACAATATTCCTGAGGAAATAACTAAAATATTATATTCATTCTTCTCAAAAAACCAGCCGAAAATTTCTCCCGCCAAACCTCTTTTAACGAAACCAAATCTATAGTCCATCAGCCAATGCGCTTCCGCCCATTCATTAGGAAGCCTTATCGTTTTTAATACACTAAAAATCAGTGCATAAAGATAAAGAACAACCAAAAGAACTTTTCTGTTCATAGGCTAGATCGTCATTGAGAAAATCCTCGTTTCCGGTTTATTTCTCATCATCCTGAGATCGAAAACCATAGCTACATTTCTTGTGAAAGCCCTTCCTTTTTCGGTTATATGTATTTGATTATCATTAATTTCTACCAATTCATCTTTTTCCATCTCCTTCAGCATTTCAAATGCATTTTCAAGTTCGGGGAAGGAATTATTAACATCGAAAGTCGTTTCAAGTTGGCACATCAAATTTAAAATATGCCTTCTTACAATCAGGTCTTCATCATTCAAAATATGGCCCTTTACTACAGGAATTTGGCCTTCCTCAACCATTTGCTGATATTCTTCAACGGTCTTTATATTTTGCGCAAAAGCATACCATGAATCTGAAATTGCAGACATTCCCAGACCTACCATCAATTGGGTTTTACTGGAAGTATAGCCCATGAAATTTCTGTGCAGTTTTTTCTGAATTAGAGACTGGTAAAGGTCATCATGCTCCAAAGCAAAATGATCCATTCCAACTTCAATATAGCCCAGATTTTCCAGTAATTTTTTTCCGTCTTCATATAAACGGCGCTTTTCTTCACCACTCGGAAGGTCATTTTCGTCGAAACCTCTCTGTCCGACACCTTTTATCCATGGAACATGAGCGTAAGAATAGAACGCCAAGCGATCCGGTTTCAATTCCATTGTTTTGCGGATAGTATGTTCCATCGCCTCCCAACTTTGATGTGGAAGTCCAAAAACCAAGTCATGGCTGATTCCCCTGTATCCTATTTCCCTCGCCCATTCCGTCACTTCTTTTACTTTTTCAAACGGCTGAATCCTGTTGATCGCCTTCTGAACTTTCGGGTCGTAATCCTGAACTCCAAAGCTTACTCTTCTGAAACCCAGATCATACAAAGTCTGAAGATGCAATTTTGTCGTGTTGTTCGGGTGACCTTCAAAAGAAAATTCCGGATGCTCGGCAATTTCCACCGTTTCAAAAATACCCGTTAAGAGTGTTTTAAGATTTTCCGGTGAGAAAAAAGTGGGTGTTCCTCCACCTAAATGTAATTCTTTTAATTTAGGTTTTTCATTAAAAAGTTTAAGGTAAAGCTTCCACTCTTTCAAAACACTTTCCAGGTATGGAATTTCTACACTATGTTGTTTCGTAATACGTTTATGACATGCACAAAATGTACATAAAGCCTCGCAGAAAGGCAGGTGAATATAGATAGAAATTCCCTCTTCTGCATTGGTTTCCTTAAAAGTCCTGATCACACTCTGCGTCCATTGTTCCGGAGAGAAAGAATTTTCATCCCAATAAGGAACTGTAGGATAAGATGTGTAACGAGGTCCGGGAATGTTATATTTATCTATTAAAGAATTCATTTTAGATTTAAAATTTTAACATGAACTTCCAATTGAAGTTTTATTATGCAAAATTAAATATATCTTATGGATTTTGAATCATGAAATATATTAGGGTTTATTTTTGAAATTTATAATGAGTCTAAATACGGTCAAAAAATTTAAAATAAAAAATATTTGGAAAGATACCTTCTATCAAAATGATTAGAATTTTAATTTCATCAGAGAAATCTTTTTGTTTCCTGCAAAAACTACGGTATTCATATCAATCCATTCGCAAACGAAAAATCCTTTTTCATCGGAAATTTTCTTCCATGTTTTTCCATAATCTGAAGAATAACTGATATGCTGATCTCCAACGGAAATTATTTCTTTTCCTTTAGAATTTGGTTTAATTTTTACACAGGTTGTATATCCTGCATTTTGACCGGAAGCCTGTATTTGCCAAGATTCTCCAGCGTCATTTGTGGTTGCAATATTGTTGATATTGGCTTCTTGTTTGGTATAATCTCCGCCAACCGCAATACCAAATGTATCATCATCAAAATCAATAGAATACATACCCTGCGAAGAATCCCCCTGAACAAAAGGAGTATTAAATATCTCAAATGTATCGTTTTTAAGGTTTAATCTTAAAATCCGAGAAACCTTTCCTCCTGTTGCAATCCAAAGATAATTTTTTGATGAAGCAATATTGGTATTACTTGCTGCAAAAGCGGCTTCCCCTTCATTTAATTTAATATTGTTTTTAAATGGACCCCATTCCCCTTTTTTGAATACAGCCAGCTTTAATTTGTTATCTTTATCTGCATCACTGAAAGTAAAGGCAAGCTTATCATTCACAAAATGAAGCGCGTCATAAAAAGCCGTTTTCACTGTATCTGTAAATATAATTTCTGATTTTAAGCTTTTCTTGTCAATCTTAAAAAACTGACCCGGACTTTCAATATTAATAGCATAAAAAGAATTTTTATCCTGCGCCAATGTTCTGAATTGAAGATTTTTCTCAGATAATTTAATCTGTTTCTGATTTTTAAAATCATTTAAATCAACAAAGCCAAACTTGGAATCGGTTCCGCTGTACCAGACTTTATGATCGTAGATCTCTAAAGCACGGATGCTTATTTTATCACTAAATATGGTTTCAAAACTTTCTATTTGCTGAGAAAATGAAAATATTCCTAAGAATGAAAGTAAAAATGGTAAAATCTTTTTCATAATTAACAAAAATAAAAAATCCACAGAATTCTGTGGATTTTATTTGATATTTATTTAAAATTATAAATCTAAGTCGGGTTTTTCCAAAGGCTCTTGTTCTGCTTTGAAAGTTTCACCGTATCCTCCATTCTGAATTTTAGAATGTTTTTTACTGTACAGGAAGTAGATCACAAAACCGATTGCCAGCCAAGCTAGAGAATACATCTGAGCTTCTTTGCTCAGGTTGATAATCAGGTAAATATTGATCAAAATACCACAACAAGCAATCAAAGGCAATGCAGGAACTTTGAAGTTTCTCTGCAATTGAGGTTCTTTTACTCTTAATACCCAAACCGCCACACAAACCATTGTGAACGCAAATAACGTCCCGAAGCTCGTCATGTGAGCAAGATCATTAATTGGCGTTAAAGAGGCAATAATAGAAATTACCACTCCTAAAATAAGAAGGTTTTTTGTAGGAACTCCTGTTTCAGCATTTACTTTTGAGAAAGTAGCAGGAATCAATCCGTCTTTAGACATTCCCAAGAAAATTCTTGATTGTCCCATGATCATTACCATCAATACAGAAATCAAACCAACCGTTGCAGCAATCGTAATGATATAACCAGCCCAGGCCTGACCTGCGATATCGAACGCATAAGCTACCGGAGCCTTGATTGCATCAGGATATTTTCCAAGTGGATTGAAGTCTGTATAATGCATCATCCCTGTTAAAACAAGAGATACCAAAATATATAAAAGTGTACAGATTACCAATGAAGCAATGATTGCAAATGGTACATCTTTTTTAGGATTAATCGCCTCTCCCGCCTGTGTGGAAACTGCGTCGAATCCTACATAAGCAAAGAAAATTGCGGAAGCACCTGCGACAACTCCACCTAAACCGTAAGCATTGTGTGAGACACCATTTTCAGTAATTACTGTTGCTTCCGGAATGAAAGGCGTCCAGTTTTCAGGGTTAATAAAAAATGCTCCTGCAATGATTACAAAGATAATCGCAGAAACTTTAAGTACAACAATGAAGTTATTTGCTTTTGCAGCACCCTTAGTTCCTCTCAATAAAATTGAAATTACAAATAAAACAATACAAAATGCCGGCAAATTCATTGAAAAACCAGAGTTTCCTGCTGCAATATAGGTTTGAGGATCCATCGTGAGATAATCCGGAAGGTGCAAGCCAAACATTTTGAGAAGCTTACTGAAATATCCGGACCAGGAAACGGCGACCGTCATCGATCCCATTGCATACTCCAGAATCAGCCCCCAGCCGATGATCCAGGCAAAAATTTCTCCTACAGTTCCGTACGCATAGGCATACGCAGAACCTTCAACAGGAAGAATAGAAGCAAACTCAGCATAGCATAAAGCAGCAAAAACACAGGCAATCCCGGCAATTACAAAAGAAAGAGCCAACGCAGGTCCTGCATTATAATAAGCTCCCGTTCCTGTAAGTACAAAGATTCCTCCGCCAATAATTGCTCCAATCCCAATAGCAGTAAGGCTCCATTTTCCTAAAACGCGTTTCAGCTGGCTTTTTTTGATATCAGCTTCATAGGCGCTCATTGGTTTTTTAACCCAAATTTTAGACATATTTTATTATTTATTAAAGATTTACGAAAATATAAAAATTTTACAAACATTAACGTTTATTGACAGAATTTCAACATTAATTTTAAATATAAAAACTTAATTTTCTGATTTTCATAATATTTAAATCATTTTTTTGGTGTTTATTTTTTGTTTATTTTTGATCACATGAATTTATACGATCTCTTCGTAAAGCCCTACGAAAGCTACACTTCGCTTCAGATTTTCCTGGAATCCTTCGCGGCTGTCTTCGGTGTACTGAGTGTTTATTTTTCCATTAAAAAAAATATCTGGCTCTATCCTACAGGAATTGTTTCTACCTTAATTTATGTTTACATTCTTTACAATTTCGGGTTGCTGGGAGACTGCATGATCAATGTTTACTACACCGTAATGAGTGTTTACGGATGGATCTTATGGGCAAAGAGCTCTGAAGACCACATTCATGTCGATGTTTCATGGGCTTCTAAAAAAGAATGGGGGTATGGGATTTTACTTTTTGCAATAAGTTTAATCTTAGTAACTGTAATATATTATTATAAACCTTATATTGACAATCAGTTTTCAATGAAAGGCGCAAATTTAGGTCTTTATCACCTCGATTGGGGAAATTGGCTGGACGTAATCACTACTTCAATATTTTTAGTCGGGATGTGGTTTATGGCGAAAAGGCGCATTGAGAACTGGATTTTTTGGATCATCGGAGATTTTATTTGTATGCCTATGATGATTTATAAGGGGCTTGGAATCACTTCGGTGCAATATTTGGTATTTACAATAATGGCTATCCTCGGATACCTTAACTGGAAAAAAAGTTTAAAGAAAAAAAGTTTATAAAAAAGTCATGAAAAATTTATTTAAAATAGCGTTTAGCGTTATCACTATAGCTAGTTTAACATCTTGTGCGGTTTATTCAGATCCTTATGCAAGCGGCGGATATGGAGACCCTTATTACAACGACGGATATTATTATGCGCCTCAGGGATATTACGGTGGCGGCGGATATTGGGGTAATGACGGATATTATTATAGAAATGATGTCAATTATTACTACGACAACGGCGTGCCTTACTATTATTACAATTATAATAATTCCAGAAGGAAAGTGTATATCGAAAGAAGATCCAATGCTACAACCTCCCAAAGACCTAACAATGGTTTCAGAAGTGGCGGTTTCAGGAATGGAAATTCTAATGGTGGATTCAGACAAAACAATGGCCAAAACAACAGCCAGAGACCAAACAACGGTTTTAGAAACAACCAACAGCAGAATACACAAAAACCGCAGAATAACAGCGGAGGATTCAGAAATAATTCGAATAATAGCAGCTCCAACAGTAATTCGGGAGGATTCAGGAACAGCTCATCGAATAGCAACTCGAACACTAATTCGAACAACAGCGGGTTCAGGAATAATTCTTCTGGAAACAGCAACTCTAATTCCAACAGCGGAGGATTCAGAAACAGTTCAGGATCAAGCAACTCCTCTTCCCAGAATAATAATTCAAACCGAAGCGGAGGCGGATTTAGATAAAACGATTATAAATAAGAGAACGAACAGCTAACACTGTTCGTTTTTTGTTTTAATTATAGTAATTTTGCGTGTTCGATTTTTATGCAAAATTTTGTGTGAAAATTTAACCACAAAAGAGACAAAAATTTTGGGTTATTAAAAATTTATTATTTGAAATTAGAAGCTTGTAAAAGAATAAAAATGAAAGATTTTTTTAAACTTATGTTTGCTTATTAAAACTCAGAATAAACTTAGAAAACATTATCCTAATCTTTTGTGACTTTTGTGGTTAAAATAAGGCTTAAACAAAAAAATATTAGATCAAATTTAATATGGAATTTTATAAATATCAAGGTACGGGAAACGATTTTGTAATGATTGACAACCGTGATCTCCAGTTTCCAAAAGATAAAAATATCATCGAAAAATTGTGTGACAGACGTTTCGGAATCGGGGCAGACGGTCTTATTTTATTGGAAAATGACGATCAGTACGATTTTAAAATGGTATACTACAATTCCGACGGCGGGGAAAGCACGATGTGTGGAAACGGCGGAAGATGCCTGGTTGCCTTTGCTTTTTTCCTTGATATTTTTGAAGATAAATGCAAGTTCATAGCCATTGACGGCGAACATGAAGCGGAAATCCACAACGGAATCGTCAAATTGAAAATGATCAATGTAGAAACCATTTCCAACGATGGAGAAGACACTGTAATGAACACTGGGTCACCTCATTATGTAAAATATGTTGAAGACTTGGTGAATTACAACGTTTTTGCAGAAGGAAACGGCATCAGGAATTCTGAAAATTATAAAGAAAAAGGAATCAATGTGAACTTTGTGGAAAAAATTACGGATGATGAGATTTTCGTAAGAACCTATGAACGAGGCGTTGAGGATGAAACTTTTAGCTGCGGAACAGGAGTTACGGCTTCGGCTTTAACTTTTCTGCAAAATAATAATCTAATTTCAGTAAAAGTTAAGACTTTAGGTGGAAATCTTAAAGTATATGCTGAAAAAAACGGAAATTCTTTCCAGAATATCTGGTTGGAAGGTCCTGCTAAACAGGTTTTTAAAGGTAAGATCGATTTAATTTTAAAAACAAACTTTTAATCAACATTAAATGAAAAAAACTGTTCTGATAATCATCCTCCTGATTTTTGTAGTAGGCGGATTTTTTGGTCTGAGATTTTATAATAAATACTTCGGAAATAATATCGAAAAAGAAGGATATGTTCTGATTCCTCATGAAGCGAATTTTAAGCAAATCCTTGATTCTGCGGCAAAATATGTTGACAATAAAGAATCTTTCGAATCCGTGGCAAAAGAAAAAGAACTTGATAAATATTTCAAGGCCGGCCGTTATCATTTTCAGAAAGGTATGGGAAACTCCAACTTGGTGAACATGATTAAAGCAGGAAATCAGACGGAAAACAGCTTCAGAATCGGTGATTTTGGGGATATTTATCAGATGGTTGGCAAAGTAACCAAAAAAACAGAGCTTGATTCTCTGCAATTTATAAAAGACCTGAATACAATAGCTGCTGAAAAGGGCTATAAGAACGCAGAAGACCTCAAAAAATATTTCTTTATTGATACTTATAATTTTTTCTGGACGGTAACTCCAAAAGAGTTTTTTAAAAAATTTGATGATCAATACAATACATTCTGGAACAGCGAAAGAAAGGCGGAAGAACAACAATCCGGCTTAACGAGAGATCAGATCTATGCTCTTGCTTCCATCGTTTATAAAGAATCCGGAGGAAAAAAAGATGAAATGAGAACGATTGCCGGATTATACCTGAACCGTTACAGAAAAGGCATGAAACTGCAGTCTGACCCTACCGTAATTTATGCGATCAACAAGCAGACAAATTTTAAAGAATCCATTAAAAGAGTGTTGTACAAGCATTTGACGACACCTTCTCCATATAATACTTACGCCAATCCAGGAATTCCTCCAGGACCGATCTGTATTGTAGATAAGAATTCTGTAGACGCCGTTTTGAATGCCGAAAAGAATGATTATATCTTCATGTGTGCCGATCCCGCGAGATTTGGTTATCATAAATTCACAGCAAGTGCCGAGCAGCATGCCATCAACGCAAAAGCATATCAGGACTGGCTGAATTCTAAGAATATAAAATAGAAAATAAATTTAACTTTATTTTAACAATTTAATAATTAACATTTAGCTTTTTAAAGCGACATATACATTTACAAATAATAAACTAACCTTAATATTTTGAAATTAACCTGATTAACAATTTCACAATATTAAGAAAAATCTTTCACGATTTTACATTAAAAGATACCTTATGAATCAGACGGAAATCATTAACATTTTTACAAAAAAAACCTTAGGGCTTACTTTTGTACTTTCGGCAGCGGCATTGGCCTTTGCGCAGGAAAAGGTAGGTATTTCCGGGTCGGTTGTCAATAAAAACAACCAGCCTGTCCCTTATGCTTCTGTTACGTTCAGTAATAAAGCAAACAAATTATTCAGCGATGCTGCCCTTACCGATGAAAAAGGACAATATACCCTTCAGCTGGCTCCCGGAAATTACGATGTAAGCGTGGAGGCAATCGATTACAAAAAAAGTACGCTTACCAAGCAGATTACTGCAGCTGGAAACATTGGAGCTTTATCAATTGAGCCTGAAGCAACTGCTACCAACCTGAAAACCAATGAAATTCAAGGGGTGACAATTACTGCTCAGTCTACAAAACCATATAAAGTAGAATTAGATAAAAGAACGTATGACCCGTCTCAGGATATTGTAAGTAAGGGGGGAAATCTTCAGGATGTTCTTGCTAATGTGCCTTCGGTTTCTGTGGATACAGACGGTACGGTTTCCATGAGGGGAAGCTCTAATGTAAAGTTTTTGATCAACGGAAAACCTTCTGCCCTCCTGGGAATTGATGACGGAGCCAATGCTTTGCAAAGTATTCCGGCAGACCAGATTGAGAGAATTGAGGTGATTACCAACCCTTCTTCAAAATTTGAGGCTAGTGGAACGGCAGGTATTCTGAATATCATTTTAAAGAAGAGCAAGAAAACAGGCTTTAATGGAAGTGTCACGGGAACTGTAGGATATCTGCCACAAACTAATTTAAATACAAACCTTAGCTGGAGAAAAGGTAATCTTACCTGGTTTCTGAATGGCGGCGGCGGATATAGAGAATCCAAAAGCACAAACCGAAATGATGATTATTTCAACAATGCAGTACTGGATGATGATTTGGTACAAAGGAATACAGATTCTGAAAACAAAAATAAAAGCAACAACTACAATGCTTCTGCCGGAATCGTATATGACATTACAGACAAAACTTCTGTAAACGCATCGGGAACCGTAAGAACATTTGACAGTGAAAATATAGGAAATATTGATTATTACTATACATATTTTAAAGATCCGAATAGTACGTCGAAAAGGGTAACATTAGGAAGCAATAACAACCTGGCTTTTCAGGGTGATTTTGGATTAGATCATAAGTTTAATGATAAAGGGCAGAACTTGTCATTATCATTAAGCTTACAAAGAAACAGGTCTTACAATGATACGGATATTAATCAAACCCGTAACGGTGCATTCGAATTACAGAATATTGTTAATCAAAATACAATTAATAGATCTGTAATTGCCAAAGCTGACTACGAATTACCTATTGGTGAAAACTCTAAGCTTGAAGCGGGCTACAGACTCGATATTAATAATAACGACTACAGCAATGATGTACAGCAAAGTACACTTGCGGCTCCTGATTTATCCTTTTTACCGTTGTATACTTACGATGCTAATTATAAAGAAACCTTTAATGCTTTTTATTTACAGTTTAAAAGCAAGATCGGAAGACTTGGTTATCAGCTAGGATTGAGAGATGAACTTTCCAATGTTGACATATTCTATAAAAACTTAGTTGCGAACAAACCAGCGATCAACACTACGAAAAATTACAATAATTTGTTCCCTAGTGTTTATTTAAGCTATGAAATTGCTAAAGACAATCAGTTTTTATTAAATTATACAAGAAGAATAGACCGTCCAAGATCATTCTTTATGATTCCGAATCCGAATTATAATGATAACCAGAATATCTTCGATGGTAATATTGATCTGAACCCTTCATATGTTGATTCTTATGAATTCGGTTACAGTATTTCCAAAAAGAAATTCACGATAAACCCGACACTATACTACAGACATCAGACTGATGATACAAAAATGCTTGTATATAATAAATTAGCTGAGGATGAAAATGGAAATATTTTAATTCCGAAAGTTGTAGAATCTCATACAAAACCAATTAATCTTGGTACTGATGACCGTTACGGATTAGATTTGAATTTTAACTGGGATGCAACAAGCTGGCTGAAATTCCTCGGAAACGTGGATTTATTCGGATATAATACAAAAGGAAGTACTGTCTATGATACTTATGATCACTTAGGAAACCCAATTCAGGCTGTGGCTAATTTTGAAGGAAAAGGTTTCTCAACAAGAGCAAGACTTACCACTACCGTAAAAGTGGATAAAACATTGAATTTCCAGTTTCAGGGTTTCTACAGAGGAGGCCAGAAAACAGCATATCAGGATAGAAAAGACATGTACGCTATCAATTTCGGGGCTTCAAAAACCATCTGGAACGGAAACGCTACCATTTCTTTCAACATCCAAGATATCTTCAATACGAGAGCAATGAGATCCACCACTTATACCGCAAACAGTGTAAGAGATTCTTATATGCAGTGGCAGCCAAGACAATTTGCACTGTCATTCACTTACAGATTCAAGCAAGGAGAGAAAATCGAGCAGCCTAAGAAGAAAAAAGACATCAATGCCAATGATGCCGGCGGAGATGAGCAAGGCCCGATGTAATCTAAACTTATATAAAACAAAAATCCCGAAATTACTTTCGGGATTTTTTTATTTTATGGTTTCAGTTCTTGAAATTTTTTCCATTTCAGCTTCATAAATTCTTCTTCTCAGGTCACTGGAGGAAAACCTGTGGTCTCTTTTATTGTAAAAGATCTCAATACCTTTCTCTTCGCAATATTTTTTCCCTGTAAAATCTCTGTCCAGGTAATCATCACCGATGATTCTTACATCAATTACAAAAGACTTTAAAATATCCAGAAGATCTTCTTCCGTATAGTAAGGAATAATCTCATCAACAGCATTCACTGCCTTCAGCTGAATATATCTTTCTACAATGGTCTGCGTGGGTCTATTCTTGTTTGGCCGATCATGAGAGGGATCAATCTGCAAGCCAACGATAAGATAGTCACAAACCGTTTTTGCTTCTTCAAGCATTTTAATGTGACCGGCATGAAGTAAGTCAAACGACGAAAACGTAATGCCAATTCTTTGTGTTTTCATATAAATAAATTTCTTTTTTTAAACTTAATTTTTAAACATTTCTTGTTCCCAGATATTTCTGCCATTCCCAAACCGTCCTCAAAGCCTCTTCCAAAGGAGTTTCCGACTTCCAGCCAAGTTCTTTTTCTGCTTTATCCACATTGGCATAGGCAACGGTAATATCTCCTTCCCTTCTGTCGCAAATCTGGTAAGGAACCTCCACATTATTTGCTATTTCAAAAGCCTTTACAACTTCCAGCACCGAAGATCCTTTTCCTGTTCCGAGGTTGAAAATATCAATTACAGCCTCCCCGGATTGGTCATTCATTAATCTTTTCAGAGCAGCAACGTGCGCTTTTGCAAGATCAACAACGTAAATATAATCACGCACCGCAGTTCCGTCTTCCGTTGGGTAGTCGTTCCCCCAAATATTCAATTTTTCACGAATTCCGGCAGCAGTTTGCATAACGTAAGGTACTAAATTATTCGGAATCCCAATCGGCAATTCCCCTATTTTCCCTGATGGATGCGCTCCAATGGGATTAAAATATCTCAACAACGAAATTTTTCGGCGATAAGCTTTTGCAAAATCAGCTAAAATCTCCTCACCCATTTGTTTCGTCTTTCCGTAAACACTTTCGGGCATTTTCAGTGGTGTATTTTCGTCAATAGGCATTGTATCTGCCTGCCCGTAAACCGTACAGGATGAACTGAAAATGAAATTTGAAATTCCTCTTTCTTTAAACTCCTGTAAAATATTAATTAAAGAAAATAAATTATTTTCATAATAATCCACCGGTATCAACTGACTTTCACCAACCGCTTTCGAGGCCGCAAAATTGATACAGCCATCAATCTCATGAGCATCAAAAACCTGCGTCAGAAGCTCTCTCCTTTTTAAATCAAAAGGATAAAAAACAGGTTTTTTACCCGTAATTTCTTCAATATTTTTTAAAATAAACCTTTCGGAATTGGATAAATCATCTACAATAACAACTTCAAAATTGTTATTTAAAAGCTCCACAACCGTGTGCGAACCGATATATCCAAGACCTCCTGTTACGAGTATTGCCATTTTAATTTTTTTGGACTTTGTCAAAGTTCTAAATCTTTGACAAAGTTTATGTTTAAATCTTTATTTTGATGACATTCAACAAAATTTATAGGATCATCAAACAATTCTATTACTTTCTCACGCTGGATGTTTGTTTTAGAATCAGAAATCATTGCAAGATATGATGAAAATTTATATTGATGAAAATTATCTGGATTTTGATGAATATAAATAATTAAGTTTCTAAGATATTCTTCCGAATTAATAGGTATTCTTTTGAACGGAGATTCAAAAACCGGTCCGCTTCTCTGATAAACTTTATTAAAAGACTGAGTGTAGCTGCTTATTAATTTACTTATTGCTTTACTGAAGAAACATGCCTCAGAATGTAAGCCAGTTTTCTTAAAATCCTCAGGAAGTTCAATATCTGATTTTACTTTCAGAATAAAATGAAAATGATTTGGCATTAAACAATATGCATAGATATCAAAATAAGGTAAAATATAAACTTTAGTTTTTCTCAGAAAGAAATTAAAATTTTCATTATTTAAAAAAGTCAATTTAGAATTTATCCCACGATTGAAAATGTGATAGAATCTATCGGGTTCTAAATGGCTTTCTCTTATTCTCATCCAATTCTCGTTTTATCTAAACTTTGTCAAAGATTTAGAACTTTGACAAAGTCTTACCCCATAAACTCCAGCACAGCATCCGTAATATACTTCAGCTGCTCATCATCCAGTTCCGTGTGCATCGGAAGAGAAATTACCTGATCCAGAAGCTTATCTGTATTCACGAAATCCGCATCGTTACTTTCCTGGTAATATGCTTTTTGTTTTCTTAAAGCTACAGGATAATAGATCATGGCAGGTATCTCTTTTTCTGTTAAGAATTTCTGCAGTTCATTACGTTTTCCATTCAGGATTCTCAAGGTATACTGATGAAAAACATGGGTAGAATTTTCCGCTCTTTTTGGAGTTAAAATATTTTCGTGCCCGGCAAAAGCTTCATCGTAGTAATCTGCGGCCCTTTTTCTTGCTTCATTGTAAGTATCAAGATGTGGAAGTTTTTTTCTTAAAACTGCCGCCTGAACACTGTCTAATCTCGAGTTTACTCCTACCTCGTCATGGTAATATCTTTCGTACATTCCGTGGTTTACGATTCCTCTTAAACGGTGGGCCACTTCATCATCATTCGTGTAAATTGCACCACCATCACCATAACAGCCTAAGTTTTTAGAAGGGAAAAATGAAGTAGTCCCTATAGTTCCCATTGTCCCCGCTGCTTTTACAGTACCGTCAGAGAACGTATATTCTGAACCGATCGCTTGGGCATTGTCTTCGATTACGTATAAATTATGTTCTTTCGCAATCTTTAAAATTTCCTCCATATCAGCACATTGCCCGAAAATATGTACCGGAATAATTGCTTTTGTTTTTGGAGTGATCGCTTTTTTAATCGCTTCTGTTGAAATCGTAAATGTATCGTAATCCACATCTACCAAAACAGATTTTAATTTTAATAAATGAATAACCTCTACCGTAGCGGCAAAAGTAAAATCTGCCGTGATAATCTCGTCACCTTCCTGCAGATCCAGAGCCATCAACGCAATTTGAAGCGCATCTGTTCCGTTTGCACAAGGAATAACGTTTTTTACTTCCAAATAAGATTCCAATTCATTCTGGAAAGACTTTACCTCAGGGCCATTGATAAAAGCCGCCGAATCCATTACATTTAAAACTGCATTATCTACATCGTTCTTTATTTTGTAATACTGACTTTGTAAGTCAACCATCTGAATTTTTTTCATAAACAAATATTTCTGTAAAAATAAGGAATTTAAAATCCTATCAAAAATTTTATTGATTTTGTTTTATCTTTATACAAAATAAATACATGAAAAAAATTTTACTCTTTTGTCTGTTAGCAGGTTACTCGTCTGTTTTTTCTCAGACTTCGCTTGTTTTTGTTTATTTTAAAGACAAACCAAACAAGGCCGCATTTTACGCAAATCCGTTGTCCGAACTGTCACAGAAATCCCTCAACCGCCGTATTGCATTGGGAATTGCCCTTAATGATCAGGATGCACCTATCGAGCAGTCATACATCCAAAATATCCAAACACTGGGCTTCACTGTTACGGATTATTCAAAATGGCTGAATGGTGTTGCCGTTAACGCGACTCCGGCTCAGGTAGCGACAATTCAGGCTCAGACTTATGTACAATCGGTTGAAAGTTTTGCTAAAAATTCTTCCACTGTTCCCAAAACTCAAAATGTAAACAAATGGGATGATTTCACAAGCTCAACGAATAAAAACTTAACCGTATTTGATTACGGCTCAGGCTCTGAACAGATCGACCAGATCAATCTTCGTCCGCTTCATCTTGCAGGTTATACCGGGACAGGCGTGACAATTGCAGTGATTGATACGGGATTTCCGACAGTAGATACAGGTTCTGCCTTCTCAAGATTGTGGACGAATAATCACATTAAGGGAGGTTATGATTTTGTGACCAAAACGAACAATATTTATAATTCTACACTTAACAATCACGGAACCGTAGTTTTGGGGGCAATCGGAGGTTATATCCAAAATACATTTGTAGGATCTGCGCCGGATGCGGATTTTTATTTATACCGAAGTGAAAATGCCACCGCAGAAATTCCCGAAGAAGAATTATACTGGATTGAAGCAGCCGAAGAGGCCGACAGAAAAGGCGTTGATTTAATCACGACATCGCTTGGTTACGCTACTTTTGATGATCCGAAATACAATTACACTTACGCTAATTTGAACGGAACAACCTCTTTTATTGCGAGAGCAGCCGAAATTGCCACCAATAAAGGAATTTTTGTGAATTTTGCAGCTGGAAACTCAGGAGTACAGCCTTGGCATTACATTTTGACTCCGGCTGATAATGCTAAAGTTTTCACGATAGGTTCGGTAGATTCGGCGGGAGCTTCTTCTAACTTTTCATCTTACGGACCCAATTCAGCAGGTGTAGTAAAGCCGGATGCAAGCGCAAGAGGAACTTTAACCACAACGGTAATGAATAATTCTACAACTGCCGTAAGCGGAACTTCCATTGCAACACCCGTAGCTGCAGGAGGAATTGCATGTCTTATCCAGGCTTTTTCCACGATGAACCGGGATCAAATGAGAAATCGATTAAGAGAAACGGCATCGCTCTATCCTGCTCACACCGATCAAATGGGTTTTGGAATCCTGAATTTCGGAAAGTTTTATAATAATGTTTTGAATACATCAGATTTAGTAAAAAAGGACCAGTTGGTGATTTTTCCTAATCCTGTTAAAAATATTCTGAATATTGCTTCTGAAAACGAAATTCTTTCTATGGAAATCTATGATAATTTGGGAAGATTAATTACAAAAGTTAACAATCAAAAATCTGTAAAGGTTGAAGATTTTGCAAAAGGAGTCTATTACCTGAAAATTCAGACGAAAGATAATAAAATGTATTACGAAAAATTCATTAAAGAATAAATTGAAAAGCCTCTCAATCGAGAGGCTTTATTTTTTATGAGAGATCGAGCTCGTCAAAATCTTTAATTTCAGAAAGTAAAGTGGGCTTCCTAGATGAAACTTTGCTCCATGTTTCTTTGAAAACCTCATCACCACTTTCCGCATCGGTATTTGTATTGACTTTTTCCTGTTTTTTTCCTGTTAAAAAGTTAATACTCGTTTCACGGCTCACTACCGGTCCGGTATTTTCACTTGAGTCATAGCCAATCAATTGGAAATCAGAATTTGCATATTTAAAAGTATACGTCCAGTAACCGTATCTGCCGTGGGCATAATGCACATAGAGCTTATTTTCTTCAATATAAACATCAAGTTCGGGAGCAAAATACACGCCGCCGTCTTCATTTTCAGAGGAAAAACAGTCTTTATTTTCAACTATTGATTCATAATCGTCATTTTTAGTTTTAAATAAAACAATTATTCCGCGACGGTTCCGGTCCAGCTTTCCGCTGTATTCATCGTTGATTACTTTGTCTTTTTCCGTTCCTTTGATAATCAGGATACAATCTTTCAATCCATCATTGTTTAAGTCGCCTTGAATTTCTTTAAAAAGTACAAATCCTTTCGGCAAAAAATCCGACGGCTTTTTATGATGCGAAATCTCAACATGATCCTGAACTGCTTTTACAACAGATAAACCTTCATTTTTAGCCTCGGGCGTAGGATCTGGCTTTGATTCTTTTTTACAGCTAATGAGTAAAGACATTAAAGATATTACACATAAAAAGTTTTTCATAGTAAAATTTTAAGCTGAATTTCTACTCGCATTAATATTTCCAAACAAAGAACGCGTCACTAGCTTTTCATAGGCTTCCTTATTTCCTTCTCCTTTTTGAATTTTCATTAAAGCATATTGCTGAATACTCAACAGCGGAAGTACAATTCTCTCACGGATTTTCACCGATTTTCTTGATAGCGGATCTTCTTGCTGAAGCATGGTAAAGCCCGTCAATTCCAGCATAATATCTTTAGAAAGCTGATATTCATCGAATAGAACATCCCAGAAAGCCCCGAATTTTGGATTATTTTTAATGTAATAAGTCAATGGAAAATAAGATTTATTCATACTCATCATCGAGTTCAGAACCAGCGTTTTAAAGAAATCCGAGCCTTTGTATAATTCCCTTACCTCATCAAACCTTCCTTCTTCTTTCATTTTCTGCATCGCAAAACCAAAACCGAAGAATCCCGGAACATTTTGCTTCAATTGAGACCATGAACCAACAAACGGAATTGCCCTTAAATCCTCAAATTTTAATTCGTTTCCGTCCCCTCTTTTCGATGGTCGGCTTCCGATATTGGTTTTTCCGTAATATTCCAATGTGCTCATCTCCTGAAGGTAAGGAACAAACATCGGATGAGCCTTTAAATCTGAATATTTTTGATAGCTTATTTCGGCTAATTCAATAATTAAAGCTCTTTCTTTTTCCGTTAAATCTTTTTTAGAATTTTTGAAAACATCGTTCTCAACTCCGGCCGTCAAAAGCTGTTCGAAGTTGTATTTTGCCTGCTCCTTATTCCCGAAAATACTTGTAATCGTCTGTCCCTGAATAGTTAACTCAATTTTATTATTAGCAATCGTTCTTCCCTGTGAAGCATAGAAATCGTGGGTTTTTCCGCCACCTCTTGCGGGAGGTCCGCCCCGACCATCGAAAAAGATTACTTTAATTCCGTTTTGTATGGAAAGTTGGGTTAAAAGTTCTTTGGCTTTATAAATTTCCCAGTTGGCTTTCAGGTAACCGCCGTCTTTTGTCCCGTCCGAAAAACCAAGCATAATTGTCTGTTGGTTTCCTCTTCTTTCCAAATGTTTTTTGTAAATCGGGTTCTGGTACAATGCATTCATCACATTTTCAGCATTAGCAAGGCCTTCCATCGTCTCAAAAAGCGGAACAATATCCATATTAATTTCTTCATCCTTATATCCGCAAACCTTGAAAAATGCATACACATTCATCACGTCTTTCACCGCATCGGAATTGGAAATAATGTAACGGTTCATTCCTCTCAAACCATTCAATTCCTGAATTTCTGAAACCTGGGAAACCGTCAATAATGTATCTTTAACTATATCTTCAAATTCATCGGCATTAACCTTGTTTGTGATTTGAATTAATTTATTAAACTTATCCTCGTAAGTTGCTTCAACATTTCCGCAGATTTTAACAAAAACCTCATCAACAACTTTCTGATGAATCCTGCTGTCCTGCCGGATATCCAATGTGGCAAAATGAGTCCCGAAAATCTTCACACGATCTTTAAAATTCACCAGCAGATCAAGGAATAAGGAATTATGTTGCTCGACAAGAATTTTTTCCGCTTCATCGGCTCTTTTTAGAATATCTTCAACTGTAATTTTCTTTCCGTTGAAAATCGAAGAATACAGCTCATCGCTCAAAGCATTTAAAGCCTCGGCAACACCCCTGAAACTTAGTCTTCTTCTGACAAATTTCAAATGGCTGTAATAAGATTTCAAAATCGCGGAACGAAGTTCTTCCGCCACTCTTTTCGTCACATCAGCCGTTACAAAAGGATTTCCGTCCCTGTCACCACCCGGCCAGAAACCGAGCTGGATAAGATCTTCGTGCAAATGAAAATTCCCGTTTCCAAATGTTCTTTTTATTTTCGTGAACAGTTCACCAATCGAATCGTAATAAACATTTCTAAGGTAAGAAATGATACTTAACGCCTCATCAATGGGAGTTGGTTTTTCTTTGTTGACAAACGGTGTTTTTCCTAACTGCTGCAACAGCATATCAATATTTGTGATAGAATCTGTTGTGATTGCACTTCTCAAATCATGGATAATTCTCTGGACAGAACTCGGATAAAACTGCGTCGGGTGTGCTGTAAAAACCACTTTTACTGTAAAATCTTTCAGTTTTTCACGAACTTTCTCGAGTTTATGGTCTTGCAGGGAACGTTCAAACATATTGGTAACCGTTCCGTTGTCACTTTCAGAATGAAGGTTTGGGAATGCAGCATCTTCAATACTGTCGAACAAAACAACCTGTCTTTCAATATATTGTATGATTTTAAAAAGCAGTTCGAGCTTCTGTTCCTCGGTCTGCAGATCGGTATGGTTTTTAAAGAATTCTTCAATGATTTCTTCGGGCGTTTTTCCGGCTTCGTAACCGACTTTACTTTCTTCCCCAAGAAACGGGAGCAGCATCCCGATATTCGTCATTTTATCATAAGGCAGGCTCATAAACAATGAATTGTAGATCTGGAACTTATTCTCCACGATCTGCCTGAATTTTTCTGCGCGTTGGTCGTGTATCATATAACAAATGTAGGGGATTTTGGTTTGAATTCAAATGATGTTTAGTTTAAAAATAAATTAATAATAAAATATTTTAATATACTCTGGGAATTTAATTCTAATTTTATAAAAAACTACTTATACCATGAAAGAAGACTCTATTACTGATCTTTTTTATCTACAGATACAAAAGGAAATTAACAGAATTGAAAGAAAGGCAGATTACTATGTTTGGCTGTTTTATTTTATCCGGATTATTCAAATTCTTTTTGCAGGAACAATTACCGTTTTGGCCGGATTATCTGAAATCAATGATGACAGTGTGGCTAAAGCCACTTTAATTTTAGGTGCTATTACTACTGCTGTAACTGCATTTGACACTTTATTTCAGGTTGACAATAAGAAAAATACTTATAAACTCGTTTTATTTGAACTTAGAGCTATCAGAGCTGAAATGGTATATGAATTTATGAAAGAGGGAGAAATTAGTGATGAATTTAAAGCAACATTTTTAGTGAAATATCAAAAGGCTACTTCTTATGCGAGAGACTTAATTAGTACAGATAATGATAACACAAATGAGGTTAAAAAATAAATTTTATCTAATTTTACATTTCACCAAATTAATCCATCATGAAAAACATATTTCTATTCCTTTTACTTACCTTTCTTTTCACAGCATGCGGTGACGACTGCTACAATAAACCCCAACCAATCGCTTTTGAATTCGTGAATGTTGATGATGAAAACCTGATTACCAACGGAACACTTACTACTTTCACAATCAAAGATGAAAATCAGTCAAGCATTCCACTGACCACAACATCCGATGATAAGGTCATTCTGGAAAATGTGGGCGAATATGATGGGGTGAAAAATTATACTTTTTATTCTAATGTTAAAGTTTTTGATTTTTCAATTCACTCTTCAAAATTTAATGCGGGTTGCGATGGTTACCAGATCAATAAATTAACATTTACAGGGGTCGGTATCGATGTAACAGACGAACAAGGCTACTATAAAATTGTATTGGAATAAAAATAGCTAGTTTGAAATTCTATTGAATAAATTATGAAACTTGTTTCTATTATTGCTGTCCTGTTGCCCGGTTTATTACTTTCCCAAACTGTTCCTGCCGATTTCAAAAAAATCCCGGAAATCCTGGACAATCCGGAACTGCTCTACCCTTTTATTATTCCCGACAAAAAATATGAATATTGGTCGGTTCTACGAAACAATCCCGATCCTGACAAAGCCATCATCTACGAAAGTCAGTCGCCACAATATATGACGATCAATGATCCGGCTCCGGAGAAAGGTTTTTTTCAAAAATGTTTGGGAGAAGATTGCTTTTCCTACCTTATTGCCTGTGAAAACAGCCGTTCCAGATATTTCTCGAATGAACAGCAATTGAGAGATTTTATAGGGTTTGTAGATAATCTTCCTGAAGCGATTTTAACTGCAAACACCTATGGCTATACGGTCGATGCGACCAGTACAATGAGCAGTTCATATAAAATTGAAGACAAACATATTTCATTATATCTTTCAAAAATTAAAAATAGTTCTGAAGTGAAAGAATATTTTTTAATTACAATTGACAGGAAAACTGGGAAATTGAAAGTATCTTTAAAACACTAATATCACGAATGATTTTCCCACATTGTCATTCTGACGAAAGAAGAATCTCTATTAAAGAATTTGCATTATTAAATCTGAATTAAGTCAAATAAGGTTAGATTCTTCATTCTGTTCCGCTACTTTCAGAATGACAAATTTATACATAAGGTTTAATTCCAATAGTTTTCATAAAACCCAATCATCATAATTTTAAAACTTTATTAACTCAATTTTCGTTCAGCAATGCTTAAATTTGGCTTAAAATAAATTTAAGAACATGCTTAATTTCGAGTTTAAAAATCCAACAAAAATACTTTTCGGAAAAGGTGAAATTGCAAAAATTTCAAATGAAATTCCTAAAGATGCCAAAGTTTTAATGATTTATGGTGGCGGAAGCATCAAGAATAACGGCGTTTATGATCAGGTAAAAGAAGCTTTGAAAGACCATGAAGTGCATGAATTCGGTGGGGTTCCTGCTAATCCTGAATATGAAGTTTTAATTGAAGCTTTAAAAGTCATCAAAGAAAAAAATATTACTTTCCTTCTGGCTGTTGGCGGCGGTTCTGTGATCGACGGCACGAAATTCCTTTCTGCAGCAGCGAATTACAACGGTGAGCCTTGGGAAATCCTAAAAAAACCGGTAAGAACTTTTGAAGGAGAAGGAATGCCTTTTGGAAGTGTTTTGACATTACCAGCAACGGGTTCTGAGATGAATTCGGGATATGTAATTTCAAGAAGAGAAACCAATGAAAAGCTTTCCACAGGCGGTCCCGGACTTTTCCCACAGTTTTCAGTTTTGGATCCGGAAGTGGTAAAATCAATTCCGAAAAGACAGATTGTAAACGGGATTACAGACGCTTATACCCATGTTTTGGAACAATATATGACGGCTCCTTCTTCTGCAGATTTACAGGAAAGGATCGCGGAAAGTATCCTGATCAGCTTACAGGAAACCGCTCCGAAAGTATTGGCGGATGAATTTGATTATAATGCAGCCGGAAATTTCATGTGGTGCTGTACAATGGCTTTAAATGGTCTAATTCAAAAAGGAGTAATTACGGATTGGGCTGTTCATGCCATGGGACACGAGCTGACGGCTTATTTCGGAATCGATCATGCAAGAACACTCGCGATTATTGCGCCTTCTCATTACCGTTATAATTTTGCAGATAAAAAAGGAAAATTAGCACAATATGCCGAAAGAGTTTGGGGAATTAAAGACGGAAGTATTGAAGAAAAAGCAGAATTGGGCATCAAAAAACTGGAAGAATTTTTCCATAGCTTAGATATCCAGACCAAGCTTTCAGAATATACCGAAGACTACAACGGAACTGCCGAAAGAGTGGAGAAAGCCTTTACGGCAAGAAACTGGCTTGGCCTTGGAGAATACAAAAAGCTGACTCCACAGGATGCTTATAAGATTGTGGAGATGAGCTATTAAAAGATGGGTGTTAGAAGTTGGAAGATGGAGGTTTAATTGCTGCCTGAAAATGTGACGGTTTATATAAAACTTCCTGCTTCCTGCTCCCAACTTCCAACCAAATTACCTTTTTTACAAACATTCGTTTAAAAAACCTTAATTTCATTATAAATATTTCAAATTTATTTATATTTTAGCATATTCTTAAATTTGTGAAAATGAAAAAACAGTTACTTTTATTTGCCTTTTCAGCGTTAGCGCTTACTTCTTGTGAAGATGATGACATCCAAGCATATGAAATGGATATGATGAAGGGTGAATGGAAAACCAGTAAAACAGAAGTCATTTCAGGAAAAGACGATAAAACAGTAATCTCAACAGACACTCCTACAGGATGTTCTGCAAAAAATATTACAGAGTTCAGAACGGATTATTATACAGCGTACACGGCTTTTTCAGGAGTTGGTGCTGATTGCCAGATGAATTCCAAAAATGAAGGTACATACGAGTATAATACTGACACAAAGGATCTAACCATCAAATATAATAATGATAGTTCAAGACCTTATAAAGTAGTAGTTCTTACAAGTACGGAAATGAGAATTAAACAGTTGTATGACAATATCGACCAGGATGGAGATATGGTGATTGACTACACTTACATCTCTTATAAAAGATAAACACAGACTCTCGAATTTTTCGGGAGTTTTTTAATGAAAAAGAAGGATTTTATTAATTAAAAATTATTAAAAATGAAGAAGATGTTATCAGCATTCTTATTGCTGGCTTTTACCCTTTTCTTTTCACAGGAAAAAAAACCGATGTTCTGGCAGGACATTCAGAACTTCAAAAAACTGGATCAGGAAACCACTTCACCGAAAGATGCTATTCTTTTGATCGGAAGTTCATCTTTCACAAAATGGACGGATGTAGCGAATTATTTTCCGGATAAAACAATTATCAACAGAGGTTTCGGAGGATCAAGACTAACGGACCTTAATGATTATGCAGACGATCTTCTGAGCCCGTATCAACCAAAACAGATCATTATTTATTGTGGTGAAAATGATTTTGCAGATAATGACAAATTGAAAGCTGAAGTTGTTGTCGACAGGTTTAAAACTTTCTATAAAAAAATCAGGGAAAAGTTCCCAACTATCGAAGTTGATTATATTTCAATCAAATATTCTCCAAGCCGCGAAAAGCTTTGGCCACAAATGAAAATTGCCAATAAAAAAATTGCGGAATTCATGAAGAAAGAACCCAATGCAGACTTCATAGATATTACAAAAGTGATGCAGGATGCTAGTGGAAATGTAAGAAAAGACCTTTTTGTGGAAGATATGCTTCACATGACTCCAGAAGGTTACCAGCTTTGGACTTCCGTGATGATTCCTTATATGAAATAATTGGCTTCGAGAGCCAACAAAAAACTCCCAGATTGGGAGTTTTTTTATTTCTTCTTTTTAGATTTTGATATTGATTTCTGTTGAGCCCTGTTTGCCCCGAATTTTTTCGGTGCCTTTCTTTTTGACGGCCCACCCCAGTTTTCCTTTTTATTTTTATCTTTCTTCTCATGGAAAGCTCCTCCACCTTCATAAAGCTTTACCTGAGCAGGATTTTTCATGACAATCTGATCTTCTTCGGAAGCAATCTTTTTCGGATTAATTTTAACCTCTTCAGGGAAATCAATGAATTTTACTTCTTTATCCATTAATAGTTCGATGTCGAGGATCAACGGCTCTTCTTTTTTTGTTACAAAACTCACCGTTTTACCGTCTTTATCTGCCCTACCCGTTCTACCGATTCTGTGAATATACTGTTCCGGAATTTCAGAGATTTCAAAGTTGATAACGTGTGTAATATCAGAGATATCAAGACCTCTCGCCATTACATCAGTCGTAATTAAACCTCTTATTTCTTCATTCTCAAAACGTTTCATTGCTTTAAGCCTGTAGTTTTGAGATTTATTTGAGTGAATTACATCGAACTGTCCAGGGAAAAGTTCTTCAATTTTTGTAAACAGCAAATCTGCATGTTTCTTATTATTATTGAAAATCAATACTTTGGACATTTCCGTATCTTTTTTCAATAAATGTTCAAGTAAATTAATTTTAGTATTAAAATTTTCTACTTTATAAGCAGTCTGTTCAATTTTTTCAAGTGGAGTTCCTGATTTTGCTAATGAAATTTCGATGGGACCTGCAAAATACTGATCCAGCATTTCGTCTACGGCATCCGTCATGGTTGCCGAGAAAAGAATGTTCTGTCTCTTATCTTTCATCATTTCGAAAATATGCGTTAATTGTGGTCTGAACCCTAGATTAAGCATTTCATCAAACTCATCGATGATCAGTTTCTGAACTTCTTTCAGGGAAATAGCATTATCAATCGCCAAATCCATTACTCTTCCGGGAGTTCCAACCAAAATATCGCAACCGTCATTAAATAACAATTTCTGAGTATTTATGTTTTTTCCACCATAAATCCCGATAACTCTTGCAGTAAGATTTTCCGTTAATTTCTCAACAATTTCCGTTACCTGAACCACCAATTCTCTTGTAGGAACCAAAATCAAAACCGTTGGATTTCCAGTTTTGTTGTATTTCCAGGTTTTCAGGACAGGCAAAAGATATGCTAATGTTTTTCCGGTTCCGGTCTGTGCAATTCCCATGACATCTCTTCCGGAAAGAATCGGTCCTATACTTTTTTCCTGAATCGGTGTAGGTTCAAACAATTCTAAATCCGCCAAAACATCAAGAATTTTAACCGGAAGGTCAAAATCTGCAAAAGTGAGTTTCTCCATTTTGCAAAGATAGGTAAATAATTTTTTAAACGTTGGCCCGGAAGTGCGGAGATGGAGGATGGAAGCTTTCTATTAATCAAAATTAAATAATCCTAGATGCTTCGGCTCCGCTCAGCATGACATTTCTAATACTAACTGGCTTATTAAACAGCTTATTTGTAAGTTGTCATGCTGAGCCGGAGTCGAAGCATCTAAATGTATTATCATTGAGCAATCACTTCCTCGTAATTCTCAACAAAATGATGATTATCAATAAAATTGAAAATACAAATCCTAAAACCGCAACCAAAGACATCTCCCCGATTCTCGGCCCTGATTCTGACACAAAAACAATAGCTGTTGCAATGATGTTTGCACCTAAAATCATGGCTAAAATCAAATTAACTATACTCGATTTTATTAATTGATTGGTCTTTTCAATATTCTTTATTTCACTTGAAACAGTAAATTTATTTTCGTCTAATTTCTGCAAAACAGACCGCAGTTCCTTAGGGATTTCATCTACATTATCCGTAAAATTCATCATCCGATCCATTCCTGTTCTTAAAATATTCTTTGGACTAATCTTTTTAGCGAATATTTTTTTTGTCAACGGATTTAAGCTTTTTACAATATCAAGATCAGGGTTTATGGTGCGTCCAACACCTTCTATCAAGCTGATTCCTTTAAATAAAAGATAAAAATAATCCGGCATGTACAATCGGTTATCTTTTAAAACATCTTTCATTTTATTGATAATTGCCTGTGGATCAATATCCTTAAGCGATGAACTATGAACAAAATCCAGAATATCTTCCACATCATTTTCAAATCTTCTTTCATCGGGAATCTTGTAGCTTATGGCCATTTTTTTAAGGTATCTTACAATTTTATGCGGATTCTTGGCTACAAAACTTACAATTAAATTTTCAAGAACTTCCTTGTCATTTGGTGGAATTTTTCCAACAGCTCCGAAATCAATAAAAACAACCTTTCCGTCTTTTTTAATTAAAATATTTCCGGCATGAGGATCTGCATGAAAAAAACCGAAATCCATAATCTGAGATACAAATAGTCTTAAACCAACCTCAGAAACATGCACAGGATCAATATTATTTGCTAAAAGCGAAGGTTTGTCCGTTACCTTAATTCCATCAATAAATTCCATACAAAGAACATTATTGTTGGAAAATTCTTCGTAGACTGTAGGAACGTAGGTTTCTTTATGATTTTTAAAATTTCGTTTGAACTGTATAATATTTTCCTTTTCATTGATCAGGGAAACTTCTTCCAGCAAAGACTTTTCAAATGTTGAAATTGCCTGCTTCAGATTCAGTTTCTCGCCTATCTCCGAATAGGATGAAATCAATCTTTCAAGGTCTTTAATTAACAACAAATCATCTTCAATAACACTCTGAACATCAGCTTTTTTAATCTTTAAAATCACTTCTGTTCCATCAATCAGGGTTGCTTTATACACCTGCGCAATCGAAGCTGTTGCCAATGGATCTTTCTGAATCTCAATGAAATATTCATTAACGGAAATATTAAATTCATTTTCCAGAATTTCTTCTACGTTCATTTCCACCATATCCACTTTATCCTGCAATTTCTGCAGTTCCTGAATCAATTCCGGAGGAAGCAGATCTTCCCTGTTGCTGAATGTCTGGCCAAGCTTTACAAAAGTGGGCCCAAGTTCTTCCAAAACCAAGCGAATCCTTTCATAAACCGTTCCTTTTGAAATGATTTCATCAGGATTATTGGGAATTTCTACCTGCTTGTTTCCACTGTTCATCCTTGCCAACATGTCCTTAAAACCGTATTTACTTAACACGGAAATTAATTTAGCGGATCTTTTCAGTTTTCTTTGCTGTTTGTCAAACATATCTTGAAATGTAGTTGCAATTTAATTCAAAAATTATTCCTATTAAATTTTTAAAATCATTAATTAAAGAAATGACTGACGTTTATTCTTTTAAAAACCATTATTGTTGATGAATATTTTTTTTAACTTTACAAGTATCAAACATTAAAATTAACCTATAAAAAATATTAAAAAATGAAAAATTTAAAGAAAATCTCAAGAGAGCAATTAAAAAACATTGCAGGAGGCGGAATTATCAGAAATTGTTCAACAAAATGTTGTCCGGATGACGGAAGACCAAGATGTCCCGGATTGATCTGTCCTGCTGTGGTTTGCCCGCAATATGTTTAAATCTTAATTTAAAGACGAATAAAAAACGGAATGCAAAAACTGCATCCCGTTTTTTATTTATTTTAAATATGTTTCGTACAAATCTTTTCTTCTGTCTTTCATTACCTGGACAGAGCCATGATGGTGAAGATCTTTTAATAAATTCAAATCTACATCGACAATTAATGTCATTTCCGTGTTCGGTGTTGCTTCCCCCTTCACTGCATTGGATGGAAAAGCGAAATCAGACGGCGTAAAAACGGCTGCCTGACCAAATTGGATATCCATATTATTGACTCCTGGAAGATTTCCGACACAACCTGCAATGGCTACATAACATTCATTTTCTATCGCTCTTGCCGCCGCACAATGGCGAACTCTCATATAAGCATTTTGAGTATCAGTAAGATAAGGTACAAAAAGAATTTTCATTCCCTGATCGGCCAGGATTCTCGGAAGTTCCGGAAATTCTACATCGTAGCAGATCACAAGACCTATTTTTCCACAGTCGGTATCGAAAACTCTGATCTCATTGCCACCTTTCATTCCGTAGTATTTTTTTTCATTGGGTGTGATATGGATTTTTCTGTATTCATCGATTCGGCCGTCACGGTGAAGGAGATAACTTACATTGTACAAGTCATTATTTTCAAAAACAGGCATGCTTCCTGAAATGATATTTACGTTATAGCTTATTGCTAAATCTGAGATTTTCATCCTGATTTCCTCAGTTAATTTCGCCAGTTCAATCATACTGTCCCTTTCTGAAAGCTTGTTGAACGGAGCCAGCAAAGGTGTGTTGAATAGTTCCGGAAAAAGGACAAAATCTGCCTTATAATCGCCCATCACATCTACGAAGAACTCTACCTGCTCGTAAAAAGCATCAATATTTTTGAAGTGTCTCATCTGCCACTGCACCAATCCGAGACGGATGATGCTGTCCTGCATAGTGTTTGGCTTTTTGCTGTAATAAATGTTGTTCCATTGAAGCAAAACGGCATTTTCTTTTGAGGATTCATCTTCGGGTAAATATTTTTTTAATACCCTGATTGGCAAGAAGTTATTTGATAATTGAAAAGATAAAACCGGATCATAAATTTCTTTATCCCGCACTCTTCTGATGTATTCTCTTGGTGATAATTCACTGTGTTTGTGATAATTGGGGATCCTTCCTCCCAGAATAATGGATCTTAAATTTAATAATTCACACAATTCTTTTCGGGCATCATATAGTCTTCTGCCTAATCTCAGTTCGCGGTATTCCGGATCGACAAAAATTTCGATTCCATACAAAACATTTCCTGTGTCAGTATGGGTGTTGAAAGTATAATTTCCGGTAATATCACTGTACGTATGATCATCTCCAAATTCGTCATAATTGACAATAATTGAGAGTGCCACGGCTGCCAGTTTACCATCTACCATGATACATATCTGACCCTTTGGAAATATTTTGGTGAGCTTTTCGATACTTTTTTTAGACCAGATATACTCTGACATCTGAGGATACGCACGTTTCATTGTTACTACCAATTCTTCATAATCCTGAACCGTCAGCGGTCTTGTTTCTATTTGCATTTGATGTAATTTTACTTAAATTTAGGGAAAAATAATTGATAAAAATTTTTTCAAGACTTTAATTATTGAACTTGTTTAAACTTTTTATTTTAACCACAAAAGACGCAAAAAGATTAACACATAAGTTATTTTAAGTTTAGCAACAAACTGCAAATAAGAATACATTAGTTTAAATATTTGATTTACTTTCATTTGTTTTTCGCAAGGTTTGTCATCCCGTAGGGATCTAGGCACGAATCTGTCCATCTGTTTCTAATACAATGCTTAGATCCTACGGGATGACAACATTGTGTATTATTTCAAATGTTTAATTACCGACTACAACCCTAGCCCTGATTGAAGCGACATCCTTTTTGGTTGCGGGCGGAGCGAAGCGGAGACCGTAACCAAAAAGATACAGCGTAAAGCAGGAAATAGCTTCAAATAAAAATTTAAACAAATTTATAAACAAAAATCCCGCCCAAAGGCAGGATTTATATTAAATTCAAATCAAATTATTCCCACTCGATTGTTGCAGGTGGTTTGCTTGAAATATCGTAAGCTACTCTGTTGATTCCTCTTACTTCGTTGATAATTCTGCTTGAAACAGTATCTAAAAACTCGTAAGGAAGTCTGCTCCAGGTTGCTGTCATGAAGTCTATGGTGTTTGCAGAACGAACTACAGCTGTGTATTCATATGTTCTCTCATCACCCATAACTCCTACAGATTTTACCGGAAGAAGCACTACAAATGCCTGAGAAACTTTCTCATACAAATCATTTTTATATAATTCTTCGATAAAAATATCATCCGCTTCCTGAAGGATTCTCACTTTATCGGCATCAACGGCTCCTAACACTCTAATTCCCAAACCAGGACCAGGGAAAGGATGTCTGTGGACCAAATGATGAGGAATTCCCAATTCTTCGCCAACTTTTCTTACCTCATCTTTGAATAATTCTCTTAGCGGCTCCAATAATTCAAAATCCATTTCTTCCGGAAGCCCGCCAACATTATGGTGAGATTTGATCACTGCAGACGGTCCGTTTACCGACTGACTTTCAATAACATCCGGATAAATTGTACCCTGAGCTAAGAACTTAGCACCCTCGATTTTATGGGATTCTTCATCAAAAACGTGAATAAACTCGTTTCCGATGATCTTTCTTTTTGCTTCCGGATCATCTACTCCGGCTAATTTGGTTAAAAATCTTTCTGAAGCATCAACCAATTTAATGTTCATATGGAAATGTTCTCCATAATTATCCATTACTTTTTTGCCTTCGTCTTTTCTCAACAAACCTGTATCTACAAAGATACAAGTCAGCTGATCACCTATCGCTCTGTGAATCAAAACCGCTGCTACCGAAGAATCTACCCCTCCTGAAAGTCCCAGGATAACCTTTTGGTCACCAACTCTTTCACGGATTTCTGCGATTGTTTTATCGATATAATTGGTAAGTTTCCAGTTTTTTTCTGCGTTACAAATTCCGAAAACGAAATTTTCTAACATTTTCCCACCTTCCTCAGTGTGAGATACTTCCGGGTGAAACTGTACACAATAGATTTTTCTTTCTTCATTTGAAATCGAAGCAATTACTCCTGATTTTGCGTTTAATTCAAAACCTGCAGGCAATTCTCCAACCTCATCAAAGTGGCTCATCCAAACGATAGAATTTTGTGTAACTCCTTTTAACAAAGAGCTTTCTTTAATGATATCCAAATGAGCTTTTCCATACTCTCCTTTTACTCCTTTATGAACTTTTCCGCCCAAAAGGTGTGCTGTAAGCTGCATTCCGTAGCAAATTCCCAAAACCGGAATTCCCTGCTCATATAATTCTTTTGTAACCAAGTGAGCGTTTTCCGCATTCACAGAACTTGGTCCACCTGAAAGGATAATTCCTCTAGGCTGTTTTTCTAAAATAGTTTCTAATGGTGTATTGAAAGGTAAAATTTCAGAATATACACCCATCTCTCGAATTCTTCTTCCGATAAGCTGGTTGTACTGTGATCCGAAATCTAATATGATAATACCGTTGTTCATTTTTATAATTGATTGTTAATGCTTTAGGCTATAGGCAATATGCAGTAGGCTTTTGTTTGTTAAAGCTTATCGCCTATAGCTTAAAGCTTACTGCTAATTTAACTGCTTTACAAAAAAAGACCTGGATTGCTCCAAATCTTTTTCCGTGATTTATTTAAAACTTTCCGATGTCTTCTCTGTAGAAGCCGTAATCGAAATGTACATGACTTGCATCTTCGTAAACTTTCTTGCGGGCATCGTCGTAAGTCGCTCCCGTAGCCACGATGTTTAGAACTCTACCACCGTTGGAAACCACTTTATCGCCTTTTTTGACAGCTCCGGCATATAATAGTTTACTATGTTTCATTTTGTCCTCGCCTACGATTTCAAAACCTGTCTCAATGTTTCTTGGATAACCTCCCGAACACATTACCAGACAAACAGCTTTTTCATCTTTAAACTTAAGTTCGATATCTTTTCCGTCCATACAATCCTGGATCACATCAAGAAGATTGTTTTCCATTAAGGCCATTAATACCTGAGTTTCAGGATCTCCAAATCTCATGTTATATTCCAGAAGGTAAGTTCCGTTTTTAGTAACCATTAATCCGAAGAAAATGATTCCTTTAAAGCTGAAACCTTCCCCTTTAAGACCTGCAATAGTAGGTTCTAAAATATTTTTCTCGAAATCAGCCTGATGTTCCGCTGTAAATTCCGGGCTTGGAGCCACTGAACCCATACCTCCTGTATTTGGTCCTGTATCACCGTTTCCTGCTTTTTTATAATCTTTGGCAGCAATACATGGGAACAGTTTTTCACCGTTTGAGAAAGCAATAATTGAAGCTTCAAAACCTTGCAAATATTCTTCGATAACTAAACGGATTCCGGCGTCTCCATAGATTCTTCTAATCATGAAATCATGGATCGTAGCCTCAGCTTCTTCCACAGTATCGCAGATGACAACACCTTTTCCACCGGCCAAACCGCTAGCCTTGATTACCAAAGGATATTCCTGTGTCTGAACATATTCTTTAGCTTCGTTATATGAATCAAAAACTACAGCTTTTGCCGTTTTGATATCATAGGTCTGCATAAATTTTTTGGAGAAAGCCTTACTTCCTTCCAAGCTTGCTACTTTCTGAGTTGGGCCAAAAACTTTAAGATCATGCTTTTTGAATTCATCCTTTAAGCCTGCAACAAGCGGAGCTTCAGGACCAACGATAGTCAAATCTACTTTTTCTTTGATCGCAAAATCTCTAAGTTCTTTAATCTCTGATAAATGAACATTTTTTCCGATTACATCAGTGGTAGCATTTCCGTTGGCGAAAAACATTTTAGAAATTCTTGGGTCATTCTGAAGTTTTGCTGCCAAAGCAGATTCTCTTCCACCTTCACCTATGATTAATATTCTCATACTTTATTTAATTATCTAGTCTATACTTTACAAATATATAATTTAAAATTAAAAATTGAGAGATTAAGGAATTAAGAAATTACTATACAGCAATCTCTTAATCTCTAAATATCCGAATCTCTTAATTTTTAGTGGAAAAAGTGTCTAACTCCAGTAAACATCATCGGGATTTTGTGCTCGTTTGCCGCTTCGATGCTGTCCTGATCTTTTACACTTCCTCCCGGCTGAATAATCGCTGTGATTCCTTCCTGAGCGCAGAAATCTACCACGTCACGGAAAGGGAAAAATGCGTCAGAAGCCAATACAAGATCTCCTGAGAACTTTTCTTTTGCTCTTTCGATCGCCTGTTGAGTTGCCCAGATTCTGTTCACCTGTCCGCCTCCGATTCCGAAAGCCTGGATTCCGTTTGAAACAACAATTGCGTTTGATTTCACATATTTCACCACTCTCTGAGAGAAAAGTAATGCTTTTTTCTGCTCTTCTGTCGGCTGAGTTTCAGTTACAACCTTAATATCGTCTGAGAAAATACTGTCGTTGTCCTGAACTAATATTCCACCGTCAACTTTTACCCAAGTTTGCTTGTCGGAAACCGGGTTTACGATTTTTATAATTCTTAAATTTTTCTTTTTTCTTAAAATTTCCAAAGCATCCTCATCAAATTCAGGAGCCATTACGATTTCAAGGAAAGTTTTGTTTAATTCTTCGGCTGTTGCAGCATCAACCTTGTAATTTGTAGCAACAATTCCTCCAAAAATAGAAACCGGATCACACTCGAAAGTTTTTTGATACGTTTCCAACGCTGAAGTTCCGATCGCAACTCCACAAGGTGTAGAGTGTTTTACGGCACAACAAGCCATTTCTTCTTTGAATTCGTTTACCACTTTCCAACAAAGATCCATATCACGAAGGTTGTTGAAAGACAATTCTTTACCTCCCAACTGTTCGAAATCTTTCATGGCACCGTTCTCGAAAGTAGAAACATAGTAAGCTGCCGTCTGATGCGGGTTTTCACCATATCTAAGGTCAGATACTTTTTTGTAAGATGCATTTAAATAAGTAGGATAATCTTCTTCCAAAAGCATTCTTGAAATCGCCGCGTCATACGCTGAAGTAAGGTTGAATACTTTTCCTGCAAGCTTTTTACGTGTTTCAATATACGTGTCACCGTTTTGCTCCATTTCGATTTTTACAGTTGCATAATCTTCAACATCAGTAATTACCGTTACAGAATCAAAATTCTTAGCTGCAGAACGAAGCATTGAAGGCCCCCCGATGTCGATGAATTCTACCTTTTCGTGAAGAGAAATGTCTTTGTTCACGTTTTCAAAGAAAGGATAAAGATTCACGATCACCATGTCGATCAGTCCAATTTCGTGTTCCTGAACCGTTTTCATGTGTTCTTCATTTGAACGAACCGCCAACAATCCACCGTGAACTTTCGGGTGTAATGTCTTCACTCTTCCGTCCAGCATTTCAGGGAAATCGGTTACCTCATCAATCTGAATTGGATTTAAACCAGCTTCTTTCAAATGTTTGAACGTCCCTCCCGTAGAAATTAATTCATAGTTTTGGGCTTCCAGAAACTGCGCGAACTCGATTAAGCCGCTTTTGTCAGAAACACTGATTAAAACTCTCTTTTTACTCATTTTACTTTCGATTTTTTACTTTTTACAGCTATTTCAAACTGTAAACCGGGTCTTTCACCTCCGATTTTACTTTATTTTTACTTAGATTTTTCTTGTTTTCCGAAACTTTTTTAATCTAAATGTGTTTTTTCTTTTTTAAAGAGATGATTCGAGTGGCTCAGCATGACATCTCTAATACTAACAACTAATTTTTTAACGCAAAGAGCGCTAGTTTTTTTCTTTTTTGCTGAATATCTTTTTGTTCGCAAAGGCGTTACACTCAGCAAAGGGTGGATGTTTTTAGTTATTCTAAATGTTTTTTTTTACCACCCCGTCAAAAATTCTTTGAATTTTTGCCACCCCTCCAGAGGAGGAGAATTTTTGTATCTCTAATAATTATCTTTTAATTATTTCCTAATACTCTATTTATTGCTATTGGGAAAATTTCATATTCTATTTTGTGAACTTTTTCCGCTACAGTTTCCGGCGTATCATTTTCTGTAATTTCAAAACATTTTTGAAGAATTATTTCCCCTTCATCAATTCCGGAAGTCACAAAATGTACGGTTGCTCCACTTTCTTTTTCTTTAGCTTCAATGACAGCATTATGAACATGATGTCCCCACATCCCTTTTCCTCCAAATTTCGGAAGCATAGCCGGGTGGATATTGATTATTTTCCCTTTCCAGTTTTCACAAAACTCAGGTTTTAAAATGGATAAGAATCCTGCCAATACGATTAAATCGGTATTTTCAGGGATAATTTTACCCAATTCGTTACTGAAATTTTTTCCTCTCGGAATCAGAACGGTTTCTATATTGTGATTTTTGGCTCTTTCCAATCCGTAACATTCTCTGTCAGCCACAACTAAAGATACTTTTGCATTCTGGATTTCTCCATTATCAATGGTATCGATAATTCTCTGAAGATTGGTCCCTGAACCTGAAACAAGTATTACTAAGTTTTTCATTAATTTAGATGCTAGATATCAGATACTAGATTTTAGACTAAAGTCTAGCGTCTGATATCTTAAATCTGATGTCTTTTAGAATTTTAAATCTATCTTTTCGCTTCCTGCAGTAATTTCTCCGATTTCGTAAGCATCATCTAAAAGGTGTAAAACTTTCTCAGCATGCTGTGCATCAACAACAACGATCATTCCGACACCCATGTTAAAGGTTCCGAACATTTCTTCACGAGCTACTCCACCTCTTTTTTCCAATTCAAGCATAATGCTTGGAATCTTGATTTTTGAAGCATCGATTGTCGCACATAATCCTTCACCGATAATTCTAGGAATGTTTTCGTATAAACCGCCACCTGTAATATGAGCAATTCCTGCAACTTTAACTTCTTCAAGGATTTTGTGGATGTCTTTGTAATATAATCTTGTAGGAACTAAAAGCGTTTCATACAAAGGTTTTCCTTCAAATTCTTCTTCAAAATTCGGGAATACTTTTCTTACCAGAGAGAATCCGTTTGAGTGGAAACCTGAACTTGGTAGCGCGATAATTTTGTTACCCACTTTGATTTCAGAACCGTCGATAATCTGATCTTTTTCAACAATTCCTACGCAGAATCCTGCAACATCATAATCTCCAGGCTTATACATTCCCGGCATTTCGGCTGTTTCACCACCAATCAATGCACAATTGTTGTCTTTGCAAGCTGCAACCATTCCTAAAACGATTTCAGCAGCGATTTCAGAATCCAATTTTCCGCAAGCCAGATAATCTAAAAAGAACAATGGCTTTGCACCGTGGCAAAGAATGTCGTTGGCACACATCGCGAAACAATCTACACCAATGGAATCGTATTTTTTTGAGTCTAAAGCTACTTTCAGCTTCGTTCCCACTCCATCCGTTCCCGAAACCAAAACAGGATTTTTGTATCCTCCGATTTCGTAGAAAGCTCCAAAACTCCCCAAATGATTCAATACATTGGAGTTGTGCGTTTCTCCGACCGCTTTCTTGATCTTGTCAACGGTTTTGTACCCTTCTTCTTTGTCTACTCCTGCTGATTTGTATGTGTTGCTCATGCTTTATTTAGATTTTTGGATGTTAGATTTCAGATTACAGACTTTTGTAATTCTAAGATCTGACATCTGATGTCTTTATCTTTTTATATTACTTTATCAAATTTAGAAAACAAAAAAGCCGACAATCTTGGTAGATTATCGGCCGTTATTTTATCTCAGAATTTCAGAGCCCACAATATTCCCTTTCTTGGAAAAATATTGATTATAAGAGGTCTGAATTTTCATCTTTTTTCTTTTTGCAAAGATATTAATTTTAAATTAATATTCAAATCTATTTTTCAAGGATAGATTCGATAGCCGAAATTTTCTGGATTTTTTCTCTTAATTCACTGTCTTTCTCTTCATTAGAAATTTTTTGAGCCAATTTGTCAAAATTATCATTGAAGAAAGGAAGTGTAAAAGTATCAACGATATTTCCACCGTGCAATGGAAAACGTTTTTCTGCTGCTTCCAAAACTCCTAATCCTCCTCTTGCTCCCGGAGCGGTAGCCATCAACAACATTGGAACTTCATTCCAGACTGCTCTTTCTTTGATTCTTGAAGTCCAGTCGAACACATTTTTGAATGCTGTAGAATAGGTTCCATTATGCTCGGATAATGAGATTAAAAGAACGTCTGCATTGTCTATTTTTGCTGCAAAATCTTTTGCTTCCTGCGGAACTCCGTTTTCAACTTCTCTCTGATGCTTGTAAATTGGCATTTCAAAATCATTCATATCTACGATTTCTACTTCCGCATTTTCAAATAATGTTGCTGCGTAAGTTACCAGTTGTTTATTGATTGATGCATCAGAATTACTTCCTGCTACTGCTAATATTTTCATTTATCTTTATGTTAAGTATTGTTATATTTTAAAGCGCAAAGGTCGCAAAGATTTTTGACAATTTGCATAATTTTTTTTTAGTTTGAAAAGGCTGAACTACGTTTGTAAACCTTCAGCTTATACTCAGCAAGGATTAGATAGTTTTGCTAAATATTTATATTTTAAACCACCCCGTCAAAAATTCATTCTGAATTTTCGCCAGCCCTCCGGTGGAAGGGAATTTTTTATGCTGCGAAATATTTTATTATTTTAAATAGGAAGGTAATTCCATTGGAACTTCCATTAAAAGGATTTCTGCGTCTTCAACAGCTTCAATATTAAAGCTTTGAGTATCCCAGATTCCTAATCCGTCTCTTTCATTTAAGATTCTGTCGCCTACTTTTGCGCTTCCTTTTAAAACGAAAGCATAGACACCGTTTCCTTTTTTGTTGAGCATATAATTTTTGCCGTTCCCTTTGGTGAAATTAGCTAAATTGAACCATGCATCCTGATGAATCCAAACGCCATCATCGTTTTTGTTTGGCGATAAAATCTGTTGGAAACCGTTGATTTTTTCTCCTTCTACAATACTTTTTTGATCATATCTCGGCTCAACACCAACTTCTCTCGGGAACACCCAGATCTGTAAGAATTTTACGGCTTCATCTTTATTTTTGTTGTATTCGCTGTGCATAATCCCTGTTCCTGCACTCATTACCTGAATTTCTCCTTTTTTGATAACAGCCGTTGTTCCCATTGAATCTTTATGCTCCAAATCACCTTCTAATGGAATGGAAATGATTTCCATATCCTTGTGAGGGTGCGTTCCGAAACCCATTCCCTGAGAAACGGTATCGTCATTTAAAACCCTTAAAACTCCGAAATGTGTCCTTTCAGGATTTTGATAATTGGCAAAACTAAATGTGTGATAACTGTTCAACCAACCGTGGTCTGCGTGACCTCTTGAATCTGCTTTATGATATACTGTTTTCATATCTTTTTATTTATGGTACAAATTTAGGGAGTGTGGATTAGGAAAATGTTGACGTAGGGTAAGAAAGGATTGTCATTCGGCTTATATTTTTTATGAGATTGCTTCGTTCCTCGCAATGACAAATATTGAAATATCGACGAATACCTAGCCCAGATTGCAACGGCATCCTTTTTTGTTGCGGCTGTAGCAAAGCGGAAGCCGTAACAAAAAAGATATAGTGGAAAGCTGGAAATAGCTACCGGAAAAATGAGTAATAAGTAATTATAATTACTATTTTTTATTCGTTTTTTTCAACTTCTGTCGGAGCTCCGAAAATGTGCTTACGGTGATTTTCGCCCCAATGTTTTAAGGATTCTACTACCGGGAAAAGTGTTTTTGTATGTTCCGTCGGGAGATATTCTATGGAAACGGGATAGGTATCTTTGACCACTCTTTCGACCAAATTGTTTTGCTCGAGTTCCTTTAATTCTTTAGCTAAAACTTTCGAGGTAAGTTTTGGGATACTTCTTTCAATTTCTGTAAAACGTTTGTTTCCAGCATTTAATGAAATAATAATCTGCAATTTCCATTTTCCGTTAATGACATCTAATGTATCCTGAACCGGCTTTAAAGCCTGTATACAATCTTTATGAGTATGTTTTTCCATTTTTTTCACTTTCCTTTAGGTAACCACTATACTTTGGAAAGTAAATTTACAATAATTTTGTCAGTAATAAAAACAAAAAAATTAAACAAAATGGCAAACATTTTAAATATCAGAACAAGTATCAGCGGAGAAAATTCTGTGAGCAATCAGCTTTCTCAGATCCTTATTGATCAATTGTTAGAAAAAAATCCGGGGAGTAAAGTTGTAGTTCGTGATCTGGCGGCAAACCCGATTCCTCACTTGGAAATTCATCATTTTAATGCTTCAAGGATTGCTGATGAAGAAAAAAACGATGAGCAAAAAGAGGCTGGAAAATATTCGGAAGAATCATTAAAACAAATTCAGGAAGCAGATATTATCGTGATTGGAGTTCCTTTTTACAACTTCACTTTTCCATCTACTTTAAAATCTTGGATCGACAGTATTTCGGTTGCCGGAAAAACATTTTCTTATGCCGACGGAACGCCAAAAGGCCTTCTGCAAAATAAAAAACTGTATTTAACCTTTGCAGCAGGTGGAGTTTATGAGAATGGGCTTATTGAAAACATGGAACATTATTTAAGAACTTTGTTCGGGTTCATTGGAATTACTGATGTTGAAGTTTTTCAAACACAGGGAACCATGATTCCGCAGGTGAAGGAAGAAAATTTGTCGAAAGCTATTTCCAAAATCGAGGCGGTTTTGGCGTAAAAAGTAATGTAGAACTTTCAATATTCGCATTAAAACAATTGTCAATAGTTAGTGTACTGCTATTGACAATTGTTTATTTGATATTTTTTGTTTTTACAAGTAATAAGAAATTAATTCAAAAGAGCCCAAATTCCAACACCAATACCGGTATAAGCAACAACAGTAATGATATCAGCGATGGGTTGTGAAAAGCGTTTTTCAGCAATTCTCTCGCCATTGATCTGGTTCTTGTGGAATTTGAGAATTTTTTTAGGATTATGAACAGGATGTGCAACCAGGCTGTCACTTTCCCAGCGGTCAACTATTATTTTATAGGTTTTGCCATCAACATCAATTCTAACATTTTTATTAGGGGCAAGTTTCTCCTGAATATTGACAGGGGCAGGTGTTTGTTGTGAATTCAGATTTTGAGCTTCAGCTATATTTTTCGATTGTGCTGAACTACCATTAGCAAGAGCTGCACCCTTTTTAGATTGATTATTATCGATTGCCGGATCCACCTGTTTTTTGACCTGGTAAGTATAGCAACTCACAAGAGAAAATGATATAATGATGAGATAAAGATTCTTTCGCATGAGTCAAATTTAAGAATTAAACGGAATATTTTGTATTTTCTTTTGACAGATCCTGTTTTTAAAAAAATTTACAATTTCTAGTTTCTAAATTCTAAACCTAAAAATGCACCTGTTGAATTTCTTCTTCAATTTCTTTTGGTGAATCATGTTCTGATTTAACGAAAATTAATGTTAATACAGCTCCCAACAACATACAAACACCACCTACCACAACATAATCGATGGCATAACTCCCAAAAACTTTACTTACAATCGGGCCTCCGAAAATTCCGTTGATGATTTGCGGAATCACAATAAAAAAGTTGAAAATTCCCATATACACTCCCATTTTCTTTTGCGGAATTGAGTCTATCAACATTGCATAAGGCATTGCTAAAATACTTGCCCAGGCAAATCCTAGTCCCACCATTGAAATCCAAAGACTATTAATATCTTTAATAAAATACATGGAAATTAATCCTAAACCACCACAAGCCAAAGCCAAAGCGTGAGTTTGTTTTTTACCTATAAATTTTGCAATCGGAGTCAAAGCAAATGCAAAGAAAATCGCATAGAGATTGTAGCTTCCAAATAAACTTCCCGTTAAATCCCCTGCCTTATTAAATTCTGCAGAATGCGTATCATCAGGTGAGAGTCCGAAATGATGAGTCGCCAAAGCACTCGTCGTAAAAACCCACATCGTAAACAAAGCAAACCAAGAGAAAAACTGTACAATTCCCAATTTTTTCATCTGAGAAGGTGCATTTTTAAAATCTTTAAAAATATCCGAGAATTTCGATTTTTGCTCTACTTCTTTTCCGCCTTCAAATGAAGCAAATTCTTCCGGTGAATATTCTTTGGTGGTGAAAATTGTATATAGAATTGATAAAATTAAAACTGCCGCACCAATGTAAAACGCAAAAATCACATTATCCGCCACAAAACCTTTTGGAGCCGAATTTGAAACGCCCCATTTTGTCAGCCAGTTGGGTAGTTTCGAACCGATAACCGCCCCGATTCCTATTAAAATAGTCTGAACGGAAAAGCCGATCGTCCCTTGATGTTTCGGCAACATATCTCCTACCAAGGCACGGAAAGGTTCCATCGCCACATTGATTGCGGCATCCATCATCGCCAGAAAAATTACGGCTAATAATAAAACGCTTGCCGCCATCATTTGCGTTACTGAAGCGGCATTCGGAAGCATAACCAAACCGATGGCGCATAAAACCGCGCCTATTAAAAAATAAGGCTTTCTTCGACCAAGCGGACTCCAAGTATTGTCACCCATATGGCCTATAATTGGCTGAACGATCAATCCCGTAATTGGTGCCACCAGCCAAAACCATGACAATTCATGAACATCAGCCCCGAAATTAGCCAGAATTCTACTCGCATTTCCGTTTTGTAAACCAAAAGCCATCTGAATTCCCAAAAATCCCATGCTCATATTGATGATCTGAGCCATTGAAAGATTCGGTTTTTTCCTTCTTGAAGGTGAAGTTTTTGACAGCTCCATTATTCAGCTTTTAATTTTTCAATTAATATATTTTCGATAGGCGTTTTTTCTACAACCACTTTATCCACAATCTCGTTGGGAACAGTTACAGAAAGTACATATTGCTTCACTTTCCATTGCCCGTTGATTTTTTCGACCACTCCGGAACCACGGCAGATTTTCATTTGGGTATCCAATAATTCATCAAACCAAGCCAGTTTTTCGTCTTTGCTGAAATAGATATTTCTTTTTAAGGATGTGAAATTCCAGGTTTTCTTTTTGTCGAAATAAGGTTTTGCCCAAGCCATGAACGCTTTTTTATCCCAAATTTCGGTGGCGTCTGTTCCAATAAAGGTAGATTCATCAGCATAAAAATTGAAATAATTATTATAATCAGCTTTTGCCGCAGCAACGTTGAATTCATCAAGCATTTTGCCGATTTCTGTTTTCTCTTTTTCAAATTTGGTTTGAGCCGAAACTGCTGTAAAGCTTAGTACAAATAAGATTAGGGTGAAGAGTATTGTTGTTTTTTTCATAATTAATTTTTTTTGTTTTCTAAACACAAATGGCTCTAATTTTTTCACGAATAACACTAATAATTTGTGGAAATTCGTGAAAAAATTTGTGTTAGTGTTTTACTTTAATTCAATAATCATCGAGGTTTTCGCTGGAATGGTTAATGAATTCTGTAGTAAAAATTCTTGGTTTGAAATTACATCTTTTCCTTTGGAAAACCCTTTCAGAGATTCATCGAAACGTTTTAAATCTAATGTTTCATCTTTTTCGTTATTATTTAGCACAACCATTACGCTTTCTTTTTCGTTGTATCTAAAATACACAAAAACATTATTCTGAGGAACGAAATTTTTAGTTTTTCCGGTATGAATGACTTCTTTTCCTTTTCTCCAGTTCAATAATTTCTGCGTAAACTGATAAAATTCCTTTTGCTCTGAGGTCTGATTGGATGGATTAAAAGCATTCACCTTATCCGATTTCCAGCCGCCCGGAAAATCTCTGCGGATATCTGCATCACCGCCTTTGTTTTTGTCGCCTCTCATTCCGACTTCAGAACCGTAATAAATTTGTGGAATTCCGCGGACGGTTGAAATTAAAGTTAATCCTAATTTATACGCTTTCGGATCATCATTAAAAATCTCATTCCATCTTTCGGTGTCGTGATTTTCAAAGAAAACCATGACGTTATTGATGTCCGGATACAGGAAATCGCTTGTAAAAACATTGTAAATTTTATTCATTCCGGTGTCCCAGCCTTCTTTTTCTTTCAATGCTTTCGGTAAATCTCCGTACAGCATAAAATCCATTACAGAAGGAAGATTTGAATTGTAATTTGCGGCCTCTCCTGTCTTAGAACCCTTTTGCCATGCTGAAATTTGTCCGGCAGTACTCAGCCATGTTTCTCCAACAATATTGAATTTTGGATATTCATCGGTAATCGCTTTTGCCCATTTTGCCATGGCTTCTTTATCGTTGTAAGGATATGTATCTACACGGAAACCGCCCAATTCAGCGTATTCTATCCACCAGATTGCATTTTGGGTTAAATATTTTAAAACCAAAGGATTTTTTTGATTAATATCGGGCATTGTGGTGTCAAACCACCCATCCAGTGCTACTTTTCTGTCAACTTCAGAAGCATTGGTGTCGAATTGGGTTGTTGTTTTGTAATTGGAGCGTTTAAAACCGTTTTCACCGTCGTTGAACCAGTGAATCCAGTCTTTTGTCGGCAAATCTTTGATCATCCAATGGGAAACTCCCCAGTGATTGGTGACGTAATCCATCACCAGTTTCATGTTTCTTTTGTTTAATTTTTGGGAAAGTTCGCGGTATTCTTCGTTGGTTCCGTAACGTCCATCGATTTTATATAAATCGGTTTGAGCATAGCCATGGTAAGAGTAAACTTTTTCGTTGTCTTCATTCACCGGGGTGAGCCAGACTGCGGTGGCTCCTAAGTTTTGGATATAATCTAAATTATTAATAATTCCGCGTAAATCTCCGCCGTGTCTTCCGTTGGGAAGATTTCTGTTTGCTTTTTCGATTAAATCTGGGGTTGAATCATTTTTTTCGTCGCCGTTGGCAAAACGGTCAGGCATAATTAAGTACATTACATCTTTTGACGTAAAAGATTCTCTGTTAGCTGAGTTGGCCCGTCTTTCTTTTAATTCATAGGTGTAAGAACCGATATTCTTTTTTCCGTTTTTAATATTAATTTTAAACTTCGGAACGTTGATTTCGTTGGTATTGACGGTCACAAAAACATAGTTCGGGTTTTCAACCTTCTGAATATCTTTAATTTGAACGCCGTCCGACAGTTCAATTTCATTACCGGCAATATTTTTTCCGTAAACCAGAATCTGAAGTTCCGGGTTTTTCATTCCTTTCCACCAGAAAGCGGGTTCTACTTTTTGAATCTGGGAAAAGGCGACAGAAGCCGCTGAAAGTGCGAAAATCATGTATATTTTTTTCATTTGTAAATTTTTAAAAACTTTGTCAAAGATTTAAACTCTGACAAAGTTTGATTGTGTGCTGTTTTCCTAGCCCCGATAGTAGCGGTTACCCCACAGTGAAGCCGCGAAGTGAAACGGAGCGGCGAAACGAGGAGTATGAGCGGATAGCGGGAAATAGCTCCTAAAAATTCTTTAACTTAAAAACTTTGTCAAAGATTTTAAACTTTGACAAAGTGGTTGTGTATCATTACAAAGGTTTTATTGAAATGGCAAATCCGCCGCTTCTTACCATTTTGAAATTGATTTTTGATTTACTGGTGATCTGCTTTTTATAGATGTTGTAGCTTTGAGGATTGTTGATGTAATCTGCATCTTTTCCGTCTTCATAGATCGTTGCTTCATATTTTTTTCCTTTATCTAAAAAAGAAAAATCTACGGTGTAATCCCGCTTATTTTCGTCGGTAATTCCGCCTACAAACCAGTTTTCCGTGCCTTTTGCTTTTCTTGCCGTCACAATATAATCGCCCGGTTCTGCCGATAATATTTTTGTATCATCCCAATCAGCTGCAACATCCTTGATAAACTGGAAAGCATCCATGTGTCTTTTGTAGTTTTCCGGTAAATCCGCCGCCATCTGAAGAGGCATATACATGGTAACGTACAACGCTAACTGCTTAACCAAAGTGGTTTTTACAAAACGTTTGTCTCCAGGGAAATAATAATCCAATTTGGTCTGGAAAATCCCCGGTGTGTAGTCCATTGAGCCTCCCATCCATCGTGTAAACGGCAAAATCGTCTGATGGTCAGGGTTGTTCCCTCCGAATGCCTCGTATTCCGTTCCTCTTGCAGCTTCTGCGGAAATCCAATTCGGATAAGTTCTGCTTTCTCCTCCCGGACGTACGGATTCATGGGAGTTCACCATGATTTTATATTCGTTGGCTTTTTCTGCAATTCTGTAATAATGATTGATCGTCCATTGAGAGTAATGATGCTCACCTCTTGGAATAATGTCTCCTACATAACCCGTTTTTACGGCATCGTAACCGTATTTATTCATCAATTGGAATGCTTTATCCGACCATCTTTCATAATTAGCTGCTGAGCCTGAAGTTTCGTGGTGCATGATGAGCTTAATTCCTTTTGAATGAGCGTATTCATTCAACATTTTAATATCAAAATCAGGATACGGCGTGATAAAATCGAAAACGAATTCTTTTGAATGACCGAACCAGTCTTCCCAACCGATATTCCAGCCTTCAATTAATAATCCTCCAAATCCGTTTTCTGCGGCGAAGTCGATGTATTCTTTTACTTTATCGTTATTAGCCGCATGTTTTCCATTGGGAGTTAATTTGGTGAAATCTGTTTTATCTAAATGAACATTTTCAGCCGTAGAATAAGCCCATTGAGATTTTCCGATAATCATTTCCCACCAGACTCCCATGTATTTTGTCGGGTGAATGTAAGAGGTATCGGTATATTTTGTCGGTTCATTAAGATTAAACATCATTTTTGATGCTAACACTTCCTCCGCTTTCGGGGAAACGATAATCGTTCTCCAAGGTGATACGGATGAAGTCTGAATATAGCCTTTCGCTCCCTGTCTGTCTGGGGTAAGGTGAGTTTTAAACTTAAAATTCTGAGCATCAACTTCAAGATGAGAGGCCGGATAATCTAAAACGGCGGCTTCTCCAACATTGATATATAATGGATTCTTACCTTCTTTTTTAAGCATTAATGGTGACTGTACCGCATTTTTCACCATCTGCTGTGATGCGTTGCTGTCGAAAGAACTGCCCCATTTTGAAGGAATTTCAGAAATGTTTGAAGTTTGTGGCTGATATTCCTGTGAATCGTAGTCTGCAGCAATCCACCAGGCTTTCATGTCGGTTGGGAAATCAATTTCGGAATCTTCTTCCCTAATCACAAAATAATTAAGATTTTTCTGCTGAGGGAATTCATATCTGAAGCCTAATCCGTCATTAAACAGTCTGAACTTTACAATCATATTTCTATCTGAAGAAGCTTGATTTAATGTAACTGCTAATTCATTGTAATTGTTGATATAATTTTTCTTTTCCCCTAAAACAGGCTGCCAGGTTTCGTTTTTGGAGTCTCTTTTTTCATCGGTTTTGGTAAAACCATTATTTAAATCATTTTTTGCATCCTCAGGTTTTGCGACTTCGGAAGCGAATTTGATTGCCGTATCTTTAAACAATCTCAATCCCAATTTGGAATCCTCTACCACTACATTGCCGTCGTATTTCAGGTTGTAATAAGGAACTCCCTGTTTCAACTGAAAGTTCATTTCAAATTTTCCGTCCGGTGATTTTAAAGTTTGTGCATTCACACCTACAAACATCATCGAGAACAATATTGCCCCCACTGTAATTTTCTTCATAATGACTATTTAAAACTTAAAAATAAAGAAAGTGCTGCCAAAAAGCAACACTTTGCTATGTAAATTATATTAATTAATACTATAATGGCTGAATTTTATAAACTCCCAGTTTTACATCCACTGAAACTTTATAACTTCCTCCTGTTCCATCAAATTTGATGTTTCCATTGCTTCCTTTTGGTCCCAGAAATCCTGTATTTCCATCGGCAGTAATATTTCCCCAATCCAGATCTCCCCAGCTTTGTTGTCCTAAAAATTTAAATTCAGAAGCTGCAGGAAGAGTAATCGTATGCTCAAATTTTCCATTTCCCAAGCTTGTCATTGGGATAGCTGTTCCGGCGTTCCATCCATTAACTGTTCCTACCATATATAAGTTAGCCGGATTCCAGTTGTTGATCGGTGATGCAGAAACTGTGATTGATTTCACGGCTGCATCAGCATCAATTACAATTTTATACATTCCCGTTGCTCCGTTAAACTGCATATTCTCAGGAGTTGAAGGCGCTAAATTTGTAGACCAGGTTTTGAAATATTTGTTTCCGGCATTCATTCCCGTGGCATCTAAGCTGTAATTTAATGGTCCCCAATCCTGCTGTCCTAAAAATCTAAACGCTTTCCCGCTTTCCAAATAGGTATAAATAGTGGAAAAATTATCTTTTTTGTAAAGCATTTGTGCTGTTCCGGCATTCCAGCCTACTGCAGATGCTTCTCCTACGATGTAGAAGGATGGGAATTCTGTAAGATATGGTGTCACTGTCATCATAACCGGACTAGAATATAATACAGTAGGCCCCACTTCAGATTTAAGCCTTATTTCGATTGATGTAGCAATACCCGGAATAAGTCCGCTATCAAGCATTAGTTTATTGAAATCTCCTACCGTGTAAGTTGTTGTTAAATCATTTGCTGTAACAATTGATTCTCCAGAACTTTGGAAATTTGTACCCGCTTTTGCAACTTGTAATGTATTTTTAAGCGCTACCTGAGTCTGAAACTTTGGATTTGTCCAGTCGAATTTTACGGCAGGATCAGCTTCATCGTCTTTTAATAAGACTATTGCTGTTTTATCTGCTTTTAAAGTAGGTGTTGTCCCTTCTCCTAAAATCGCCTGATCTTCATCCTTTTCACAAGAAATTATTAGAAGGCTTATAAAGGCTACTGCTAATATTTTAAATAAATATTTCATTTTAATAGTGTTTTTAAGGATTAATAGCCGGGATTTTGAACCAAATTAGGGTTTGCAACAATATCCTTTGCAGGAATCGGATAAAGATTTCTATAGCTTTCTACGGCTTTTCCGTCTTTTATATTCCCTTTCCAAGGCCATACATAATCACCTGTTGTGAATTTTCCATATCTGATCAGGTCTGTTCTTCTTGTAAGCTCCCAAGATAATTCTCTTGCTCTTTCATCCAAAATAAAGTCTAAATTGATCGAAGTTACATTCCCGCTCGTATTACCGTAAGCTCTTTGTCTTAACTGATTTACATAATCAACTGCCGTAGCAAGATTTCCGTTTCCGCCCCTCAAAGTTGCTTCTGCATACATCAGATAAATATCAGCCAAACGATATAAAGGAATATCTGCTTCTACCCAATTGTTATGAGCTCCGGGAGTTCCATCGCTTTTAACATTTTTAAATTTGATAAAGGCATAACCGTCATTAAATGAACCTAAATCATTGATTTCTAAGTTCTGACCTGCCGTATAGAAATTTCCTCTTTTATCTACACCACTTGTCGGGAATTTATTGACAAAAGCTTTTGTAGTTCTGATACCACTCCATCCACCATTGATGCCAAAATCCGCTGCAGGCATAGTGCCTCCAACTGCGGCATGCACCAAATAGGTTGTTCCCCCATTAGTCTGAGTATTGATACCGTCAAAATTAACAGTAAAAATTGCTTCAGAGTTGTTTACATTATTATCGGCTAAGAATAAGGAACCATAATTAGGTTTTAAAGAGTATCCAGCAGCAATAACCTTGTTACAATAAGTAATAACGTCATTATTTCTTTGTGTACCTGTATAAACACTTGCATTAAGATACAATCTTGCCAATAATGCCCATGCTGCAGCTTTGTCTGCTCTTCCATAAGCGTTTGTTCTAGCGTCTTTTAATTCATTAGCACAAGCCAGTAATTCTTGCTCTACATAATTGAAAAGTGCTGCTCTTTCTATTCTCTGAGGCGGATTTACAGAACCCGGAAGATAAGTTTCGTCAACAAAAGGTACATTTCCAAACATATCTAAAGCATGGTAATACGATTGTGCCCTCAAGAATCTCGCTTCGGCACGCATATATTTTGCTTCCGTCAAATTATCTCCGGAAATACCGTTAGATGCTAATTTCTCATCCGTTACGTTTCTTAGGAATTCGTTACAAAAAGCGATTTCTGTATATACTCTGTAATATGCTGCGGCAATGAACTCATTGGAAGAGTCCCATGTCATTTTATGAATGGTGTGTAAATTCCCATCATTCCAGCCAATTACTGCTTCATCTGTAGAAATTACATTTAATGTATATAAAAGCCTTGTGTATTGAGAAAAACCTCCATTAATCCCATTAATATCACTATCCGGATAGTTTCCTCCATCACCGCTTACCTGTCCTCCAATTGCAAGGCCACCGTATAGTTTGGCTAAAGCGTTAGGATAATTAGCAAAATCTTTGAAAATACTTGCTGATGTAACATCCGTAATCGGCTCTCTTTCCAGATCTTTTATACATGATGTAACTGATAACAATCCGACTACAGCCGCTGTTAATATTATTTTTTTTGTTAATCTATTTGATTTCATCTTACTTACTAATTAAAATTGAAAATTAAAACCTAATGAATAAATTCTCGGCATCTGATAATACCCATTATCTATTCCTCCAAAAACCTCAGGGTCAATGCCAGAATATTTTGAAATAACAAAAACATTCTGAGCCATAGCATACACTTTAAGATTGCTTCCTTTAGTGAAAACCTCACCAAAATTGTATCCAACATTTACATTATCCAATCTTAAAAAAGATGCATTTTCTATATATAAATCTGAAAAATACTGCGGAACCTGAAATTGGTAAACAGGTGCCGTTGAGTATACATTTTGCAAATATTCATTGGTAGATGCAGATTGCAGTGAGCTATTTGAAGCAGCATTATTATAGACATAATTCCCTAATACAGCTCTCGCACTTAATCCAAAATCCCATTCTTTTACAGATAATTTTGTTGAAAAACCTAAAATAGCATCCGGTGTTGTTGATTTGTAGTAATATTTATCTAAAGTATTAATAATACCATCATTGTTTCTGTCAACATAAACTCCGTCAACCGGTTTTCCACTTCCGTCATACACTTGTTGATACACCCAGAAAGCGTTAGGAGCGTAGCCAACAGCATGCGCCTGGATTGTATTTCCGGAACCACCTTCAATTCCTCCGACAGGAATATTAAATGTTGCATCGGCTCTATCAAGAAGCTTAGTTATTTCTGGTTTATAATGAGTTGCATTGAAACTAACTTCCCAAGTAGTTTTTTCATTTTTCACTGGAATCACAGTGATACTACCTTCAATCCCACTATTTTTCATATTTCCTACATTCAGTAGGTTTTGGTTACTCAAATCTCCAGCTGCGATATTTGTATTTACCAATAAATCTTCCGTATCCTTTCTGAATAAATCGATAGAACCGGTAATTCTGTTATTTAAAAATCCGTAATCCAATCCAATGTTTTTTGTTGTAGTGGTTTCCCAAGTAAGATTTGGATTATAAATATTAGGACGATACATGAAATAAAACTGATTTCCAAACTGATATCCAGCCCCAACTCCACTTGGATTGTATGCCGCGTATGCCGGATAATTAAATGGTTTATTTCCATCTAAAGCCGGTAATTCCTGCTGTCCTGTTTTTCCCCATCCTGCTCTTAATTTCAATGTGCTTATTGATGCAATATTTTTAATAAAGCTTTCTTCACTTAATTTCCATGCAACAGAAACTCCTGGGAAATTACCCCAAAGATTGTCTCTTGTACCATTAAAGAATCTTGATGAGCCGTCTCTTCTTAATGACCCTGAAATGATATACTTATTGGCGATCGTAAAAATTGCTCTACCGTAGAAAGATATTAAGGTATTTTGAGTTTCAAAATTATTTCCGACAGTTATAAAAGGTTCTACTCCTCTATAAGTAGTAGCACCCGGAATAGAAGTAATAAAATCCTGGTAAGAATATCCTGCAGTAAGATCTATTCCTGTATTAATTGCTGAAATATTTTTAACATAATTAAAATAAGTCTCCAACAATTTACTTTTCTTCTCCATGGTATATAGATTAGCACTTCCTTTATCATTGAATCCTGATTTATATCTGGCATCAACCTTCTTCTGCCCTTCACTTTTGGTGTAATCATATCCTGCATTCACATTAAAATGTAAATCCGGAAGAAAATGGAATTTATAGTCCAACTGAACATTCCCCAAACCTCTTAAAACCGAAGATACATCGTGATTTGCCAACATTGTTGCTAATGGATTGGCATTAGCGTTTACATTCAGCCCCCCATTTAATAACCATTCATAATAACCACCGTAATCAGAATTTCCTGAATATATTGGTTGAGTCGGATCAAAATAGGTAGCAGACTTAATAATACCACCATCAACAAATCTGTTATCTGTAAATGTCCCTTTTGTACTTATGTTAACAGATAAATGATTATCAAAAAACTTAGGATTTAAGTTCAAGCCAACTGATGTTCTTCTAAAAGAGTTCGTTCTTACAATACCATTTTGCTCGTTATATCCAACAGATAAACGATAAGGCAAACCTTTAATTCCTCCTGAAAAAGCAACATTATTGTCTGTTCCCCAAGCGTCTTGATAAATTAAGTCCTGCCAATTGGTATTTGAATTCCCTAATTTTGCTTTATAAGCATCCGAAGCATACGTATTAACGAAACTTCTAAATTCATCAGCATTCAGAACATCTACATTACCCATTTTACTGGAAATAGATGCTACTGTTGAAAAATTCACTCTAAATCTCCCTGTGCTTCCTTTCTTTGTCGTTATCAAGATAACCCCGTTTGTAGCACGGTTACCATAGATTGCAGTTGCAGAAGCATCCTTAAGGATATCAAAAGTTTCAATATCATTTGGGTTAATTAATGATAATGGATCTGACACTCCATTTACACCCACAAAATCCTGTGGAACACCATCAATTACAATTAATGGCGAATTATTACCATTCAAAGAAGCGGTTCCTCTGATTCTTATTGCCGTTCCCGATCCCGGTGCACCACTGTTATTCGTAATCTGAACACCTGGTGTTTTCCCCTGAATCAATTGTCCTGCAGAAGTGGCTCCTCCATTAAAATCCTTTGCCGTAACAGAAGTTATAGATCCTGTAACATCAGATTTCTTCTGTTTTCCGTACCCAATCAAAACAACTTCCTCTATTTTTTTCTCTTTTGCCGTAGAGTCTATCTGCGCATGTATCATTGTACTGGCCAATAAAAAAGCAGGCGCAATTTTTAATACCGTTGTAAAGTTTTTCACAATATCGTTTTTTATATAGTTTCGTTTATTATTTTTTCAGCAAAGTGCTTGCTATGCAATTTATAAAAAAAATATAATTATCATAATTTTATTTAAATTTTAGTTAATTTTATGTAAATTATTTGATCAATTTTAATCAAATATCTGTTTTCCATTGAATTACATCAAATTATGCGAGGCATAACAACTCGTTGGAATTAATAATAAGTTAAACAAATGTTTAACTAAATGTAATATTTCGACTACAAAAGAGCTCAAATCCTTATAAAAACAGCAATTACAATAATTTTCAAGGATAATCCTTATCTTTGTCGTTAAAACTTTACGATAAAATGTCAAACAGAAAGATGATTACGGCAGCTTTGCCTTACGCAAACGGGCCGGTTCATATAGGGCATTTGGCAGGTGTTTATATTCCTGCGGATGTTTACGCAAGATTTCAGAGAAGATTAGGAAAAGATGTAGCATTTATCTGTGGATCAGATGAGCACGGGATTCCTATTACCATAAGAGCTAAAAAAGAAGGAGTTACGCCTCAGGATATCGTCGACAAATACCATGAAATCATTAAAAAATCTTTTTCAGATTTAGGGATTTCATTTGATGAATATTCACGGACGACTTCAAAAAAACATTACGAAACCAGTCAGGATTTCTTTAAAGTTCTTTATGAAAAAGGAAAATTCACGGAAGAGGTTTCCGAACAGTATTTTGATGAGCAGGCAGGAGAGTTCCTGGCAGACCGATACATCGTAGGAACCTGCCCGAACTGTGGTAACGAAAACGCTTACGGAGATCAGTGTGAGAGATGCGGTTCTACCCTTTCGCCGTCTGAACTGATTAATCCAAAATCAATGTTAAGCGGAAACGTTCCTATTCTTAAAGAAACTAAAAACTGGTATCTTCCATTAAACGATTACGAAGATTTCCTTAATGAATGGATCATTGAGGGACATAAAGACGATTGGAAACCCAACGTTTACGGACAGGTTAAATCTTGGTTAAACGATGGTTTAAAACCTCGTGCCATGACCCGAGATTTAAACTGGGGCGTTCCTGTTCCTCTTCCGAATGCAGAGGGAAAAGTACTTTACGTATGGTTTGATGCACCAATCGGATATATTTCTTTCACCAAAGAATGGGCGGAGAAAAACGGAAAAGACTGGAAAGATTACTGGCAAAGCGAAGGAAGTGATTTGGTTCACTTCATCGGAAAGGATAATATTGTGTTCCACTGTATTATTTTCCCTGCAATGATGAAGGCTCACGGAGATTACATCATGCCGAAAAATGTTCCTGCTTTTGAATTTCTTAACCTTGAAAATGATAAAATTTCAACCTCAAGAAACTGGGCTGTTTGGGCACATGAATATGTTGAGGAATTCCCTGGGCAACAGGATGTCTTGAGATATGCACTACTTTCCTCCGCTCCGGAAACTAAGGATAATAATTTTACATGGAAAGATTTCCAGACGAAAAATAATTCTGAATTGGTAGGAATTTTTGGAAATTTTATCAACAGGGTTGCCGTTCTTATTCATAAATATTATGATGGAATTGTTCCTCAAGGTGACATGAATTCTCCTGAATTAAAGGAAATCAATAAATCAGCAAAAGAAATTTCAGGGTTTTTAGAAAATTATGAATTCAGAAATTCTTTAACAGCTTTAATGAATTTAGCACGTTTCGGAAACCAATATCTTCAGACTGAAGAGCCTTGGAAAACAATTAAAGACAATCCTGAAAAAGCGGCACAGTCTTTATTTGTCGGAGCTCAGATTGCGGTTGCACTAGCTCAATTATGTGAACCGTTTATGCCTTTCAGTTCTGAGAAATTACTGAATATGTTCAACGTTGAAAAACAAAGCTGGAGTGATGTTGAAACAAAATCTGTTTTAATTGAAACCGGACATAAAATCAACGAATCATCCCTTCTTTTCTCAAAAATCGAAGATGATGTTATTGAAGCTCAAATTCAAAAGCTAGAAGACACGAAACAAAGCAATAAAAAAACAAACCCTAACGCCAACCCAATGAAAGAAGAAATCACTTTTGATGATTTTACGAAAATCGACCTGAGAACAGCAACTATTTTAGAAGCTGAAAAAGTAGAAAAAGCTGATAAATTGTTGAAACTTAAAGTTGACACCGGTGTTGATGTAAGAACTGTGGTTTCAGGGATTGCAGAAAGTTTCACTCCGGAAGAGGTTATCGGAAAGCAAGTGATGATTTTATTGAATCTTGCTCCAAGAAAAATCAGAGGAATTGAGTCTCAGGGAATGTTGTTATTGACAACGAAAGCAGATGGTAAGTTATCTTTTGTGACGCCTGACGAAACGGTGGAAAACGGTATTGAGATTGGATAATCTTCAATATTTTTAGATAAGAAAAAGACGCAATTATGCGTCTTTTTTGTTTAACTCTTATCTCTAATTACATTTAAATTATCTCTTCATAAGTCTCGCCAAATAAGAATCCTCATCCTGCATCACTTTTTCTATGATAAAACCATTATTTTCCGCAGCATTTTTCAACGTATTAAAGTCTAAATACAACCATTTTATCGGATCTTCCGAATCGCCTTTATAATGAACCACATAATCCAGCTCACCATAATATCCACCTGCCGGAATGTAAACTCCCCCGTCTTCATCACGATCGAACATGTACAAAATATCTGTGCTGTCAATCAAGATCTGACCATTTTCGTTGATTAAAGAATGTAATTTTTTAAGGTAAATATCAATTTTTGAAAGACTTTCAAAGATTCCGGTTCCGTTCATCAATAACAAAATCGTATCGAAGGTTTCTCCCGAAAAATCAAGCATATTTTTGGAAACAACTTTTTTAATGCCTCTTAATTTACAAATTTCAATGGATTTTGGTGAAATATCTAATGCTGTCACATCAAGATTTCTTTCGTTCTGAAGATATAAAGAATGGGAACCCGCACCAGCCCCAATGTCCAACGTTTTTCCCTGAGATAATTGTAGTGCTTTTTGTTCGATTTGATTCATTTCCTCGAAATCACGGAAAAGATAATCGACCGGAAGTTCATCCAATTCGGAAATTGAAGTTTCAGTCTGCAGATCTTCTGGATTTTCGTTGTGGTAATAATCCCAGATTGCTTTACCCATTAAGTCTTTCATAGCTGCTTTTAAAAGTGCAAAGATAAAGGTTTTTAAAAGCTTAATCAAATATACATATTGTCATTGCGAGGTACGAAGCAATTTTTATTAAGATGAGATACTTCGTACCTCGCAATGACAAATTTAGTGATGAAAAAGACTACCTTTTCCTGTGGCTGAGGTCCTCGAAGCCACTATTCCCGGAACCCTAGCCCCGATTGAAGCATTTGTTTGAGCTCATTTCCGGGGGATTTTTGGGCGGCGGCTTTGCCGCCGCCCAAAAATCCCCCGGAAATAGCGAGTGCGGAAAGCGGGAAATAGCTTCAAAATAAATAAATCTGTAATTCGACATTGTCAAATAACTTCTAAAAAAATCAGAGTTTATCAATTGAATTTCTAATTTCTAATTTCTAATTTCTAATTTCTAATTTCTAATTTCTAAGAAATAAATGCAAAGCTCCACTTTAAACTATAAAATGGAGCTTTGACTAACTAAGTAAATGAAAAACAAGGTTCTTTACATTGCAGACCCGGCTGCATCTTTTATTTCCTCAACAATTTTTCTTTCTTTCCTTCTTCTTTTTGCGATGATGGATTTACCGCTTAATACTCTTATAAATCTTAAATATTCGAATCTTTTTGCCCCGAAATGATGGGTTAAGACATACAGTAACACTCCAAAACCAACTAAAATAATATATCCGAATATCTTTTTGTTGGCCACGAGAATGGCGTTGAGCTGGATGGTTTTCATATTTGTCATTACGCTTTGTGAAGAGATCGTCATCCCATCCATGTACACCGCCAGATCTCCGAGGCTCACAATTTGAAACTGATACTGAAACCACGACAACAGCGCTGAAAAAATACCAACCGCAAGAAAAGTTCTCCAGACCAGTACCAAACCTATCGCTGCCAACATATCGTTTAATTCCAATTGATCTAAGGTGTAAAACCACACCGCAATGAACAGTGAACCCATTCCATACCCTTTTAAAAAGAGAGGCAAATACCAGTTTTCATAATTAAATTCCGGAACCATAGAAAAATACATGATCATAGTATATCCTATCATCGCGGAAAATCCTGAAAAGATGAACATTTTTAACGGTTTTTGTTTTTTGAACCAAAATATGGCGGTAATTCCGGCGGTAATAAGTCCGGGAATCATTAATAAATTCAATTTCGCATTGGTCAGTTGGTCATATCCTAAAACTCCTACAGAAAAAATATTCTGCAATGAAGCCGTTCCTAAAAACATTCCCAGCCAAAGCAGCATGAATAGGCCGTTTAAAACATTGCTCTTCTTAAATATCGAAAAGGAAAGATAAGGTCTTTTCAAAGTAAACTGTCGCACAACAAGTAAACCAAAACTTACAAAAGCCGCGATACTTGAATTAATAATTTTAGTTGAATTTAGCCAGTCCTGCTGCTTTCCGAAGGATAAAACATACGCCGAAAACATGAAAGTCGAAATAAACAATATAATGCTCAACCAATCGATATAATGCAACGGAACTTTGAGCGCAAAGTATTTGTTGTGCATCAAAACCCAGCACAAAAGTGCCATTGCAAAGCACATTAACGTGATAATCACAAAAAACTGCTGCCAATTGTATAAAATAGAAACCTCCACAGCATAATACCCCGATATTTGATTTAAGCTTAAGACTGCCGTATAAAATACTCCATAAAAAACACCGCGATCTCCGATCATCATCATTAACGGTAAAAATAATTCAATAGCAACCATCATTTTCAGAAAGCCTATGATAAGGGAAACTCCGACAATTACGACAGGATTAAGGGTTGTGGCATTGACTAAATTTAATAATCCCAAAAGTATCAGCAAAAGCACAAATTTATTTCGCACCTTAAATCTCATTTTCATCCTGAGAACGATTGGCATACTCGCTCCCATCCCAATGGTAGTGGCATAATTGGCAAACATAAAATATTCTGAGAGTGCACCAGTTCCTCCCACCATAAAACTGATATTTCCTGTATAAACGCCTCCCAAAGGCATCACCACAATCACCAGCAAGGCGATCATTAATAACTGAACAGGCTTCGGAACCCAATCACTGAATAGACCTTTATTGTACATGCTTATAATTTTTGAGTTGGAAGCTATAAGATGGAGACTGGATTTTTTTGACGTGTATAAACTTCACCCATCCCTCTTCTAGCTTCCAGCATAATAACTTAATTAATATTCACATTAACATTCATTCCAGCGCTCAGCTTATCAATATCTTCTTTTTTATTGGAAGCCGTAAACTCAATTCTTACGGGAATTCTTTGCTGCACTTTAATGAAATTACCTGTAGAATTATCCGTCGGAACATTTGAATATTTTGAACCCGTTGCCGCAGAAATTGCCGTTACGATTCCTTCAAATTTTTGTCCATCCAAAGCATCAGCGGTCATCATCATTTTCTCTCCTATTTTGATGTTCGGCATCTGGCTTTCCAAAAAGTTGGCTGTCACCCATTTTTGTCCGTTTAAAACTATGGTTGCGACCTGTTGGCCCGGCTGGATCAGTTGGCCTTCAGAGATCGTTCTTCTTCCCATCACGCCATCGTAAGGCGCAGTGATTACCGTATACGAAAGGTTGATTTTTGCCATTTCAAGAGCGGATTTTGTTCTTTTGATTTCGGCATCGTTGATTCCTAGTTTGCTTTTCACTTCCGTAGTAGAAAGATTTGCGGACTGTTTTTGATTAGCCAAAGCTTCGTAAGCTGCTTTCTGTGCGTCATACTCTGTTTTTACCTGATCATACTGCTGTCTGGTTACCGCTTCCGAAGCCAACAAGTTTTTATATCTGTTTAAATTCTGTTCGGCATTCCAAAGTCTAGCTTTTGCTCCTGCAATATTGGCTTCCATCACATTTACGTTGTTGGAAACTGTGTTTACAGACGAACTTGTCGCATTTTTTTGGGCTAAAGCATTCTGATATGCGGCTTCGGCCTGGCCTAATTGTGTTAAAATTTCACGATCATCAAGAATCACCAACGTATCACCTTTTTTAACCTTTTGATGTTCGATGAACTTTATTTCTTTAATATAAGACGAAACTCTCGTATTGATTGGGTTGATAAATTCCTCTACCTGAGCGGCTTCAGTATATGTTTTATCCCCAACGTGAAAGTACTCGCGAACCAGCCAGTATAATCCAAATCCGATGATCAGAAACACCACAATATTGGAAATAATTGCCCTGATTTTGTTCTTTTTATTTTCTTTCTTTTTCTCTAAAACACTTGATTGTGATGAAGATGTATTTTGAGTATTTTGTTCCTTATTTTCCATTGTTTCTAGTTTTAAATTAAAGTGTTCCGGTTGATTTTAGAAGGTTATAATATTGATACAGAACATTGATTTCTGCGTTGGCATAATCTAATTCCGACTGTAATTTTTGGTTTTGTGCATCAATCATTTCGGCCTGTACTGCTAACTGGTTCAGATACTTAGCTTCTGTAATCTTATAGTTTTCTTCCGCCAGTTTTTTTGCATCGTTAAGAATCTCAGCCTGTTGGATAGATTCCTGATATTTTACATAAGCTGTATTTACTCCCATATCAATGTTTTGCTGAGTCAGCGTCATTGCATCGTTAGCCTGAGTTTTTTGAAGTTCCCCCAGCTTCACTCTTTCTTTTATTTTATACAGATTATCAATATTATAGCTTAGAGAAATACCGGTCTGCCAACCTCCGGAATACATATCCAAAACAGGATTTCTATTGGTAATCGGCCTTTGTAGAGAATAGCCTCCAAAACCCGCCAGAGTAGGCATTTTATCCGTTTTTATAATTTCTATATTTTTATCTGCAACATCAATATTTGTTTTTGCAGATTGTATCAACGGATTGCTTTCGTGGGCAAGATTGAGATAATAACCCATTCCTATTCCGGATTCCTTGTTATTTAAATTTTCCACCGGAACAATCTCAGTATCAGAATTTAAACCCAAAGCAATATTTAAATTATAATTAAGAATTTTACGATTATTAATTAAAGTCAAAATTCCTTGATCTAAATTTTTAATAGCCAGCTCGGCACGAATAACTTCATTTCGAGTCACCATTCCCTGCTGATAAAACTTCTGAATATTTTTTAATCTTTCCTGAGCCAGCTTTTTGTTATTTTTAAAAACTTCCTGCTGATTTATAATTTTATAGATGTCCAGATAGTTTGAAATCACTAAAAATTTCACATCCTGTTTATTTTTTTCTAAATCCAGTTTGGAAAGCTGCTCCCGAAGTCCGGCCAGTTCAATCGATTTATTCACCAATCCGCCTTTGAAGATTAATTGTGTCGCCTGAACGGCATAAGAACTTCCATAATGCGGCATCGGAATATTGGTGGAATTTGAAAAATCTTTGTCGATTGCCACTACATCACCCAAATAAAACTGGCTCATAGAAGCCGTTATAGTCGGTAATTTCTGGAGCTTTGCAACATTTGTATTTTGTTTTGCAATGTCAATATTCTGTGCCGAAACTTTTAATTGCTGATGATTTTGTACAGCGAGCTCGGCAACGTCATTTGCTGTCATCTGTTTTATTTCTTGGGAAAAAAACAGCGCAGGAAAGATCGCTATCACTAGTGATACTGCTGCTTTTATATTCTTTACCATTGTACCTTGTTTTACAGATGCAAAGTTATGGTGAGTGTAAGATCAAACAAATGTTTAAGAATTGGAAAAAGATGTTCAAATGTAAGATTTTAACTTTCGAACTGGTTTCTATATTGTGAAGGGCTTTCACCGGAATGCTTCTTAAAAAAATGAGAAAAAGAATATTGATCACTAAACCCCAATATGGAAGAAATCTCCGAAACCGGCTTATTGGAGGAATTTAAAAGCACTTTTGCTTCATTCATTACAATTAAAGCAATGATCTGGCTTGCGGATTTGCCCGTGATCGTTTTCACTACCGACGAAAGATGTCTGGTTGTAATGGATTGTCGTTCGGCGTAGAACTCCACTGTTCGTTCGGTATTATGATTTGTCGCAAGATCATTTAAGAAAATAAAAACAATTTCTTCCTGTCTGGACATCTGGCTCATGGAATTGGCATCTTCTTTTGAAATAATTCCTGCCATCTGATAACAGAAAACCGAGAAAAGATGCTCTACAACTTCTTTTTTATATAAAATTTCCGTTTCTGTATCTAAAATATATTTCAGGAAATTCACACTTTTCCAGACAAGCTCCATTTCATCCGGCTCAAAAGGAACACCGCGATTCATCTGCTGCCTGAAGTAACGATAACCAATTAATCTATTGAACCTCAATGATAAAGCCGAAATAAATTCTCTTTTATAGGAGACCATTCTCGACTGAAAATCATCGCTTACGGAAATCATTTCATAAACCGTCTGCGGATCCGTCACCATAAACATATTTGCAGAAAGTTCCAGGTCATTGAAATGCTGGCGAAGTTTTATCGTACCTGTTTTAATAAAGATAAACGCCGGATTTTCAGGACGAAAAGGCTTATCGACAGCTATTCTCTCGAAAATATTATGTTGGGTAAAAATTTCAACGCCGAATTTTTCTAGGACAGACATAACACAAATGTAAGCAAAGTCTCCTGCGATTACAAAATTTTATTATTTTAGTATTTCCCAAATTTTTGATATGAGAAAGATTGATTTATTACTTGCAGAATACGGCGAAAGTCACAGAAATGGGACCAACAAATTGATTCACTGGATTTGTGTTCCCTTGATTTTCTGGACGATTTTAGGTTTTATTTCATATATCCCAACCCCGAATATTTATTTAAAATATTTTGGTTTTCTGAGTATTGCGAGTTTTATTGCATTGGTTTTAGTCACCATTTTTTACTTCCATTTATCATGGAGAATTGCAATAATTATGATTTTTGTAATGCTTTTAATGGAACATTTTGTATCACTCGCCAACGTCACTTTCGGAACAAAATCATGGATTCTTTACCTGGCTGTTTTTGTGATTACCTGGATTTTACAATTTGTAGGTCATAAAATCGAAGGTAAAAAACCATCTTTCCTGAAAGACCTGCAATTTCTTCTGATAGGACCGATCTGGCTATTAAGTTTCATTCTTAAAAAACTGGGAATCAGATATTGATTAAAGTAAGGAAGGTTGAAGAGGGAGGCTGGAGGTTTTTTCGCGCTTTATAAACTCCCAGCCTTCCTCATCAAACTTCAAGCTAAATTATTAATCTTCCAAAGCATAAACGGCAAAACTGGCCAGCCAGTGATCTCCGCCGTAATTTCCTTGAAATAATAATGGCAGACCATTATTTAAAAATACAGTCGCTGTTTTTTGGAAATCTTTTTTTAATGGATGGCCGTCTGAAAGGGACTTTGCAATTCCTTTCATGCACCAGGCTTTTGTGAAAGACAGCCCAACCAAATGAACAGTCTGATAATCACTGAGATCACTCACCACAGGAATCTTTTCAATATTCTCTAAACTTCGCTTTTCATAGAATTTATTTAACCATTGTACAAATTCTTTTTGAGGAAGAACCCTTCTCATTAAATCTGCAATTTCCAGACTCGGCGAAAAGAAATCCGAACCGTCCGGTTCAAGATAGGCAGGCGTTTTTTCATCTTTTAAATAAAAATATTTTGCTTTTTCTATTAATTGATTTTCAAAATCTTTATCCTTATTTGCTCTTGCCCAATCTATTGCAAAAGCCATTGCAAAGGCTGTATTCGGGTGAACTCCGGTTCTGTTTGGGTAGGTTTGCTTAGGCAGATATGTTTTCCATGAAGTCAAGATTTTATCCGTTAAAGGTTTTAAATTCTGATGCCATATTTTCGCTTTTGGATTGTCCCAGGTTGTTAGTTCTTCGTCTAATTTCAACAGCCAAGCCCATCCGTACGTTCTTTCAAAAGTGGTTGTTAGCTGATATTTTGTGAAATAATCTGCCTCTGTTTGAAGATTTTCTTTTTTAAATGAATTTTCAAGAATATTTTCAATGTCTTTGGCTACAGATAAATTCGGTTTGGTTTTTAATAATCGCACCAGCATCCAATGTCCATGAACAGAGCTGTGCCAGTCGAAGCAGCCATAAAAGCTCGGATGCAAATCTTTCGGGCTCAACGGAACTTCGTTGGCTGTATTGATGATATGCGCCGTTTTATTTGGATATTCCTGATTGATGCAATGAAGCGGTTTTTCGGATAATTTGATGGCCATTTCGTCTGTCAGTTTCGAAGCTTCCTGAGCAAGGATCAAAAATGGAGAAAATATAAGGGCAAAAAGACTCTTTTTCATTCAATAAAACTCACATTTATTTAATTAACGATCTATTTTTTTAGAATTTTAAATGTTCTTACATTACTATTATTTAGTTTTATTGTTAAAAAATAAATTCCTGGCAATAAATCACTTAATGAAAGAACTGAATCTGGATTATTAATATTTTTTATCAATTTTCCTGAAATATCATTCAAAGTTATATAATCAATTTTTCTTTTGCTATTAATATATAAATCATTTTCAAAAGGATTGGGATATATTTGAATATCATCTTTCTTATTATTACTCTCATTTACTCCTAAACAAGTATTATCAATATTTGCTAAAACTTCATACTTTTGAGAGCTACAATAAGTTAAAACTTTCCAATTGAAAAAATAGTCATAGCGATCGGGGTAAAATAATGAATTTTTTATTGTACCTGCAGAACCAATATTAATTGGAAAAGCTACACCCAAATCATGTATAAGATTAGGTATACTGCCTGACTTCTTAATTTTATAGTCTATTCCAGGGAGAATATCCCAATTTAAATTTAAAGTATTTTTCTTTGGTAATGTTGTATTATTAGGTTTACCAACAAGAGTGAATGTTTTAGTATATATAATCTGATCATTATTGTTTAATAATTGTACCGTCAAATTATTATCATTGGTAAGAGCATCTATCACAAACACATCTACGCTTTTAAGTGTAAAAAATTCATTAGCATTAAATACTAATCCTCCTGAACCTACATTAACATTATAGGAATTGCCATTATAAATTGGTTTTATAGCTGATATTTCCTTACTATAAGATGCCTCAGCATAAAATGGTGTTGGAGACGAGAGATTATCCGTTAAAAATGAAGTTCCAGTATGTAATAAGGATCCTCCTATAAGAGTATTATACCAACGTATTGAACAATTTCCAGTACATTGGGCTGTCAAGTTTACAGTTCCTCCAGAGCATGAAGTTCCACTTGAGGTAGATGTAATTATCGGAGGCTGACATAGTGTTTCAAAAGATACTGGAGAACTCCAATAACTATAATTACCACTGCCACAGTTTTCTCTTATCCATACGTAGTATTTTGTATACGGAACTAAATTATTAATAGTTTTAGTATTCCCTACAGTTCCTTGAATACTTGGTATAGTATTCATTGTTGGTAAAATATTATTTGTGGAATAAAATATATCATAAGAGCCAGATGAAGTCATACCTTGCCATGATAAATCAACACTATTGGGAGATATATTTGACATAACGATATTATTGGGTTGTGTACAAGTTGGTGGTTCTATTACCTCTAAAGTAAAATCAACAAAATTAGTAATATCAGGTTTAGTAAAATTACACGGTGTAAGATTTCCATCATCCCAAGACGTACCAACTCGCATTTTATATAATCCCGGCTGCCTATTTGATGCTACCAAGTAAGATCCATAAAAAGCTGGAGATAAACCATATACAGCTATTCTTTCATTTATATTGTCAAATTGTTTATCCTTATTCCAATCAATCCAGATATAATAATAATGAGTAAAATTGGAAATAGAAGTTGCAGAATAATTAAATGTAGATCCTTTTGATACAGTTAAAACCTTTGAAGATTGATTATTGTATACCGCATAGGAATTCACAGAATAATTAATATTATAAATACCTCCACTTGTAATGAAATCTTTAATAGCATGTTTAGTTTGATTAAGCACTTCAGGTATACATGCTTGGTTAGTAATATAATTTGACCAATTGCTCCCACCTCCAAGACTACAACTAGATCTTACCCAAATATAATAAACTTCATCCGGATCCAAGTTTGTTATGGTATAAGTGTTTCCCATAATACCTGTTACATTTGGTACAGTTAAAACAGTTGGAGTCGTACTATCTGTACTATAATATAATTCATAATTATTTACAGATCCCGCACTACTTGGCTGCCAACTCACTGTAATAGAGTTCAAACTATTACTATTTACTGCTATATCAGTAGGTGTAGCACATAAAGGTACTGGCTCCCAATAAACATCATCAATATATATATTATTCCCTGTGTTTTTCCTAAATGCCAGTCTAGCATTAGAAGGAAGGTTACTAGGTATCACTACGATATACTCAGTTTTACTTAAAGTCGCATTAAAAGTCTGAATACTTGTAAATGTAGCTACATCTAAAACATTTGTCATATAGCCAACATCAACAGCCGAATCAGGCCCTGGTCCACTTATATAGCACCATAATTTAAATTTTAACCTGTTGGATCCGGAATTTAAATTATTGAAACGAGGTAAAGCTATTGTTTTTGGAGATACAGAATGTCCATTTAAAAAAATAGATTTATTACCGTTTTCAGTAGCAACATTACAACTTCCGTAGGGATTATCATGACAAGTCCAACAATTAGGAATTGTATTACTAGATTGAAAATTTTCAAAAAATGGTCCTATAGGATTACATTCTGTTGTAAAGGTATGTGTATTTGTCCAAAAACTTTTTTGATTTGTTCCGCAGGTAGACCGCAACCATATATAATACTTTGTAGAAGGTTGCAACACACTTAAGATGGTGCTATTATTACTACCAGATACTGATCCTGTTGGTAAAGTATTATTATCAGGCACCAAATTACTGGTAGATATATAATATTCAAAATCATCTGGAATATTTGCTCCTTGAGTATTCCAATTTATTTGTGCAGAATTATTATTAATATTCGAGGTACTAATATTTACTGGTAAAAAACAATTAAAACTATTAGTATTTTGTATAATTTGTACATCATCTATTCCTACAATACAATGATTATAATATCCAAAAATTTGAATACTAAATACAAAATTTGAGCTCACAGGAACATCTATCCCAGGTATAACTCCAGAAACAGGTATACAGTTAGCAGTTATGCTGGGGGAATTAAAATTTGGCAATGATTTCCAACTTATACCATTATCAGAAGAATATTTTAAATAAACTATTGGTGGTATTATATTGCTAATAGGTTGGTTTAGATATTTGAAAGAATAAAAAATATCTTTACCATTAGACTGGCTGGATATGTATTTAATTTCAACACTTGAACCCGTATCATAGGGAGTTAGATGTTTTACAAGTGTTTTTAGTCCCGAACAAGGTTGTCCGGCAGAAGTACCTATATTAGCCCCAGACCATCCTGAAGGAAGACTACTTCCTTCAAAGCTCTCGTTAACTAGTATTTGTGAAAAAAATAATTTTGAAAACAAGAGCACTAAAAAAAATAATTTTTTTTTCATATTATGTGTTTTATAAATTACATAAAAAACAGTTAATTCAAAAGTACTGATTATTTTCCTAAAACAAACACCGTTGGAATTTTATGAAGTTCCGGCTTTTGCTTTTGCCAGTCTTTTATGGTTTTAGTTTTGATGAACTCATGTTCGGGATCATTAATGTTTGCTGCGATACATAGCTTTGTATTGGGGGATAAAAATTTGATTAAATCTTCAAAAAGCTGGTTATTCCTGTAAGGTGTTTCCATGAAAATCTGTGAGTATCCTGTTTTTTGAACTGATGCTTCCAGGCTCTGGATCTGTTTTTTCTTTTCGCCCTTCTCAATCGGCAAATACCCGTTAAATGTAAATTCCTGGCCGTTGAAACCACTTGAAATTAATGCTAAAATAATGGAAGAAGGCCCTGAAATTGGGACAACACGAATGTTTTTTTCATGACACCATTTCACGATCAGGTTTCCGGGATCAGCAATACAAGGCAACCCTGCTTCGGAAAGCAAGCCAAAATCCTGGCCTTTCAAAATTAATTCCTGAGCTTCTTTGATATCATTATTTTCTGTGTATTTATCCAAAAGAAAAAGTTTCAAATCCGATTGCTTTTTTTCCGGAGCAAAAAATTTCACGACTTTTCTTGCCGTTTTTTCATTTTCTACAAAAAAATAATCAGTTTGCATTATGTATTCTTTTATCACAGGCGAAAAATGAGTGATAGAAGTGTTTTCTGAAAGGTATGCTGGAAGTAGGAAAAGCATTTTTATGAGTTATGAGTTAAAAGTCTTGAGTTATGAATTGCTGACTGTTGTTAATTGTTTTGCGATCATGTTGCAGCCTTTATCCAACAATTGGAAAACTTTTTCAAAATCGTCCATATCTCCCCAGTAAGGATCTGGAACCTCTGCATTTTCATGATCACCCAAAACTTGCAAAAACAAAGAAATTTTCTGACGTTGCTCTTCATTTTTAGCTTTGGAAATCACATCTTCATAAACATCAAGATCCATACAATAAATTTTATCAAAATTTTCAAGATCCACATTTGTAATGGGTCTTGACCTCTGTTTTGAAATATCAATCCCGTGATTGGCTGCGGTTTTTATTGCTCTTTTATCAGGATGCTCACCTTCATGCTGGGAAATTGTTCCCACCGAATCTACAAAAAAATCACCTGAAAGCTTTGTTTTCATAATTCCTTCTGCTAAAGGACTTCTGCATATATTTCCCAGGCAAACCATTAATATTTTCATATTTTTTTAAATTAAAATTAAAAGGTTTAATGATTAAAACATGTATTAATCAGCAAAACTAAACAAAAAATGAAGAATAAATTATTCTCCATTTTTATTATTTAAATTAATTAAATTATTTCTTACTGCTTGATTCTTTCCGTTAATTCCTTAACATACTTTTTCACTTCCTTATCAATCTTTGAAACATCTTTGATGGTTTCGCAGGCATACATTACCGTGGAGTGATCTTTACCGCCCATTTCTTCACCGATTTTAGTAAATGTGGAGTTTGTAAATTCTTTAGCAAAATACATAGCCAGCTGTCTTGGAAGAGCAATTTCTCTTTTTCTTGTCTTTGATAAAAGCTGCTCTCTTTTAATTCCGAAATAATCACACACAACCTCCTGAATATAAGGAATATTGATGATTTTTTTCTGGTTGGCTGCAATCTTGTTGATTGTTTCTTTTAACAATTCAAGGCTTAAATCTGATTTATAAATTGTTGAGTAAGCAATCACAGAATTGATGACCCCAATAAGCTCCCTTACGTTGGTTTTTGCCTCTGAAGCAAGGAAATCAAGCATATCCGGAGTCAAAACAATACCATCTCGGCTTAATTTATCAACGATAATCTGCTTACGTGTTTCATAATCCGGAGATTTGATTTCCGCAGAAAGTCCCCATTTGAAACGCGAAACGATCCTGTCCTGAATATCCATAATATCCGCCGGAGCCTTATCTGATGTAAGGATAATCTGTTTTCCGTTCTGATGCAAATAATCAAAAATATGGAAGAAACTGTCCTGTGTTGCAGATTTTCCTGAAAGGAACTGGATATCATCAATGATCAGTACATCCACCATCTGGTAGAAGTTCGCAAATTCTGTTTGTTTATGGGCTTTTGCTGAAGAAATAAACTGTTGGATAAATTTTTCAGAAGACAAATAAAGCACTACTTTATCCGGAAACTGACTCTTTACTTCAAGACCTACAGCCTGTCCCAAGTGGGTTTTCCCTACACCATAACCACCATACAAGAATAACGGGTTGAAAGCCGTTGCTCCCGGTCTTTTGGCGATTGATTTTGCAACTGTTGCCGCAAACTTATTACTCTCTCCTTCTACGTAATTATCGAAAGAAAAATCTGATTTTAAATTAGAATCAATATTTACTTTTTTGATTCCCGGAACTACAAATGGATTTACAATATTTGATGAAAAGCCTTGCGGCATTGTTTCCTGTATTTTCGGAGTGGGAACAGTCTTTCCCTTCATATTCATGGTAACAGGTTTTTCCTGGCCAACCGGCTTATTTTCCATTACAGAATACCATAATTTCACTCCTTTTCCTATATTTTTCTTCAGGGCAGCAGAAAGCAGGGACAAGTAATTATCCTCAATATACTCCTTGTAAAAATCACTCGGAACCATAAGCGTAAGGTTGTTATCAACCAAAGAAATTGGCTGAACCTTGTCAAATAGTAAATCAAACGATTTTTCAAGTTTTTTTAGATCAGAATTATCTTCAGCTGCGTTTAGATTATCGCGCATGAACTGAAGGCACTTCTGCCATATCATCATTAAATTTTCATCCATAATTTATGCCCCGATTAAATTCTTGGTTAGTATTTTTTTTTAGAAGGAAGACAAAGGTCCAAATTTTTTATTTTTAAAAAAAATTTTGGAGGTATTGATTATTTAAAAATATATTTGTATGTATAATCTAGTACAAAAAATGATACATACAACTCACTCATTACGAGTACGTTACGGAGAAACAGACCCCATGAAATACGTATACTACGGAAACTATGCAGAATATTTTGAAATTGGCAGGGTTGAGCTTTTCCGCAGCATCGGAATGTCATATAATGAGATTGAAAATCAAGGAATTTGGCTGCCTGTTTCGGAGTATAAAATTAAGTACATAAAGCCCGCTTTTTATGATGACAAACTGGAAATTCATACATATATCAAAAAAACTCCCGGGGTAAAAATTGAGTTTGAATATGAAATTTTCAATGAAGAAAATGTCAAAATCACAGAAGCTTCCACTACTCTTTTCTTCCTGGACGCAAAAACCAATAAAGTAATAAAATGTCCTGATAATCTGATGAAACTGATTGAAAAAAACTGGGTTTAAATTTAAAAATCAGGCACTTACACAAAAATTCTGTTTTTTTTTAACGACAGAAAAATTAAACATTGAACTTGCGAGCTATTTTTCTAGAATAACAAATTCTCATAAAGGATAAAAATTTCAACTAATTCATTTGCATATTAACAAATCATACCGTTTTGCTTTAAAAATGGTATGATTTGTTAATATGCTATTCATAGAATAGTTGTTTTTTGAAAATAAAATAAATTCATTAAAAAAGCCAAATTTATTTTTCACTTACAAGTGTGTAAAGAATTTTAACGAATTTTATTCATTGATAATCCATTTTTAGTTAAAAAATTCACATTAATTTTAGTTTAATGTTAAAAATAATATAAAATTACATACCACATTGCACAATATTTGTTGTAACTTTAAGGAAACTAACTGAGAATAAACCATTAACTATTAAATTTTTTAACATGAAAACTAAGATTTTTAGCGCTTTCTTAGCCCTTGTGGCTATCCCCATCGCTGCTCAAAGTGGATGGGTTGGGATTAATACTCCAAATCCACAGTCCAATCTCGATGTAAACGGTACAATGAAGATTAGACAAACTCCTGTAGCACCCTCTATTCCGGGATACCAACTATTGGTTTTAAACCAAAATATTGGTGGAGATTTTCAAGTGGGGCAAATGAACCCTCAGCTTATCGCTGATTACGTAATTTCACAGGTAAATACTACAAGCGGAATTACAGCATCTGTGTACGCAGCAAAAAAAACAGCCGGCCTCAGCTTGATCAATTTGGGTGTTTTACCGAACGGTTATAGACCTGTAAACTTTGTAGTAGCAGAAAGAACAGTAGGTACCAGCTTATTGTTTTCAGATACAGACCATACGTATACAGTTCCCACCAACGGTGTGTATGCAATAGGCTTTTCCTTCCGGTACGGAACAGGTTTGCAGGCAACAGTATTGTCAACTCCGGGTGTGGCAATTTTAAGAAACAGATCGGGAGTATCAACACTGATTGATAGCCGTAATTTTAGCGGTGCCAATTTGGGACTGCTCAGTTTGACGATTTCCGATGCAAGCATCAATAACTTATATCCGCTTCTGGCCGGAGATAAAATCTCTTTCGGGCTTACAGGCGCTTCGCTGCTTGATGCAAGTATATTAGGATCCAGTATTAGCTCGTTTTATATTTATAAAGTATCAAACTAAAGAATTTCTACATTTTAAAGTATTAAAATTAATCCATCATCATTGTGTGATGGATTAATTGCTTTTAAGTCTATATGAAACATTTGTTTATATTTGATCAAACAAAAAAATGCAATGATTTATCCTCTCATCATCATATTGATTCTACTTGTCATTATCTTTTTTAATCATCTGAACCGTAAAATTCAAAAATTAGAAAAGGAAATTTCAGAGCTTAACAGAAAGCTGGAAAATGAACAACATATTGAGATAAGAGAGGAAAATATCGTTCCTCCTGTTACTTTTGCCACTGAAAAAGAACAAAGCGTTCTTCCTCCTGAAGAGTCGAAAGCCCCTGAAAGAATACCGGATACAGCCGGAAACGACAGACTCAGTCCGGTTTTTGATTTTTTAAAGCAAAATGCACTGACGATTATCGGGATTTTTACCCTTGTGTTGGGAATAGGATATTTTGTAAAATATGCTATTGACAGAGACTGGATCGGAGAAACTTCAAGAGTCGGAATCGGGCTGCTGATCGGAGCGGGAATAATGGTGACCGGTCATTTCCTGAGGAAAAACTATACTGTCTTTTCATCAATTATTACGGGAGGCGGAATTGCTGTTTTGTATTTTACTACAACCATTGCCTTTCGTGAATATCACCTTTTTTCACAAACGGTTGCTTTCTCAGTTACCTGTTTGATTACATTGATTTCCATTGCTCTTGCTTATTATTATAAAAGCGAAACTTTAATTATTTTCTCTTTGTTTGGAGGCTTTCTTGCCCCGCTGATGATTAGTACGGGACAAAGCAACTACCCTTTTCTGCTTACTTATTTAACGGTTTTAAACATCGGAATGCTGGCTATCGTTTTCCTGAAAAACTGGAAAAGTGTGGGTTGGGTTGCCTTTATATTTACCAATATTTATCTTTTTTACTGGACTGTGGAAAAAACTGAGATTCTCACTGTCTATTTTTTCATTGTCACCTACATTATTTTCTACGCTTTTGCTTTACAGAACTATTTTAAGAAAGGAATTCTGGCTTCTTTCGACATTTTAATGTTGATTTTAATAAACTTCACCAGTATCATTGGGTTAGTTTATATTTTTAATGAATTAAAGTATGAAGCAGTAATTATTTTTCCTGTTGGTTTTGCTATCGTCAATTCATTTTTGCTGTATAGAGAATATTCCAGAAAGAATTTTGAGGTCAATTATTCCGTTTTTGCAGGAATTATTATGAGCCTTATCACTATTGCCTTTGCTTTACAGCTGAAAACACATCTTATTACGAGTGTTTGGGCTGTTGAGGCTACTTTGCTTTTATTCATCTGGAAAAAAACCAATCTTAATATTTTTAAAATAGGCTTCTATATTTTGTTTCCTTTGGTGATTATTGCCCAGATTATAACGTGGTCAGAGTATATAGATGCCGTGAATCTGGGTGTAGTTTTCAACCCGGTTTTCCTGACAAGCTCGGTGACGGTAGTTACTACTTTTGTCAATTTAATTTTATTAAAAAAACTGCCGGATACAGATAAAGAAAACACTAGCTTTTTTGAAAATGTCTTTGCTATTGCAAGTTACGGAGTGATTTATGTGGCGTTGCTGTTGGAGATCATCTATCATATTTCTGCAAAACCGTGGGTTATTATTTTCAGTATTTCACTGATTTACAGTTTGTTTTACATCTTCATTATTTTATTATTCAGGAAAAAGCTTGAGATTAATAAAATTCTTGAAACAGGACTTATCTATTTGTTTTTATTTTTAATAATCATCAATGCGGTTGTTTCCGGCTCTGGAATTGTTACTAATTTTTTATTGAAAAAAGTCCAGCTTACTTTTTACTTTATGCATTTGTCGTATTGGATTCCTTTTGTATATATTTTGTTTAAAATTCTTCCAAAATCACATTTTTTAACCCTTAAGTTCTCATATTGGCTTGTTTCTCTGGCAGTTATCACAGCCGTTAGCTCTGAATTCTATCATTTATATCTTTTGATCAATGCAGAAGGCGTTTGGGAAGTTCCTCAACTCGAAAAACACTTCAGAATCCTTTATCTGCCAATTATCTGGGCAGTTCTGGCAAGTATTCTTATTTATAAAGGGATGAAAAGCGGTAATACGGAATATCCAAAAATTGGATTTGTATTAATCGGGATAATGATCTTAAAACTTTATACTTATGACGTTTGGGAAATGGATAATGTATCGAGAATCATCGCTTTTATTATCCTGGGAATCATATTGTTATTAAGCTCCTTCTTATTCCAGAGATTAAAAAATATCATTAAGAATATGGTTGAGAACAAAGATGAAAATCCTGAAAGTGAGAAAATAAAATCATAATAAAAACAAATTATTCGTCATTATTATTAAATTATTATGAATTTTTGTTCATGATTTCTAAAAAATAGCTATATTTATCAAGTTTTTAACAGTCATTATTCCTAATATTATGAAAAAATTACTCTACTCTTTTTTATTATTATCTTCAGCTACATTATTTGCTCAGAAGAATTCTGCAACGAAATTTGCAATTTCCAATGATATTGTTGGTACAGTAGATATGTTTGCTCCTTATAAGGATGCGATTCAAAGTATGAATGTCTACAAAACACCGGCAAATCTTCCGGCAAACCTGAAAAAATACAGCTCTATTGCAGAAAACGGACTTACGGAAATCAAAATGAAAAAAGGCCAGGACAATATGGATAGGCTTCCTCTTTCTGACCTGAATATTCAGTACGGACTTCCAACCGAAACTCCTGTTCTTATCGATGGATACGAATTTTCTGACACAAAAACATTGGTATTCGGGAATATCCTTACAAATATGGAACTTGTAGACAGAGGTGGAAAAAAAGTAGTATCCATTACAACTAAAAAGTAATTTCTTAGATCATATTTAAATGAAAGGATACTCGTTTGAGTATCCTTTTTAGTATTTATTGTTCCATTTTTTCTTTAGTTCTTCATAAATTTTCTTCTCCGTTGCATTATTTCCGGGCTCATACAATTTTACATCTTTTATTTCGGTGGGAAGAAAATCCTGATCGACAAAATTTCCTTCAAAAGAATGGGCATATTTGTATTCTTTCCCGTAATTCAAATCTTTCATCAGCTTGGTAGGAGCATTTCGTAAATGTAACGGAACAGGAAGATTTCCAGTCTGCTTTACCAAAGCCATCGCCTCGTTAATGGCCATATAAGCCGAGTTACTTTTCGGGGAAACAGCCAGGTAAACAGCCGTTTCACTCAGGATAATCCTTGCTTCCGGATTTCCGATCACATTTACTGCCTGAAAACAATTATTAGCGATCACAAGAGCATTGGGGTTGGCCAATCCTACGTCTTCCGCAGCTAGAATCAACATTCTCCTTGCAATGAATTTAATGTCCTCACCTCCCGCAATCATCCTTGCCAGCCAATAAACTGCACCGTTCGGGTCACTTCCGCGCATGGATTTGATGAAAGCCGAGATAATATCATAATGCTGCTCACCATTTTTATCATAAAGCGCCATTGTTTCCTGTAAAACTTCAAGGACGTCTTTATTTTTAATTTCCTTTTTGCCGGAATTTATATATTGATTTAAAACCAGCTCCACAGAATTGATCAGTTTCCTTGCATCACCTCCTGAATATTGGATAAAAGCCTCTTTTTCAGCTATTTTAAAATCAGTTTTCTCATCCTGATTATATCTTTCAGAAGAAATATCTATTAATTCTTCCAGCTTTTCATAGCTCAAAGCCTTCAAAACATACACCTGACTTCTGGAAAGCAGCGCCGAAACGACCTCAAAACTAGGGTTTTCCGTTGTAGCTCCTATCAAAACAATCCAACCTTTTTCAACAGCATGAAGCAAAGAATCCTGCTGGGATTTGTTGAAACGGTGAATTTCATCAATAAACAAAATCGGTGATTTTCCAGAGAAAAGATTTTGTTTTTTTGCATCCTCAATCACATCACGTACATCCTTCACGCCTGAAGAAACCGCAGAAAGCTTATAAAATTTCCGCCCGGACTGTTCAGAAATGATTTCCGCCAGCGTTGTTTTCCCCGTTCCTGGAGGTCCCCAGAAAATAAGGGAATTCAATGTATTGGTTTCCAACATTTTCCTGATGGTTCCTTTTTCCCCCGTAAGATGTTCCTGCCCAAGAACATCATCCAATGTTTTGGGTCTTAATCTTTCTGCTAATGGAATATTTTGATTCAAGATTTTTTATTTTTTGTTTAATAAGCAAATGCTTAAAATTATTCACTCAAAGTTCGTGAGACTTTAAATTCATTTTTTTTAATTCACGATTATCCGGCAATAAATTTTAAATGAAAACAATTTACAATTCTGCTTCAGGTATTTTGCCAATGAAACTTCTAACAAATTTAAACTAATTTTAATTTTTTTACCCTATTTTTGTACCGTTTTGAAACTTACATTCAATAAAATCATTACTTTTCCTTTGGTAATTTTAATCAGATTTTACCAATGGTTTATCTCGCCTTTACTTCCCAAAAACTGTCGTTATGAACCTACCTGTTCACATTATATGGTGGAAGCATTGCGGGTTCACGGGATTTTTAAGGGATTTTGGCTGGGAGTGAAAAGAATTTCAAAATGTCACCCGTGGGGAGGAAGCGGCTATGATCCTGTTCCACCAAAAAAATAAAATCAAATTAATAAACTACTAAAAAAATAGAAATGAGTAATATTTTTTTCAGAATTTACCTCGTAGTATTTGCGTTCATTACCCAATGTCTTTTTGCGCAAAATTATCCTGACGGAATGTCTGACGGAACTTTAAAAGTGAACTCCACCGATGTTCCCGTAAAAATTTATTCCACCACAGAAATACAGGACCTGAACGAATTTCCGGATAAAAAAATCAACGAAAACGTTTTGGTAATTTTGAATGAATCCAATTTCGAACCTTCTTATTTTAATTACAGTGCGGCAACTTTAGCAAAATTTAAAGATGCAAAATATCAGCTTCTAGATAAAAATTTTAAGCTCATTGAAACTCCTGCCACCCAGGAAAATATTGAAAATTTCAAATATGCTGTAAAATCAAATAAGCCAATTACAGCAGCAGATAAGGTAGATTTAGAAACTCCCTTCAAAATCTGGGATCCTTCAAAAGGAATTGAATTAGGGCCAATTACGCTGCATTTCTATAGTTTAATGTTCATTTTTGCATTTGGTTTTGGATATATTTTAATGAATAAAATTTTCAAAATCGACAATGTTAACCATAAATATCTAGAGCCTCTTTTCACCTGGACTTTGATTGGGACAATTCTTGGAGCAAGAATGGGACACGTTATTTTCTATCAGCCGGAATTATTCAAGGAGGATTTTTGGAGCGTATTTTTACCGATAAGTACTAAAAATGGATTGAAATTTACAGGCTTTTCAGGACTTGCAAGCCATGGAGCTACCATCGCTTTGATTTTCACCACTTTATATTATTCATTTAAAATTATTAAGAAAAATCCGTTCTGGGTTTACGACAGATTGGGAATTGTAGTCTCTCTGGGTGGAGCTTTCGTAAGATTGGGGAACTTTTTCAATTCAGAAATCATCGGAAAACCGGTAGATCCCAACTCACCTTTTGCATTGCTTTTCCCGCAACAGAGCAGCGAATATGGAGTAACGATTCCGCGCTATCCATCGCAAATGTTTGAGGCAGTAGGCTATGTTTGCCTGTTTGTTTTGCTATGGATTTTGTATAGAAAAACAAACAAAAAATATCAGCAGGGATGGCTATTTGGGCTATTTTTCGTTATCCTTTGGGCAATCAGATTCTTTGTTGAATTCTTGAAAGAACCACAAGGCGATGAATTCATTCAGATTGGAGGATTAAATACAGGACAGGTTCTTTCTATCCCTTTCATGGTCGCAGGAGTTGTCATTATGATTATTTCCAAAAAATTCAAAATCACTCAGGCGGAGAATGAAAAACCTGAATAGTTTTTAACAGATACTAAACGGAATATTTTAACCGTAAAACATAAAAAAGGCAAATTTGTACACTTACAGATTTGCCTTTCTTTTTATATAAATTTCAAATGCATACCGCATTTAAGTTTATAACTTTTTCACGACCATGCTATTTAATTCTTCAAAAACTTTCCCAAATTCATTAATAACATCCGTTGGAAGCATAGATTCTTTAGAATATTTTTCAGAAGCAAATTCTGCAGCTTTTCCATGAAACCACACACCGAGGACAGCAGTCTCTTCTTCGGAATAATTTTGAGCTAAAAAAGAAGTAAGAATTCCCGTCAAAATATCCCCGCTCCCACCTTTTGCCAACCCGGAATTTCCGGTAATATTGTAAAAAACATTTCCTTCCGGTGTAATGACTTGTGTATGATGATCCTTTAAAACAATATAAATCTCAAGCTCATGTGCTTTTTTTCTGGCCAGTTCCAGCCTTTCAAATGAATCTCCAGTTTTTCCGAATAATCTTTCAAATTCTTTGGGATGAGGCGTTATAATTGACTTTTTAGGAATTAACTTTAAATTCTTTTGATCCTGAGAAATAATATTCAGAGCATCTGCATCTAAAACCAATGGTTTGGAATACTTTTTTAAAAATTGAAGAAAACTTTTCACTGTTTGAGCATTTGTACCTAAACCCGGTCCTATCCCACAAACTGCGTTTTCATCAACATCGAAATTGTCAATATAATCAGTTCCACCTTCAAGGAACATGGCTTCCGGACAGGAAGTTTGCAGAATTTCGTATCCACATTTCGGGGCAAGTGTAAAAGTAAGGCCGGCTCCGGTTTTCAGTGCGGATTTTGTGGATAGAACTGCAGCTCCTATTTTACCGTAGCTTCCACCTGCAAGAATCGCTTTTCCATATGTTCCTTTATGTGAAAAATCCCGTCTTGGCTTAAAAATATTTTTAATGACTTTATCATTAATCACGAAATTATTTGTTTCTGTCTCAGAGATATACTCTTCGTGTAAATTAATATTTAAAATTTCAACTTTTCCGGTATATTTTCCCGTTTCGGGATGAAGAAAACTCTTTTTCCAAAACTGGAAGCTTAATGTATAATCTGCCTTAAAAACAGTAGAATCCTCCGAAATTTCATCTGCAAATAATCCGGAAGGGATATCTACAGAAATCTTGGCATTGTTTTTAGAATTTAAAAAATCAATCAAATCCTTTAATTCTCCTTCTAATTTTCTGGACAGTCCTGTTCCTAAAAGAGCGTCAATAATAACCGTTCTGCTATCAAAACGATAAAGTTTAGCTTCTTTAAAGTCTTTAATTGATATTCCTGAAATCTCCTTAACATCTTTAAAGTTAACATTTGCATCCGTAGAAAATTTTGCTTTAGGATCAGTAAAAACATCCACATCAAAACCTTTTAGATAAAGCATTTTTGCAATCGCAAAACCATCCCCACCGTTGTTTCCCCGGCCGCAGAAAACTGCAAAGTTTCTGTGGTTTTTACAGTGCTCCGAAATCCAGTCAACACAGGCTTGTGCTGCTCTTTCCATTAATTGGATCGAAGAAACCGGCTCATGCAAAATAGTATATTGATCAGAATCCCGAATTTGTTCTGCTGTGAAAATTTTCATATATAAAGTTTGTTTTAATGTATAGTCTTCTATGGGCAATTTACAAAAGAAATATTAATTTCTTAAAATAAAAGACCTGTTTTGTTAAGGGTTTATAATAATCATATTTTATAATAATTCACTAATATTTAATCATAAAAATGGGAAAAATGTAATTTTTTTGTATCTTAAATTCCTATTTTTGTTTATAAATCAAACTAAAAAAATATAAATTATGGGATTAGTTAAAGAATTTAAAGAATTTGCCTTTAAAGGTAATGTCCTTGATCTGGCTGTCGGTGTGATCATTGGCGGGGCCTTCGGAAAAATTGTTTCATCTTTGGTGGAAGATGTGATCACTCCTTTACTGCTCAATCCTGCTTTAAAAGCGGCCGGTGCGGAAAACATCTCAAAACTATCGTGGCATGGAGTTACTTATGGAAATTTTCTTTCTGCTGTGATTAGTTTTTTCTGTATCGCAATTGTTCTTTTCTGGATCATTAAAGGTGCCAATAATATCATTAAAAAAGATAAAGCAGCTCCTGCAGGGCCCACTGAAGAGCAAAAATTATTAATGGAAATTCGAGATATACTTAAAAACAAAAGCCTATAAATGCAAACCACTTCAAATTGAAGTGGTTTTTTAATAAAACACCCATTCTAATTTTAAAAATTTGTTTTTTTATCTACATTTGCCTGCAAACAGATGAAAAAAGTATGGGGTTTTTAAAAGAGTTTAAAGATTTTGCTTTTAAGGGCAATGTGATTGATCTGGCAGTTGGAGTGATTATTGGCGGAGCTTTTGGGAAAATTATTTCGTCACTGGTTGCGGATGTTATTACTCCGTTATTGCTGACTCCGGCCTTAAAAGCAGCTGGGGCGGAAGATATTACAAAGCTTTCCTGGCATGGAGTTACTTATGGCAATTTCTTGTCATCAGTAATCAGTTTTTTCTGTATTGCCATAGTATTGTTCTGGATTATTAAGGGTGCAAATAAGATTTCTAAAAAACACGAACCAACCACCATTGAACCTACTGAAGACCAAAAATTATTAATGGAAATCAGAGATATTCTGAAAAATAAAAATAATTTATAAGACAAAAGCACCTCAAATTTGAAGTGCTTCTATAATATTATATTGAAATATAATTAATTTTTACTCTGTAATATGCTTGAAATCTGTTCAGCTAATGAAAGCCCGATTCTGTCCTGAGCTTCCAAAGTTGAGGCTCCTGTATGTGGTGTTAAAGAAATTTTCGAGTGGTTCAGAATCTCCTTTGACGGGGTTGGCTCATTGATAAAAACATCAAGGCCGGCAAATTTTACCTTTCCTGAATCCAAAGCTTCAATCAAGGCTGTTTCGTCAATTACGCCACCTCTTGAGCAGTTTACAATCGCAACGCCGTCTTTCATCATTTCAAATTCTTTTTTCCCAATCATGTATCCTTCTTTTTGAGCCGGGACATGAAGAGTAATAAAATCCGAATGCTTCAAAACATCCTGAAGAGGCTCTGTTTCTATATCTACATTGATAAACTGATTGTTGTAAAACGTTACTTTAATGCTTGCTTTTCCAACATTATTATCAGCTGCAATCACCCTCATACCAAGACCTAAGGCTATTTTTGCAACCTCCTGCCCAATTCTTCCCATCCCAACAATACCGATGGTTTTTCCTTTCAACTCAATCCCTGCTGCATAAGCTTTTTTAAGATTTGCAAATTCCGTATCACCAATTACTGGCATTTTTCTATTTGAATCCTGCAAAAATCTGGCACCCGAAAATAAATGCGCAAAAACCAGCTCAGCAACCGATTCCGAAGAAGCAGAAGGCGTATTGATGACATGGATTCCCTTTTCCCTGGCATAGTCCACATCAATATTATCCATTCCTACTCCACCTCTACCAATGATTTCCAAAGACGGACAGTTATCAATAATATCTTTTCTCACCTGTGTGGCACTGCGTACCAAAAGTGTACGGATTTTGTGCTCATTAATGTAATTTATCAATAACTCCTGCGGAACTTTTGTAGTAATTACTTCAAAACCTTTCTCCGTCAAGGCATTAATGCCGGATTGATCCAGGCCATCGTTTGCTAAAACTTTCATACATCCTTTATTTAAAAAATTAAGAGATTAAAGGTCAAAATAGTAAATTATATTAATCGTTTAATCTTTAAGCTAAATTTATTCTTCTTTAAAAACTTCAATAGTTACTTGTTTTTCCACCAAATCAGTGAATTTCCCTTTATATCTGGTAGCTCTCACTAAGTGATTATCAATCCAGTGGTAATTTCCGCCTCTTGGCTTCCCACACAAAACACTATGGTATTTGAATCCATGTTTATCCAGCCAATCAATAGTGATTTGCTTAAGATTTTCAGTTCTTGAAGTGAAAAAACAGATCTGATGTCCTTCATCATACCATTTGTTGATGGTTTCCAATGCATCCGGAAACGGTTCGCATGTTACCATTCTTTCCGGCTCTTCATTCGGGACATCTTCTGTAATCGTTCCGTCGATATCAATCAGATAGTTTTTAATTCCATCTTTTAGAATCGGGCTAATATGATTTTTGTATTCTAATTCCATCCTTAAAAAATTGAATTACAAAGGTAAAGTTTTATATTAAAATAATTATTAAACTTGTTTACGATTATCTTAATATAAGATGTTTCATTATTTAATGAATAGTATAATTTAAACTTAAAATATTTATTTCGGTTAAATTTTTCTTTTTATTATAGAATCTCTTTTTTGCTATATTTGAATTACACTTTAAAATATGAAAAGAATTTTAGCTTTGATCTTTGCACTTCTCGGATGGTTTGCGATTATTATGCAATATTATTTAATGTTGCAAAATTCAGCGCTTTCTTTTGGGGAAATGACAATCAGGTTTTTCAGTTATTTTACGATTCTTACCAATCTGGTCGTTGCCGTTTATTTCACTTTTTATGTTGTTAAAAATCCTCAGAAAACTGAACATTCAGGACTGTTGACTGCAATCACAATTTATATTTTGATTGTCGGATTGATTTATCAGGTTTTGCTTCGTTCAGCCTGGAGCCCGACAGGAATGCAGAAAATTGTGGATGAATTGCTACATACCCTGATTCCGGTTTTAGTCTTATTTTTCTGGTTTTTATATGAAAGTAAAAGTGGCTTGCATTATAAACAGATTATAAAGTGGACAATCTATCCTGTGACTTATCTTTTGTATATCCTTCTCAGAGGGAGTTTTTCAGGTTTTTATCCTTATCCATTTGTAGATGTACTTGCAATTGGTTATCCTGAAGTCTTATTTAATTCTTTCTGGATTTTGATTTTCTTTATTGGTTTGTCGATGCTTTTTATCCGGTTCGGAAAAGCTTTAAATAAATAATATATTGCGTCGATTAATAATCGTTTTTAAATCTAAGATCATTTTTCATGCCCAAAAACCATGATGTTTTACCAAAAATTTCCAAAATACATTTATTACACTTACATTTGTAGGAATGGAAGAATTGGTGGTTTTAGTAAATTCTGAAGATAAAGTTCTCGGCCTGATGGAAAAGCAGCAGGCTCATATCAATGGCTTATTACACCGTGCTTTTTCAGTTTTTTTATTCAACAATAAAGGTGAAATGCTCTTACAAAAAAGAGCTTCCGGAAAATATCACTCACCTCTAAAATGGACCAATGCGGTCTGTTCACATCCCAAAAACGGGGAAACTTATCTTGAAGGTGCAAAGCGCAGACTCATGGAAGAACTCGGAATTGAGGCGAAAATTTCTGAAAAATTCAATTTTATTTATAAGGCGGATGTTGGAAACGGGCTTTGGGAGCACGAACTTGACCATGTTTTTGTGGGAACTTTTGAAGATGATTTTAATTTAAACAAAGACGAAGTGGAAGAAGTGAGGTACATTTCTATGGAAGACCTTGATAAAGAAATGATTAAGCAACCTGAACATTTCACAGAATGGTTTAAGATCATCTTGGAAGAATATAAACACCATTTTTAATCATGAAGAAAATAATTTTAATATTATCTTTTTTAATAGCATTTTTTTCATTTGCACAAAATGTTCCTACTAAAGTTTACGACAGTAAAAACTACTCTATAACACTTCCTGAGGACTGGAAAGTAACCAATGACAGTGAAATCATCAATATTTTCCCAAGTAATCAGATCGGGGCCATCACCATTTCGGAATACCATGATTTGAATCTTCCGAAAACAGAAACAAAAAAATTCATCCTTGCCCTTTACAAATCAGCTGATGATGAGAAGAAAATAAAAAGCAAAAGCGGTAAAAAAGGATACACAGAATATTTTTACGAATATTTCGACGAAAAAGAAAAATTATTCTGGACAACAAAGGTTTTGCAAAAGGAAAAAGATCTGTTTCTGGTAACCATTAATTGCCAGCAAAAATACTGGAACGGAAATTATATGAAGCTTTTCAACGAAGCTTTTGACAGTTTTAAAATAAAGAAATAGAAATAAAAATAAATATGAAGAAAACAGCATTGTACGACAAACACGTTTCTTTGGGAGCTAAAATCGTAGATTTCGCAGGTTTTGAAATGCCTGTACAATATTCCGGAGTAACGGAAGAGCATTTTGCAGTAAGAGAAAAAGCAGGTTTGTTTGATGTTTCCCACATGGGACAGTTTTTCATCGAAGGTAATGGTTCCAAGGAGCTTTTACAGTTCGTTACGACCAATAATATAGATGCTCTTGAAAACGGAAAAGCTCAATATTCTTGCCTTCCCAACGAAAATGGTGGAATCGTGGACGACCTTATCGTTTACAAAATGGAAGACGATAAATATTTCGTGGTTGTCAATGCTTCAAACATCGAAAAAGACTGGAATCATATATCAAAATATAATACTTTCGGGGCAAAAATGATCAATGCTTCTGATGATATGTCTTTGTTGGCAGTTCAAGGTCCGAAAGCAACTGAAATTCTTCAGAAATTAACAGAAACCAACCTTTCTGAAATTCCTTATTACCACTTTACGGTAGGTTCTGTTGCGGGTGTAAGTGATGTAATTATCTCGAACACGGGCTACACAGGAAGTGGAGGTTTTGAGATTTATTTTAACAATGAATCTGCCGAAAAACTTTGGGATGCTATTATGGAAGCTGGTGCATCCGAGGGAATTATGCCTTGCGGATTGGCTTCCAGAGACACTTTAAGGCTGGAAAAAGGATTCTGCCTTTACGGAAACGATATCGACGATACTACCTCGCCGATTGAAGCCGGACTGGGATGGATCACAAAATTCGATAAAGAATTTATTTCTAAAGATACTTTTGCTAAGCAAAAAGAAGAAGGTATTACCAGAAAATTAGTTGGATTCGAGCTTACCGACAAAGGTGTTCCAAGACACGACTACCCTGTTGTAGACGCAGAAGGAAATGTAATCGGGAAGGTAACTTCAGGAACGCAGTCTCCGATGAAAAAAATCGGTTTGGGATTGGCTTATGTTGATAAGCCTCATTTTAAATTAGGTTCTGAAATTTTCATTCAGGTAAGAAACAAAAATATTCCTGCAAAAGTGGTGAAAGCTCCTTTTGTATAATTGAAATATTCAAAATAATATAAAAACCGCAGACTGTTCTGCGGTTTTTATTTTTAATAAATTCTTAATTTGTAGGAGAAAATCTTGTATAATTACTCAACTCTATCCAAAAAATGCCTTTAATGAACTGATAGTTTCTTTATCACTTCCAATGAAAATTTCATTATCCGTCAGGAAAACCGGTCGTTTCAAAAACGTGTAATGATCCAGCAATAATTCTTTAAAATCTTCTTCGCCAAGAGCTTTTAAATCAAGCTCACGCAATTTTATCTGAGTCGATTTTTTGCTGAACAGTGCTTCATAAGACTTTGCTCTTTTGTACATTTCGTCCAGTTCTTCTTTTGTGATCGGTTCTTTTTTAATTTCGCGAAGTTCCCAGCCGGTAAGTCTGAATTGTGCTAAAATTTTCCTGCAAGTGTCGCATGTATTAAGATAGAATACTTTCTTCATTATATTTTTAAATCTTTTATTTGTTAAAATTAAACTTAAGAAAAAGTTCAATCTGTAAAAATAGGATTTAATAAGTGATATTAAAAATTATTAAATATCTTTATTCAAACAAATTTTTATAAATGGATAATAAACCTATTACTTTTCAGTTTATTTCGGAACCTTCAGATGTCAATTATGGAGGAAATGTACATGGAGGAAGCGTCATGAAATGGATTGACCAGGCCGGATATGCCTGTGCTACAACCTGGAGCGGAAATTATTCCGTAACAGTCTATGTTGGCGGGATCCGTTTCTATGAACCGATCAAAATCGGGGAAATTGTAAAGGTAGAAGCAAGAGTTATCTATACAGGTTCGTCCAGTATGCATATTTCGATAAATGTTTTCTCAAGAAATCTGAAACAGCCGACTTTTGATAAAAAAACACATTGCATCATTGTTTTTGTGGCGGTTGACGAAAACGGAAAAAAACTCCCGGTTCCAAAATGGATACCGGAATCCGATGAAGATAAACAGCAGGAACAATATGCTATTCGTCTCATGGAACTCAGAACACAGATTGAAAATGAAATGAAACCGTTTTTATAATGCATAGAAAAGAATTTATAAAATTATCTTCATTAGGACTTTTAGGTCTATATTCTTGCGGTGTTTCTAATGTTTTAACGAATAAAAAACCATTGGCTATTCAATTATATACCATTCGGGATGCTGTTTCTCAAAACCTTGAGAAAGCATTGGGAAAATTGGCTGAATTAGGATTTACAGAACTTGAGATTTATGGTTATAACGGAACTTTCTTTGGGAAAAGCAGCAGTGAATTCCAAACTATTCTGAAAAATCTTGGTTTAAAAGTAATCAGTTCGCACCATACAACCGGAATTCTTCATAATGATAAAGGAACTTTATTAAACAATTGGGAGAAAACCGTTGAAGATTTACATCTTATTGGTTCAAAATATATGGTATGTTCTTATCTTTTCCCAGAAGAAAGAACAATTGAAAATTATAAAAAACTTCCTGAACTGTTTGAAAAATCAGGGGGAACTACAAAAAAAGCGGGAATTCAGTTCGCTTATCACAATCATGATTTTGAGTTTGAAAAATTTGATGATACCAGAAATATTTACGATTTTATTTTAGAAAATTCTTCATCAGATTTGGTTAAAATGGAACTGGATTTATACTGGATTTCAAAAGCAGGCATTGATCCATTAACTTATTTTGAAAAATACCCGAAAAGATTTCCGCTCTGGCACGTGAAAGATATGAAAGCCGGAACAAAAGATTTTGCTGAAATCGGGAACGGAATCATAGATTTTAAAAAGATTTTTGAAGCCAAAGAAAGGGCAGGTTTGAAATATTGGTTTGTGGAGCAGGACTCCAGCGATAAAGATATTTTTGAGAGTATCAAAATGAGTAAAAAGTATATTTCGGAAAATAGTTTCTTTTTAAAATAATATTTATATTTGCAATACAAGGAAATGGTGTTCTTCCTTACCCAACCGCTTTTCAGAAGCTGATGACGCCTGATTAAGAGATTATTAACAGTAATTGATCAGGTAAAATATGTCTAAACATCCACGAACTTTAAGCCAAAAAGCAAAATTTCATACCAGATTTTTCTTCAGGAAATATCCTGCTTTACCCTATCTTTTTAGGTGGCTTTGCATTAGTCTTATCATCGGAGCATTAGTGGGAACGGCTTCTGCAGGATTTTTACAGTCGTTGGAATGGGTTACTCATTTCCGGGAAAACCACGTCTGGCTGATTGCATTTTTACCGGTTGCAGGTTTTCTGATTGGGTTTTTATATCATCATCTCGGAAAAGATATTGAGGCTGGAAACAACCTCCTGATCGACAGTATTCATGATCCGAAAGAAATTATTCCTTTTAAAATGGCTCCTTTTGTTTATCTGGGAACCATTGTCACCCACCTTTTCGGGGGTTCTGCAGGGCGTGAAGGAACTGCAATTCAAATGGCGAGCGCAATTGCAGATCAATTTTCCAAACCTTTTAAATTAAATAAAAACGAAAGAAAAATTTTAATCATTTCTGCAATTGCAGCGGGCTTCGGTTCTGTTTTCGGGACACCTTTGGCTGGAGCAGTTTTCGGACTGGAAGTTTTTCTTATTGGCAGAATTCGGTATAATGCAATTTTTCCTGCATTTGTTTCGGCAATCCTCGCGAATTGGGCGACTGATCTTTGGAATGTAAAACATACTCATTATCATATCGATTTTATCCCAAAACTTGAATTTTTGCCTGTTTTATACAGTGTTTTGGCAGGAATTGCTTTTGGGATCTGTGCTGCAACCTTCAGTAAGGTGATTCATTGGGCAGGTTCTGTTTTTAAATCAAATATAAAATATCCTCCGCTTCGTCCTGTTGTTGGCGGGATTATTGTTGCCGCTGCCGTTTTTGCAATGGGAACGACAAGGTATATTGGCTTGGGAATTCCAACCATTGTAGAATCTTTTGAAAAGCAGCTTCCGCTTTATGATTTTGCATTAAAAATGGCTTTTACCATTATCACTCTTTCAGCAGGTTTTAAGGGCGGAGAAGTCACTCCATTATTTTTTATCGGGGCAACTTTGGGAAGCGCATTATCATTGTTTATCCCCTTGCCGTTCGGGTTGTTGGCGGGAATGGGATTTGTAGCGGTCTTTGCCGGAGCAACGAATACTCCACTCGCGTGTATGTTGATGGGAATTGAGTTATTCGGTGCAGAATGTGGGGTTTATGTCGCGATTGCCTGTGTTGTTTCTTACCTTATTTCGGGGCATACCGGGATTTATACTAAGCAGAGAGTTGGAGAAATGAAAGGGAGGGATTGAGTTTGAGGGTATGGGAGTTGGTGGGATGGAGTATCTGAGAGGGTTGTTGATTGAGGTTTTTGTTTTGATGACTGCAACCCTAGCCCCGATAGAAACGGCATCCTTTTTTGTTGCGGGCGGAGCGAAGCGGAGGCCGTAACAAAAAAGATATAGTGGATAGCGGGAAATGGCTTCTGAAAATTTTATTTAATATCTTCTTGCTTTCTATATTGACCACCCCGTCAAAAATTCTTTGAATTTTCGCCCCTCTCCAAAGGAGGGAATTTTGCGACTACTGATTAGTCTTAAATAACAAAAACCCTTTGATGAACAAAAGGTTTTTGCGTATTAAATGTGGAAATGTTTATTTCTAAAATGAAATAATTCTGTTGATTAGCAAGTCATTACCTGCGGACATGCGATGTATTGTACACAATATTTCGGTCCTGTAACGGCTCCTGTACAGCTGCATCCGCAAAGGGAAAGATCGGGAGTACCCCAAGTTCCGCCTCCGCCAATACCTCCTACGATGTTTTTAAGATCATCTTTTCTTAATTTTTTACCGTTTTTTAAAATGTTGTTTTGCATGTGATTTGGTTTTTGATTTAACAATATAATTTAGTTACTTTCAAAGTTAAACAAATATTAATTATTCAACGCATAATTTAATATTAAATTTTATAATTTGTTTGTTCTGTTTAACTTATTATTAGTATAACGATAAATCTTGTTTAAATATTTCTTAAACAGTTGTAATTATTCTGTAAATTCCAAGTCTTTGTTGTGGGTCTCTGAAATGGTAAGGGATGAGTAAAAAGCCAGTCCAAACACGATTATTCCTATAATTGCAGCACTCATAATAACCGAAAAGTCAGTCTTAAAAAAATCAAAACCAAAGATCATCACAGGAACTAAACCACGGACCATATTGGGGACCGTTGTAGTTGCCGTATTTCTTATATTGGTTCCGAACTGCTCCGCTGCTAACGTCACAAACATTGCCCAATACCCCGTTCCTAAACCAAGCCAAACACAGAAAAAATAATATTTTATTTCCGAATTTGTATTTCCGAAAAGCATGAACGCAACACCAACAATAGTGAACGCCAACATATAGAAAATGGCCATTTTACGGGATTTTAAGAGATGGGAAATAAATCCGCTAGCCAGATCACCGACGGAAATACCAATATAAGCCCACATAATTGCTTTCCCAGGACTAATACTTTCAATTCCCATTTCAGGAGCAAATTGATTGGCCAAAACAGCCAGAATCCCAATGCAGTACCAGGTCGGTAATCCGACGGCAATACATTTTAAATATCTTATCAACCGATCTTTGTTGGTGAAAAACGACAGGAAGTTTCCTTTGGAGACAGATTTATGCTCAATATTTTTATAAATTCCGGATTCTGAAACGCTGATTCTTAAAAATAAAAGCAGGATTCCCAAAATTCCGCCGATGATGTAAGAAATATTCCATCCACCGGCTAGTTCTACCGTTAACTGAGCTACAACCGCGCCCATTAATCCGAAACCGGCAACTACAGAAGTTCCGATCGCTCTCAGATTCTTTGGTAAGCTTTCGGAAACAAGGGTAATTCCTGCTCCGAGTTCCCCCGCGAGGCCAATTCCTGCAATGAATCTTAATCCTGCATACTGATACACCAAATGTTCTTTTGGAAAATAAGGTAGAAAACCGCAAGCGATATTCGCTAAAGAATACACTAAAATGGAACCAAACAAAACAGATAATCTTCCTTTTTTGTCTCCGAAGATTCCCCAGAAAATACCGCCAATCAGCAAACCTACCATCTGAGCATTGAGAATAAACGTGCCGTCGACATCTGGATTTAAGCCTAATGCTTTTAAGCTTGGAATTCTTACAATACCAAATAAAAGTAAGTCGTAGATGTCTACAAAGTAGCCCAATGCGGAAATAATTACGGGAATGGAAAAAATGTACTTCAGTTTTGAAGACAAAGAAAGTTCTTGCATTTTGGAGTTTTAAATTTGGTTAAAAATAGAAAACCTTTCAAGAAATTGAAAGGTTTTTGTTTTAAAGTTAGTTATATTTAAATAATCGTAAAGAAGTTGTTCAAGAATAATCTATTTCTTTAGTCTGCTAACAGCTTTAATGTTTACGAAATCATAAATTTATTTTACCTTTAAAACAAATCTTTTATAGAATTTCCCTTAAAATATTTACTGTATTTATCTTTTCACCAGTAGATTTAAAATCCACTTCTAACCCTAAGTTTAAATTCGAAATATTTTCAATAAGATTATTACTTTTAGTTGAAACATTTTTGAAAAGATTTTCATATTTATCGTAAGGAATTTCTTTTCTATCATCAATTTTAATATCACAATAAGCCTGGCTTTTGTTTATTTCTGATAATTCAAATTTGTAATTCTCATTTTCAATATTTAAAATTAAACCGGGCAAACCTTTGAATATGAAAGCGCCGTCCTGAAAGGGAATATCGGCAGTAAACCAGGCAATCCATTTTTCATCTTTATAAAAAACCTCGGCTTTCTGTGCTTTGTATCCTCCGACTATTTTATTTTCATTTAGAATTTTCCAATTCAAAACATTTGGCTTTTGGGTGTAAATATAAGTATCATCTGCTTTATCTAATAATGTAATTATATCAGGGGTTGCGTTCTGTTTATATATTGCTAAATAAGATTTTGCACCTTGATCTTTTAGGCAATAATTAGAAGCATAAAAAATGCTATGATCCTTAAAAATATCTAATTGATAGGTTCCTATCTCTCCTCCACCTTTTTTAAATTTATAAATAATAGATAAATCTTGTGAGAAAGCTAAGGAATTAAAAATCAATCCTAAACAAATATATACTTTAAAAATTTTAGACATTAGAAGACACTATTTAATTCGATAAAAATAGAAATTAATTCAATCAAATATATTCTTTGTTAAATATATCTGTCATGCAATAACATATTGCTTATTTTACTATTATAATATCAATATACAAATAGATATTTTAGTGTTTTTTACAGCCATTCTCAGATAACAGTTAATACAGACAATTTATTTTTAAAAGGCCTGTAAAATTCTTTTTTATGTGAAAAAAAATATTTAACATTGTAACGTAATATAGATACGAATCTATCTTTAAAATATAAAGCATTAGCTTTTCTTGTTCTGGAAAACTGGTAATTTTTAAGAGTAGCAAGATTATGCAATGCTCACGTTTCGGCGTGGGCTATTGTTTATCTGTTACTCGGGTATACCAGTACCTCCAGAACAATAGACATAGTTCCACGCTTTTTTGTTTTTATAATTGATTAGCTAGGGAATAAAATTAATTTAAACATAGAGTACTTTGTAGTGTACAATGCAAAAGAAAAATGATTAAATAACGCTTGCAAGCAGACACCAACAGGAATCTAAAAGTGTCTTTAAACTTTGGGTTCAATTATTCAATTTTAATTTAAAAAACATGAAAAAAACATTATTAACACTTTGTTTATTAGGAACTATTGTAGTTTCTGCATTTCCGTTCAGAACTTCTTGTGGAAAAGTTGTAAATGTATCAGAGGGAATAACATTTCATACTGATGATACATTACAAGAAGCTTTAGCAGGATTAGATAGATTTCTTTGCAATTCAAATACTCATGCTTCACAAATAGTAATTTACGGACATTAAAATTTAAATGGTAGTTGTTTCGACAACTACCACATTTATTATGAAGTATTATTTAGTTATTATGATATTTTTATTTACAAAAGTATCATCCCAAATAAAATTCAATGTTGAATATGAGGCGGATTATGAATTGAATTATAAAGATTTTACCACAGATGTAGCAAAAAGCAAAACTACTTTTGCTTTATTACTAAATCAGAATGAATCATATTTTAAGAATATGAATAAGTATATAAAGGATTCATTAATAAATGAAAAGCAGATTATTTTGTCAGGAAATGCTTATAATGACATGAAAATGACAGGAAAATATTATAGTAATTTTCCCGAAACGATTGGTATTACTTCTTCTAAAGTATATGTAAGTCTAGCTGTATATAATAAAAACTTTAGATATGAAGAAGATAATAACATAAGCTGGCAATTGCAAAATGATTTTAAAACAATAGGAAAATATAAAGTTCAAAAAGCAATAGCTAAAAAATATGGAAGAACATGGGTAGCATGGTTTGCAAAAGATATTCCTTTTCCTTTTGGACCTTATAAATTCAGTGGATTACCAGGACTGATTTTAGAGGTATATGACGATAAAGATGATTATCACTATTCATTATATAAATTTGGAAAACGAAAATATATATGCAACTCTGCTAATATGTATAAAAATGCAAAATTAGTTGACAAATCAAAAGTATTTGATCAAAAAAGAAAGTCTATGCAGGATATTAATAAATTCAAAGAATTAATTGATGATCCGGAAATTATCCAAACTATTACTAAAAGAGCACCAGTTGTAGCAAAAGAATATAACCCGATTGAATTAAAAATATATTAAAGCGATAACATCCATTTAACGGGAAACTAATCTAAATTTAAGCACTTATAGTGTAAGAACTTCCACTATAAGTGCAATTTATAATAAAACAACAATTATGTATTACCATAAAAAGCTACTACAATTATCCATTTTATTTTATAGTGTTTTATCTTATACTCAATCATACAAGCAGGATTTTTTGCGTGGTGAGTTCATTTATCAGTTAAAAGCTAAATCTGATACACGAACTGATAATAGATACGAAGAGCTTTTCTCATTACAGATAGCTGATAATCGTGCATTTTTCGCAAGTTCAGTATCGCTGAAAGGCGATTCGGTAATGGCGACTTCAGGAACAACGACACATAATTCCGATGGAAGTATAACTCTGGGCTGGAAAAAAGACGTAGAGATTCCAAAAACAGGTTTATCTTTTACTATAATTCAATCAAATGAAAATGTACAATATTTTAGATCAGCCGGAATGTCATTACTCACTTATAAAGAGCCGGTAATAAATAATTGGAAACTTATAGAAGAAACAAAAATAATCAATACAATTAATTGTAAAAAAGCAGAAGTTACGCTCAAAGGAAGAAACTGGATTGCGTGGTATTCGCCCGAAATTCCTTTACCTTATGGCCCATATAAATTTAGCGGATTACCAGGATTGATCGTTAAAATAACTGATGACAAGGGAGATTGGGATTTTGAACTGGTTAAATCTGTACCTGTTTCTAAACTGAAAGGAAAAGTAATTAACATCAAGAAAAGCAGATATACTGAAGCCATAGAAACAACACAGCCAAAACTTAAAGAAGCAGTTAGAAATGCTGATGCCAATGCGGCGGCCGCTCTTGCAAGCTATGGAACCACAATCATTAAAGGGCAGGAAATGCTAAGAGAAAGAGAAAAACAAAGAGAAGAAAATAAAAAATATGAAAATCCTCTGGAATTGAGCAATTAAAAATATAAGCTCTGAAATTGTTTCAAAATTCATAATTTTCAAATTAGAAAAATAAAACCTTTCAATTTCTTGAAAGGTTTTTTTATTAAATATCTTTTTCCGATTATTATCTCGCAATATTCACAGCTCTCGTTTCTCTGATTACTGTTACTTTTACCTGTCCCGGATATGTCAATTCATTCTGAATTTTCTCCGAAATGTCATAAGATAATTGAGAGGCCACTTCATCATTTACCTTTCCGCTTTCTACCATTACTCTTAATTCTCTACCCGCCTGAATTGCGTAGGCTGATGAAACTCCTTCAAAACTTAATGCTGCAGATTCAAGGTCTTTCAATCTTTGGATATAAGATTCAAGCACCTGTCTTCTTGCTCCCGGTCTTGCTCCCGAAATTGCATCGGCAACCTGGATGATTGGAGACAATAATGAAGTCATTTCAACTTCGTCATGGTGAGCTCCGATGGCGTTCACAACTTCTGCATTTTCACCAAACTTTTCCGCCCACTGCATACCTAGTAATGCGTGAGGAAGTTCAGATTCCTGCTCAGGAACTTTCCCGATATCGTGTAATAGACCTGCTCTTTTTGCTAATTTTACATTTAATCCTAATTCAGCAGCCATTGTCGCAGCAATATTGGCAACTTCTCTGGAGTGCTGTAGTAGGTTTTGTCCGTAAGAAGAACGATATTTCATTCTACCTACAATTTTGATTAATTCCGGGTGTAAACCGTGGATTCCAAGATCAATAATTGTTCTTTTCCCAACTTCAATGATCTCCTCCTCAATTTGTTTTCTTGTTTTTTCTACAACTTCCTCGATTCTTGCAGGGTGAATTCTACCGTCTGTAACCAATCTGTGAAGTGATAATCTTGCAATCTCCCTTCTTACAGGGTCAAAACATGAAAGAAGAATGGCTTCCGGAGTATCATCAACGATGATTTCTACACCTGTAATGGCCTCCAAAGCACGAATATTCCTACCCTCTCTACCAATAATTCTACCTTTTACTTCATCAGATTCGATATTAAATACTGATACAGAGTTTTCAATCGCCTGCTCCGTTCCGATTCTCTGAATGGTCTGGATAATGATTTTTCTGGCTTCACTTTTTGCATTCAGCTGAGCTTCTTCCATGATACTTTGAACATGCGCCTGAGCTCTTGTTTTAGCTTCGGCTTTCATGGTTTCTACCAACTCTGCTTTAGCTTCTTCCGCTGTGTAATTAGCGATTTTTTCAAGAATTTCAACTTTTTTAGCAGTTGCTACATCAAGCTCCTGCTGTTTTCTTTCTAAAATTTCGTTTTTCTTAGCATAATCGGCAATCTGCTTATCAAGGTCTTTTTCAAGTTTACCTGCTTTGCTAAGTTCATCATTCAGCTTATTTTCTTTGTCTTTAATTCTCTTCTCAACCTCCTGCATTTTTTTCTCGCGAGACTGGATGTCAGCATCATGCTGAGATTTTAGTTCCAAGAACTTTTCTTTAGCCTGAAGGTTCTTTTCTTTCTTTATGGATTCAGCTTGTACATTAGCTTTTTCTATAAGGTTTTCGGCATTTTTCTTTGCATCATCTATAATAAATTTTGCTTTAGTATTGAGTGAGCTTTTAGAGAAAAACATCCCTAAAACCGCGCCTATAACTAAACAAATCACGCCGACTATAATGGCTGTTATTGTCATAATCTATATTAAGTTTTAATTGTCTTTTTTAATGTTAAAAATAAAAAAAACCCACAATAATCCAGAGATTGAGAGTAAACTCCTAATCAACACGATTTGAACTGATTTCCACTGTCTGTAATCCGGAGAACCGGCACGCCATTCAATGGACATTTGTTCGGCAATTGTTTAGTGTTGAGTTTACCTTTAAATGTGTTAGAATTATTGTAGGCAGTTTTGTGGGAAAAAAAATCTATTTCCCAATTTCATTCAACGACTGATTAATCTGTGCTAATCTTTCGTTGGTAGAATGTATTGTTTTTTCGTAGTTCGTAGACACCACTTCGGCATTGGTCCCCAATTTAAGGGCACACATCGCCAGAGCATCCTGTTTGTCTCTCACATCGAAATTCTGTTCAAAATCTTTAATCATATTTTCTATTTGCTTTCCTACCTTACGCAAAGTTTCTTCCTCTGCTGCCGGTACGTTCAGCGGATATACCCTTCCTGCAATGTTGATCGTTATTCTTCTTACCTCCATTATAATCCACTGTTTTGAAGCTGGGCAATACAGAAATCTATTTCCTTTACCAATCTGTTGATGTGATTTTTCATCAACCTGTTGTGCTCAGGGTTTCCTGATATTGCTGAATAAAGTTTTATATTTTTTTGCTCTTCTGCTAATACCTGACTTTTTTTTCTTTCCTCATCATATTTCTTCTTCAGCTCTTCATGCTCAATGTTTAGTTCTGAGAATTTTTCAGCGAGATTTTTATAGTTCTTTTGTAATAGTAAAATCTTTTTCTCTAATTCTGAAAAATTGTTTTCTAAATCTTGAAGCATTTCAGGTTTGTATATTCTAACTATTAGCAAAAATAACAAAATATTAATACTAACAAAAATAAAACGCTCTATATTTTGATAAGGCAACAAAAAAAGGAGACACAAACGTATCTCCTCTGTATATTTAAGGTTAATTTCTTATTCGAATTTAAGAACAAAAAATACCGCTCTTGTCTGTAAAGTAGACATTGCAGCCGTCCAATATGGAGGTGTTGTCGCATTATCTGCTACAATTTCATTGTTCATGATGAATGTACCTCTGATTGCCGGTGTTAGCTTAAACTTATTAAAGTAAAACTGAACTCCCATTTCTGCAGACCATGCAAAATTATGCGTTGTAGATCTGAAGATCTGCTGCATATTGTCATCCGTAGAGTCTGAATTCGACTGAAGGTTTACGATATAGTTCACCCCAGCTGCGATGTAAGGTCTTGAGTTGTACCATCTTTGTCCGTGAAGCTCTAGCAATACGGGAACGTCAACCAAAGTTGTTTTAATTTCTCTTACCCTGTCATTTTCACCTAAAGGCCTCGGAGTAAAAGGATCGTTCGTCAAAGTACCCGCAGCATACTGGTCGTTTGATTGCGTATTGAAAGTCAATTGTCTCTGACCAAATTGTAACCCTGGTTCTAATCTTAAATCCAAATAATCATTCAGTCTCCATTTTGCGATCAAACCGGCACCGAAACTGTAGCTTTCTTTAGATGTAACAAGATTTTGATTATTATTCATCCCGTATCTAGGATTCAAAACGATACGGTAGTCTAGTCTGTTGCCATTCAAATAAAAACCCCAACTGAATTTCTGCTCGTCAAAGTCTTCCAACTTATCCATTCTGTTTCGGGTTCTGAATTGCGCATCCGCAAAAATCGCAATATTTACTGAGGCTAAAACCAGTGCTTTTAATAAAAATTTATTCATAGGTTACTTTGTTGCTTTATAAATTGTGGCTATACCTAAACTAAGTTTTTTATATTCAACTTTTTTAAATCCTGTATCTAAAAGAATTTGTTTCATTTTTTCCCCGAAAGGAAAAGCATTTACAGAATCCGGAAGGTATGTATATGCCCTATTGTCTTTGGAAACCAGTCTGCCGATAGCAGGTAATATATTTTTGAAATAAAACATATAAAATGGCGCCAGAAAACCCTCAACCTTTGAAAACTCCAGTATATAAACACTCTTGTTATCCTTCACTACTCTTCTCAATTCCGCTAAACCTTTGGTAAGGTTTTCAAAATTCCTTACTCCAAATGCAACGGAAACAGCATCGAATCTATTGTCCTCGAAAGGTAAATTTTCTGCATCTCCTTTTTGCATGGAAATTTTGCCGTCTAATTTAAGTTTTTTTATTTTAATAACGCCAACATTTAACATTTGTTGCGATAAATCTAAACCAATTACTTTGGAACCCGTTCCTTTTTCAATCGTAATAGCCAGATCTCCCGTTCCTGTAGCCACATCCAGCACTTCCTGCGGATTATCATTTTTCATCCATTTCACCAAAGTATTTCTCCACAAAACATCAATTTTCATGGACAAAACATGATTCAAAAGATCATATTTCGGTGCAATATTGTCGAACATATCCTCTACCTGGCTCTTCTTTGTAGCCTCTGAATTGTAGGGAGTAACTTGGTTTATATCTTTTGTCAAAACTTTAAAACTTGTAATATTCTTTATAATAATTAAGATAATCCTGCTTTCTGAAGATCTTTGATCTAGATTCTACCTTCTGAATATTTTTGATTATTTTATCGTAATCTTCATTCACATTGTAGTAAAAATCATCAGTATATAATTTATTGAAGCGTCTTGCGCCTCCAAAATATGTTTTCCCGTCAATCACAGTCTTATCAAGCGCCAAAAGTAATGAATCTTTTTTAAGATTGTATCCATAATATTGATCATTGATATAATAATCCTGATGCGCAATATTAATCAGTCCCCGAACTTTATTCACTTCAAACGCAGAATCGAATAATAATTTTTTATTCTGATCGAAAACTTTAATGGAATTTTTTCCTTTATCCAAATCCACAGAAACCGTCTGTCCGCCGGCAATAGTACCTTCTGAACCGTTATTAATTTTATAGTAATAGGTATTCGGAGTAGGATTATCTACTACGTAAGAGTTCTTTTTCGCTAAAAAAAGAAAGTAAACCCCAAAGGCCACGATAAACGCCGCAACTGCAATAAGTAAGCCTTTTAAGGACGGATTGTTTTTCATAGATTGTAAAGTACAATTTTTGCAAATTTAATAATATTTTTAATTCTTCGTTATTAATATTAATTATTAACTTTGCGTCTTTAAAAAAAATCAAATAAACGAATGCCGAATACGATCATTATTGGTTCTGGATCTTATCTTCCTAATAGAATTATTGGGAGAGACTTTTTCTTGGATTCAGAGTTTTATTCAGAAGACGGAGTAAAGATTGACAAGCCTGCTGAAGAAACTATTGCAAAATTTGTAGAAATTACGGAAATAGAAAACAGAAGGTTCATTGATGAAAATCTTTCCAACTCTCAGATCGGTTACGAAGCTGCGAAAATTGCCATTGCAGACGCGAAAATAGATCAGGAAGAGCTAGATTATATTATTTACGCAAGTAATTTCGGAGAAGTTACCGTAAACGGATACGCTGATTTTATGCCGACAATGGCAGCGAGAGTGAAAAATAAATTAGGCATCAAAAACAGGAAATGTGTAACCTACGATATGCTTTTCGGATGCCCGGGATGGGTGGAAGGAATGATTTTGGCGGATAATCTTATTAAAGCTAAAGTTGCTAAAACCATCTTGGTAATCGGTGCAGAAACATTAAGCAGGGTAACAGATCCGCATGACAGAAACAGGATGATCTTTGCAGACGGTGCAGGTGCTGTTGTTGTAAAGGCAACCGACGAAGAAAATGTAGGAATCATCGCTCACAACACAATTTGCGACAATGGTATTGAGCTAAACTACCTTGCCAACGGTCCTTCTATCAATAAAGATGCTGACCAAACCCGTTTATTTGTAAGAATGCAGGGAAGAAAAATCTATGAATATGCTCTTAAAAATGTTCCTATAGCTATTAAAGAAACCATTGAGAGCGCAGGATTATCCATTGAAGATATCAACAAAATTTTAATTCACCAGGCCAATGCCAAGATGGATTATGCAATGATCGAAAGACTTCACAAATTATACGACATAAAAGATTACGACCATTCGATCTCTCCGATGACCATTCAGGATTTCGGGAATTCATCTGTGGCAACCATTCCTACGATGTATGATTTAATAATTAAAGGAAAAATGGAGGGTCAAACGTTTAAAGAAAAAGGTAACATTGTGATGACTTCGGTAGGTGCCGGAATGAATATCAATGCTATCGTGTATAGATTTCCTTAAAACTATTTAATTAACAAAAAATATTAAAAGCACAGGGATACATCTTTGTGCTTTTTTTAAACCTGATTATGCAAAGAAATTTTTTAATTATTGCCGCCCTTTTTCTTCTTTTAGAAGTGTATATTTATCAGGCAATAAGAACATTAACGGATAATTCCTGGATAAAAGCCGGCTATTGGGTAATCACATTGGCTGTGTATGGGCTTTTCGCCTATGAAATCACACACTTCAACAGAGCAGACAGAAGTACGGTAAGAATGCAGATCATGATATCCGTATTTTTAGTTTTTATCCTTCCTAAAATTTTCATCGTTTTATTTTTATTAATTGATGATATTTTCAGGACCGGGGGGTATCTTGTAGGATTAGCACGTCCTACTGAAAACTTTTTCCCGGAAAGAAGAAAATTTTTAAGTTTAATGGGATTAGGCTTAGGAGGTGTGCTTTCGGCTTTATTTATTGATGGAATTACCTTCGGAAAATACCGCCATAAAGTAAGAAAGGTAAAAGTAAAGTTATCCAATCTTCCCAAAAGCTTCCAAGGATATAAGATTATCCAAATTTCAGATGTCCACAGCGGAAGTTTTTCAGATCCAAGCAGACTGGAACATGCCATCACCCTGATTAATGAACAAAATCCGGATTTGGTCCTGTTTACAGGAGATATGGTGAATAATGTTGCAGATGAATTCAAACCGTTCATCCCTTTATTTTCAAAAATAAAAGCTAAGGACGGCAAATTTGCGGTTCTTGGGAACCACGATTACGGAGACTACGTCAACTGGACTTCACTGGATGCCAAAAAACAAAACCTTGAAGCTTTAATCAGTTATGAAAAGCAGGCCGGATTTGATATGCTTCGCAACGAAAATAGAATCATTGAGAAAAACGGTGAAAAACTATACATTTTAGGCGTTGAAAACTGGGGATTAAAACCTTTTCCACAATTCGGGAAATTGGATGATGCTTTAAAAGACGTACCGGAATCTGCAACAAAAATCTTAATGAGCCATGACCCAACCCATTTCGATTATGTGGTAAAAAAACACCCCGGAAACGTTCATTTAACGCTTTCAGGGCATACACACGGCATGCAGTTTGGTTTGGATTTGAAAAACATAAAATGGTCTCCCGTACAATATAAATATCCAAAATGGGCAGATTTGTACGAAAGCGAAGGGAAAATGTTATATGTAAACAGAGGATTTGGAGTTTTGGGCTATCCGGGAAGAGTTGGAGTTTTGCCTGAAATTACGCTTTTTGAATTGGCTTAATTTATTTATTTTAGCAGAATGAAAGACACTGGCGAGAGACATATATTAAATAATAATTTTAAAAATAAATCTGAATTATACCTTCATTTAATGCATATTGCTACTTATGAATATGCTAAAAACCTGGTCAAAAATAAAAAAGTTTTAGACTTTGGGTGTGGTTCCGGATATGGTACGCATATTTTATCAGAAAATGCAGAAAGTATAGTTGGCGTCGATATAAGTAATGAAGCTGTTGATTATGCAAAAAATGAATACAATTCTCCTAACTTAAGTTTCATGACAATATCTGAACTTGAAAATGAAAAGTTTGATATTATAACTTCTTTCCAAGTTATAGAACATGTTCCCAATGATAATGAATATGTAGCTAAATTAAACAAAATGTTGAAGCCCGGCGGAACTTTAATCATTTCAACTCCGGATAAAAAACACAGACTTTTCAAATACATCCAACAACCTTGGAATATTTTTCATCTCAAAGAATATACTTCTGAAAGTTTAAGGAAACTTCTTGTAAAACATTTTAAGAAAGTAGAGATTTTGAAAATAGGGTCAGATTCAGATTTGGTCTTGGAGGAAATTAAAAGAACAAAAAAGCAAAGAATAATTGTGCTTCCTGCAACATTATTCATTTTTCCTTACTTTTTAAGAGTTTTCCTTTTAAAACTTCAGAATAACATATTTGATTTTATAAAAAAGGCCAAACTCAACAATCAGCAAAATACTTCACAAAATCATATTGCAACAAATGATTTTACATCAAAATATTCTTATGAAGATATTCTATTTAAAAAGGATATGTTATATTCTACAGATTTATTGGCAATTTGTAGAAATGAAGAATAAGAATCAAAAAATATAATCTTTCATACGGGAAGTAGCAAGTTCTTTCTCGTTGATAAAAGTAAGGAGGGCATCTAGTTTGTCCTCCATTTTTTTGCCCGAAGAATACCTCCTGTAAAATGGGACATCGAATTTATAGGTACTGAAATCCGTGAACTGCCAAGAATTTAAATAAATCAAAACAAATTCATCATTTTTCAAAGTTTCAAAAACCATATTCTGATAATATTTCATCGGCAGGATCTGGAACACAAAATCATTATAAGGCAATTGGCTGTAAGGAGAGATGCTTTCCGGGACAATGCTTAATCCTTCTTCTTCGGTGATCTCCGTATCCCTTTTCAGGCGCTTGAACGGAAAAAGAATATCGGAGTTATCAATATTGGAGACATAATTAAATTCTAAAAGCTTTAAGTTTTCCTGTGGCAGTTTGAAATCTTTCTGGCGAATTCCACGAATCTGTTTTTCTAAAAAATCCTGAGCAATTTTCTTTGCTTCTTCAATTTCCTGAAGACTGGAGTTTTTATTATAAAAAGCAATTTCATGCCCTTTGGATGAAATTGCTTTTATTAAATTTTGAAGTTTTTGAACAAGAGAAACCTCTATAAAAAAACTTGCTTTAACATCATGAATATCTAAAATCCTGAGAATTGCTTTTGTATTATCCTCTGAAATTTTCAACCTTTCATCATCGGAAATCTGAATGCCATTTTTGGGTTCAGCATCAATATTTACAATGTTAAAAGTCAATAATACCATTTAAATTAAATTTTAGATAAAAATTATAATTACTTATTAATCAGATGTTAAAATGTATTTCAATTAAACTAAAAATTGAAGTAAATTAATTTTTACCTAATTTAATTTTAAGATTCTTAATCATATCTTTTGTCATCTCAGAAATACCAAAATCGTAAGACAGTCCCCAGTCTTTTTTCGCAACAGAATCATCAATTGATGCCGGCCAGGAATCTGCAATGGCCTGTCGGAAATCCGGTTTATAATCAATCTCAAAACCTGGAATTTCTTTCTTAATTTCTTCTGCCAATTCTTTTGGAGTGAAAGACATTCCACCCAAATTGTAAGACGAACGAACCGTTAAACTTTCCTTCGGAGCATCCATTAATTTCAATGTTGCATTGATCGCATCATCCATATACAGCATTGGCATTCCTGTATTTTCAGAAATAAAACTTGTATATTTTCCTTCTTCAATAGCTTCATAGAAAATCTCAACTGCGTAATCCGTAGTTCCACCTCCGGCAGGAGTTTTCCAAGAAATCAATCCCGGATACCTGATACTTCTTACATCTACCCCATGCTTGTCGAAATAATATTCACACCATTTTTCACCCGCCATTTTAGAAATTCCGTATACAGTTGTAGGATTTAAAACTACATCCTGTCCCACATTTTCTTTAGGAATCCCTTTTCCGAAAACGGCGATAGAACTTGGCCAGAAGATCTTTTTAATAATACCTTCTTTGGCCATTTCACAAAAATGAAGAAGCGGCTCAAGGTTCAGCTTCCAGGCAAAAACCGGTTGCTTTTCTGAAGTTCCTGATAACAATGATGCCAAATGGTAAACAGTAGTGATGTCATAATCTTTGATGACCTGTCTTACCAATTGAGTATTGGTAACGTCCATTCTTTCGTAGTATCCGGCAGAAGTGATGTCTTTTTGCCATCTGTCCAGCCCTGAAGCTACTACGTTTTCCGCTCCGTGAATTTCAACTAGCCTGTTGGTAAGTTCGGTGCCTATTTGTCCCAAAGCACCGGTAATTAGTATTTTCTCCGTATAGGATTCCATTTTTAATTTTTTAGATTGAATCTTACAAAAGTAAAAAAATCATGCTTATCATAATAAAAAAAGGTGCGTAAAAACACACCTTTTCAACATTTTCAAAATTATTTAAAAACTAAGATTAAGTCTTGCAAAAAGAAATCTCCCGTTCATCCCGAATTGCGAGGTATTTCTGGAATATACAAATTGGTTCTGGTTTGAAAGATCAATGTTAGAATTCACATAAGTAAGGTTTCCAGATCCATCTAAAGCAGGCGTTTTTACATTAGTCGGTCCATAATTTTTATCAGGATAAATATCAAAAAGATTATTTGCTCCTACCGTAAGCTTAAATGCTTTACTGAATTTATATCCAATGGAAAGATCGGTAATAATTTTGGCTCCCCAAATTGGATGTTCCGTTGCGACAGCCTGTCCGTTGATAATTTCTCCGCTCACAATTCCATCGCCATTTACATCCATTGTGTTTGGATCTGTTACTTTTCCAAAAAATACATTTCTTAGCAAAAGACTGAATTTATTGATTTCCAACGTATTATTTAAAGATACTTTAAATCTTGGAATAGCTTCTTCAAGATAAACACGGCTTGCCTCAGAATAATAATTGCTGATCTGACCGGCATTAGCTAAAATTTCCGAACCGTGAATATCCCCTATCCTGTTCGTTTTTGAAACTGTCACTGCCAGATCAGAATTCAATGAAACTTTTTCTGAGAATTTTCCTCTGTGTGAAACCACACCTTCTATCCCTTTAGTCTGAGTATCAATAGCATTAGCAAAAAATGTAGCTGCATTGGCACCTGCCGCATCGAATAATGACTGCAGATTATGGTTCGGACTGCCTTCAGGATATGTTCCATCAGGTCTTAAAAACTGATCCGTCAGAACCACCCTGTCTTTAATTTTAATATAATAGCCATCCACCGTGAAAGTAAGATTTGCTTTAGGAATTTTTGCGGTAAAACCTGCTGAAAAACTCATCGATTCTTCTTGTTTAAGTTTAGGAATCCCTAATTCTCCTGTTATCTTAGAATCATTGGAGAAAGTCCCTACCTCATAAGGAACTCCGCCCACGAATTGTGTTGCAGTAGCATTGTAATAAATCTGCTGTAAAGACGGAGCCCTGAAACCCGTAGAATGTGCCGCCCTGATATTGATCTGATTGGTAAGCTTATATCTTGTAGCAATTTTATAATTAAATGTAGACCCAAAATCAGAATAATTTTCAAATCTTACAGCTCCGCTCAACATCCATTTGTCTGTAACATCAAGCTCTGTATCTATATAAGCTGCAACCGAGTTCCTGCCTTTATTTAAAGCATTTACAGGCCTAAAACCCGGGAAAACCTGAGAACCTCCGGGTCTTGTGTTACCAAAAAAATCGGTAGGTTTTGATAAGGGACCCGTATTCTGGTTTTGGATATTTCCATTAATATCATACAAAGCCCAGGATGCCTCTTCCCCACTTTCTATTTTATATTTTTCGAATCTTGCTTCTGCTCCAAAAGCCATATTGAAACCTTTAAGCCAGTCGAATTTAGTATCAAAATCTGCATTGATTGTATTTTGCGTAAATCCTAAGCCACCTGCATCAAACTCCCTTCTACTCGGATAAGGCATCGAGGCATTGGCTGTATTTTTAATGGTATAATCAAAAGTATTTCTTCCGAAAGTATTGCTGATATCATAATTTATACTTCCCATTTTGCCTTTAAAACCTCCGCCCAGCGACAGATCAATCACGTCTGAAGCTATTTCCGGCAGAAAACCGTTCGGATATAAAGAGGTTGAAGTCCTGTTTTGATTTGGTCTTCTATAAAAACCTGCAGCATTACCACTTCTATAAGATATTCCTCCGAATGCATAGCCTCTCACAGCTGAAGAAAGGTCGAATTCAGAATTAACGAAAAATTGTCCTGATCCCAACCTGGATTGTCCAATTCTCATATTAAAATCATCTCTTGTTAAACCTCTGTAAGCGAGCTCATTTTCAGTAACATCAGTATTTAAAACCGACTGTAAAGCAGAAATAGTATTGGCAGATTGAATACTTGCCTGCATAGACGGGCTGAAATAATTAACATCACCTGCATACTGATGGATATAATTGATAATCTGTTGAGTATTGGAAGTATTATTAATATTCCCAAAAAGCGAAGAAATATTTACGCCTTCTTCGAATGCACGCTGTTCAATGGCATTATAAGCATTAAAAATATTCCCGGTAGCAGCCATAGCCCTCCTTGTATCTTCCCTTTTCATAAGGCTTGCCGTCATATTGATAAAACCATTCTTACCAATTGCCGTTCCATAATTAAGATCCAGCTGATACTTTTCCCCATCCCAGCCTCCGTGATGGTCATTAGATCCTTTTGAATTGAATCCACCCGCCGTAATGGCTGCAGTAAAAGCATTCGTATTTTTTTTCATGATAACATTGATAACACCCGCGATAGCATCAGAGCCGTATTGAGCGGAAGCACCATCTCTTAAAACTTCAAGCCTTTCAATTGCAAATGCGGGAATTGCATTGAGATCAGTTCCTACAGAGCCTCTTCCCGGAGATCCGTTTGTATTGACAAGGGAGGAATTATGCCTTCTTTTACCATTAAGCAAAACCAAAACCTGATCCGGGCCAAGCCCTCTAAGCTGTGCAGGATCTATATGATCTGTTCCATCCGCAATGGTTGTAGAATTGGAAGTGAATGACGGAGCCGCATAATTCAAGATCTGGGTAAGATCAGTTTGCGGCGTCATTACAGATTGAGAACTGATATTGATGACATCCACAGGGACCGGAGTATCGGTGGCTACTCTTGCTTTATTCCTAGAACCTACCGTGATTTTAACTTCTTCAACTGAAGTGACTTTTAAAGAATCTTTTGTTTGTGCCGCTGCATTTGAAGAAGCCAAAAACAGCACACCTAAACAAATAATTTTCTGGTAATTATTTTTCATATATTTTTTCCCAAATGTAATTATTTATAGAAAACAAAATAATTTTAAATATAAATAAACACATATTTTACTAATAATAAATTAATATATTTAAATTTTTATTGTATATAAATTAATAATAAGTAAAAATTAACGATAAAACATCAAAATTAAAAACCTTTTTTCCTTTTTAAGTTTATCTTAAAAAAATATATACTTTTGCTCCATATCAAATCTTATGAAAAGAGTATTTTTTGTTACTTTACTTTTAGCTCAACAGCTTTTTTGGGCTCAATTTACCGACATTACTATTATAAAAGATGTCAAAGTAAAAAACAAAGGTGTTGTTGTTTCCGCTCATCCTCTGGCGAGTGAAGCGGGAGCCAAAATATTAAAAATGGGTGGAAATGCCTATGATGCAATTGTTGCGACACAATATGCTTTAGCGGTAGTTTATCCCCAAGCCGGAAACATCGGCGGCGGCGGGTTTTTAGTTGGAGTAAAAAATACCGGAGAAAAATTTGCCATTGATTACCGGGAAACTGCTCCTCAAAAAGCAACACATGATATGTATGTTGATAAAAACGGAAAAGCCAATACCGATCTTTCTCAAAACGGAAGATTAGCGGTAGGAGTTCCGGGAAGTGTAGCCGGTTTTTTTGCTACCTTAAAATACTGCAAACTTCCTATGGATCAATTGATTCAGCCAGCAATAGATCTTGCTGAGAAAGGTTTTGCTCTTACCGACAAAGAGGCTGATCTTTTAAATTCAAATAAAGAATATTTTCAGAAACATAATCAGTCTCCCATAGTTTTTGTAAAAGCCGGTTCGTGGAAAGCCGGTGATATTCTAATTCAGAAAGAATTGGGTGAAACTTTAAAATTAATTCAGAAAAATGGTTTAAAAGGATTTTATGAACGAAAAACTGCCCAACTTATCGTTTCTGAAATGAAAAAGGGGAATGGAATTATCAGTTTAGAAGATTTAAAAAATTATAAAGTCGCAGAAAGAAAAGCATTAGAGTTTAATTATAAAGGAAATAATGTTGTTTCTATGCCCTTGCCTTCAAGTGGCGGAATATTGCTAGCCCAGATGCTGAAAATGGCAGGCTATGAAAACTTAGAAAAATACCAACAAAATTCCACACAGGCAGTTCAGATTATGGTGGAGGCCGAAAGAAGAGCTTTTGCCGACAGAGCCGAATACATGGGCGATCCGGATTTTATTAAGGATAAAACTTCTTATCTGATTTCCGATGAATATCTAAAAAACAGATGGAAAAGTTTTAGCTTTAATAAAGCAACTCCAAGTTCTGAGGTTGGAAAAATCATTAAGCAACCCAAAGAATCAACACAAACTACCCACATTTCTGTTGTTGACAAAGACGGGAATGCAGCCGCGGTCACCACTACATTGAACGGTTTGTATGGCAGTAAAGTTGTCGTTTCCGGAGCAGGATTTTTCTTAAATAACGAAATGGATGATTTCTCTGTAAAGCCCGGCGTTCCCAATATGTTTGGGGCAGTTGGCGGAGAAGCAAATTCTATACAGCCTAATAAAAGAATGCTTTCATCAATGACACCAACCATTGTTCTCAAAAACGGAAAGCCGTATATGGTAGTGGGAACTCCGGGAGGAACAACAATTCCGACTTCTGTTTATCAGTCAATAGTAAATGTTGTTGATTTTAAATTAGATGCTAATATTTCTGTAAATTCACCTAAATTCCATCATCAATGGCTTCCTGAAACAGTTGCTTTTGAAAAGAATTTTCCGGAAACTACCATTAAAGATTTAGAAAAGCTTGGCTACAAAGCCGAAAACTGGAATCAGATCGGCAGAACGGAAATGATTTTAATTGATGATAATGGGAATACTCATGCTGTTGCAGATGGTCGTGGTGATGATTCTGTGGCAGTAGAGTGATTCTTGATTTTAAAATAGAGATATGTGTCATCCTGAGCGAAGCCGAAGCATCTCAATACAATATTTAAATTAGTTTCGGGTGGCGGGCTTTCAGCCCGCCACCCGAAACTTTCCCTGACATTATCATATTTTTCAATCAATTTTCTTAATTTTCGCTTCTTAAATCAAAGACAATTTGAAAACTAAAAAAATATATCAGCAACTTTATTTTCAGGTTATTATTGCCATTATTGCAGGAATTCTTTTAGGGAGATTCTATCCTGAGCTGGGTGAGAAGATGAAACCTCTGGGAGACGGGTTTATAAAATTGGTAAAAATGATCATTGCTCCGGTGATTTTCATAACGCTGACGCTAGGAATTGCACACATGACTGACCTTAAAAAAGTTGGGAGAATCGCTATAAAAGCGATGATTTATTTTTTCACTTTTTCAACTTTGGCTTTAATAATCGGATTAATTGTAGGTAATATTTTACAACCCGGACACGGATTAAACATTGATCCGGCCACACTTTCCGGGGACGTTTCACAATATCAGCAGAAAGCCCACGAATCTACACTGACAGGCTTTATCATGAATATTATTCCTGAAACATTATTCAGTCCATTAGTGGGAGAAAATATTCTGCAGGTGCTTTTAGTGGCTATTTTAATGGGAATCGCTTTGGTTCTGACTAAAGAAAAAAGCCAGAAAGTAACAGATTTCCTACAAGATCTCTCGACGCCTGTGTTTAAAATCGTTCACATGCTGATGAAACTTGCACCCATCGGAGCTTTTGGAGCTATGGCTTTTACAATTGGGAAATACGGGCTTCATTCTGTCTTAAATCTGATTTTCTTAGTCGGTACTTTTTATGTCACTTCTGCCCTGTTTGTAGTTTTGATTTTAGGAGCCGTTGCCTGGTATAATGGATTCAGCATCTTCAAGCTTATGTACTTTCTTAAAGAAGAACTTTTATTGGTTTTAGGAACCAGCTCTTCAGAATCTGCCCTTCCGGGAATTATGGAAAAGCTCGAAAAGGCAGGTTGTTCAAGGGCAATTGTCGGTTTGGTTGTTCCTACCGGCTACTCATTCAATCTTGACGGAACAAATATTTATATGACCTTAGCCTCGCTATTCATTGCCCAGGCTTTGAATATTCACCTTCCTATTGAAAAGCAGATTATCTTACTTTTAGTTGCCATGTTGAGCTCCAAAGGTGCCGCAGGAGTAACTGGCGCGGGTTTTGTGACGCTGGCCGCCACTCTCGCCGTTGTTCCCGAAATTCCTATTGCCGGGATGACCTTAATTTTAGGAATTGATAAGTTTATGAGCGAATGCCGTGCCCTGACAAACGTAATTGGAAATTCGGTGGCGACTGTTGTTGTAGCCAACTGGGAAAAGCAATTGGATAAAAAACAGCTGCATTACTGCCTGAATCACCCCAATGAGATTGAGAAAAAACTGGAAGTTTAATGTTATAATCAGTAGTGTTTTACAGACAAAACCCTAGCCCTGATTGCAGTGAAAATCCTTTTTTGAAAAAAAAGATTGTAATGGAAAGCAGGAAATAGCTCCAAAAAAAAATATAAGTGGTTGGTAATGAGTAATATTTGTTACTTCATCATTACATCCTTGCAATGACTTTAAACTAAAATATTTAAGCTTGCGGGCTGTACTTTTACATGAACCGGGGATTTTATTTTGTTGAATTCTCCATCAAGATGCCAATTTTTTGTGTTGACTTTGAATTCAATTTCAGAAACGGGAAGATATGTGACATAATTATCATCCTTCAGTTTTTTGGTGAACATCCTGAAAGCAAAAAGCGCAGAGTACGTGAACGGAAATTTTTTCACCAAAACCATATCAACCAAACCATCACTTTTACTGGCATTTGGGGCAATATAGGCTTTGTTTCCGAATTGACGGGTATTGGCAATGTTTACCATCAGATATTTCCCGTTATATTCTTTATACTTTTCATCAAAAAATTTAACCTTAATCGGCTTATAACTGAAAAATGTTTTTAAAGAAACTTTAATATAGTTTTTAAATCCGCGAGTAGTTTTTTCGAATTCTTTGACAACTTTTCCGTCAAATCCCGTCCCTGAAACGTTAATTGAAAGCCTACCGTTAACAGTAAAAGTATCAATTTTCCTGAATTTTTTTACTTCAATTTTTTGAAGTAATTCATCAAGATTTTTACTGAATTGTGTTTCATTAGAAAACCCGTTTCCGGAACCCGCGGGAAAAATTGCAAGTATCTTATCTGTATGAATAAGATTCCTCGCAATAGTGGAAATTGTTCCGTCTCCACCAATTGCCACGAAAATATCTACATCATTAAAATGTTTCTGAATAAAATCGTCCGTTCCAGGAATAGATTCCGAAATATAATACATGGGATTTTCAACCTTGGTTTTCAATTCATTAAGAAACGGCTGATAATTCTTTTTTGCTGAAAAAGGATTAATGATGAAAGCTACTTTTTCCATTGTTACAAAAATAAAAAATGCTTCCTGAATCAGAAGCATTAATGTTATTTAATTTTCATTCTTTCTTTAAAAACAGGATTGAGTTCTCCCTTCAAATCATCCCACGAAACCGGGATTACAATATCACCCATCGGATAACCGGGCATAAAAACATCCAGATTGTAATGGAAATAAAGGTTTTTATGATCAAAATAAAAGTTATTATTAGGAGAAATTTTCTTTACTGTAAGATCAGAAAATTTGATTTTTTTCTCATTTTTATCAAAGTTTTTCTGTAAAATCTGAGATAGTTTTTCCTTTGATATAGAAGTAATATCGCTCAATTGCAGCTTTGTATTGTTTTTAATATCAAAAACTTTGTCAATAAAATCAATTGTTCCAAGGGTCTTACCATTAATGCTTTTTTTAGAATATTGAATATGCAGATAATCATTTTCAAAAGATTTCGCCGACATATTTGATGAATATTCCCAGGTCTGCTTATAATGAATATCCGATTTTTTACTGCTTTCTTTGATAAGCTTGTAATATGAAACCGTCTCTTTTTCAAAGAAATCTGTCAGTCCTTTTTTAGAAAAATCAGCAATTCCTTTTTTATCAAAATAAATACTGTCAAGAAGCTTTTTATCTTTCAAATCCGGGAAAACCAATAATTTTGACGAATAATTCAATGTAACGGAATCGAAAACCTTTTCGGAATCATTCAATGAAATTGAATCAACAGCAAAACTTTCAGAATTTTCTTTTTGATCTGTATGGTGAGGATTTTCTTTTTTGCTACACGCAAAAGAGACCAAAATCAAGGTTGAGAATAATGTTGTTTTAATGTAGTGTGTCATTTGTGAATACATCCTGCCATTCAAACAAAAAGCATTCCATCCAACAGCAATAATACCATTTAGGAAATAACAATAAATACATGCATTAAAACAACATTAACCATACTTTTATTTTGCATTAATAACAATTACGAGTTATTGATTTTACCTCAAGAATTTTAACCATAATTGTCATAAAGTAAAATATTAAATTAAGTATTTTTTTTAATTATTTAATGTTCATTCTCGTCTGGAAATCAGGTTTCAACTTCCCTTTCAGCTCTTCCCACGAAACAGGAATTGTGATATCTCCCGCTGCAAAAGCCGTGATTTCATAAGGACTGTAATGGAAATAAAGGTTTTTGTCATCAAAATAAAAATTTCCCGTCGCAGGAATGACATCCACTAAAAGCATTTCAGAATTGTTCACTTTTCCTTTATCATCCATCGTTCCTGAGTTTATTTTATTGATATTTTTCATCAATATTTTTTGCAGTTCGTTTTTGGATATTGAGGTAATATCCTCCAGCTCAACTTTTCGATTATTCTTCAGATCAAAAACTCTTTCTGAAAAACCGTAATTGTCATGCGCTCCGCCTTCATACGATCCCCAACCATATTCTATATGGAGATAATCATTGGTATTGGATTTAAGATTCATGCTGCTGTCCGAATACCATTTTTGAGCAAATGTCAAATCTGAAATCCAGTCTTTTGAATCTTTTTTAACATTATTAAAATATTCGTTTTTATTTTTATCAACCAAAGCCTGAATCCCTTTTTTAGAAAAATCCTGAATATTTTTATTGGTAAAATAAATACTGTCGAGTAATTTTTTGTCTTTAATCTCAGGGAAAACCAGCATTTTAGAGCTGAATTTTAACGTCAAAGAATCATTAAGCTTAATAGAATCACTTACTTTTACGGAGTCAACCGTAAATTTTGCCGCTGAGGGAGCTTCCGTTTTATCGGTATTGGTATTGACATTTTCAGACTTTTTACAAGCCGAAATTGCTAATAATGAGGAAAATGCTAAAAGAGCAATTGTATTTTTCATAATTCTGATTTTCATTCTTATATGCAAAAACCATTCAATTAATGAATGGTTTTGAAAATTATTTAAAAATTTATAATTCTGTGATGTCTTACAATGTCTTTTTAATTAGGCTGATAACCTGATTTTCCTGCTTTGAAGCAACATCCCAAATTTGTTTGAAAGCCGGATAATATTCCTTCGGATAATCCGGGCTCGTGATTTTTGTAGTGGAAGTTACCTCCAGCTTATTTCCTTTCTGCTCTGCGATATAGCTGTATTCGATCTCTTTATCATCGGTAACGATTTTTTTGTTTTTCGGCATTTCCTCGATTACATAACCTGCGGGAATCTCCAAAACAATCTTTTTAACTCTGGTGACAGGCGAGGTAAATTCAATCATGAACCTTCTTTGTTCCGTCTGGTCAAATTCATTAGAGTTTTTATTTAAGAACAACATCGGGTTGATGATCATCTTTTTCCCGATTTTATCAATCATATTATCTGATGAGAACTTCATTGTGCTTTCAAAATCACCATTTTCAAGAACTTTAGAATCGATATTTGTAAAGTCGATTGAAAAATTTTCTTTGTATTGTTTTTTGTATTTCTCGGCATTGTCATCATAATTTTCTTTGGCAAACATGGCGTAAGTTCCTGTATCCTTATCAGAATAACTCCCTGAAATACTTCCGTCATCATTGATTTTTGCATCTGCCGTAAGATACGTGAAACTTGTTTTTGCATTGGTCATTGAAAGCTGCTGAACTTTTTCCTTAGCCATCAAAATACCGAACTGGTTCCAGTCTCTCGGAGGCAGCTGATCCATTGATGATTGCTTTGCAGTCGCGTCATACAAGTGGAATCCATCTTTTGTCTGGATTGCAGCAATAACAAAATTCATGTTTGAGATATTCGGAGAGGCAAGATTGATCATTCCGTTGCTTACCGTAGAAATTACAAGCGGATCAGCCTTAATTCCCGCTTCACGCAACAGCATTACCAGGAAAAGATTCATTTCGGCAGCATTTCCCGTTTTTGTTTCAAGCATTTTCTTAATCCCGTCTTCTATATAAACTCCCCTGTCTTTATTCCAGGTGAAGGTGTTTTTAACATAATTAAAAATGGCATCCGCTTTTTCGGCTTCGTTTGAAATTCCGGAAATATTAGCAGGCAAGTTTTCTTTTGCCAGTTTTGTTTTCTTCAATTCTCCCCCGAAATCTTCATTTTCATACAATCTTTGCTTAATCTGTTCCCAAGATGAAGAATACAGTTTAAGTTCTCTGAAATTCGTTGAATGTAGTTCTGCGCTTATTTTTGTTCTATAGTTTCTGTCATTATTAACAAATTTTTCAGTTTTAAAGCCCTTCACATTTTCATAACCAAATCTGTACGTTTTATAGTTCATCCCATACATCATCCTCTCTTCAATTTCCCTGTATTTCGGACTTAGAGAACCTGTGTAATTGACGTTGTACGCAATATTCGACGGCGTATCCAAAACATATTCCGTATATAAGGACGGAGTATCTGTTTCAATTAAAATTTCAGGAATAATAAATAAAAACGGTGAATTAATTTCATACTGATACTCAATAACAGACCCGTTTTTCACATTCGGAAAAGCGAATTTTGTGATCGAGACATATTTACTTTCCTTGCTTTTATATTTTGAACTTTTATCTACTTTTGTAGCAAGCGTAGCTCCATTTTCCAAGTTATACGTGAAGGCCTTCATCTTAGATAACGTTTCCTGCTCACTTCCACTACCCTGGTAAAGAGGGATCTCAAGATTCAACCAGTCTTCAGCTTTATCTTTATCATAAATTTTAATTCTGTAAAAAGCTTCTTTTACCAAGTTTCCCGTAGTATTATCAATACTGAAATGTAAAGATTTATATAAAATTTCTGCAGGTGCATTTTCATCTAAAGCTGATTTTTGCTTTGATAAATCTGCTTCATTAAACTTCGGGGGTTCAAGAAATTTATGCTTTTGAGCTTCAATAAAAATAAAATTCATTGAGCAAATTGCAATTAAAATAATTTTCTTCATGCTTAGATTTTAGAAATTAAAATTTTGGAGTTGTCGATGTTAATAGTTTTCTTTCTGAAATTGATATAATCGTTGTATTTCTCCTTTGAATAAAGACCTTTGTTGATTCTGATGGTTCTGCTTACCTTTAATTCTTCCCCATTTTTTACAAAGCTTAATTTGTAAGTTCCGAACTCGGAATTGATATTAACATTATCAGGAAGTTCCTCAATCTTATAATTTTTAGGAATTGCAAAATTGATTTCGAATTCATCTTCATAAGACTGTCTCAATTCAAATGGTAATTCTCTGTTTTCTTCAGTTTTGTAAACATTATCTGAATAAATAGGAACCGCCCTAAAAATTATACTACTTCCTGCGTTTTTTGAGTAATTATTTACTTTAAAATCAAGATCATATTTTGTAACGGCATTATCTTTATCATTAAGGAAATTTTTCATTTCAACTTTTTCGAAATGCAAAGTACCGAGGAAGCTTTTCATGGCTTCATTTCTTTCTTTAGGAGATAAATTGATCAAGGCCATACTGTTGTCGTACTGGCTTCCCGTGTAAGAAAAATTGCCTTCTCCCTGAATGCTGTTATCTTCGTTAAGTTTAATTTTAAGAATTTGTTTTTCCTTATTTTGTTCGGCCGGATAGTTTGGAGTATCAATCAATTCAATCCCGTTTTTCCTGATGGACAGAACGTTTCTATCTGTTGTGCTGTAACTTAAATGATTATAAGCAATCTGTTGGGATGTATTTTCCAGCCAGATATTTCCTTTTTCTGTCGGAATCATTAAAATAACGTGATTTCCGCCCATTTTAGGAAAATCCTTATCAAACGAAACCGGCGAAATCCCGGAATTGATAACCGAATAATATGAAGGAATCCCCGCTTCATCAAGCAAAGTTTTCATGTAATTGGTAAGACCTTTACAATCTCCGTATCCTTTTTTCTGAACCTCATCCGGAAGCATCGGCTGCCAACCGCCAATTCCCAATGCCACAAAGATATACCTTGTTTTTGCCTGCATGTGCTGATACAGCTTTTTGACCTTTTCTTCGGTTGTTCCCTGTAAGTTTAATGCCGCAACTTCCGCTTTGATTGCAGGTGTGGAAACTGAAACCGGTTGTAAAATGCTGTTGTAATACCAAGCTCCGAAATCGCTCCAGTTGTTTATGCTGCCCTGCTTTCCTTCCAGATTGAATTTTGTTAAGGCAAAACTTACTTTTGGTAAAATTTTTACAGGCTGAGGCAATAAAACAGCATCATCAATTGCAGGAACATTTTTATAAGTGTAAATTTTCTCTCCATTCCCATCACTCTCTATAACCGAGGTATAATTGTACTTTGAAGGATAGGTTTTTGTTTTAAGCTCGATTCCAGATTTGTTGAGGATTTTCATCTGAGCTTCTTCCAAGGAAACATTCGTGGAATTAAACGGGACAAAATCCGGCAGGAAAACCGTGTTTTCATCACCGATCTGGTAAGAAAACTCAACAGTATAAGGATATTGTGTCGGTGTGTAAGACAACGCCATTACTCTGTTGTCAGAATAAAAAGTACCCTGGTTATTATTGGCAAAATCTCCGAAATCAGACTTTGAATATGATTTTATTTTTTTCCCCGCTTCATCATAGATATTGACTTTTACATCCGAAATACTATTTCCTTTTTCATAAGGAATGTATATCAATGCCTTAGAATCTCCATCTTTGTTCAGTACTGTGGTTACCGTGTAAAGCTGGTATTTTATATCATCAATTTTATTGATCTGGATTGTTGTAACATCCTTTCTTACAACAGCATCCGCGTTTTTCTTCAAATCTTCAGGAATCGCAGAAGCCGGAAAGGTTTGAGAGTAATAAAAAGAAGCCATCGAAAGTGCTCCAATACAAAGTATTTTCATCATGGTTATTAAAATTGAGCAAAAGTACTGAAATCTTAATAAATGTTAAAATTAATTTTTATTATTTTTAATTTAAACAAAAAAAAGACTCCATTTCTGAAGTCTTTTTAATTTTATAATTAAGTTTTAATTATGCATCAATTTTCGCATATTTTGCATTCTTCTCGATAAATTCCCTTCTTGGAGGAACCTCATCTCCCATCAACATTGAGAAAACACTGTCTGCTTCCACCGCATTGTCAATAGTTACCTGCTTTAAGATTCTGTGTTCAGGATTAAGAGTAGTTTCCCAAAGCTGCTCAGGGTTCATCTCTCCAAGACCTTTATAACGCTGAACCTCAACACCTTTTCCATCAGGAGACATCTCTAAAGTAAACTCTTCACGCTCTTTTTCGTTATAGGCGTAAACCTTTTTGTTTCCTTTTTTCAATAAATATAAAGGTGGCTGAGCGATATAAATATATCCGTTCTCAATCAGTTCTTTCATAAATCTAAAGAAGAAAGTAAGAATAAGAGTAGAAATGTGAGAACCATCAATATCGGCATCGGTCATGATTACGATCTTATGGTATCTTAACTTCGCCATATTCAATGCTTTGCTGTCCTCCTCTGTTCCTACAGTAACACCAAGAGCTGTATAGATATTCTTGATTTCTTCGTTATCATATACTTTATGAAGCATAGATTTTTCAACGTTCAGGATTTTACCTCTCAACGGAAGGATCGCCTGGAAAAATCTGTCACGACCTTGTTTTGCCGTTCCACCTGCCGAATCTCCCTCTACTAAGAATAATTCAGATTCTGCCGGATCTTTTGATGAACAGTCAGATAATTTTCCCGGAAGTCCGGAACCTCCCATCGGGGATTTTCTCTGAACCATTTCACGGGCTTTTTTCGCTGCCTGTCTTGCTTTTGCCGCTAAAACAACTTTCTGAACAATAATTTTTGCTTCATTAGGATTTTCTTCCAGGAAGTTTGTAAGCATTTCACCTACAATTTTATCCACAGCACCTGAAACTTCGGAGTTTCCTAATTTCGTTTTTGTCTGTCCTTCAAACTGAGGTTCCATTACTTTCACGGAAATTACGGCAGTTAATCCTTCACGGAAATCGTCTCCTGTAATTTCTACTTTTTCCTTTGCCGGAATACCAAGATCATCCGCATATTTTTTCAAAGTTCTCGTCAAAGCACGTCTGAAACCTGCTAAGTGAGTACCTCCTTCGTGAGTATTGATATTATTAACGTAAGAGTGAAGATTTTCACTGAATGACGTATTATAACGCATAGCAACTTCTACAGGAATATCATCTTTTTCCGCTTCCATGAAAATTACACTTTCCATAATGGATTCCCTGCTTCCATCGATAAACTCTACGAATTCCTTTAGACCACCTTCAGAGTGGAAAACTTCAGTTTTGAAAGTACCATCTTCCAACCTTTCTCTTTCGTCGGTAAGTGTGATGGTAATTCCTTTATTAAGATAAGAAAGCTCTCTTAAACGGGTTGCCAACGTATCGTAATTGTAAACTAATTCTGTAAAAATAGTATCATCCGGCTGGAAAAACTGTTTAGTTCCTCTTTTATCACTGTGCCCGATTTCTTCAACCTGAGTTTGTGCTTTTCCTTTGGAATATATCTGCTGATAAACGTTTCCGTCTCTGTAAACGGTTGTCACCATTTCATTGGAAAGCGCATTCACACACGATACCCCAACTCCGTGAAGACCTCCGGAAACCTTATAAGAATCTTTGTCGAACTTACCACCGGCCCCGATTTTGGTCATTACAACCTCAAGAGCAGATTTTTGTTCTTTTTCGTGGAAATCTACCGGAATACCCCTACCGTTATCGCTAACTTCGATTCCGTTTCCTTCTTTAATAGCAACGAAGATCGTATCGCAGTATCCTGCCAACGCTTCATCAATAGAGTTATCTACTACTTCATAAACCAAATGATGGAGACCTCTCAATCCCACATCACCAATGTACATTGAAGGACGCATACGAACGTGCTCCATCCCTTCCAATGCCTGAATACTACTAGCTGTATACTGTTTTTGACTCATATAATTTTTTAGAATTTAAGAGTAAAAGAATGAAGAACAGAAACTATTTATGTCATCATCTTTATCTTTTCTCTATCATCTTTTCCCCATTAAAAAGACTCACAAATATCGTGATTTTTTTTGAGGTATGAAAGTTAAAATATGTCAAAAAATACTTGACTTTTCCACACAGAAATCAAAATATTGCTTTTCAAAAAATATCAAAGTTAAAGCCTATTATTTAATCTATAGCTGTTGGAAATCATGCGGACATCAATAATTTATGCTTAAATTTATTTACTCAAAAATTGATATTATGGACGATTTCATGGCTGCCCGTGCCCAAATGGCAATGTCACTCGGTTTCCACATCATTTTTTCCTGTGTCGGTATGGTAATGCCCTTCCTGATGGCTTTTGCCCACTGGAAATACCTAAAAACAAATAATGAAATCTATAAAGGACTTACCAAAGCCTGGAGCAAAGGTGTAGCTATACTTTTCGCCACCGGAGCTGTTTCCGGGACGATGCTTTCTTTTGAGCTCGGACTTCTCTGGCCAACATTCATGAAACATGCAGGACCCATTTTCGGTATGCCTTTCTCTTTGGAAGGAACCGCATTTTTTATTGAAGCTATTGCAATCGGGTTTTTTCTTTACGGATGGGACAGATTTAATAAATGGTTTCACTGGTTTTGCGGATTTCTGGTGGGTGTAAGTGGTTTAGCCTCCGGAATTTTGGTGGTTGCCGCCAATGCCTGGATGAATTCTCCGGCCGGATTTGATTATGTTGACGGACAGTATTTAAATATAGACCCGATTAAAGCTATGTTTAATGAAGCGTGGTTTCCGCAGGCTTTACACATGTCGGTTGCTGCTTTTTGTGCGACTGGATTTGCTGTTGCGGGAGTTCATGCTTATTTAATAATGAGAAAAAAGAATGTGGAATTCCATACAAAAGCGTTCAGAATTGCTGCCGGTTTTGCTTTAATTGGAGCATTTGGAGCACCTTTGAGTGGTGATATTGCTGCAAAATCCGTTGCAGAGAGACAACCTATTAAATTAGCCGCCATGGAAGCTCATTTTGAAACTGAAAAAGGCGCAGCTTTCGTGATCGGTGGTATTCCTGATGAAGAAAAAGGTGAAATAAAATATGCCCTGAAAATCCCGAAAGTTTTAAGCTTTTTGGTGAGTAGTGATTTTAATCATGAAGTAAAAGGCCTGAACGATTTTCCAAGAGATGAATGGCCTCCAGTTGCGGTTGTTCATTATGCTTTTCAGATTATGATATTCTTTGGGGTAGTAATGATTATTATCGGAATTATTTATTTATATGCTTTATTTTTTAAGAAAGAATGGTTGAATAAAAATTGGTTATTAAAAACATTTTTAATGGCATCACCTTTCGGGTATATCGCTTTGGAAGCAGGCTGGACAGTAACTGAAGTCGGACGGCAACCGTGGATTATTTACGGAATCATGAGAACTGTTGACGCCGTAACGCCAATGCCCGGAATACAGTATTCATTCTATTTTTTTACAGCGATCTTCGTTTCATTATCATTGATTATCATCTTCCTTCTAAGACGACAAATACAGATGGTTCCGAAGTTGTATGACCCTACCGACCCTCAGTTTAACGATAAAAACAAGAAATCATGATTTATGTAGTTATAGGTTTTCTCTGGCTTTCGATTTGTCTTTATGTGATTTTGGGTGGAGCAGATTTTGGGGCCGGAATTGTGGAGTTATTCACTAAGAAAAAGAACCGTCCTAAAACAAAAGTCATCATGTATGAATCCATCGCGCCGGTTTGGGAAGCGAATCATATGTGGTTGATTATCGCCATTGTAATTCTTTTTGTTGGTTTTCCGGAAGTCTACACTACCCTTTCGACATATTTGCATATTCCGTTGGTTTTAATGCTTATAGGAATTATTGCAAGAGGTACCGCGTTTACTTTCAGACATTATGATGCAGTGAAAGACGACTGGCAGAAAGTGTATACCCAAATATTTTATTTTTCGAGCTTGCTGACTCCGTTTTTCTTAGGATTAATTGCCGCAGCAACCATTTCACGCTCCATTAACCCTAATGCTGATAATTTTCTGGATCTGTATATTTTCAGTTGGCTGAATTGGTTTGGAATTGCCGTAGGATTATTCACTATTGCAATTTGCGCTTATCTGGCTTCGATTTTTGCTTTAAGAGAAACAATTGACCGGCTAGAATTAGGCTTAATGATTAAAAAATCAAAACAAACCATGATCTTCGTTGTCATTACCGGAGGTTTGGTTTTCTTTACGGCTTATCTTTCCGATATTCCTTTGCTGATGTGGGTTTTCTCAAAGCCTTTAGGCATTATGGCAACTCTTTTTGCAACGATTTGTTTAGTTTTAATTTTAAGAGCGATGAATAACCAAAAACTGCTGCCGGTAAGGGCTTTGGCGGGATTTCAGGTGGTCATGATTCTGGTTGCGGCTACTTATCAGCATAACCCGAATATTATTTTGTTTGGAAACGGAGAACACCTTTCCTTGCTGGAACACGTGGCAGCCCCGAAAACAATTTCCGCTTTGGGTTGGGCTCTGATGCTAGGTTCTGTATTTATTTTACCGTTCTTGTTTTACCTGATGATTTCGTTCAGTAAACAGAGGAAAAGTAATTAAGATTTATTGTAATAAAAAAAGGTTTGTCAAAGTTTAAAACTTTGACAAACCTTATAAATTCATTTTTATTTAATGATCTTGATTAAGCTAATTTCATCAAAACATTCTCATCAATTTTCTCAACCTTCACCAAGTTATTTTTAGTTAAAGTTTTTGAAGCTTTATCCCATTTTTTACCGGATAGTTGACTTCTTTCTTTTACTTCAGCCAAAGAAAAAGGCTCTTCCTGAGAGTTAAGAATTTCAAGGATTACTTTTTCATCTTCACCCAATTCAATCTGAGGAACCGTTTTTTCCGGTCTCATCTGAGGGAAGAATAATACTTCCTGAATTGACGCATTATTTGTTAAGAACATAATTAATCTGTCCATCCCTATTCCTAATCCTGAAGTTGGCGGCATTCCGTATTCCAACGCTCTCAGGAAATCCTGATCGATAAACATGGCTTCATCGTCTCCTTTTTCAGAAAGCTTCATCTGATCTTCGAAACGCTCTCTCTGATCAATCGGATCATTAAGCTCGGAATAAGCATTTGCGATTTCTTTACCGCAAACCATTAATTCAAAACGCTCTGTAAGACCTTCCTTGCTTCTATGTTTTTTCGTTAAAGGTGACATTTCCACCGGATAATCTGTAATGAAAGTCGGTTGAATGAAGTTTCCTTCACATTTCTCACCAAAAATTTCATCGATTAATTTTCCTTTACCCATCGTTTCATTTACCTCAATTCCGATAGATTTTGCAAAATCATACAATTCCTGTTCGGTTTTTCCTGTAATATCGAAACCTGTAAATTTCAAAATGGCATCCGTCATTGAAACCCTTGGATAAGGTGCTTTGAAATCAATTTCAAGATCTCCAAAAGTAGCTTTTGTCGTTCCGTTTACCTGAATCGCACAGAATTCTAATAATTTCTCCGTAAAATCCATCATCCAGTTGTAATCTTTGTAAGCTACATAGATTTCCATGGCCGTGAATTCAGGGTTGTGCGTTCTGTCCATCCCTTCATTTCTGAAGTTTTTTGAGAATTCATAAACGCCATCAAAACCACCAACGATCAATCTTTTCAGATATAATTCGTTAGCAATTCTTAAATATAAAGGAATGTCTAAAGCATTGTGGTGCGTAATAAACGGTTTTGCCGCAGCTCCACCAGGAATTGACTGTAAAATCGGGGTTTCAACTTCAAAATATCCTGCATCATTGAAGAAAGTTCTCATGGCGTTGAACAATTTTGTTCTTTTCACGAAAATTTCTTTCACATTCGGATTTACAATTAAGTCAACATAACGTTGTCTGTATCTTAGTTCCGGATCGTTGAATGCATCATGCACCACTCCGTTTTCATCGGTTTTTGCCTGAGGAATCGGTCTTAAAGATTTAGTTAAAAGTGTAAAATTTTTCACTAAAACTGTTTGTTCACCAACTTGTGTGGTAAACAATTCTCCTTCAACTCCGATAATATCTCCTATATCTAAAAGGTGCTTGTAAACTTCGTTATATAAAGTTTTGTCTTCACCGGTACAGATTTCATCTCTGTTAAAATATACCTGAATTTTACCTTTAGAATCCTGCAATTCTGCAAAAGAAGCCTTACCCTGGATTCTTCTTGACATTAATCTTCCTGCAATCTTAACGCGTTTATTATCAGCGAAATCCTGTTTTATAGATTCTGTAGTATCTGTAATTTCGTATTCATCTGCAGGGAATGCATTGATTCCCATTTCAACAAGCTTATTAAGCTTTTCTCGTCTAATGATTTCTTGTTCTGATAATTGCATTGTATTTATTTAAAATAACGTGCAAAATTAGTGATTTTTGAATTGATGGTCAATGGCTTTTCTCAGAAATATAATTTATTTCATATAAATTTAAATTCAGAAGATGATTTAAGCTAAATTATAAGAACCAATCTTTACGATTTTGTTGAGGAATAAAAGTCCAGGCTAATATTCTACTTATTTTCTGACCTTGAGCCATGTCAATGGTTTTAACTTCTACTGCTTTGAGTTTCTTTAAAAGTGTAGTCAGTTTAAACAAATTATCTTTTTTTGAAACTAAACAAGTAAACCAGAGAATTTGTGATGAATACAAAACACTTTCATTAATCATTTTAGTAATAAAAGCCAATTCGCCGCCTTCACACCACAATTCAGATTGTTGTCCACCAAAGTTGAGCAGCGGTTTTTGAACCTTTGACTTGTTAAGATTTTTTGTTTTTCTAAGATTTCCTTTCACAGCAGATTCTTCAGAATCATGAAAAGGAGGATTACACATTGAAAACGTAAACCTGTCTTTCGGATCAATATTATTTTTAAAGATATAATCCGGATTTGGCTGTTTCTTTAATTGTATAAAAGATGATAAATCAGGATTATGATTTAAAATATGTTGGGCATTTTCGAGAGAGTCCTGATTAATGTCCGTTCCCAACATTTTCCAGCCATAGGATTTGTGAGCTATTAAAGGATAGACAAGATTGGCTCCAGTTCCGATATCTAAACCTCTTACGGAAGTTCCTGTAGGAATTTCGGGCTGTTGTTCAGCTATCAAATCCGCAATATAATGCACATAATCGGCTCTTCCGGGAATTGGAGGACAAAGATTTGCATCAGGAATATCCCAATCCTTAACATTGTAAAAATGTAATAATAATGCTTTATTAAGTAATTTTACAGCTTTAGAAATACTGAAATTGATGGTAACGGTTTGATAAGAATTGGTAAAAACATACTGTCTCAGTTCTGGCACACAAGAAATAAGACTATCAAAATCATAAGGATTACGATGAAGATTTCTTGTGTGCAGACCAGATTTTTCAGTAGACATATTTTATTTTTTCTGGCTTAAAATATATTCCACCATTTTTTTAGCATCTTCTTTAGATACCTGAGGATGGGGCGCCATCGGAACACTTCCCCAAACTCCACTTCCGCCTTCTATAATTTTGGAAGCCAGCAATTCCATATCCTTTTCAGAATATTTGTCGGCAATTTCCTGGTAAGAAGGTCCTATCATTCTCTCATTTACCGCGTGACAACCAGAGCAATCCAGGGTTTCAATGATCTGATCTCCTGAAAGGTTGCTTTTTGCCTCCGAAATATTTGTAGTTTCAGAAGACGTGGCGTCAACCGGCGTATTTTCTTTTTTGGAACAGGAAAAAATAAGTAAGCTTACACATCCTGTCAAAAACAATTTTTTCATTCTTATTTTGTAAGAGTATCTGCTTTTGCTTCACTTGGAGGAACTGATACAGCGGCATTTACGTCTGCTTCAGGCGTATCACGTGTTGTTGCAGAAGAATCAACTACAGTTGGTGCATCAGGTTCAGGCAGCATGGTATTGCTGTCTTGTAAATCATGATTTGGCTTTTTTGTGCAGTTAGCTACCAATAAACCACCGATAAATGCGATTGCTAATACTTTTTTCATTATTTTTTCTATAAATTATTTAAGCAAAAATATAAAAAATAAACTTTTAAAATCATGATATCTATCCATTTTATTATAATTTCAAGAAATTCACATATCCGTAATGATTATATTTAAATATATTTTTAAATTTAAACTATGGTTTTCATTTCAAAAATTCTATTTTTTACAAGTCATCACGGTTTTTATACGGTGATTATTCTGTTTCTGCTCTTTGGATTCTTGTTTGTTGTAACGAGAAAATGGTGGCTTCTAATACCCATTTTACCTTTATCTATTATAAACGGATTTGGTGGGCAGTTCATTAATGCCTGGTTTTTGAATAAATATGGCGTCGAAAGCACCGCAATTCTTACCTCTGATATTCAAACCAATTCCACCCTGAACGACCAGTATATTCATGATTATGAAGCTATTGTAAAGAAACAGGACGGAAAATACGTCAATACTTTTTTTTCTACTACCACCGCAGCTATTTATCCCATTGAAAATGCCATCAGAATTCCTCGAAAAGAAGAGACTTTTCCAGTAAAATTCATTCCCGGATACGAAAAAAATATCGTGATCCTTTATTATCAGTCCGAAGAAGGAAAAAATCTGCTAAAATATGAAATGCAGGCTCCCATAGATACCGCAAGAATAAAATATGAAGCAGACAAAACCAATAAAGAATTCATCGAAGAATACATTTCTGCTTTAGAAGATTATGTGAAATATTATGATGACGAAAACTATAAAATGAAAATTGAGGAATTAAAGAAAGAATTACGGCAATTAAAATAGATTGTTGATTTTAAGTTTTTTTAATTTCTGTTTTTTTTGTTTTTGTATAAAAAAATTTATTTACATTTGTCCCATGTTTAATATGAGTAACAATATTTGGTGGTGGCTTTCAAACTCTTCGTCGGGTCTGAAGGTATTGTCGTGTTGTTAATTTACAGCAAAAATAATTAAAACAATATAGTAGACTTTGACGCGTGCGTTGAAGTCTTTTTTTATTTAAATTAAAACAAAACTGCAAATGTTCAATAAAAAAATAAAAATAAAAACCGTATCCAAAAAAACATTGGGAGACCTGCAAACTCCGATGAATATTTACCTGCGGATCCGGGATAAATTCCGGGATACTATTCTTCTGGAAAGCTCGGATTCTCAGAATATTGACAATAATTTTTCATTTATTGCCATCAATGCTGTTGCCGGAATTGAAATCAAAAACTTGAATGAATTTGAAATAAAACTTCCAAAACAAGAGCCTATAAAACAGTTCATTATCGAACATAAAATTGCAGATATTTTTGAACATTTTTCCAATATTTTTGAGTGTGAAAAAACGGAAGATGAAGTAGAAAAAACAGCACAAAGTTTATTTGGCTATACAAGTTTTGAGGCTGTACAGTTTTTTGAAAATGTTACATTTAAAGCCCAAAGCCCGGAAGTGAAAATCCCACTTCTTCGTTACAGATTATATCAGTATGTCATCGCTATCAACCATTACAACGATGAAATGCACCTTATTGAAAACCAGATCGAAGGTGTGAAATCCGACCTTTATTTATTGGAAAGTTTAATTAAAAATCAAAATTCCGTCATTTATCCATTTGAAAAAAACGGTAGAGAAACGTCCAATATTACTAACGAAGAATATATCGAATTGGTAAAAACCGCCCAGAAACACTGCATGAGAGGTGATGTTTTCCAACTGGTTTTAAGCAGAAGGTTTGAGCAAAAGTTTAAAGGTGATGAATTCAATGTTTATCGTACCCTGAGAAATATCAACCCTTCCCCCTACCTGTTTTTCTTTGACTACGGAAATTATAAATTATTCGGATCAAGTCCTGAAAGTCAGCTGATTATCAAAAACAATAAGGCAATTATCCATCCGATAGCCGGAACTTTCAAAAGAACGGGACATTTTGAGATTGATTTACAATCCATTGAAGCCTTAAAAAACGACCCGAAAGAGAATGCAGAACATACGATGCTGGTTGATTTAGCAAGAAATGATCTGGGAAAAATAGGCAAAAATATAACCGTGACGAAATTAAAGGAAATTCAGCTTTTTTCACACGTCATCCACATGGTAAGTGAAGTTACCGCCGATTTACCTGAAAAAAATAACCCTTTTGAACTGATAGCCGCAACTTTTCCACAGGGAACTTTGAGCGGAGCTCCCAAACATAAAGCCCTGCAGCTAATCAATGCATATGAAAAAGATTCACGTGGCTATTATGGCGGCTGCATCGGAATGATCGGCTTAAACGGAGACTGCAATCAGGCCATTATGATACGGACTTTTTTAAGCAAAAACAATACACTTTATTACCAGGCCGGTGCAGGATTAGTTGCAAAATCCAATCCCGAAAGTGAGCTGCAGGAAGTGAATAATAAATTAAATGCTCTGAAAAAAGCTGTCGAAAAAGCCCATAAGCTCGATGACAAATGAAGAAATAGAAGGGATTCAATTAAAAAAAATTACAATGAACAGCAATATAAAACAAACAACAGATAACAATCAGCCGAAAACTAAAGTTTTAGTTTTTGATAATTACGACAGTTTCACCTACAATCTTGTCCAGATTATTGAACGGGTTTTGAACCAAAGAGTTGATGTAGTAAGAAATGACGAAATCACCTTAGAAGAAGTCGGAAAATACGATAAGATCATTCTTTCTCCAGGCCCGGGAATTCCCGAAGAAGCAGGAATTTTGTTGGATTTAATTAAAAAATATGCTCCTACAAAAAGCATTCTGGGGGTATGTCTTGGTCAGCAGGCAATTGCGGAAGCTTTTGGCGGAAGTCTTATTAACCTTTCAGAGATTTTTCACGGTGTTGCGACATCTGCGGATTTGGTGAAAAATGATACTAAGCTTTTTAAAAACCTTTCGAGCGGACTGGAAGTGGGCCGATATCACAGTTGGGCAGTTAGTCTTGAAAATTTTCCAGACGAACTGGAAATCACAGCGGTTGACAAAGATGGAATGATCATGGCTTTGCAACATAAAAAGTATGATGTTCACGGTGTTCAGTTTCATCCGGAAAGTATCCTGACTCCTGAAGGTGAAGTGATTATAAGAAACTTTTTAAATAATTAACAATGACAAAAGAAGCATTTGAAAAATTATTAAAACTAAAAACTAAAATTAGATCTGTAGAAGAACTTTTGAATTCCATTTAAGATATAAACAACAATAAAAAATTCTCCAATCATACAATTTTCACAAATGAAAGAGATTTTACAATATTTATTTAATCATCATACCTTGTCTAAATCTGAGGCAAAGGCTATCATGATTGAAATTACTCAGAATAAATTCAATGCAGCCGAAGTTACCGCTTTTATCAGCGTTTTCCTGATGCGGAATATTACATTGAAAGAACTTGAAGGTTTCCGTGAAGCGCTGTTACAAATGGCTGTTCCGGTAACTTTGGATGCAAGTGACGCGATTGACATTGTGGGAACCGGTGGTGACGGGAAAAATACCATTAATATTTCTACCCTGACGTCTTTTGTAGTGGCCGGAGCCGGGCAAAAAGTCACTAAACATGGGAACTACGGAGCTTCAACCACTACAGGATCTTCAAATATTTTCGAGGAATTGGGCTATCAATTTAAAAACAGCTCGGAAAAACTGAATGAAGATCTTGAAAGAGCCAATATTTGCTTTCTCCATGCACCTTATTTCCACCCTGCCATTCAGTCGGTCGGAATACTGAGAAAATCTTTGGGTCTCAGAACATTTTTCAATTTGCTCGGGCCTCTTGTAAATCCGGTCAAACCACAATATTCAATGATTGGAGTTTACAGTCTGGAAATTGCCAGAATCTATCAGTATTTATTACAAAAAGATGAAAAAGATTTTCTTTTGGTGCATTCCATGGACGGTTATGATGAAATCAGCCTGACTCACGACACCAAAATCATCACCAAAAATGGCGAAGAAATTTATTCTACGGAAGATTTAGGATTTGATTCTGTGAAGCCGGAAAGTTTAAATTCGGGTTCTACGACCAAAGAAGCGACAAAAATTTTCAGCAACATTCTACAAGGAAAAGGGACAAAACAACAAAATTCCGTAGTCTTGGCAAATGCTGCCGTTGCCCTTCATCACACCAAAAAATTCGGGAGCTATGATAACTGCCTTCAGATGGCTCATGAAAGTTTACTGGGAGGAAAAGCATTGAGATGTCTCGAATTGCTTTTGGAATAAAATTTTAAATTATGACTGTTTTAGATAAAATTATACAAAGGAAAAAAGAAGAAGTTGCCTATTCAAAAGCAAAAATTTCTATTGAGCTATTAAAAGATTCTGATTTTTTTGAAAGAGAAAATTTTTCATTAAAAAAAAGCATCAACAATAAAAGCGGAATTATTGCTGAATTTAAAAGACAGTCGCCTTCAAAAGGAATAATTAATGACAAAGCTTCCCCTTTAGAAGTCGCGTCAGCTTATGAATCTTTTGGAGCAAGCGGAATTTCAATTCTTACTGATAAAGATTTCTTCGGGGGTAGCAATAAAGATATTTTAAATGTAAGAAATCACGTAAATATTCCGATTTTACGAAAAGATTTCATCATTGATGAATATCAGATTTATGAAGCAAAAAGTATCGGGGCAGATGTTATTTTATTGATTGCGTCGTGCCTTACATCGAAACAGGTTCAGGATTTTACGGAACTTTCTCATGAATTGGGGCTTGAGGTTTTACTTGAAATTCATACAGAAGAAGAACTTCAACATTTTAATTCAAAAGTTGATCTTGTAGGAATTAATAACAGAAATTTAAAAGATTTCAGTGTTGATTTACAATATTCCGTTCAATTGAAAAACCAACTTCCAAAAAACGTTGTATCCATTGCAGAAAGCGGGATTTACAGCATTGAAGACTTTAATTATTTAAAAGAAAAAGGTTTCGACGGTTTCCTGATGGGTGAACATTTCATGAAAAATAAAAACCCTGCGAAAGCTTTTGAAGAATTTATTTCAAATATATGAAACCCGAAACTCAAAATATGAAACTCAAAATCTGCGGTCTTACAAGATTGAATCAGATTCATGAATTGATTTCGATGAATACAGATTTTCTGGGATTTATTTTTTATGAAAAATCTCCCCGATATGTTTTGAATCACTTGAATTTAAATGAGATTTCAAAAATTATCCATAACGGAAAAACCGGAGTTTTCGTCAATGAAAGTGTAAATGAAATCTATAAAATAACAGAAAAAGCAAATCTGAATTTTATTCAGCTTCATGGTGATAATGATGAAAATTTTATTTCTGCGTTAAGAAAAAAAATAAATCCTGATATTGGGGTTATTAAAGTTATAAGAATCTCAGACGGAAATATTGACTTAAAAAATTTAATTAAAAAGATAAACAATTACCTAAAATTAAATATTAATTATCTTCTTTTTGATACTGATAGCAAAGCTTTTGGCGGAACAGGAAAACAGTTTGACTGGAATATTTTAAATGAAATTGAGATTCCTTTACCCTATTTTTTGAGTGGTGGAATTTCAGAAGAAAATATTAAACATATTACTATTTTAAAGCAAAAACCATTTGCAATTGACATCAATTCTAAATTTGAGATAGAAGCGGGCGTGAAAGATTTAAATAGAATTAGAAAATTTAAAGAAATTTATAAAACATAGCAACAAAAAACACATATAATAAAAAACAAAGGGATGAAAAAATATTATTCAAAAAAAATAAAGCTCTGGAAAATTAAGAGAATGAACCTGAAATCCATACGGAGATCCGTTCATCAGGCTTTTTTTCCGAAAAGATTTGAAAATGATAAAGTTGAAAATCTGCATAAGTTTGTTTTTCAAAACGGCAACAATACCGAAAATTGGTTAATTGGTGGTTTATTAAGTGATTTTATCGATATTATTAAAAATTTTAACCGTGATGATATTCAATATTTCTTCAAAAGTTTTCATTTATGGGACAGCTATCATCTCGTCATCATTGCCGATAAACTACTGGATAACAATGTGAAAACCAATGTACAATTTGATTTTGGATTCGTGTATTGTAAAATATTCTGTTTGTATGAAAAATTAGATTCTTATTATTTAGTTGACAGTCTGGAAATTGCTGTAAACATGTACAATTCAAAGCTAAGTTTGAATCTTTTAATTGATTTAACAACAAAAATTCATCTATTATATCAAAACAAGCAGATCAACAAACAACAATTTGATTATAACCTTTCATTTATAAATAAACTGCAAAATGAATTATAAAAACCCTGATGAACACGGATATTATGGAGAATTTGGAGGTGCTTTTATCCCCGAAATGCTCTATCCGAATGTGGAGGAATTACAAAAAAAGTATCTTGAAATTATAGAATCTGAAGAATTTCAACAGGAATATCAAAATTTATTAAAAAATTACGTTGGGCGTGCTACTCCGCTTTATTTTGCGAAAAATTTAAGTCAAAAATATAACTCGAAAATATATTTAAAAAGAGAAGATTTAAACCACACCGGAGCCCACAAAATCAACAATGCTTTAGGGCAGGTTCTTCTGGCAAAACGTTTGGGAAAAACAAGAATTATTGCAGAAACCGGAGCCGGCCAACATGGTGTTGCAACTGCTACAGCCTGTGCTTTGCTGGGTTTGGAGTGCATTGTTTACATGGGAGAAATTGACATCCAGAGACAAGCCCCGAATGTGGCAAGAATGAAAATGTTGGGCGCAGAAGTTATCCCCGCAACTTCAGGTTCAAAAACTTTGAAGGATGCTGTAAATGAAGCATTAAGAGACTGGATAAACAATTCAATTACAACACATTATGTAATCGGAAGCGTGGTTGGCCCACATCCGTTTCCGGACTTGGTGGCGAGATTTCAAAGTGTGATTTCAAAAGAAATTAAAGAACAGCTTTTTGAACAAACCGGACAGCAAAATCCCGATTATGTAATTGCCTGTGTTGGTGGCGGAAGCAATGCTGCAGGGGCTTTTTACCATTTCGCAGATGAAGAGAATGTAAAGCTTATTGCTGCTGAAGCCGGCGGTTTAGGAATTAATTCCGGGAAGTCGGCAGCAACAACTTTTCTCGGAACTTTGGGCGTTTTGCACGGAAGTAAAAGCCTGGTGATGCAGACAAAAGACGGCCAGGTCATTGAGCCTCACTCTATTTCTGCGGGTTTGGATTATCCGGGAATCGGGCCGTTTCATGCTCATTTATTTAAGGAAAAAAGAGCAGAATTTTTCAGCATTAATGATGATGAAGCTCTAGAATCTGCCTTTGCATTAACAAAATTGGAAGGCATTATTCCCGCTTTGGAAAGTGCTCATGCGTTGGCGGTGTTGGATAAAAAGAAATTTAATGAGGACGAAATTGTTGTGATTTGTTTGAGTGGCCGCGGCGACAAGGATATGGAAACCTATTTGAAAAGGTTGGAGGATGGAAGTCGGAAGATGGAGATTTAATTTATAAAAATGAAAATTTGTCAACTTAAATTCAATTTAAATCTATGAACTACAATAACTTCGAGCATCCAACATCCAACATCCAGCCTCAAAAAAAACTTAATATTTACTTTACAGCAGGGACTCCACAATTGGAAGATACCGTTGAAATTATAAAACTCATTCAGGATTCCGGGGCGGATATGATAGAAATCGGAATGCCATACTCCGATCCGGTTGCGGACGGTCCGGTGATTCAAAAAGCTCATGAACTGGCGTTGAGAAACGGAATGACGATCGAAAAACTATTTTCACAATTAAAATCTATTAAAAATGACATTAAAATTCCCTTGATTTTGATGGGATATATCAATCCTGTTTTAAGTTTCGGATTTGAAAATTTCTGTAGAGAATGTTCGGAAAGTGGTGTTTCGGGATTGATTATTCCTGATCTTCCCCCTATAGAATTTGAAAAAAATTATCAGAAAATATTAGAAAAATATAATTTAAATTTCACTTTTTTGGTTACTCCCGAAACCTCGGATGAAAGAATTTCATATTTAGATACTTTAAGTTCCGGATTTTTGTATGCTGTAAGTTCATCATCCACAACAGGAAATGAAAATACAGTTTTGAAAAATGAAGATTATCTTAACAGGCTGGCTACTTTACTTTTAAAAAATCCAATACTAATCGGTTTTGGAATTAAATCAAAGCAAGATTTTGAAAATGTTACGGAAAAAGCGGACGGAGGAATCATCGGAACTGCCTTTGTGAATATTTTACTACAAAATAGAGATTGGAAGAAAAAAGCTATAGATTTCATCCATTCCATGAAAGGGTAAAAATCACTAAATTTGTATATTCAAAACAAGGTATGAACACACATCAGAATAAAGTAGTAGAATTTGAGGATTTAGGGGTAAAAGAATATCAACCATCTTGGGATTATCAGGAAAAACTGATGAAAGATATTATTGATACCAAAATAAAAAACCGCGATCTGCCTGCTGAACAACATATTACAACTCCCAATCATTTTCTTTTAGTGGAACATCCTCACGTTTATACGTTAGGAAAAAGCGGCCATGAAGAAAATATGCTGGCCGGAATGGATCAGTTAAAGGAAATTGATGCCACTTTCGTAAAAGTGAATCGTGGCGGCGATATTACGTATCACGGATACGGACAAATCGTTGGCTACCCTATTCTTGACCTTGAAAATTTTTTTACTGATATTCACAAATATATGCGAAATCTGGAGGAAGTAATCATCAGGACCATAAATGAATACGGCTTGAAGGGGGAACGTTCTCCCGGAGAAACAGGGGTCTGGCTGGATGTTGGAAAGCCTTACGCCAGAAAAATCTGTGCAATGGGGGTGAAAGCTTCCCGTTGGGTGACGCTGCATGGTTTTGCCTTAAATGTGAATACCGATATGCGTTATTTTGAATACATTATTCCGTGTGGAATCAAGGATAAACAGGTGACTTCTTTGAAAAGAGAGCTTGAAAGAGAATTGACTCCCGAAGAAATGGAAAATATTAAAGCCAAGATCAGAAAGCATTTTACGGATGTTTTTGGAGCGGAATTAATAAGTAAAAATTAATATAAAACTGTGTTATTCCGTAGGAATTTTGCTACATTTTAAAATGCGGGTAAATTCCTACGGAATGACAATTTTGATTTAGATATTTCCTAATAAAACTACCTTACCACAGAAATCCCCGCGTCCACTTTTATTTCCGCACCGTGGATATACGAAGCCTCTTCCGAAGCCAGAAAAAGTACAGCATTGGCAATTTCTGACGGTTCACCCAGTCTTTTAAAAGGAATTGTCGGAATAATATTCTTCACAGCTTCATCAATTTGTTCCGAATTTAAGCCTGTATTGTTAAAAATATTCGTTTTGATGTGTCCCGGACTGATTCCATTGACTCTGATTCTTCTTTCCGTAAGCTCGCTTGCAAAAGTTTTGATAAAAGACTGTACCGCAGATTTCGCAGCCGAATAAATTGAAAAATTGGGCATTGCAACTTCCGTAGCAACAGAAGTATTAAAAATAACAGAACTTCCCTCTTTCATTAATGGTAACATTTGCTGAACGGTAAAAAATGCTCCTCTAACCAACACATTAAAAAGTTCATCAAACTGATTTTCATCAACATATTCAATCGGGGCAAATTTCCCGTAACCAGCATTAGCAAAAACCATATCAATCGTTTGTGTATGCTTCCTGACTTCATTTTGCAGATTCATCATATCCTTAAAATCTCCTGCGTTGGAAACAATTCCGACAGCTTTTCCGCCCAATTTTTCTAAGGCATTATTTACCGTTTCTTTGCTTCTTCCTGTGATGATTGCCGTTCCGCCTTCATTGATAAACTGTTGGGCTGTGGCGAATCCCATTCCGTTTGTTCCGCCTGTTATTAAGGCGAATTTGTTTTTAAATCTTTGCATTGTTTTAGTTTAAAATTCTAATGCAAAGTTTGGAATATTGATGGTCGGAAAAAATCCGAATCTTGCGGAATTGACTATTTTTAATTAAAATTATCTTGTCACAGAGTCGCTTTTCTTGAAAGCATCCACTTTCATATAAGAATCATTCATCTCTTTTTCTTTTTTATCTGAAATTAAAATTCCAAAAAGATGGTCGATTTCATGCTGGAAAATTACGGCTGTAAAACCTTCCACAATTTCCGAATATTTTTGTCCTTTCAAATCGACGTACTCTAACTGAATCACCTTGCTTCTGTAAAACTGATCCCTGAATTCTGGAATCGACAAATCGCCTTCCGGACCAAGATTCTGCAGTTCTGATTTCCAGACAATCACAGGATTGATGAAGTATTCCAGCGGTTCACCTTCTTTATCGAAACGCTGAACCCAGATTATTTTTCTATTAATTCCGACTTGTGGCGCAGCTATTCCTACTCCGCCATCGGTTGATAAAAGTGATTCTTTCATTCTCTTCACTAAAATTGCCGTGTTTGGATCTGTCGGGTCAATTTCGGTCGATAAACTTAATAATGTTTTATGTTGATTTTCGTCAGTTGTCTGAAAAATCGGTAATGCAGAGTTTATATCCCCTTGATTGATGATAGAAATTTCGGTTGAAGTTAATTTCTGAGCATTAATTAAACCGATGAAAAGTATGAATAGAATGGATAACTTTTTCATTTTTGGTGAATGTCTTTTACAAATATAACTAATGTTGTTTTAAATATACAGTCTGTCATTCTGACGAAGGAAGAACCTCTTATACAAGAAGATTCTTCACTCCATTGTATTCCGTTCAGAATGACAAAAGTTATGTATGAAAACGGGCTCCTATTGATTCAAATATTAATATTTACTAATATGTTTTCGTCATATCACTAGGAATAATCAAATTAAAATCTGTCGGAATATATTCTTTTTCCGGAACCTTCAATTCAGGATCTTCAGATTCAAAAACTGAGATTACAGCCATTTTAAGGTTTGGATTTTTCTGTTTAATATACCAATAAATCCCCCCGAATTCCTTGCTGTGATAATTTCCGTTGTAATGGATAAATGTCTTTCCAGCCTGCATATTTTTCAGAATAGATTCCGCCATTGTTGCATCTTTCGTTGCCTGGGCAGAGATAAAATTCATCACCTTTGTTCCGTCTGCATGATCGCCCATCATTTTTTTCATTTCGGGATAACCGGGAGTGTCCAGCGTCACTTTAATCGGTAATTGAGCGATGTAAGTTTTCTCTTTTTCAGTTAAATTATTCAAGGATTCAAGCCCTTCTTTTGCAGTTTGAGAAGCGTATCTTCTGGGAATATTTGTGGCAATGAAATTCAGTTTTTTATCTTTAGCAAAGTCAACCAGCGGTTTGTAATCCGTTGCAAAATTATTCCACAAACGAGCCGAATCTTTCAAGGTTTTGGCATCAAACTTTCCACTTAAATATTGATTCAATTGAGATTGGTTATCTCTTTCAAACATTTCAGCGCCTAAAATAAGCTGCCCGTTTTTCTTTTCATATAGAGCTTCCGTAATTTTCAGTTGAAGCCAGTGATTGATTGAGCTGTTATGGTTTTCACCAAAGAAAACAATATCGTATTCAGCTAATTCCTTAACTAATTTATCGGTTTTAATTTCCTTTCCTTTTTGATTATAAAATTGATAGGCTTTGAAATTCTGAGCATTGATAATGCTGTAGCTTATCAATAATATGGCTATAAAAATATTTTTCATTTTTATTTAATTTAATGAATTTTTTAAACACTAATATCACGAATTATTTTTCACAAATATCACAATAATAATTAAATATAACTTACAGAATTAGTGTCATTAGTGCAAAAAATATTTGTGCCGATTTGTGTTTAAACCTAAAACAAAAAGCCGCCCTGCAAAAAACAAAACGGCCTTATAAAAATCATCTAACTATTTATTTTTCAAGATCTGCTACAAGGTCTTTCCACTCTTGCAGTTCAGGAATTCCTGGTTTTCTTTTTCCGAAGAACTGAACAATGAAGTCTCCTTCTTTGTTGAAGACTTCGATAGCCGTTACTTCACCGTCTTCGGTTGGTTTTTTCACGATCCATACCTCTGCAATTTTCGTTACGTCAAGATGTAAATTGAAATCCGGGTCCATCACGTTGAACCATTGCTGATGCCAAAGAGTTTTCTTCACTTCTCCGGTGTGGATTTGGATAATTCCTCTGTTTCCAACAAAAACCATGATCGGAAGGTTCTTTTCAGAAGCATCTTCCAATACGTTTACTACTTTTGCACTGTCAATTTTTTTAGCATACCCTTCCGGAGCCAATCTCAAAGCCTGCGTTCTGCTCACCCCGAATTTTCTTGTCATCATGAAGAAATCGTGCGTATCTTTCAATTCTGTCCATGACTTTTGGAAACCTTCCACATCAATTTCAGAATCTGCTTTTTCAGGAGCTTTTGGAGCAACCGCTTCAAATTCAAATGCCTGGTTTTGATCTTCCGCCTTAAATTTTTCAACAATAACATCGAAAGCTTCAACATTGCTGTCTTTTGTCAGGTATATTTTGTGAAGCGCCAATCCGTCTTTTCCGAAGAACTGAAGGCTTTTTTTGTCACCTTCCACCACTGCAAAAGCGAATTTCCAGTGATTAATGAAAATTCTCAAATCGATATCTTCTCCCACGAAAAGCTGTGCGTGCGGACTGCTGAAATCCCCATTCAGGTAAGTCCCTTTTCTTTCGTGAACGCACTCGTCGTTACGTGTAAGAGCCATTACTTTTCCTAATTTTTCGGCTTCAGTCAAAATATCTTTAAACTCCGGCTTCAAAACAGTTACGCCTTCGCCTACGTTTGTTATTAATAATTCGGCTTCGCTTACTCCTAAGTCTGCAGCAGCATTTCTTATTCTTAGATGCGGATTTTCTGCTTTCAGAGCTTCCCATTTTTCTTTTAAGTCATTAACTAATGTGCTCATTATTTTTTATTTTTTTATGGTTAAAACTGTATAAATTCTTCTGATTGTTTCGTTTTCTGCTTTACTTTTTACCAATTCGCTTTTTTCAGAGACTTTCATTCTCTTAAAATGACTTTTAGAAACCATTTCTTCCATTTCACTGGTACTGTATAAGATAAAACCATATTTTGTGAAAGGCAGTGATTCCATGAAATTTCTTTGGGCGAACGTCAGTACAAAAGTTCCGTTATCCTTTAATATTCTATAAATTTCATTTAAAAATTTTACCGGTTCTTTCCAGAAATAAACGGTGTTTACGGTAAAAATTTTGTCGAAGGTTTTCTCTTCAAAAGGAAGGATTTTTCCTTCATATAATATAAATTCAGCCTGATTTTTAATATCTTCATTGAATCTCTGAGCTTCTTTATGCATGGTTTCAGAAATATCGATTCCGGTATATTTCAGGTTTTTGGCTTTATTTAAAATACTTTTCACATGTGCCGCGTTCCCGTGACCAATTTCAAGGATATGTTCGTTGTCCTCAATTAAAAGCGTCTTGATACTTTCCAACGTCATTCCGATGTTGGTGGCATTCATCATTTCGCCTATTTCAATTCCTTTTTCTCCTTGCGGATTGGCGAGGTTTTGAGCTAATATTTTTAAGTCTTCTTTTTCCATGTTATCCAAAAATAATCATTGGGTTATTCGTAATCGGGTGGTCGCAAATCGTACAGGGAAAATTGTACGCTTTACTGATGTTTTCAGCAGTAAAAACTTCCTGTGGGCTTCCATAAGCGGAAACTTTACCTGATTTCATCAATAACACTTTATCTGCATATTGTGCTGCTAAATTCAAATCATGCAAAACAACAATCGCCGAATTTGCTTTTTTAGTGAAATTTTTAATAATTTCTAATGCCTTATATTGATGTTTAATATCCAAATTATTCAACGGTTCGTCAAGAAAAAGAAGTTTATGGGCAATTTCATTCTGAAGCTGCGCCAATACCCTCGACAAATGCACACGCTGCTTTTCTCCGCCCGATAATGTGTTGTATTCACGGTCTTTTAAATGAAAAACATCCGTTTCATACATCATATTGTTCATGGCTTCAAGATCTTCTTTCTTCGGTTGTGCATCGAAATACGGGTAACGTCCCATCATCACAACATCCTTCACCTCCAAAGGAATATCATTGCTGTTGTGCTGGGAAAATTTAGCCTTATGTTTTGATAATTCTCTGATTTCCCAAGCGGTGATCGGCTTATCTTTAAATAAAATATTCTGCTTTCCGGATTTTACTTCATTCGCCAAAACACTCAATAAGCTTGACTTTCCTGCTCCGTTGGGACCCACAATCGCAAGGAATTCACCATATTTCAAAGAGACATCTACCCCATCCAGAATACGGAATTCTTTATGTTTATAATTAATCTGGTGCGCCTTAATCATTAGAGTGATTTTTTGAATTTAATTAAAATTGCAATAAAAATCGGCCCTCCCATCAATGCCGTCAAAATCCCGATCGGCAGTTCTGAAGGTTCTACAATGCTTCTGCTGAAAGTGTCTGCCGTCAACAGTAAAATACTCCCGCAGATCGCTGACAATGGTAAAATGAAAGCGTAATTTGATTTAAATAAAAGCCTTAAAATATACGGTACAATAAGACCTACAAAACCAATCGTTCCTGAAAACGCAACGCAACTTCCTACCATCAAAGCAGTTATGATAATGATCTGTTTCTTTAATCTTTCAACATTAATTCCTAAATGCTGTGCATCTTTTTCACCTAACATCATCGCATTCAATGCTTTACCCTGAGGAAGCAGAACGAAGTATGAAATGAGAAGAACTACTGTCAAAATAATATTCTTCGTCCATGTTGCAGCGGCTAAACTTCCTAAATTCCAGAAGGTTAAGTCCCTCAACTGTTCATCTTTTGAAATATAAATCAAAAAACCTGTAATCGAAAAACCAATTGCTGTGATCGCAACCCCCGTCAGTAACATCATGACAACGTTTGTTTTTCCTCCGCTCGTTGAGATCCTGTAGACCAACATCATCGATAAAAAAGCTCCGACAAAAGCGGAAATACCTACCAACGAAAATTGTACAGCCTCAGGAAGATATTGCTTAAAATGTCCTCCTAAAACGATAGCAATTGCGGCAAGTAATGTCGCTCCCGATGTTAAGCCTATCAAATCTCCCGTTGCTAAAGGATTTTTGAACAATCCCTGCAATCCCGTTCCTGAAACCGCAAGCATGCTTCCGATGAGAATGGCCATGATAATTCTGGCTGCCCGAACATCCCAAACCACATATTTATCGCTTAAAGAAAGGCTCGGGTCACGATTGATAACTTTTCCCAATACCTCAAACGCGGATTTACCTCCAAAATCGTAAACCCCGGTATTAAGTGACCATACTGCAATGATAACCAGCAGTATGGCACTTATTATAATATAAAAATATAGTTTACTTTGTGCTTTCAACTAATAATTTGTTTAATCCTACTGCAGCCTCTCCTAATCTTGGTCCGAAACCTGAAACCAAGCCTCCATCCATTGCGATGATCTTCTTGTTTTTACCCGCGTTGGTTTGAGCAACACCTGGCATTTTCAGCGCACCTTCGTTTCCTCCGGCACCTTGAAGGCCGCTTGTGAAGAAGAATAAAACGTCCGGATTTGCTTTAACAACCGCTTCGGGAGTTAATGGCTTAAAATCTTCGAAATCTTTCACTGCGTTTTCACCTCCTGCAAGACCGATCAGGGCATCCATTGGAGTTTTTGTACCTGAAACCATCAGCATATTTCCTCTAGCGTAGATGAACAATACTTTTGGTTTTTTAGCAATGGGCTGGATTTGCTTTAAATCTGCATCGATTTTATCATTAAGTTTTTGATAATCTGTATTTCCGATAGCTTTTGCTACGTCTGCGATTAACTTTTTTGTTCCGTCAACAGTGAATTCCTGCTTGAAAATCTCAGCCTGAATTCCTGAAGATTTTATTTTCCCTAATAATTCCGGGTTGATATCTTTATCAGAAGCTAAAATCAGTGTAGGGTTTACTGCCATAATCGGCTCGATGGTCATTGATCTTACATGACCAAGATCTTTAGCCGTAGCTTTCAAAGATTCCGGGTAAGTACTTGTAACATCGGTTCCTACGATTTCTTTTTCGTGACCTAAAGCAGCTACGATTTCTGTAATTCCGCCGTTTAGGGTAACGATTTTATTGTTGGACTTTGGTGTTTCTGAAGATGTTTCCGTATTGTTTTCGGATTTTACACCTGTTTCTTTTTTGCAAGAATATACTGCCACCAAAACAGATGCCGCCAAAATGAATTTTTTCATGATATATTATTATTTGATTTAATTTATAAAGGTTCGAATTCAAAATTCGGATAGCCACGCACTCCATCTTTAGTCATTGCATTGAATCTTACTTTGTAGTAGAATCCTTCCGCATCCTTCAGGACAAAGAACCTGTTGCTATAAGTCTGAGCTCCGTTTGTACCGGTTGTTGTACGCCATTTGTCACCGATTGCCCTGTGGTCGTTGAAAATAAATTTAGACTGGTCAATATTGCTTAGTTTAAATTCTCCATAAGCCTGATCCAATGTCTGATTAGCAGCAACATCCACCTGATAGGCTCCTACACCACTTACTATATTTGTTAAGATAAAATCAGCGTAGAAATAACTTCCGGCGCTTTGTCCTGGCCCCAGAAATACTTCGTTTGTGAATGTTGAAAATGAAATATCCCAATTATCTTTTTTAGGTTGAATTTCTACAGGCAATCCATTTTGAAGGCTGAAAAAATTAAAGTTATAATCAGGATTTTTTGTGATTACATATTCTTTATATTGCGTATCGTCTAAATCAGCATACCTTAATTTATATCCGTTATTAGCTCTTAAAACCTGAATTTTTTTCCAACCTCTGGATTCGCCTGTTAATGAAACAGATCCCGGCGCTACTGTAGATGTAGGAATTGTTTTCCCCATATTAACCAAATAAATGGCATTTTCGGCATCATTAATTTTAATTTCTGCTATTCCAGTAGTCTGTGTCAGAAAGTTACCATTCGGATTATCAACATATTGCAAGTTGGAAGCAGTAAATGTTCCTATTTGCACCACTGCTGTCAAGCTTGAAACATCAGCGGCTTTTACCGTGCTTATATTGGTAGCATTAGGAATTTTGGCCACAGCCATTCCTATCGCTCCATTAATAATTACACGGAATTCATCTCCATTGTAGAATCCTAATTCCCAATCAGTTCTGAGATTAGTCTTCTGTGGTCTCAGCTTATGAGTTGCCGGATCGACATCGCTCAGGTCAATCCAAACCTGATTAGGCTCTGTTGCCCCTCCCACAAAGGGTTCTGCCGTTGCCCCGGTTGCAGGCGGAACAGCTACCGGATCTTCATCTGCAGATAGACAAGACTGCAAAACAATGGCTAAAGAAAGAGATAGTATTTTTAAATATTTCATATGATTAGTTTATTAAAATTGATACATTAATCTTGCGAAATAGCTTCTGCCATAATATAAATTCAAGCGGTCCGTTGCGGCATTATGTGCTGAAGCTGTGCTGTTTGTACTGTTGATTGTCGTTACGTCAAAAATATTTTTTACCCCAACTGACAATTCCAGGCGTTCCTTCCAAAAAGGTTGGCTTACAACAAAATCCATCATATGGAAACCATCTGTTCTTGCTAAACGAAACGCTTCATTTTCAATCACATATATTCTTGATGGCCCTGTGTATTTATAGAAAAGGTTGAGTGCTGTTTTTGGTCCGGCGAGTTGGTAAGAAACATTGGCTCCTACCTGAAAATTATATTGAAAATCATCCGGAGTCGTAACATCCATTTCCTGCTTGGAAACAGAAATTCCGTTTAATGAGGTTCTTACACCTAATGAAAACTGATCTTTTACAATATTGGCATTAGCACCAAATAATAAACTCCTGTATTTATCAAGGTTCATGTACTTGTAAGTGGAAGGTTTTACAACCATTACATTTTCAATTTTATCATTCAGGTCAACATATAATGCTTCTAAATTATAATTGAATTTCCATCCGTCACCCATATCAAATCCCTGATCCCAGAATAACCCTGCAGAGTATCCGTTTTCCGGCTTCAGATCAGGATTTCCCTGAATATCGTGATTTACGTTTACGAAATAAGTGAATAATTCATCATAAGTGGGATAACGGTCTGCTGTACCGAAAACTCCTCTTAGATTAGAATTTTCAGAGGTTTTATATCTTGCAGAAAGTGAATAATTAAACTGATTGTCGAAGCTGTCACTTACGGATAATCTCGCTCCCGGTCTTAATGAAAATTTATCTGAAACATTCCATTCTGCGGAAAGGAAGGTGCCATAAGTGAAAATTTTTCTCTTTACATTATTTCCATCAAATTCTCCGGCAATTAAAGCGGCATATCCACTGGTATGATCCAATTCGTATCCCAATTGGAAATCAAACTTTTTATTATCCAAAAAATTACTGAACATACCTCTCGAGTAAATTACATCGGTCTTATAATAGGATTGTTCGTTGTAATTTGAATCTTTTGTACGGTTCGGAATATCATAGTTGTAGTCATAGAATTTCCTGTCCTGGTTTTGATATGAGAAATCCCCGTTATACCGGATATGACCTAAATTTGTCTGAATATTAAACTGATGCAGCCAACGCTGGGTATTATAATTTCTATCCAAACTTTTGTAAGAAACACCACCCTGGCCGTCATTCAGAGGAATTCTGTCAACTTTAGGATTGTAATAATTGAATGTTTCGTTCAAATAGGAAACTTTATAGAAAAGTGAAGTTTTATTTTTAGAATATTTTATTAAAGCATTTGCTTCGTATTGATCTTTGGGATTCCATTCGTATCCTCTCTGATTATCCTGTGCAAAGTATTTATATCCTTGTTTTTCTCCTTCATATCCCATAAATTGGTTGTGATTGAAGCTAATATTTGTAAACCAGTTATCATTAAAATTGTACCCTACATTTACATTCTGAATGTGTCTGCCCTGGCCTTTTTTCCTCAGATTATAGCCGTCTCTCACGGTTTCCTCCTGTAAAGTCGCTCTGATACTTAATTTTTTTGAACTGCTTTTCTTTGTGATGATATTAATTACACCTGCCAAAGCGCCATTTCCATATTCAACACCCATGCTTCCTTTTACAATCTCGATTCTTTCGATATTACTTAAACTAAGCTTTGTAAGATCAATATTACTTCCCAAACCTGTATCACCGACTACGGGAATATTATCAATTAAAATCTTCACATAATTACCGCCCAATCCCATAATATTAGCAGTAGAGTTTCCGGAGTTTGTATCTGGGGTGATTTGTATGTTTAAAGATTGATTTAAAACTTCAGCTGCATTGGTAGCCGCCATATTTTTAATCTGCTGTGCATCAATTACCTCAACCTTATAAATAGATTTATTGATTGATTGCTGCATATATTGCCCGGTAATGACAACTTCTTCTATCTTCTTTTGATTAAGAGAATCTTTTTCCTGTGCATTCATCCATAAAACCATGGACAAACTGAGAATGGAAAGCACTTTCTTCTTCATAAATGCAAAAAATTTTTGACAAATATAAAACTTTATTTAGAACAATTAAAAATAATTTTATAGTTTTGTAGAATAATTCTAAATAAAAATAACGTTATGAAATTAAAACTACTTTTAGGAACATTGATGTTTGGTGCTATTACAGCTCATGCTCAAGTAGCAACGATTAATGAAAATTTTAATAGTTTTACTCAAGGTCAGGGGCAAACTGTTTTCCCGCAAAACCAGTGGACAGCCATTTATCCGCCCCCTGTTGGGAATCCTCCTGCAATGATGAATATCATAGCCAACGGAGCAACAGATAATTTTGTTCAGGCTTATTCCGGGGCAAACCAAAACAGCCCTCAATATTTAATTTCCCCGCAGATTATTGCTCCTGCAGGAGATAAAACCATCACATTCAAGGCCAGAAGAAATACAGGTTCTGCTCCGGGATCAGTACAGGTTGGATTGGCTTCAAACCCTGCTGACATGAGCACATTCGTGGCTCTGGCAACAGCTACTACGTTGACGAGTGATGTTTTCCAAACAATATCAGTACCTGTAACAGCTTCTGCTTCACAGTATATTGTTTTTAAATTTGTAGGAGTTTTTGCACCGCATACCGTGATGGAAATTGATGATGTTGTTTACGCTGCAAATTCTACCCTTGCTGTTTCTGACAATGTAAAATCAAAAGAAGAAATCAAATTTGCTATAAATACAGAAAATACCGCACTACAGTTCGTAACTAAAAAAGACCCTAAAAACATCCAGATTTATTCTGCTTTGGGACAAAAAATGGCGGAAGGTAAATTGAGCGGGCAACAATTCGATATCAGCGCTCTTCAAACAGGAGTTTATTATATTCTTATCGAAACAGCCGAAGGAACACTTGTAAAATCAAAGTTCATAAAAAAGTAAAGATTTATTAGACCTAAATTTTAATACTTTCTATTTTTTCTAATAAAGGCTGTTCACTATTGTGAGCAGCCTTTTAATATTATGATAACAGGTCAGAAGTTTTGAAGATGGAAGTTTACGGGCTCTAAATTCCTACTTTCCGCTTCAGACTTCCAGCCTAAAGAGTTTTTGTTCCTTTATAAACCTGTGTCGTACTTTCAAGTATTTTTGAAACATCACGCTTGAAATTCAACAGATGGTCCTGCCCGTTGTGGCGGTTGTGATGTTCTTCACTTTCCCACAATTCCACCATGAAAAATGTCCCCTTATTATCCTTATCTTCTACAAGATCATATTGCAGACACCCCTCTTCCTTTCTCGTTTCTCTTACCAACGTCTGAAAAAGTTCTACCGCTTCCATCAGATAATTTTCATTAAACTTGAAAAGCGCAACTACGTATAAATTCATATTATTTTTTTAATGATGTAAAAGTAAAATATTTTCAGGGCAGAAGATATTTTTCTCGCTTTTATTTATCCACAATAAGAAATCTGGAAATAAATCCGGTTAGTCCACCAGATCCATCAAGGTTTTTTTCTCTAAAATATTTAAAGAAGCATCCCGAACTTCAATCAATACATCATGCAGACTACAGTGATCTTCATTGCAATCATCACATTTCTGGTAAAAATTTAAGCTGACACACGGCAAAAGTGCAATAGGACCATTCACAAGACGGATAATTCTTGCCAATTGTACATTTTCAGGGTTTTCTTTGAAAAAATATCCTCCGCCTTTACCTTTTTTACTATCCAGGATATCAGCTTTTTTAAGTTCAAGCAAAATATTTTCTAAAAATTTCAAAGGAATTTTCTTATGATCAGCAATTTCGGAAATAAGAATAGGACCGTCATTTCTCTTCTCCACAAGATATGACAGCGCTTTAAAAGCATATTGAGATTTTTTAGAAAGCATTACAACAAAAATAAGAAAATAGTTTGAGATGTAATATAAGAATGGAAGTTGGAGGATAGGTGCCGGAAGTTTTGAATGCGAGTGATAACTTCTGGCTTCCAGCCTCAGTTCTTCCAGCCAAAATACTTATTTTTGTCGTATGTTCAGTAAACAGGAAGCACAGCAGTTAAAAAAAGAATTCTGGACGGCTTTTGGAAAGTCATTCCCCAGAAAATGGATTTTGTATGATACGAAAGTCAAAGATTTTTCATTTAAATTCAATGCAGATAATAAAAAGGCGGAGGTTTCTTTGGATATAGAAATGAAAGATGAGATTTTCCGGAATGCTTATTATGAAAAGATATGGTCTCTGGAAGACATTCTGAAAGATTTTATCGGAGATTTTCAAAAAGAAGAATACTTTACACTGGAAAACGGAAAAGTTATCGCCAAAATCTGGGTTGAAAAACACAATGTTTCTATTTTCAATAAAAATACCTGGCAAGAAATTTTTGAGTTTTTTGTTGAAAAAATGGATGGCTTTGAGAGGTTTTATTATGAATATGAGGATTTTATAAAAGATGTGTAAATGAAAGTAAGATATTGTTGGAGGTGTAGAATAGACGTTCCTATGCTTGATGAGGAGGAAAGTAAAATTGCGTCAAGGCTTTATGCAGAAGGCTTTCAGGAATTTAAAAAATCAAAAAAGATTCCTCTTAAAGAAAACTTTACAAAACTTCTGAATTATTATAATGATTTAACAGGTTTTGGAGAAACTGAGCCTAATGCTATTTTGCATCATATTATTGATTTATATGGTCCTGACTGTGAGAATTGCGGAAAACCATACAGAACAGAAAAGGCTACTTTTTGCACAAAATGTGGTAACAAAAGACAATTTTAATATTCAATCACTTTTTACCAAATGGCAAATGCCGAAAAACTTAGTTTACCTAACTTGCAATCATGAAAGAACTATTCGATTTTATTTTAAGATTTGGAAATCTTAATCAGCAGCAGATCGACTTTATCGCAAGTAAGGCAAAGGAAGTCGACCTTCCGAAAGACGAATATTTTTCTGAAGCCGGAAAAATTGCACGACAGGTTGCTTTTGTTGTCGACGGAATTCTGCGTGTTTGCTATTACGATAATAAAGGCGAGGAAATCACCAAGTATTTCATCGAAGAAAATAATTTGGTTGTAGATCTTGAAAGTTTTGACAATGAAATCTGTTCAAGCACTTACGTTCAGGCGGTTACAGACTGCAAGCTAATTGTATTTCAGCGAAAAGACTGGCTTGAACTTTTACAGACCATTGTCGGGTGGGAAGCGATTGTTCATAAAATTATTTCAAGAGCATTAATTCAAAAAGTGGAAAGAAGAAGTCCGCTTGTTTCGGAAGATGCAACTACTCGTTATTTAAAATTTCTTGAAATCTATCCTACCGTTGTCAACAGAATTCCACTCTCTTATGTAGCTTCTTATCTGGGAGTTACACAATCATCACTCAGCCGAATAAGAAAGAATATCCGGTAAAACTGGATTCAGGAAGATGGAAGCTAGAGGTGATGATAGTCAACAATTACATTTGCAGTCTGATAAAACCTCCAGCTTCCCGCTCCCCTACCTCCATCCTCATCATCTTCCAGCCTTCATCTTCAAAACTTCCAGCTCAAACTCTCTTTTTGCCAAATGACAAATGCTATCTTATTTAATTGACGGAATTTTACATCATCAATTAAAACAAACAAAAAATGAATTCAGCATTAATTACAGGAGCCAACAGAAGTATTGGCTTGGAAATAGCAAAGCAACTTTCACAAAAAGGATTATCCGTTTATTTGGGAAGCCGTAACCTTGAAAATGGCGAAACAGTTGTAAAAGAATTAAACGAACAAGGATTTCAGAATATTAAAGCAATTGAAATCGACGTCACCAACCCAGAATCAATATCAAAAGCCAGAGATATTATTGAAAACGAACAGGGAAAACTGGATATTCTGATCAATAACGCCGGAATTCTGGGGCCGATTCCTCAAACTGCGGCAGAAGCATCGATCAAAGATATTCAAAATGTGTTTGATACGAACTTTTTTGGAGTAATCAGCGTTACACAGGCATTTTTAGACCTGCTTAAAAAATCTGACAGCCCAAGAATCAGCAATATTACTTCCGGATTGGGTTCTTTAACTTTACACAGCGATCCGAACTGGAAATATTACAATGTAAAAGGTGCAGCTTATGGCCCGTCCAAATCAGCTTTGAACGCTTATACCATTGTTTTAGCATATGAATTGAAAGATTCTCCTTTTAAAGTAAATGTGATTGATCCTGGGTATACGGCGACGGATTTCAATCATCACAGCGGACCAGGTTCGGTAGAAAGTGCGGCGAGTTTTATCATTAAACATACTTTAACTGATAAAAACGGGCCTACAGGACAGTATTTCAGTAATGATATTGAGGATGAGAGCGGGATTAGTCCGTGGTAGTTTTGTAAATATTAATTAATGGTTTTTTAGGAGCTTGTTCCCGCTATCCACTCATACTCCTCACTCCAAAGCTTTTCTCAATGCTTGTTGCGGGGTAACCGTTACTATCGGGGCTAGGCATTGCGATTATTAAACCTTATAGGTTTTAAAAACCTATAAGGTTTGAATTATCAATTTTTTTTACCCTATAATCATCAAGTTTGTCATCCTGGAAGGATCTAAACAGAATTTTTTAAAGTTTAGCTTAGAAATTCGCGTATAGATCCTTCCAGGATGACAAATATTGTGGCTATTCAGAATATTGAAAAGGATAACTGCCATCTTAGCCCCGATTGCAGTGGAAATCCTTTTTTGAAAAAAAAGATTGTAATGAAAAGCGGGAAATAGCTTCAAAAATAAATAAATCTGCAATTCGGCGTAGTCAAATTGCTTCAAAAAAAAGAATTGAGATTCAGGTTTTTTTATTCACATTCACGATTCGGACACATCATTCGTTGATTCGGCTACATTTCAAAATCAGCAACTTACCATCTTTGTACCATCAATTAAAACAAATAAATATTTTAAAAATGGAAACAAAAAAAGTATGGTTCGTGACAGGAGCTTCAAAAGGTTTAGGATTAGCCTTAGTGAAAAAATTATTGGAAAACAATTACCGTGTTGTAGCAACAAGCAGAAGTTCTCAATCTTTAATTAAAGAAATCGGGGAAGCATCTGATTCATTTTTACCGTTGGAGGTTAGCTTAACGGACAATGAAAACGTAAAATCTGCAATAGCAAAAAGTGTTGACTATTTCGGGCAAATTGATGTCATTGTCAACAACGCAGGATACGGACAACTTGGAACGTTGGAAGAACTTTCGGATGAAGAAGCAAGAGCCAATTTCGACATCAATGTTTTCGGGACTTTGAACGTGATCAGAAATGCAATGCCATATCTTCGTCAGCAAAAATCTGGTCATATTTTCAATATTTCATCGATTGGAGGGTACTCAGGTAATTTTCCGGGATGGGGAGTTTACTGTTCCACAAAGTTTGCAGTAGCTGGTTTGACAGAGTCTTTAGCGGAAGAAATTAAAGATTTTGGAGTGAAAGCAACCGTTGTTTATCCCGGATATTTCAGAACCGATTTCTTAAATAAAGATTCTTTAAGAACTCCAGCGCATTCAATCCAGGCTTATGAATCTGCCAGAAACTCCGAAAGCACTCACCTTAACGAGATCAATGGAAATCAGCCTAACGACCCCGTAAAAGGTGCAGAAGCAATCATCAAAATCAGTGAAGAGCAAAATCCGCCGGTGCATTTTTTATTGGGAAGCGGCGCAGCTGAATTTTTGGATAAAAAGTTTGAGACGATGAAAGGTGATGCTGAGAATTGGGAAAGTTTGACTTTGTCGACTGTGATCTAGTTTTTTAAGCTTAGAGATCCTTCGACTCCGCTTGGGAAAACAGCGTGAAACTTACGTATTAGTTACAACGGTAGTATTAGCGTTCTCATCCTGAGCTTGTCGAAGGATCTTATTTTCATTAATTTCATATCCTTACATCATAAAATATTAAATTTAATTTAAATAATTTAGCATTATGAAACAGACATTTCGCTTTAATTCTATTTCCGATTTTCATGCTTTCTGTAATCTTCCGAATCCTGAACACCCATTGATCAGCCTGATAGATTACAGTAAAGTCCGTTATCCCGTGGATGATACGGAATTGAAATGGATACAGAATTTTTATTCGATAGGCTTGAAAAGGAATATTAATGCTAAGTTCAATTACGGTCAGCAGGAATATGATTTTGATTCCGGGGTGTTGTGTTTTGTTTCGCCGCTGCAGTTTTTGAGCCTTGAAATGAAACCAGGCGTTGAAGTGGAACCCACCGGGTATTTACTATTGATTCATCCCGATTTTCTTTGGGGAACTTCTTTGATCAAGAAAATAAAATCTTACGAATTCTTTAGTTATCAGATTAATGAAGCGCTTTTCCTTTCGGATAAGGAAGAGAAAGTTATAGTTGATTTGTTTAAAAATATCGAAAAAGAATATCAGACAAACATTGATAAATTCACACAGGAATTGATTGTGGCCCAACTTGAACTGTTCCTGATTTATGCCGAACGTTTTTATGAGCGTCAGTTTCTTACCCGAAAAAAATCCAGTCACGAATTGCTGGTGAAATTTGAAGAAATTCTGTCTCAATATTTTGAAAACGGAAACCTCATGGAAAACGGCATTCCTTCCGTGAAAACCATTGCCGAACAGATGAATATTTCACCCAATTATCTGGGAACTTTGCTGCGAATTCATACCCAGCAAAACACGCAACAGCATATTCAGAATAAATTAATTGACCATGCCAAAGAACGCCTCAGCACAACGAATCTTTCTGTCAGTGAGATTGCTTATGAGTTGGGGTTTGAGCATCCGCAGTCTTTTAGTAAGTTGTTTAAGCAGAAGACGAATCAGTCGCCGGGGGAATTTAGGAGGCTGTTTAATTGAGAAAATTATTATTTTGATTTAAATATATTAGTCGTGGATATTCAAACCAGAAAATTAAATTTTATTCAGGAATTTCTGAAAATTCAAAGTGAGGAATTAATTTCTCGCCTTGAGAAGATTTTAATCAATAACGAAGATAATTTTAATCCATTTTCGATCAAAGAATTAAATGCTAGAATTGATCAATCATTACAAGATTCTAAAAATGATATGATAACTGAATCTAATAATTTACTATTCGAAATTAAACAATGGTAGTAAATACATTTAAATAACAAAAAAGAGAAGCTCACACTTCTCTTTTTCTGTTTTTATCCAAACTTCCTCTTCCTCAACCAAAAAAACAATCCTCCCAAAATACCGATAATCGCTAAAGGAAACAGCAAATTAAACCATTGCCAGTTGCTTTTTTCCTCAGTAATTCTTTGTCGATCGAGAAGACGCTCTTCGATGTTTCTGTTTCTCAGTTCCATCAGATTGCTGTCGTCAAGTAAGTAATCTAGGGCATTTCTTAGAAACTGTTCGTTTCCGAATTGCTCATTGGTCAAAAGATCTACGCCTAAAGGAAGCGGTTCACCTTTCAGGACTTTATTTCTTCCCACATCACCATCTGCGATGATGATCATTTTATTTTCCGGGCTTGTGCCTTTGAAATTTGGATAAGATTTTCTTTCAATCCTTGATGAATAGGCAGAATTGAACTTTCCTTCCAGAGACACGGCGTAGATTTTCGGCGTGCTTGGTTTTTCCATTTGTCCGAGACTGTCGACGCTGGAAATTTCCTTTAAATCAACATAATTCGGGACCTGCTTCAATAAAGTTCTTTCGCTTGATTCAAAAAGGACATTGGTTTTAATATTTTTTCTTCCGCCCAACGTATCAATGGAAGTTGGAAATTCAAACTTTACAGGATTGATATTTTTTGTGATCGGATTATTATGTTCTGCAATACCCAACGGGAAATACGGCCACGGAAGACTCGTATATTGAGGATTTCCACCCACTTCACCTGTTACTAATCTTAGCAAAGCAAACTTCTTCACATCTTTCACCAAAGCAGGATTGATCCTGATTCCGTAGTTAAAGAAAAAGTCTGTCATATTGATGTCTACAGGGAAAGGCATCACTTTTTGAGACCTCATCAATGTATCCATTTCTGCATTTATGGCATCAATCATCCACAGCGTTTTTCCACCGTTCATGATGTATTGATCCAAGATTACTTTTTCATTATCTGTAAATGCTTTTCTCGGTTTTGCTATAACCAGGGCACTCATCTGCTTCAACAACGGAACGTCTGCCAATGTAAGTTCCGTCTGGTTTTTAGGAATAATAGGTCCCGCGTCATAACTTTCTAAAGCCAACTGCATGAAACCCTGGAATTCATTGGGACTCAACTCATCCTGATTCACCAAAACACCTATTTTCTTTCTCTTGTTTGCCGCAATATTTTTGATATTTGAAACAAGATTATATTCTAAATTTTCGATTGATTTTGTTAATTGCTGATCGGCATCAATTCCCGTCTGCTGCACAACCAAAGGAATCGAAACGCCTCTTTTGTTGTATTTTACAACCGCATAAGGAAATAAATAGATCTGCGAAACTTTTCCGTCCTTGATGTCCGGAAGTACCGAAGGCTGCATTCCCATTGCCATCAGCGTGTCCTGAGACATTTTGGTTTTTACAGGATCAATGAATTTAAAATCAATTTTAGGATTAATTTTCCTGAATTCTTCCAGCATGAACCTTGTTTCGCTCTGAAGCTGCTTAAAGCTCGCCGGGAAATCTCCTTCCAGATAAACGTCGACTGTTAAAGGTTTTTTAACGGATTCCAATACTTTAATCGTATTATCGGAAAGGGTGTATCTTTTTTCTTTGGTTAAATCCAATCTGATTCCTGAAACTGCCAAAATGATTACCAACGGCAACAGCACGAAAAGTAAAATTCCTAATGGAGATTTAAATTGTATCTTCTTCATAATTCTACTTCTTTTTATTGATAAAATGGTTGGACAAAACTAACGTAACACCGATAATCAAAACAAAATAAGCAACATCCTTAAAATCAATAAGACCTCTCGTAAAGCCTAAGAAATGCTGATAAAAACCGATATTCTGTAAAATAAAATCTGCTCCTCCTAATAATTTATAGCTAGCTAATTGTTCGATTCCGAAATACATGATAAAACACATGAAAACGCCCAACAAATAAGCCATAATCTGGTTTTGAGAAAGCGAAGAAGCCAATATTCCGACTCCGGAAAATGCTGCAATTAAAATAATTAAACCGATATAGCTTCCGAAAGTCATTCCCAAGTCGATATTCCCTGCCGGAACGCCCAAAACATAGACTGTATAAAGGTAAATCAGTGATGGAATCAAACATAAAATCCCAACAATCCAAACGGAAAGGAATTTCCCAAACACCAAATCTGAAATTTTTAAGGGTTGTGAAAATAACCAGTTTAATGTTCCTGTTTGCTGTTCTTCCGCAAAAGTTTTCATTGAAAGCGCCGGAATGATGAACATTAATAACCAAGGAACCAAAACGAAATAACTTTGTAAAGAAGCCATTCCGATCTCAAAAATATTAGAATCGTTGTCGAAAAAAAACAGAAACAATGTCGTTATCAGACTGAAAGCCGCAATGATCACCCATGCGCTCCAGTTGCCGAAGTAACTCCAAAGTTCTTTTTTTAAAATTGCAAACATGTTTTTTAGTTATGAGTTATAAATTATGAGTTATGAGTTACCAGCTATATGTTGAAAAATTTAAGTTAGAAAATCTAAATCAACTTATAACTAATAATTCATAACCTATAACTTTTTCTTGTTTTTATTAACCAGCTTAACGGTCATCATGATCAAAAATACCAGAACGAAAAATCCTGTAATTAATTGCCACCAGTATTCAATGACCATTGATTTTAATATTACCGTGAAAACGACCAAAAATAGAATAAAAGTTGCGATTTCGTTCGCTTGCCTTAATTTTATGTTGGCTGTTTCCAACGTATTTCCGTTGAGCTCTTTTAATTGTAAAACTTTTTTCCAGCACCAGTAATGATAAATTGCCAATCCGATCAGGAAGGTTAATTTTAAATGAAACCAAGGAGTTTTCATTAAGCCCAAATTCAGAAAAATCATGATGATTCCGCATACCGCCATGATAATTCCGGCCGGAACGGTGATGATATTCCAAAGCCTACGAGCCATGAAAGTGTATTGTTCTCTTAAAATTTTCTTCTTTTCCTCAGCAAATTCATCGGTATCTTTATAGTAAACGAAGATTCTCACGAGATAAAAAATTCCCGCAAAATAGCTTACCATGAAGATAATATGTAGTGCTTTTATTATAGTGTAAAGCATATTTTTTTGCTATAGGCAATAAGCTATAAGCTTTAGGTCAGTTTTAACGGCTTAAAAGCTTCTTGCCTAAAGCTTACAGCCTATCGTATTAAATTACTCCAAGTTCCTTTCCTACTTTTTCAAAGCCGGCAATCGCCTTATCCAAATGTTCTCTTGTATGAGCCGCAGAAAGCTGAACTCTGATTCTCGCTTTTCCTTTCGGTACAACAGGATAAAAGAACCCAATTACGTAAATCCCTTCATCCATCAGTTTTTCAGCCATTTTCTGAGCCAAAGGAGCGTCGTACAGCATTACAGGAACAATTGCAGCATCACCATCAGGAATATCAAAACCTTTAGCTTTCATTTCTGCTCTGAAATATTCTGCGTTTTCCATTACTTTATCACGAAGAGAAGTGTCTTCAGAAATCATATCCAAGACTTTCAAAGCTGCACCCACGATTCCCGGAGCCAATGAATTTGAGAATAAGTATGGACGAGAACGTTGTCTCAACATATCGATGATCTCTTTTTTACCGGAAGTAAATCCTCCCAAAGCACCACCAAGAGCCTTTCCTAATGTAGAAGTAATGATGTCTACTCTACCCATTACATCGTTAGCCTCATGAGTTCCACGACCTGTTTTCCCGATAAATCCGGTTGCATGAGAATCGTCAACCATCACCAAAGCGTCATATTTATCAGCTAAATCACAAACTCCTTTCAGGTCTGCAACAATTCCGTCCATTGAGAAAACCCCGTCTGTAACGATGATTTTGAAACGGTGATTTTTTTCGGAAGCAGCAATCAACTGTGCTTCCAAATCTGCCATATTATTGTTTTTGTAACGATATCTCGCCGCTTTACAAAGACGAACTCCGTCAATGATCGAAGCGTGGTTCAATTCATCAGAAATAATAGCATCTTCTTCCGTAAACAAAGGTTCAAAAACTCCTCCGTTTGCGTCAAAACAAGCAGCATACAAAATGGTATCTTCAAGACCTAAAAATTCAGCAATTTTTGCTTCCAATTGCTTGTGAATATCCTGAGTTCCGCAGATAAAACGTACCGATGACATTCCATAACCATGAGATTCTATCATGTCCTGCGAAGCTTTCATGACTTCCGGATGGTTTGATAATCCCAAATAATTGTTGGCACAGAAGTTCAACAGCTTTTTTCCGTTGGCTTCTATTTCCGCACTTTGCTGAGAAGTAATGATTCTTTCTCTTTTGTAAAGCCCGTCGTTGTCAATATTTTGTAGTTCGTTCTGTAAATTTTCAAGATACTTTTTAGAGATCATTTCTGGTAATTTTTTAGATGCGCTAATTTAATAAAAAAAGCCGTTTCAATCTCATGAAACAGCTTTATTATTTGATAATTCGTAAAGAATCTTTATTTTAATTCTAATTTTTATTTCTTTAAAAATTTCACATTCTTATCTTTAATCTTAAAAATATAAGTTCCAGGAACAAGTTCGGAAATATTAATCGCCTTTTCGGGCTGATAAGTTCCCTTTCTCACCAATTTTCCATCTGTAAAATAAATGGTAAAATCTGTAGCCTTATCAATTCCTTTTATGTTCAATTCGTTCTTTGCCGGATTCGGATATAAAGCAAATTCTTCTACATTAAAATCTGAAGTATTTAAAGTATTATCCTGAGTTACCGTTGAATTTTTTTCTAAAATCTGATATTCATAATTAAATTCTACACTTGCCACCGGAAAAGCAACCGACTGTACAAAATATTGGTTGTTGGTTGTATTATTTAATTTAAAATAAGCAGTCTGTCCACCCGTTCCATTTACTTTTATCGGAAGAGGCATTTCGTAAAAACTTACAGTGGGACTACTTTGAGTCTGAGCTGCTTTGATAATGATCTGACCTCCGGACTGTCTCCATCTGATGTCGTAAATAGGATATCCTTCGCCATAAATCCAGTCGTTGAAAAATTCCGTGAAATTAGTTCCTGTCGACTGCAATAAAGATGCATTTAAATCCTGTGTTTTTGCGTAGTTATAAGCTAAATTCGGTCTAGAATGATAATCCTGGATAGCCTGATAAAAAGCTGTATCGCCTAAAATCCATTTCAACATTCTAACCACATATCCTCCTTTGGAATAAGACAACCTTCCACTGAAAATTGTTCCCACACTTCCCAAATTGGAATCAGCTACATACACACTTCCACCGGGAGAACTTGTAATAAAGTTCTTCTGATCCAATAAATAGTTCATAAATTGAGTATTGGTCATCAGCAGTTTCTCATTGGCCAGATGTTCCCCGAATGTTGCAAACCCTTCATTCAGCCAGATATCGTTCCAGGCACCGCAGGTTATTTTATCTCCAAACCATTGATGGGCAAGTTCATGCGCAATAAGCCCCCTGGTCCATCCTCCCATTGAAGACATGGTCTGATGTTCCATTCCGCCACCGACCTGAAATTCCATGTGTCCGTATTTTTCATTTCTAAAAGGATACGGCCCAAGGTATGTTTCAAAGGTGTTCATAACCGTTTTTGTCCATTCAATATTGCTCATACTGGTTGTATTGGCAGCTGTGGAGGGAAAAATATAATTCACAAAAGGAAAAGGCGGATTTCCCATTGTATCATTCAGCTTAACAAAATTCGTGATCGAAAGTGCCACCAGGTAAGAAGCCATCGGATACATTGTTCTCCAGAAAGTCAGTTTCTGACTACCCGGAAGTGTAGTTTCAGACATCAATTTTCCGTTGGCTGCAACATTATACTGAGAAGGTGTTGTTATTTTAAAATCAAATCTGTCGATCTTATCATTCAGGCTTTGTTTTGTTGGAAACCAGTCCTGTGCCCCGTAAGGTTCGCTTAACGTTGACAACACTGCGGTTCCTCCCTGAGATCCGTTAAAGAAAGCATTATAAGTGGCGGATGGTGCCCCCGAATACGTTATCGTTAAAGAATCCAGAACATTGGCCGGAAGAGCACTCTGAAAATCAATTTTAATTTCTTTAGTCGGAAGTTGCTGGAAAGCAAGTGTATTACCGTGGTACTGCACTTGCGAAACCGTCATCTGATTATCAAGATCAAAATAAATACTGTTAAGGCTCTGATTAGGCTTAAAATGGGACGTTACCGATCCTGAAATATTATAGATAGCAGGATTTAGCGTGACATTCATTCTCTGATATTGCAGGTCATAATTCAGCGTATTCGGATTGATATTCCCGACTGCCATTTTCTGGGCAAAAGATTTCATTTCCTTTGCAATAAGTCCCTTTTTTTCAATATTATCGTTCTGAGCGTAAAACTGCTGGAAAACAAAAACGCTCAAAAGTAAAAAGTAAAATTTTTTCATACTCAAGTTATAATGTTTCAAAGATAAAAAAAACCTTCTAATCATTGATTAAAAGGCTCTTATATTATTCAAATAAAAAATATTTTTAAAGATCTAATGCCGGTTCTAGAATTTTTTCCATTCTTTTCTTCACCATATCCACAGATCCTGCATAATTATTTACCATTAGTGAAAAAACTAAAGTCTTCCCCGAGTTCGTTTTCAGGTATCCTGCTAATGTTTTTACTTTATTTAAAGTTCCTGTTTTAGCAAAAACCTGTCCGTTTCCTGTTCCGATAAACATTCTTTTCAACGTTCCGGACTGCCCGCCCACCGGCAATGAATTAAAATAAGTTTTATAATATTTTTCGTCCATTAAAGAAGTTAAAAACTTTGCCTGAGCAATCGGGGTTACATTGTTGCTTCTTGAAAGCCCACTTCCATCCATATAATTCAGTCCCATCATATCGAAGCCTTCATTTTTCAGGTGTTCGGTAACTACTCTTCTTCCTGATTCCGTAGTTTGATCACCCAAGCTCTGGAAACCGACTGTTTTTAATAAAGCTTCAGCTAAGCCGTTATCACTATGCTGGTTAGTATAATAAACAATATCGCTCAATGTCGGAGATTTGTACGCTGAAACCAATTTTCTGCTTTCAGGGTTTGCGTCTGTCATTTTAGGAATCACTTTTCCCGTTACCCCAATACCGCTTTTTACCAAAGTCGTTCTGAAAGAATTGGCCAGATAAGCCGGTGCATCAGGTAATTTTGTTGTTAGAATCGGTTCTCCTTCATACTTTTCGGCATATACCATTTGCTTGTTGTAAGGCGAAACATAGAAAAATTTCTTTTCCTGTGAAAGGCTGCTTCCTTTTTTTACGATCAGCTTTTCATTTGCTGGATTGATCTCACGGGTGGTTCCGGCCGGCAAATAGTAATTATTGTTTTCTAGCCAAACAACATTTTCCGGAAGTCTTGAAATGTTACCTTTGAAAAGCGCTGTCTGAATAATAATATCACCATTTACCTTTTTGATTCCCTCGCGAGAAAGCCCGCCGATGAAGTCTGAAACGATATCTCTGTAAGACCAGGCTCCGGCTTTATTAGTACCCAAAGACGGGTCGCCGCTTCCTATGATATAAAGATTCCCGTTCAATACTCCATTTTCATCAATACTTCCCGAATATTCCAGCTGTGTCATCCAACGGTAATTTTCACCTAACAGATTCATTGCTGTTTCTGTGGTTAATAATTTCGTTGTAGAAGCAGGAACCAAGGCAGTATTTTCGTTGTACGAAGAAATTACTTTGTTCGTTTTAGGATCATACACTACGAATCCCCAGTTTGCATTCTTTAAAACGGGGTCGGTCATCATTGTGTTTACATTAATATCTACAAGTTCTTTAGCCGACAGAATAGTTTTCTCCACAACCGAAGTAATGGGAGAAGGTAGGTTTAAACTTTTCTGATTTTCGTAAGATTGAGAATATAGAACTGTAGAAACGGTAGACTGAGCAAGAACAAATCCTGAAGCTAGTACCGCTATGCCTGAAATATATCTTCTGAAATTTACCATCTATTTTTTTTATTTTGCTATAGTTTGGATAGGTTAAAAATCAAATGGTTAAATTGAAATTAAAGACCCAAACATATAATCAACGTCCAAATGTAGAAAATATTGCTATAAGTAGGTTCACCGGATTCTGATAAAACACTATAAAGTTTGTTAAAAATTGTTAAAAATCCACAAAAACGTCTTTTTTAATGCTTTGATAAGCGGTGATTTCTTCAAATTCTTTTAGACTTATCAAAACCAGCTTTTTGTATTCTTCGTACTTTTTGCCTCTCGGAAGCTTAAGCATGATTTGAAATTGATACAAATTATTAAGCCTTGCAATCTGTGCTTTTTCCGGCCCCAAAACACAATCTTCAGGAAGATATTTCCTTAAAATCGAACCTAAAAACTGGGAAGCGCGATTTACTTTTTCTTCTTTCCTGTGTTTAAGCTCAATCATGATCAATTTTGTGAAAGGCGGATAATGGAATTTCTGGCGCTCAGTTAAGAAATATTTATAAATCCTTGCCGGACTGTTCATTTTAATCAACTGAAAAACAGAATGATCCGGATTATATGTTTGGATTAAAATTTTCCCGTTTCCGGAAACTCGTCCAGCCCGTCCTGAAACCTGAGTAATCAGCTGATACGCTCTTTCTTCTGCACGGAAATCTTGGACATACAACAAGGAATCTGCTTTTGGAATGGCCACCAATTCAATATGATCAAAATCCAATCCTTTGGAAATCATTTGGGTTCCGACCACAATATCTGTTTCGCGGTCTTCTATTTTTTCATATAATTTTTCGTAGGCAAATTTTTTCCGCATGGAATCCACATCCATTCTGTCAACCTCATTATCAGGGAATAATTTTGATACTTCTTCATGAATCTGCTCTACTCCGACTCCCCTTTCGTTAAGATTTTCTGAGTGACATTTCGGGCAGGTTTTTGGCTTTGATGCTCTTTGTCCGCAGTAATGGCATTTCATTTCATTGGCCGACTTGTGATACGTCATAACAACATCGCAATTTGAGCAATAATTCACATACCCACAGGTTTCACATTCTATCACATTGGCATAACCACGGCGGTTATGAAGTATAATGGTCTGATTTTTTTCCTCGAGCGTTTTCTTGATCTCATCAATTAAATGCAAAGAAAAATTTCCGGAAACTTTTTTGGAATCCTGAGCTTCTTTAAAATTAATCAACTCATATTCAGGAAGATTCACATTCCCGAAACGTTCCTGAAGGAAAACATAAGCCATTTTATCTTTCCGGGCATTGTAATAGCTTTCAACTGAAGGGGTTGCAGAACCGAGAATCACTTTTGCACCGTAAAAATTTCCCAAAACCAATGCTGCATCTTTAGCATTAAAATATGGTGAAACTTCTCTGGGTTTATAGGCGGAATCATGCTCTTCATCCACAACAATCAGACCTAGATTCTGGAAAGGTAAAAACAGTGCATTTCTTGTCCCGATAAGGATTTTAAAATCATTTTGTTTGACTCTCCTCCAGACCTCTACTCTCTCAAAATCAGTTAATTTCTGATGATAAAAAGTCAGCTGTCTGCCGTATTTTTTTTCTAATCTTTGGGTAATCTGTTTTGTTAAAGAAATTTCAGGAAGCAAAAACAAGACGTTTTTTCCTTCATTAATACATTCTTCAATTTTTTCTAAATAAATATGCGTTTTTCCGGATGAAGTTACCCCGTGAAGCAAAACGTTTTTACCTTCATCAAAAGCTTCATCAACTTCAATTTTTGCATTTTTCTGAGCTTCGGAGAGTTCTTCAATCTCTTCAATCTCACCTTCATAGCCCGCTATCCTGTCTTTTTGAATATAGTATTCTTCAATCAAATTTTTATCTGCTAAAGCTTTAAAATGTGAGCTTGCAAAATATCCGTCTTCAAAAAGCTCGGATTTTTTAATGTGCAAATCAGGATTTTCTGTCTGTTTTTCTAAAATATTAAGGAAAAGATCTTTCTGTTTCGGAGCTTTATTTAGTTTTAAAAGAATTTCCGTGAGGTTCTGATTATTTAAAACTTCATTATTAATTTTAACATACGCAATCTCTTTTGCTTTATATTTTTCCGCAATCTTTTCGTCAATTTCAATATATTGCAAATCGATCAAAGAATTGATCGTTTTAATAATATCTTTTTTCGGAACGAAAGCTTCAATATCCGTCAGATTAATCAGCTGCCGAACCTCCAGAGCTTGAATAAGATACATTTCATTCACATCCAGATTTTCAAAATCTACCGTTACGTTCGGTTTTAATTTTAAATAGGTTTCACTTTCCAGTTTTAAAGAGGAAGGAAACGCAAAACGGTAAATCTCACCCAATCCACACAGATAATAATCTGAAAGCCAGTTCCAGAAGTTGATCTGCTCCTGCGGAACAATCGGTTGATCATCCAAAATGCTGATGACTTCTTTTGCAACGAAATTTTCCGGTGCCATATCATGAAGCTCAAAAACAATTCCGGTATAAATTTTCTTCCCTCCAAACGGAACCAAAACCCTCATTCCTACCTGAATTTCAGTCAATAATTCGTGGGGAACTTTGTAGGTAAAAGATCCTTTTAAATTTAATGGTAAAACGATTTGAGCGTAGTTCAAGGGAAATATTTAAAATGTAAAATTAGATTTTTCTTTTGTGAACTGCAATAATTTCTACCTTTATCGTTATAAAATTGATCCAACTTTATTTAAATAACCAACCATGAAAAAATTACTTTCAATTGCATCTTTCTTTATCATATTTTTTATCCAGGCTCAGGAAAAAATCACTTTAACTAAAGGAGAAATTACCATCCCGATTGGTAAAAAAATCTTGTTTAAACCTGAAATAAAAGATAACAAAATCATCAATTTCCAAGTCATTAAAGAAGAAAATGCCGCAGAAGAAATAGATATTTTTGAGATGTTGGATGATTTCAAAAAAGATAATGTAAAAGATAACAGCATTGAAATTACTTTTTCTGAAGCTCAAATGATGGCATCTACAATTTACGCTCTAATTTTAGTTCAAAAAACAGGAAAACAATTGGTTTTTAAAGCTAAAATAAGATTAAAAGGAAATTCTTCTTATCAACCGACCTCTATCATGCCTGCTGCAAGCAACGCTGTCCATGTTGAACAATGGAAAGATACTATTGATTCGATTATTTTGTATGATTTTGAACTCAATTAATTTCTAATTCATCACATCCCAAAGACTCATCACCTCAAATTTTCCCAATGGCTTTGAAAGCTTGATCTTTTTTGATGTTTTCGGTAATAAATCAAAGAAATTATCGCTAAAATGTGTGTCACCAATTAAATAAACATCTTTTGCTAAAACATCGGTTGAAATTTCAATTTCAGTTGAGGAAATTTTCTTGATTTTTATTGTTGGTTTTGGGAGTTTTAAATCTTTAGGTTTTGCAAAGAAATAGTTATTTTCAGCAATAATCTTTTCATTTTTTCCTCTTACAATTAAATTCAAAAACACTTCATTTTTATCTGAATTTCCAATCAACTCATTAATTCTAACCGGATCAAACTGCAAAATCCCTTCCAGACTTTTCCCATTACGAACAGATACAGAGGTCAATATATTTTCTCCGTCAAACTTATTAACCTCAAGTTCCAACTGTACATCTTCAAACTTTTTCAATTCATCATTAACAGCATAAAAATTCAATATTCCATCTTTTTCTTCGGCTAAAATCACCTGATTTTCAAAGCTTCTTTTAATCTGATAATGCAGCGCTTTCCAATTTCCCAAATAATCAATCGATGACCAGGAAACTACTGGCCAGCAATCATTTAACTGCCAATACAACGTTCCCATATTATAAGGTTTTGCACGACGATGCGCTTCAATGGCAATCTGCATTCCGCGAGCCTGGAGCAACTGTGAAATGTAATTATATTTCACAAAATCAGTTGGGATTTTATAGTCGCGTTTCATGTAAGTATCAATGATTTCCCAACCTCTTGCGTGCTTTTCATGAGCTTTTATAGTCCCATTCTGTAAGTTTAAATCTGGCGTTCCGGAAAACATTGCTTTTGTTGTTTCCAACGTCGGCATTCCCTGAAAACCGTATTCTGACATGAATCGGCCGACTTTTTCATTAAAGATCTCGAATGGCTGCTCGCCCCACCAAACGCCCCAATAATGAGAATCTCCTTCCGTCAGACTTTCTTTGTGCCCCCACCCGATTGAAGGCGAACTTGGCCAATAAATCGTTTTGTCACTCGTCGCGTATTTTTTTATGGCATTGGGAATTACTTCATGAAAAATATTCTTATAATCTTTCCAAACCTGTAAAGAATCTTCTTTTGAATATTTGAATTGCTTTTGATAACCCCAATTGACAATAGCTTCATCAACTTCATTATTTCCGCACCATAAAGCTAATGACGGATGATTTTGAAGCCTTTCAACCTGATCTTTTACTTCAAATTCAACATTTTGCTGGAAATTTTCATCAGCCGGATAAAAGCTTCCTGCAAACATAAAATCCTGCCAAACCAAAATTCCGTTTTCATCACAAGCCCTGTAGAATTCATCATTTTCATAAATCCCGCCGCCCCAGACACGAATCATATTCATGTTGGCTTCTTTAGAATCTTTGATGAGCTTCTGGTATTTTTCTTTGCTAATTCTTGGGGTAAAACTGTCGGACGGAATCCAGTTTGTCCCTTTGATATACAACGGATTTCCATTAATTTTAAAGTAGAAAGATTTCCCTTTTGAATCTTTTTCCTGAATTAATTCAACCGTTCTTAAGCCAATTCGTTCTGTTTTTTCAGCAAGAATTTTTGAATCTTTTTGTAGAGAAAATTTTATATCATATAAGTTTGGATCGCCCCAACCGCTGGGTTGCCAAAGTTTTGGATTTTTAATCTGATAAGGAATTGAAATTGTGTTTAAACCTTGTTTTAAAGAAATATTCTGAGATTGATTATTAATTGATACTTTAAAATTCCCTCCTTTTTCAGCGAAGATCTCTGCATGAATATTTAAATCTGCCTTTTGTTTCGTTAAAGCTTTTTGCTCGATTTTTACATTTTCAAGTTTGACTTGATTCCAAAAATTTAATGTAACATCTTTCCAGATTCCTGCTGTTACCAATCTGGGACCCCAATCCCACCCGAATTGATATTGCGCTTTTCTTACAAAACTTCGCGGTGATTCCGGCATTGTAAAAGAAACTTTTTTTGCTAATTCTTTTCCAACATTTACAGACGATTTAAATTTGATTTGTAAAATATTATCTCCAGTTTTTAAATTCTGCTTAACCGAAATCGTCCATTTCCTGAACATATTATCCGTTTTTTTCAGAAGTTTTCCATTCAAATAAATCTCCGAAAATGTATCTAATCCATAAAAAACCAAATCAATATTCTGATTTTCCAGTTCTTTCGATGAAACTTTAAAACTGGTCTGGTAATCCCAATCTTCATTTTCTATCCATAGCACTTTTTTTTCATTTTCATCTTTAAAGGGATCGGGAATGACCTTATTGTCCATCAAATCCAAATGAACCGTCCCTGGCACTGAGGCCGTGAGCCAATTATTTTCTTTTGCATTTTTGAACGTCCATTTTTCGGAGGATAAATTTCGCTCTGAAAACTGCGCATTAATTAAAATTTGAAGAAAAAGGAAAGCAAAAAGGATAGTTTTGTTCATAATTTATTTGATTCAGCGTAATATTTAAACACAATAGTTGTCATCCTGAAAGGATATATACGGAAAAGAAAAGCAATATATTATTTTATGAGTTTAATACTATGCTTAAATCCTTTCAGGATGACAAACTATGTGAATATTTTTAATTAAATTATTTATTCTTCAAAGCAACAACCTCATCCGCATTCGCAAAAGCACCACCATCCGTAATTGCAGAAGAATGAAAATACCCGGCTTTAGTAAACTCCCTAAGTTCCTGAATATTTCTTGATCGAAGGCCGCCACCCACAAGAATTTCGATTCTTCCATTTGACAGCTCAACCAATGTTTTCAGATTTTCTTTTCCTTCTGAAACGTTTGGTTTCTGACCAGAAGTGAGAATTGTTTTAAAACCACATTCGATTACTTTTTCCAACGAATTCTCTAAGTCTTTGGCTCTGTCGAACGCACGATGAAAAGTACACGGATAAGGTTCCGCCAATTCAACCAGTTCTTTATTTTGTTGAATATTTACTTCATCATTTTCATCCAAAATTCCGAACACAAAACCATCAACTGTTAAAGATTTTAATTGAATTAATTCCAATTTCATCTGTTCAAACTCTTCATCCGAATACGTAAAATCTCCACCACGAGGCCGAATCATCACAAAAATCGGGATGCTTATTTTTTCCCGAAGCTGTTTTGTGATTTCAAAGTCCGGGGTTGTTCCGCCTTCGCTTAATCCGTCGCATAATTCTATTCTGTCGGCTCCATTTTCATACGCGATGATTGCGGATTCGGGGTTGAAACAGGCTATTTCTATTTTTGACATTAATATTTTAGGTTTAGCAAAATTAATTTCTAATTTCTAATTTCTAATTTCTAATTTCTAATTTCTAATTCTATAAACTTTTCAAAGCAAATTCAGGCTTTTCCAGACGGTTTCCTTTTTGATCCTGAACGGCAAAATTAAATCCGTCCTGGATACAGTAAGAACCATATTCACCTTTTTTATTTAAAGCAATAAAACCAACCTGGATATCTTTTAAATTTTTATTTCTTCTTTTGGCAATTTGGACAATTCTCTCAACGGCCTCTTTACAAGCCTGTTGCGGATTTCTACCTTGTCGCATCAATTCCACTACCAAATGAGTTCCGACCGTTCTGATTACTTCTTCACCATGACCTGTTGCCGTCGCCGCACCTACCTCATTATCAACGAACAAGCCCGCTCCAATAATTGGTGAATCTCCCACTCTTCCGTGCATTTTAAACGCCATTCCGCTTGTTGTGCAAGCTCCAGACAGATTTCCGCTGGAATCCAGTGCAATTATTCCGATAGTATCGTGATTTTCGATATTTACGATTGGTTTGTACTTACTGTCTTTCAACCATTCCTTCCATTCTTTTTCGGATTCTGGAGTGAGGAGATTTTCTTTTTTAAAGCCTTGAGAAAGAGCAAATTGTAAAGCTCCATCACCCACTAACATAACATGCGGAGTTTTTTCCATCACAGCTCTTGCCACTGAGATTGGATTTTTAATATTTTCAAGGCAGGCAACCGAACCGATATTGTAGTTTTCGTCCATAATACAGGCATCCAACGTCACTCTTCCGTCTCTGTCGGGACGACCGCCGTAGCCAACACTCCTTTCATTCGGGTCCAGTTCCACCAAACGGACACCTTTTTCCACAGCGTCTAAAGCTTTTCCTCCTTTCCCCAAAATTGTCCAGGCTTCTTCATTTGCTTTTAAACCAAAATTCCATGTGGAAAGAACAATGGGTTTATTGATTAATTTATTAGTTTCAGGCAAATCTTTCGCTATCAAATCCAATGGATTCAACAATAATGCGGAAGATGCCAATGCTGTATTTTTTAGAAATTTTCTACGTGAGTTCATAGTTTAGGTATTAAGTTGCAGGTTTTAGTTTTCAGGTAAATTGAATGTTAATTTACTCCGATTTCATCCACAAAAAGCCACGCTTTTGAATCTGCACCGGGATTTCCGGCCGGGATAACTCCTGCATTTTCTATTTTAAGTTTAATATATTTTGAATTTTGATTTCCTACATTTAAATTAATTTTTCCTTTTGCATTAAGAATCTCATCTTTCCCTATTTCTTTTATCATTTTGAAGTTTTTATTATCATCTGAAACAAAAATTTGAGCAGATTTTGCCCTGTGAATCCAGCTTCCTTTGTTTTCCAGGGTGTTAAAATATACTTCTGAGAATTGAGTTTTTTGTCCTAAATCAATTGTTGCTACAACATCTTTTCCCTGGAAGCCCAACCATGTTTTTCCAAGCTGTCTTGTATTTCCGATAATTCCGTCAACCAATGTGAAAGCCCCACCGAAAGAATAATTTTCATTGGGCTGTTGTTCCAGCGTAATTTTTTTACCTGTCGTTTTTGACGTCATAAATTGTTGTGAAGAAACCGCACTTTTCAATTGTCCGTTTTCAAAATAAGCAGATTTTATAGTCATTGATTTTGAAACAGAAATCGGATTTTTATACCCCTGCGAATTTGCATTTGGCTCTGTCCCGTCCACGGTATATCGGATTCCGGCCGGGTTTTGAGAGGTTGAAAGTTCATAAGCAGTACCGTTGTTTGCAGCGATTACTTTTCCGGAAACATTGTAAATACTTTTTGCATAATTCACATTCATTTTATCCAAAACTTTGAACTGGTTAATGACCCTTCCTTCAAATTCTTTATAATTTTTAGGATCAGAAGTTCCCCATCCTACTTCGGAAAGTGCCATCAATCTTGGGAAAACCATGTATTGAACCTGTTTAAAATCCAGAATATATTCCGTCCATAAATTCGCCTGAACACCTAAAATATATTTCGCCTGCTCAGCATTTAGTTCTTCCGGAATCGGGTTGTAAGAGTATACTTTATCCAAAGGTGTAAAACCTCCGAAAGCATTCGGTTCCGTTGCAGGATCTCCCTGATAATGATCGAAATAGCAATAAGAACCGGGCGTCATGACAGCAAAATGACCGGATTTTGCAGCTTCAACACCACCTTTAATTCCTGTCCAACTCATTACGGCGGCATTTGGAGCCAGACCGCCCTCTAGAATCTCGTCCCAGCCGATGATTTTTCTTCCTTTAGAATTTACATATTTTTCAATTCTGTGGATGAAATAACTTTGTAAGCCGTGTTCATCCTTCAAATTATTTTTCTTGATTAATTCCTGACAATGAGCACATTCTTTCCACCTTGTTTTCGGGCATTCATCACCTCCGATGTGGATATATTGTGACGGAAAAAGTCCCATAACTTCATCTAAAACGTTTTCCAAAAACTTAAAAGTCTCTTCTTTCGGGCAAAAAACATCGTCAAAAACGCCCCATTTTGTAGCCGGCTCGAAAGGCCCTTTTGTACAGGCCAATTCCGGATACGCCGACAATGCAGCAAGAGCATGACCCGGCATTTCGATTTCCGGAACTACCGTGATGTGTCTATCCTGAGCATATTTTACCACCTCTTTTATTTGTTCCTGAGTGTAAAAATAGGGTCCGTAAGGTTTTCCGTCAAAAGTATTGTCAACATAAGCTCCAATCATGGATTCTTTACGTTTTGAACCAATTTGCGTTAATTTCGGATATTTTTTAATTTCAATTCTCCAACCCTGATCGTCTGTTAAATGCCAGTGAAAAGTATTCAGTTTGTACATTGCCAGATAATCAATATACTGCTTTACTTCTTCTACTGTAAAGAAATGACGGCAAACATCGAGATGCATTCCGCGCCATGAAAATTTTGGTTGATCTTCTATTTTTAAAGTTGGAATTTTTTTATCGTTTTTATGGGTTTCGATTAATTGTATTAATGTCTGAATTGCTAAGAAATACCCTTGTTTTGTATAAGATTTTATCTGAATCTGTTTGGGTGAAATTTCAAGGGAATAAAATTCATCCATTCCTGAATTGTTTGATTTCGGAAGTTGTGAATACACCAAATTAGCAGCTGAACCTTTAGAATTCTGAAATTTTACGCTTGAACTTAAACGTTTTTTTAAGTATTCGGTTTCACTTTTCGGGAGATTATCATTTAACATAATTATTTCAGGAATAGTAAAAAATCCTTCATTTATGTTAACTTTTTGAGGATAAGGAATTAAATTCAGTTTCTTTTGAGAAAAAATTAAATTTGAAAACAATACAAAAACTACAAAAAAAGCGCGTACCATTGAATTTGATTAAGGTTTTAGCTAATATAATTAATTTCTGAAAACTTCCCGCCACCTTTTTAACTTATTAAAAAATAAAACATCTAAATTTGCAAAAAATATACAAATGAGAAAAGCAATTTTATTAGCTGGCGGACTATTAATTTCAGTTTCCACACAGGCACAGATTTTAGATGTAATTAAATCAACTGTAAAAGATAAAACCGGTATCGACCTTAATACTCCCATCAAAACCGGTGGTTCTCCAACGACCACAACTCCAACAAAATCAACAACTACTTCTCCCGTAAATCTTGGAAGTCTTACTTCAACGCAGATTTCATCAGGTTTAAAGGAAGCCTTGAGCCTTGGTGTGACGGAAGGTGTGAAGAAACTGGGTGTAACAGACGGTTTCCTGAAAAACGAAGCAGTAAAGATTTTAATGCCGGAAAAATTAAGAAAAATTGATGCAACATTACGTTCCATCGGTATGGGAAGCCTTGCTGATCAGGGTGTTAAATTATTAAACAGAGCTGCAGAAGATGCTGTGGTAGAGGCCGCTCCGATTTTCACTAAAGCGATTACTTCAATGACGATCACGGATGCCAAGAATATTTTATTGGGTAGTAATAATGCTGCAACAAGTTATTTACAGGCGAAAACTCAAAGTCAGTTATTTACCGCTTTTCAGCCAAAAGTAAAAGCTTCACTAGGAAAAGTGGGTGCTGATAAAGTCTGGAGCAATTTAATTTCAAAATATAATACTTTCACCGGACAGGCTGTAACGACTGATCTTAATGAATATGTGACTACGGAAACGATTAATGGAGTTTTCAAAATGGTGGCTCAAAAGGAAACCGGAATCAGAAATACGCCTGCAATGAGGACGACGAGTATTTTGCAGAAGGTTTTTGGGGCTCAGGATGCTAAATAGTTTTTCTTTTGTCTTGAAACAAAAGAAAAAAATTCAAGATTTGGAACTTTTCGATAAAAAAACCTTGTCACTGACAAGGTTTTTATTTTATTAAAACTGCATTTCAGGAATTTCTCCGTCGATGATTAATTCTGCTTCTGTTGCTTTGATAATATCTTCCACTGAAACTCCGGAAGCTCTTTCTATAAGCTTGAAACCGGCAGGTGTAACATCTAAAACGGCCAATTCGGTAACTACTCTTTTTACACAATTAACTCCGGTAAGAGGAAGTGTACATTTCTTTAAAATTTTACTTTCTCCGGCTTTGTTTACGTGCATCATGGCAACAATAATATTCTCTGCGGAAGCTACCAAATCCATTGCTCCACCCATTCCTTTTACCATTTTTCCGGGGATTTTCCAGTTGGCTATATCTCCGTTTTCTGAAACTTCCATTGCTCCAAGAATCGTTAAATCCACTTTTTGGCCACGAATCATCCCAAAGCTGAAAGCCGAATCAAAGAATGATCCGCCCGGCAAAATAGTGATTGTCTGTTTTCCGGCATTGATGATGTCTGCGTCTTCTTCACCCTCAAAAGGGAAAGGCCCCATCCCCAAAACTCCGTTTTCACTCTGGAATTCTACGGAAAGATTGTCCGGAACATAGTTCGCCACCAATGTTGGAATCCCGATTCCTAAGTTTACATAATAGCCGTCTTTTACTTCTTTGGAAATTCTTTTTGCAATTTGTTCTTTCGTTAGCATAGCATAATCTTAATCCCGCCAAATTAGCCATTTTTTCACAATTACGAAATATTTTTCTTTCTTGTCCTATGATAATTTTTACGTTCCAAATTGTCGTAAATTTGTGAACTTTAAATTTACAAATGAAAATCCTATTATATTATTTAAAACCTTATAAATGGCTGATTATTATTTCTCTTTTATTAGCCTCTGTAAATCAGGTTTTTTCACTGTTTGCACCAGCAATTACCGGAAACATACTGGATAAGCTGGTTACCCACCCTAATTTTTTTGATAAAGAAAAAACGATTCCGCGAAATCTTAATGAATACCTCTATGGAAATGATATATATCATGGTGTGATGTATTTCTTAGGCTTACTGATCGGGACGGCAATGATCAGCCGGATTGCCAAGGCATTTCAGGATTATGTAGTGAATGTGATTATCCAAAAGTTTGGAGCTCAGATTTTTACAGACGGTTTGAAACATTCCATGAGGTTACCTTTTCAGGAATTTGAAGACCAGAGAAGTGGTGAAACGCTTTCTATTTTGACGAAAGTACGGGAAGATTCGGTGAAATTTATCAACAATTTCATTAATGTATTTTTTGGGATTTTGGTAAGTATTATTTTCGTTTCGGTGTATGCTATTCGTTTGCACTGGTCGATTATGCCTGTTTATGTGCTTGGAATTATCTTTATTGCTGTAGTAACCAATTTATTAAGCAAAAGAATAAAAAACATCCAGAAAAATATTGTATCGGAAACCACCATGTTGGCTGGAAGTACTACAGAAAGTCTCAGGAATATTGAAATTGTAAAAAGCTTAGGCCTTACCAATCAGGAAGTTGAGCGTTTGAATAATAACACCTACAAAATCCTGAATCTGGAGCTTAGAAAAGTAAAAAGTATTCGCTCTTTGAGCTTTGTGCAGGGAACATTGGTTAATTTTTTACAGCAAATTATCACGTTTACCTTACTGTTACTTATTTTTAAAAATATTGTAACGCCGGGGCAATATTTATCCCTGATGTTTTACGGCTTCTTTATATTCGGGCCAATGCAGGAAATCGGGAATATTATTATTTCTTATCGTGAAGCTCAGGCGTCACTCAATAATTTTGACCGTGTGATGAAAAAAGAAGTGGAACCCAAGCCTGAAAGCCCGAAAACAATTGGTGCGATTGAAGAACTGGAATTTCAAAATGTTTCTTTCCAGCATCAGACAGCTCATTATAAAGCGCTTAATTCCATTTCATTTAATGTAAAAAATGGCGAAACTATTGCTTTTGTCGGGCCAAGCGGTTCCGGTAAAAGTACATTGGTAAAATTGCTCGTTGGCCTATACAGACCGCTTGAAGGTGATATTTTTTACAACAATGTTAATGGAAAAGAGTTTGATTTTGATGAATTGAGGAACCAGATTGGCTTCGTCACACAGGATACACAGCTTTTTGCAGGAACAATAAAGGAAAATCTTTTATTTGTAAACCCTTCTGCGACTGATGAAGATTTGCAATTAGCCCTAAAAAAATCAAGCTGTACCGGACTTTTAGAACGTGCTGAAAACGGAATAGAAACCGTAATCGGTGAAGGTGGATTGAAATTAAGTGGCGGTGAAAAACAAAGAATTGCCATTGCAAGAGCATTGTTGAGAAAACCACACCTGTTGATTTTTGATGAAGCGACATCGGCATTAGACAGTATCACCGAAGAAGAAATTACTTCTACAATAAAAGAAATTTCTAAGGAAAAAGAGCAAATTACGGTTCTTATTGCCCACCGTTTAAGCACTATCATGCACGCGGACCGAATTTATGTACTAGAACGCGGACAGGTTATAGAAACTGGTTCTCACCTGCATCTTATTGAAGAAAAAGGTTTGTATTATGCCATGTGGAGACAGCAAATTGGTGAACGTAAATTGGCTGCTGAAGCTTAAGTAAAGGATGGAAGTTCAGAGGATGGAGGTTGGAAGCTTACATGATTGAGGATAGAATTTCTTTGAATTTGAGATAAAAAATTACCCCGAGCTATGTTCGGGGTATTATTTTTTTAAGAAAAGTATTTTAAGATTAATCTTTTTTTCTTACTGTTCTCTGTTCTATTCTTTTTTCGAATTTTTCGCCCTGGAAAATCCTTTGGATCATGATTCCCGGAATGTGGATCTGGTTGGGGTCCAATTCTCCCGGTTCTACCAGTTCTTCTACCTCAGCGATTGTAATTTTTGCTGCTCCAGCCATAGGATGGTTGAAATTTCTTGCGGAACCTTTGAAAATAAGATTTCCTGCATGGTCACCTTTCCAGGCTTTTACAATGGAAAAATCTGCTTCGTAAGCATGCTCCAGAATGTGTGGCTTTCCTTTGAAATCTTTTACCTCCTTACCTTCTGCAATTTCAGTTCCGTAGCCTGCAGGGGTATAAAAAGCAGGAATTCCAGCCTGTGCCGCTCTGCATTTTTCCGCCAAAGTTCCCTGTGGAGTAAGCTCAACTTCCAATTCCCCGGAAAGCATCTGTCTTTCAAACTCGGCATTTTCGCCTACATAAGAGGAAATCATTTTTTTAATCTGTCTTTTGCGAAGCAATAATCCCAGCCCAAAATCATCCACACCCGCATTGTTGGAAATACAGGTAAGATCTTTCACATCGCTTTCTACCAAAGCATTTATTGAGTTTTCAGGAATACCGCAAAGACCAAACCCGCCAAGCATTAACGTCATTCCATCCTGAATTCCTTCGATCGCCTCCTTTGCATTTTTTACTCTTTTATCTATCATGAAATATTAGATTTTCTGTTGGCCTAAATTTAATAATTTTTCTCAAATATCCGATGTTTAGGTTTTTTTTGAATTTAGCATAAGTTTTTATACTTTTGAAAAATATACATTATGTTAAATAATTCCCACTAAAAAATTTAACATAATGTAAAAAATAATTAACCCTCATAATTATTATACAAATGAAACAAGAAAATTTTAACAAAGTTGGTGACATTTTTTATGTCATCTGTAGATTAAGCATTGGGCTTTTTTTCTTTATCACAGGATTTAATAAACTATTCCATCCCGTTTTTCAAGGGTATATGCTGAAAACAATCACAAGTCTTGGATTTTCCAACCCTCAGTTTATGGCACATTTTGTTGCTGCCAATGAAATGATCTGGGGATTATTTTTATTGATCGGGCTTTTTACAAGATTCAGTTCGCTGGCATTAATTGTTATTATGCTTGTAGCCCTCGTCACAAAAGATATCCATTCTATTCCGATAGAGCTGGTTCCTATTGATCCTAAAATCGGGACCAAACCGATTGAAAATTATACATGGCTAACATATTTCCTATACCTTCCGCAGGTTTTATACATTATGTTGCTCGGGTTGTTTGCGTTGTATGGCTATAAAGCTTTCGGAATCGATAAATTTTTAAAGAAAAAAGTAAGTCTTTACAGATAGAAAAAGCGGGAAATTCTCCCGCTTTTTTATTTTAAGTATAACAGTTTAGCAACTAAGCTCAATATTACTGGTCTGAATTTTGGTTAATTTTTTACCATCACCTCACAAAATTTATTATTATGGAAACGAAAGACATTTCAAGAGTTGCTCTTGGTGCGTTCTTAATCAGCGCCGGGATAAGTCACCTTACTTTTGCAAGAAAAGAATTCCAGGCTCAGGTTCCGGATTGGGTTCCTTTGAAGAAAGACGATACTGTGGTGTATTCCGGGATTGCCGAAATAGTATTGGGAACTGCTACCATTTTAACTCCTGAAAAATACAGAAAAACGATGGGACAGATCATCGCAGGATTTTTTATGGCTGTGCTTCCGGGAAATATTGCCCAATATAAAAACAGAAAAGACGGTTTCGGATTAAATAATGACAAGCTGAGATTTGCAAGGCTTTTTATGCAGGCTCCTTTGGTCGCCTGGGCCTTGATGTCGACGAAGGATGATTAGTCTAAAGGAAGTTGAAGTTTTTATTTTTGACGGGAGTTGTTAGGATTGTCCTCCTTCTAGCCCCGATTGCAGCATTTGTTTGAGCTCATTTTTGGAGGTTTCGGGGCGGCGGCTTTGCCGCCGCCCCGAAACCTCCAAAAATAGCGAGTGCGGAAAGCGGGAAATAGCTTCAAAAATAAATAAATCTGCAATTCGACGTAGTCCAATAGCTCCTTGAAAAACATGAATGAATGACGTTTTGTTTAAGTTTTTGATATTATACCATAAAAAAACGGGCTAAAGCCCGTTTCTATTGATATGTGAATATTTTGATTTTAAAAATAAATTACTGAATAATCAATTTTAAAGTAAATAATTTTCTTGTATGAACTTTCACAAAATAAACCCCTTTTGGAAGGTTTTCATTCACCAGAGAAAAACGCTGGTTGTGAATATTTTTCGATTCGTACAACAAGTCTCCGTTGGCTGAAAGTAATTCGATTTTTTCAATCGGGTAATCACTTTTTATGAAAGTCGGTTCGCCCGGTTTTGATGGATTTGGATATAAAACAACATTTTTTTCCGTACTTTTCGTCTCTTCCGTTCCTAAAGTCGGTCCGGAAACCTGAAACTGAACTCTATTGGAAACCTCTGTATAGGAATCGTTTGTAAACATCACCATATAATAATTCCCCGGCGTTGTCGGAAGTGCTGTTCCGTTGATTGTTTTTGTTCCCTGCGTCACTCCATCAAAGTAAGTATAAGAAATAAAGTTATCATCAGGAACTGTAATGCTTTGAGGATAAATTCCTAACCAGTCTTTGATGATTCCCGGAGAATCTGTCCATGAAGCCGTAATATTTTCACCCAACGTATACACCGGTTTATTGGTCCAAAGTTCCGTCACAATATCCCCGACTTTAAAGAAAACTTTTTCGCCAATTGCCGTATATCCATCTTCAAGGAAGTATTGAGCATAATAATAACCTTTTGCAAGACCTGTAAAGTTCAGCGTTCCTGCAGGTGTTGTCACATAGCTCCACTGCGTAGAATTCACAGTTCCCGGAGCATGACCCATTTTGTAGATCCCGATCCAGTCTTTTGTTAAGTTTGGTCCGTTAGTGAAATTAACTGTTACCGTTCCACCCACGGGATAAGTATCTGCAGTTGTGGTTAATACAACCTTTGGCCCTACATAGAAATTTTTTCGCGGAGTAATTTCCGTATAGCCGTTGTTGGCAAAAAATCCTGCGAAATATTGGCCTTTATTGGCAATGCCATTCGGGAAATTGGCTGTTCCGGCGGTCTGTCCGTTTGTGTAAACGTAAGCTTGAGAAGTTACCGTTGCGGGATTTTGACCTTTTTTAAAGATACCTACCCAATCCTGATTATTTCCGGGACCGTCTGTGAAAGTAGCTACAATAGGTTCATTTTGTGTATATTCTGTTTTATTTAAAGTAAAAGTAGGATTTGAAATCACACTTCCCGTCACTTCAAACTGTTTTGCATCACTCCAGTCACTCCATTCCATGTTTCTGTCTCTGTAACGCACTTTTACGTAATACGTTCCGTTGGTCACTGAATTTGCCGCGATGGTAGCTTTCGTAATATCAACATTTGCATTTTGATTTTTTGTGAGATCCGGAGTTCCGTTTCCGTCTTTTCCGAACCAGTTTTCATAATCTCTGTAAAATTCCTTTTCTATGACAGAAAAATCTGCTGCTTTACTGAGCACGAATTGGGTAGTGTTAAGCAATTCTCCGCTTGTTGTGGAAAAGGCGCTTCCATCTAATGTTAAAGGTAAAGTAACCGGTGCTGTAAAGGTATTCGTAATAGAAGGTTTAGCCGGTTTTGGCTGATTTTTATAGCGGTGGAAAGTATCAATTAATTCATTATATTTTTTATGATAAACTCCTCCGATTGAGTAAGATTCGATATCAACTTTTCCTGTAGGTACATCCACCTCAACGATCTGGTACGTCCAATCTGTCAAAGTTTTCTGAACATCATCAAAATCCTGCTCCGTAGACATTCCCCAATATTGATCCCAAGCCGTTCCACCGGAAATAATCTGGTAGTTTGGCGTGTTTTTCAGCTGACCTCTGTGGTATAAATGGTGATGGGCACCAACATGCATTAAATATTTATTGGAAGTCGTCATAAGCGGAACCGCATTATTTCTTACCCAAGTCGAAATATCTCCTACATATTGTTCTGCCTGATAAGGTCTGTGGCTCAGGGAAATGATCCAGTCAACCGTAGAATCATTGTTGGCTTCATTTAAAATCTGTTGAAGCCAAGTCATTTGTGCAGAACCTGTATGTTCTGAGCTTAAGCTTATAAATAAAACATTTCCAGCTTGTTGAGCATAATAATTTTCATTTCCGGAAGTGATGTTTTTGTATTTAATTTCATCAATATAAAAGTGGGCGTAATAAGAATTCATCCCCAAAGTCCCGTATGTTTCGTGGTTTCCAACCGTAGTCTGGATCGGAAGATAGGGTGAAAGATTAATATTCTTTTTAAAATGGACATTCTCGTAATGGTCCAAAGTTCCCACATCTACCTGATCTCCAACCATAAAGGTAAGAGCAACGTTATCAGAAGGATCAGAATTCGGGCCGAATTTTTCCTTTAATTTTTTAAAAGCATTTAAAGTTAAAGTATCATATCTCGGTTCAGCCTTGATCTGATTGTCTCCCATAATAAGGAAACGGATTTTACCGTCTGCTGTTGCAGCTTGACCCGGCAAAGGAAGTGTCCTGAAATTATAGACCGCAGATTCGTTGGTGCCTGTTTTTATTTTATAATAATATTTTGTGTTCGGCTGTAAGTTGGCAATTTTTGCGGTGTGGTAATAATAATTATTGTTGTACCCTGTATCCGAAAAAATATTTGTAGTTCCTGTTACTGTAACGCCCAAATTGGTAGGCGAAGTTCCATAAATCACTGTTGTTTCGTTATTGGAGGCCGTTTTCCAGTTCACAATCATGGAGGTTGGCGTCGGGTTCTGCAGATAGGGAATCAGAGCCTGACCAAAAACCAGCTGGGTAGCGAAACAAAAAAAGAATAAGAAATGTTTCATTGTAGTTCAGTTTTAAGTGGTATGTAATTGCTTTAATGAGCAGTTTTATTACTGCTTTTATTATCGGGCAAAAGTAAAGTTCCCATGTAAACTGTGGCTGTCGGTAACTTAAAGGAAGTGTTAAATTTTCACGCTCTTTTTTGCTTAAGAATTATCATATTTAGTATATAATTTGTTTGGAATATTCAAAAAATGTTTTGTATATTTGCAACCTGTTATTCAACCTCTGACGAAGAACGTGTAAGTTGCTTAGCTTTAACATTTTATTTTATTAATAATGGATTTATTAAAGTACGTACAAGACAAGTACATTGCGAAAAAAGAATTCCCTGAATTCAAAGCAGGTGATACAATTACTGTGTATTACGAAATTAAAGAAGGACAAAAAACAAGAACTCAGTTCTTCAAAGGAACAGTAATCCAATTAAGAGGTACTGGTTCTACAAAAACTTTTACAATCAGAAAAATGTCTGGTGATGTAGGTGTTGAGAGAGTATTCCCTATCAACATGCCTGCTTTACAGAAAATTGAAGTTGACAGAAGAGGTAAAGTTAGAAGATCTAGAATCTACTACTTCAGAGATCTTAGAGGTAAAAAAGCGAGAATTAAAGACGCTGCTTACAAAAAGAAATAATTCAGACAACAATACATACGAAAAGAGGCTGTTCAAATTTGAGCAGCCTCTTTTTATTTGGAGTTTTTTTGACTACGTCTAATTGCAGATTTATTTATTTTAGAAGCTATTTCCCGCTTTCTGCTGCAATCTTTTTTTTCAAAAAAGGATTTTCGCTGCAATCGGGGCTAGGAAATGTGAATTAAACCTCCAGCTTCCTTTCAGACAACTTTCCTACTTAATAAAATCATACAAAGCATTCCAGAATTTATCATAAACTTCAATATGCGGAAGGTGTCCCACATTATCCAGCTCAACTAATTTTGAGCCCTGAATTTGCTGTTGGGTTTTCTTTCCCAATTCCTGGTACTGCCCCATTTTCGGCTGAAGCTCTTTTGGAGCCCTATCCTTTCCTATCGCCGTTCTGTCTCTTGTACCGATAATTAATAATGTTGGCGTTTTTATATTTTTAAACTCATAACAAACCGGTTGATTATAAATCATATCTGATGTTAAAGCTGCATCCCAGGCTACTTTCGGGTAATCGGGATGTAAGGTCCAGCCGGCAATTAAATCCAGCCACGGCTGATATTCTGCCTTCCATTTGTTGTCGTAATAAAATTTTAGTTGATAATTTTTATATGTTTCCGCCGTATTTTTTAATTCCGACTGATACGCCTGATCAATTGTCTGATATGAGGCAAAAGTTTTATAATCTTCTAATCCGATTGGATTTTCGAGGATTAATTTCTGAACCATATTCGGGTATAGCAGAGCAAACCTGGTTGCTACCATTCCGCCCATTGAGTGACCCAAAACAATAGTTTTATCAATTTTCAATTCATCCAGAATGGCTTTTGTATTCTCTGCCAATTGTGAAAACGAAAACTGATAGCTTTGAGGTTTTGAAGACTTTCCAAACCCAATCTGATCCGGAATAATCACCCTGAAACCTTTATTTGAAAGATCTTTTGCTGTCTTCTCCCAATACGCTCCGTTAAAATTTTTTCCATGAAGAAGCATGATTGTTTTTCCGTTTGATACTTTAGGTTTTACATCCATATACTCCATTTTCAGGTCGTTATTTTGAGATTTAAAATTCAGAAAATGAACTTCGTAGGGATATTGATAATTAGTAAGTTCAGCATCCAGGGGTTTTACCTGAGAAAACATAAAATTTGAAGCAATCGATAGCATTAAAACAGTAACAGCATTCTTAAAATTTTTCATGAAAAGTATATTTAGGTATTAAAATTAAAAAAAACCGATTCAAAAGAAACGGTTATTTATAGTTATTTTTAATTTAATTAAGATTTTTTAAGAAGCCTCAGCCATTGTATACTTTTTCTGAGAAGGCAGATTCATCAGAACAATAGCAAAAAGAATCAAAACAATTCCCAACCATTGAACAAAGATCACTTTTTCACCCAACAAAATAAAAGCCATTGTCACAGAAACCGGAAGCTCCAGTGAAGAAACGATACTTCCCAATCCCAAACCTGCATTGGGGAAACCAATATTAAATAAAATCGGCGGAATGATGGTTCCAAACAATGCCAAAACAAAACCATATTTCCAAAGAATCGAATAACGGAAAGAGTGGATATGTTCTGTATTTTCAGTAAAATTTAAATAAATTGATTTTAGAGCATCGAAATGCAAAGGCCCGATCTGAGCAAAAAACAGAAACACAAAAACAACAATTGACCCGCCCGAAAGCATAATAATACTCTTCCTGAAAACAGGTAAGCGTATCGCCAAAGTGTTCGATGTGAACATAGTCGCGGTGTAAGAAGCGGCGGCCATTAATCCCCAGAAAATACCCTTGAAATCGAGATTAATTTCCGTATTTATGAGATTAGTTGCCAGAACGGTTCCCACCAAAACAATAATTACCGAAACAATTTTTCGTGCATTAGGTATTTTTTTCGTTATAAAACTTTCGACGACCACACTAAACCATACTGACTGCATCAATAGTACAATCGCAATAGAAACATTAATATACTGAACAGCAAGGTAATAGAATAAGCTGGTGCATCCTAAAGAAGTTCCAGCTACTAATAAACCAGTAAATTCTTTTCCGGTGGGTGAAGGCAATGTTTTTTTTGATGTAATAGTTTGAATAAAATTCAGTATTAAAAGCCCTACTAAACCTAATAAGAATTGTGAAGTTGTAACCTCCGAAGTCGTATAACCTTCCTGATAGGCAAGCTTAACAAAAGTCGCCAACATACCATATATACTAGCACCAATTCCTACAAATAAAACTCCTTTTAGTATATTTTTCTTCTCCATAATTCACTTTAAACAGCCTGCAAAGTTACAATTTATTCATTGAAATAATTGGAATGACTGTAGTGATAGATAAAAAAAATTGGCGCAAATAAATTTGCGCCGACTCTTAAATCGTATGTGATTATTATAATTATTTTTTAATTAGCTTTTCTGCATATATTTCGCCCTGATTGGAAATTATTTTGACAAGATAAATTCCCTCTTTTTGGTTCGTTAAATCTACATCAATTTCTTTTTGTTGTTTAAAAGACGTTGTATATACTTTGTTTCCGCTAAGATCAGTAACGTCAACTGTTCCATTTTCAAAACCTTCATTTAAAACAATTTTAAATGTCCCTTGAGTAGGATTTGGACTCAATTGGAATTGTTTCGTTTCAGTAACAGTGATGTCTTTTTTTACATGGTTTGGATCTGCATTTCTGTCGATCTGATCGTTTTGAATTCTTTTTGAGCTTGAAGATGGTGCCATTTTGGAGCAAGACATATCAAAATCAATTGGGAAGAACGGATATTGGTTTAGTGAAGTTGCAATATACTGAACTCCTCCTACTTCGTAGTATAACCTCATTATAAATTTGTGCTGTCCGGAAGTTGGTGGAGAAGGAAAAGCTGCCGTAGTAAGCCATTCGTAGAAATCTGTTCCTGTGAAAGTCGGGTTATAGTCTACCGGAACTTCGTTACCTGTTGCAATATCTCTTAGGAATAATTTTAAAGCTCCAAAATTAGCCCCAGGCGGAAGGTAGTAATTTCCATAAACCGATTGTACTGAATTTAAATTACACATATTAGACTCATGCCAGAACTGAACAGAACCGCCACCCCAAGAATAATCGCAAATATCTATGACAATTTCCTTGATATCCTGATCACTCATCACAAAGTTGGTTCTTGGGTAATACATTCTCGGAATATTGTTATTCTGAGGATCTCCCGGCTGCACTTCAATATTTCCCATATAAGAACCTCCTACACTGGCAATTGCTGCACCCGCTTCCGTAGAAGCTGTATCATAGCTCATGTGTACAACTGCAAAAATAGCTTTTCTATTAACTTTAAAATCATTTATATTACTAAAAGCCGCCGCCGTATTCATGGTAGGATTGTAGTAATTCACCAGGTAAGATCCTGCGTTAAGGTCGCCGGCTCCCCTGCCTCCATCTGTGAAGACAACCACTTTAAGGGGTTGTGAATAATCTCTGTTTAATGTAGTTTGCGGACTTACAATGTTTATGTTCGAGATATTGTCAATTGCATTACCAACTAACCCAAGTGCTTCATGAAAATGGTCTCCAACATTTAATCTTCTTGTGAAGCTGTGAGCTGTTGTTGGATCATTTGTAAAGTCGGATTCAATGTAGATTCTCGGTGCGTATGTGGGATTACCCTGATTATGAAGGCCTGTTCCGTAATGCACGACAGAAACTCTGTTCTTTTCATTACAACCAAGAATCTGATCAACGAGCCTGTGTACACTTTTCTCCATATCATCATAATATGGTGTAATGGATCCACTGTTATCCATAATAATAACGTAATCTCCACCCTGAGACTGGGCTTTTAGTGCGTTTAATGACATAAGAAATGTCATAAGCAAAAATAAAAATGCTTTTTTCATAGTTAAAGTTTGTTTTGGTTTGTCTAAAATAATATTTTTTTTCTTTATTTAGTGAAATAAAATTTAAAATTTTAACTATTTAATTGAAATACTTTAAAATTAAACATAAAAAAAGCCACTCAAACGAGTGGCTTCAATATTATAAATGAATCAAGGATTATTTACCTTCTTCCATTTTTCTTTTCAATTCTGCTAATGCATCAATATCTCCAAGAGTTGATCTTTCTTCGTTGTTTGAAGAAGATGTATTGTTATTAGATCTATTGTTGTTAGAAGCTTCTCTAGAGTTTTTCTTCTCTTCATCTCTGAAGATACCTGTGTGAGAAACTACTACTCTCTTGAATTCTTTGTTGAATTCGATTACTTTGAAATCAGCTTCTTCACCTTTTTTGATTTTAGATCCATCTTCTTTCTCTAATAATCTTGAAGGGCAGAATGCTTCAACCTCAACATCTTCAAATTGTACAGAAGCACCTTTATCGTGAACTTCTACCGCTTTACCAGCGTGGATAGTTCCTTCAGCATACTTAGTTTCGAATGCATCCCAAGGGTTGTCTGTCAATTGCTTGTGACCTAGAGATAATCTTCTAGCCTGGATATCAAGCTCAAGAACGATAACATCTAATTTATCACCAACTGCGCAGAACTCAGACGGGTGCTTGATTTTCTTAGTCCAAGAAAGATCAGAGATGTAGATCAAACCGTCGATACCTTCTTCCAACTCTACGAATACACCAAAGTTTGTGAAGTTTCTTACAGTTCCTACATGCTTAGAACCTACAGGATATTTAGTTTCGATATTTTCCCATGGATCTTTAGATAATTGTTTGATACCAAGAGAAATTTTTCTTTCGTCTCTATCTAAAGTAAGTACTTCAGCTTCTACCTCATCACCTACTTTTACGAAGTCACCTGCAGATCTCAAGTGAGTAGACCAAGACATTTCAGAAACGTGGATCAATCCTTCTACACCTGGAGCGATTTCTACGAATGCACCATAGTCAGCAAGAACTACTACTTTTCCTTTTACTTTGTCACCTACTTTCATGTCAGCAGAAAGAGCATCCCAAGGATGAGCTTCTAATTGCTTCATACCCAATTGGATTCTTGTTTTCTCATCATCAAAGTCAAGGATAACAACTTTTACAGTCTGTCCGTCCTCAAGGATTTCAGATGGGTGGTTCACTCTAGACCAAGAAAGGTCTGTAATGTGGATCAATCCATCAACACCTCCAAGGTCGATGAATACACCGTAAGAAGTAATATTCTTAACAGTACCTTCAAGAACTTGTCCTTTTTCTAACTGAGCGATGATTTCTTTTTTCTGACCTTCGATATCTGCTTCGATCAATGCTTTGTGAGATACAACTACGTTTTTGAACTCAGGGTTGATTTTCACAACTTTGAATTCCATAGTTTTACCTACAAACTGATCGTAATCTTTAATTGGCTTAACGTCGATCTGAGAACCAGGTAAGAATGCTTCGATTCCGTGTACGTCAACGATCATACCTCCTTTAGTTCTTGATTTTACAAAACCGTTTACTATTTCTCCAGTTTCGTGAAGCTCGTTTACTCTATCCCAAGCTTTAAGCGTTCTAGCTTTTCTGTGAGATAATTGTAACTGTCCTGTTTTGTCTTCTCTTCTGTCTACCATTACTTCAACATCATCACCTACTTTAAGGCCTGGGTTGTAACGGAATTCGTTAAGAGAAATAACACCTTCAGATTTGAAATCGATGTCTACGATAGCTTCTTTGTCTGTCAATCTTACAACTTTACCTACGATAACATCGTTGTCGTTTAAGCTGCTAAGAGATCCGTTATAGATTTCTTCAAGATCGCTTTTTTCTTTTCTCGCATCTGCATCAAGACCTGATTCGAATGAATCCCAATCAAATTGTTCCGGTGCTACGTTTTGGTTTAAAATAACCTCTGCTGAATTTGTCTCTTTTGACATTTTCTAATAAAATTTGTATTCCTTCTTTTTTAACGGTCTGAATAAATGCGGATTAAAAAATACGGAAGTAATTAATTTATAATAATTTACTCTTCAAACCTTTCGCCACAAAAGTGGGTGCAAAGATAGTGAATTTATTTTATATAAACAACAGTTTCAAAGATCCCAAAACAACACTTAACTCCCTCATAATCAAACCCAAAGGTTTAATTATTTTTTAGAAGCTTTTCCAGCTATCCACTCATACTCTTCGTTCCATCGCTTTTTTCTTCGCTACTGCGGGGTTATCATTACTGGGCTAGGAAATGATACTGTTGAAACCACCCCGTCAAAAATTCTTGAATTTCCGCCACCCCACCAGAGGAGGGGAATTCTCACCTAGAACTTTGTCGTCGTTATCGCGAACATAATTCAGAAAATTATTGTAATAAAACACTAGGCCTAACCACAACATTTGTCATCCTGAAAGGGTCTTGACAGTTAATAATAAAATATTAACCTAAATAATATAATGAGATTGCTTCGTCACTTCGCTCCTCACAATTACCTAAAACATAACTAATATTGAAGAGATCCTTTCAGGATGACAAATGTTGTGGTTATTGGGATAATTGAAACAGCGACAAGCACCTAGCCCCGATTGCAACGGCATCCTTTTTTGTTACGGCTAATGTGTTTTTGTTTAAGATTAATTTATTTTTTGCCCTCATAAAATTAAATACTATAACCCTAAAACTCTCAAACCTCTAAAACTCGAATTCACTACCTTTGCAGCATGGAACTACAATCAATCTATGACAAACTGCAGATTCAGGATATGAATCAGATGCAGAAATCTATATATAAAGCTTCTGAAAACGAGACTGATATCGTTTTACTCTCTCCTACCGGATCAGGAAAAACTCTTGGATTTTTATTTCCAATGCTTAGAAATCTGAAAAAAAACACTTCGGGAATTCAGGCTTTAATTTTGGTTCCTGCGAGAGAACTAGCGTTGCAGATCGAGCAGGTTTTCAAATCAATGGGAACGGATTTTAAAGTTTCTGTCTGCTATGGCGGTCACGATAAAAAAATTGAAGTCAATAACTTAATTGAAGCCCCGGCCGTGTTGATCGGGACGCCGGGAAGAGTTGCTTACCATTTAAGAAACAATAATTTTGACCCGAAAACTATTAAAACTTTGGTTTTAGATGAATTTGATAAAGCATTGGAACTCGGTTTTCATGAGGATATGGAATATATTTTAAATTCATTAAAAAATACTTCTCAAAGAATCCTGACTTCCGCAACGGCAATGGATGAAATTCCAAAATTCACAGGATTGAAGAATGAAAAAGTTATTGATTTTTTAAAATTAAGTGAAGCAAAACCCGATATTCAGTTAAGAAAAGTAATGACGACTTCAGAAGAAAAACTGGACACTCTTTTCCATCTGATCTGTAAAATAGGCAACAAAAGAACTTTGATTTTCTGTAATCACCGTGAAGCTGTCGACCGTATCTCTGACCTTTTAGCTGAAAAAGGAATCGACAGGGAAACTTTCCACGGCGGAATGGAACAGGACGAAAGAGAACGTGCTTTACTGAAATTCAGGAATGATTCCGCGAGAATTCTGATCACAACCGACTTAGCGTCAAGAGGTTTGGACGTTCCGGAAGTGGAATCTATCGTTCATTATCAGCTACCTCCGAAAGAAGATGCTTTTATCCACAGAAACGGCCGTACCGCGAGGATGAATGCCAAAGGTTTCGCTTATTTAATCATGACCGAAGATGAAAATTTTCCTTTCATAAAAAACAATACTCCGGAAGAAAGCGTTGCTGGGTTCAATAAAGTTCCTGAGAAAACGCCTTTCCAGACGATTTATATCAGTGCAGGTAAAAAAGATAAGGTCAATAAAGTGGATATTGTGGGCTATCTTATCAAAAAAGGCGAACTTCAAAAAGAAGAGCTTGGTTTGATCGAAGTAAAAGATACTACCTCTTATGTTGCTGTTTCAAGGAATAAAGTAAATGCAGTCCTCAGGAAATTAAGTAATGAAAAATTAAAGGGCAAGAAAGTGAAAATGGAAGTAGCATACTAGTTTTAAACACAAATTAGCACAAATATTTTTTCACAAATAACCACGATAATTATATCAATAGGAACGGGCTTTAGTCCGTTTTTTATTTTTAGAAATTCATTGACTTTAGTCGAAACTTAGAAAATGATTATGAAAATTGTGTTATTTGTGAAAAAATATTTGTGCTAATTTGTGTTTAAATTATTCAACTCCTTTTACTTTTGTCGGTAAAATATAAACCGATTTTGAAGCAGTGATGAATAAAATATCATTCTTTTCACCCCCAAAAGTGACATTAGAAGTCCAGTCCTCCTCTATTGGAATATGATGAATTTTTTTTCCTTCATTGTTAAAAACATGAACGCCATCTCCCGTTAAGTATAAATTTCCCTGCTTATCAAGTGTCATTCCGTCTGAACCCATTTCGCAGAAAAGCTTCTTTTCGGATAATTTTCCTTCGCCCAGAATATCATATACATAAGTTTTTCCAGCATCAATATCCGAAACGTATAATTTTTTAAACTTCTCGCTTCCTACAACTCCATTGGGCTGCTTGAAGGTTTCGATTTTTTTGATTTCTCCATCTTTACTTCTGTAATACAAACTTTTATGTGGAATTTCCTGTTTAAAATTCACCCAGTAATCCCTTTCATACAAGGGATCTGTGAAATACATCCCTCCATGTGAATCATTCCAGATGTCATTCGGCCCATTGAGTCTTTTTCCTTCAAAATCTTTCAGCAAGACCTGAATTTTTTTATCCTTTGAAATCTTCCAGATCTCGCCGTTGTCATCAGAACACGTAATCAGATTATCATCTTTATCGAAATGCGTTCCGTTTGCCCGCCCTGTTTTATGCAAAAACTCAACAATTTTATTGGTTTTGCAGTCCCAATAATAAATTTTATCATTCGGCTGATCCGTAAAGTAAACATTTCCATCTTTATCTGCGGATGGCCCTTCCGTAAAACTGAACTGATCCGAAATTTTTTCCGGCTTTACATCATCATAAAACATATTACTATTATTTACTGATTTGCAGTTTAGTAATACTAAAACCAAACCAATCCAGCCTGTTTTCAAGATATTTTTCATACCACATTATTTTAAAGCGTACAATTTACGATATGTGGAATAGGATTCAAACACTATTTCTCAAAATGAGAAAATAAATTATCTTTTTTGATTGAAACATTTTAAGCATCTCATTTGTAATGAATTTTAAAAATTTTTATCTTTGGAGATTAGGATTCGAAAAATGAAGATAAATTTACCCGATAAACTGTATTATTCCATAGGAGAAGTTGCAAAAGCATTTGATGTAAACACTTCACTGATACGGTATTGGGAGCAGGAATTCCCTATCATTAAACCTAAAAAGAATAAAAAAGGTAACCGCTATTTCACTCCCGAAGACATCAAAAACCTTCAAATGATCTACCATCTGGTGAAAGAAAAGGGCTATACCCTTGACGGAGCGCGTATTGCATTAACAACCAACAGTAAGATTTCCGAAACTGTAACCATCATTGATCGATTGGAGTTCGTAAAAGCCGAATTGTTGAAGCTCAAGGAATCTTTGGTAGAAAAAGACAGCGAATAATTGAAATAATTACTCACAGTTCTTCATTTAATTTATTTTTTCAAACAGTAAATGCTATTTATATTGTAAAATAAGTCATTTGCATATCCTTCATTGCTTCAGCTTATAATATTCTTTAAGTTTACGGCGATGAAAAAAGATTATTACCGAAAGGTGGCATTCATGGGGATGTTACTTATTATTTTACTTGCTTTTCAAAAATATACGAGCAAAAATAAAGAAGACTTTTCCGATATTAAATTTATAGAGAGTTCAGCATCAATAGAGTTTTCTGAATTTGATCCGAATGATTTGGATAAAAAGCAATGGAAAAATTTAGGGTTTTCTGAAAGACAGGTTGAAACAATTCTTAATTATAAAAATGTAGTTGGAGGAAAGTTTATTTCTAAGGAACAATTCAAAAAATGTTTTGCCGTTTCTCCGGACAAATTTTCGGAATTGGAGTCTTATATTTTATTACCCGAAAGCAATAATGAAGCAAAATCTGGTGGTTTCAAAAATTTCGATAAAAAATCAATCACAATTTCCGGAAAGTTCAATCCGGACAGCTATGAGGTCAGTGATTGGATGAAAATGGGTTTCAGTGAAAGGCAGGCCGCAGCTATTTTAAAATACAAGGGCTTTCTGGGCGGAAGTTTTATAAGCAAAGAAAAGTTTAAAGAATGTTTTATCATTAATGAAGAAAACTACACAAAACTTTCACCATATCTGATTCTTCCTGAAAAAACACCAACTAATTTCAGAAGTTTTGCGAAAAATTTTAATGCTGAAAAAAGTAAAGTCCAATATCATTCTTTTGATCCGAATACCTTGGATATGGATGGCTGGAAATCTTTTGGCTTTTCGGATAGACAAGCTCAGACCATCATTAATTATCGTGACAGAAACTTAAAAGGCAGCTTTAAAAATTTAGAAGATATTCAAAAATGTTTTGTTATTTCTGCTCAAAAATTTGAGGAATTAAAGCCTTACATAAACCTTAGTCAATCAACAGACTCAAATAATCAGTTCAAAAAAACTGAAATAAAACAAGAGAAAACCGACTTTTCCAAAACAGATTTGAATACAATAACTTTCAAGCAGCTTTTAGAATTCGGATTAGATGAGAAAAGTGCCGGAATGATCATTGGTTTTAGAAAAAAGCTAGGCGGATTCGTAAATAAAGAACAGATTTTAACGACTTATAATATTGATAAGGAATTGGTACAAAAGCTCCTTTCAATCGCACTATTGAATACTGCGAATGTTCCCAAATACACCTTAACAGATGCTCCTGAAGAATGGCTGAAAAGTCATCCTTATTTTAAATATTCTGCAGACAAAATCATTTTTTACAGAATAAGTGAGAAAGATGAAAGGAAAATCTGGAAATTGTTGAAAGTGAAGCCGGAATATGAGGCTCGGATGAGGCTTTATCTTAAGTGATGAGTGATGTGAGTTATGAGTTATGAGTTATGAATTATAAGTTATGCTTCGACAAATTAATCAAACGTTTTGCTAGATCCTTCTAAAAGCTTATTCAAGGCAGCAAGTTCCTCATCTGTTAAATCTCTCCACTTTCCGATGGGTAAGTCTAATTTGATATTTAAAACACGGATACGTTTCAGTTTTTTTACTTCGTAGCCAAGGTATTCACACATTCTGCGAATCTGTCGGTTCAATCCTTGTGTAAGGACAATACGGAAGTTCATTTCATCGATTTTTTCTACTTCACATTTTTTGGTGACAGTATCTAAAATAGGAACTCCATTACGCATTTTATCCAGGAATTTCGGAGTGATTGGTTTATCAACTCGTACAATATATTCTTTCCCGTGATTATTTCTTGATCTAAGAATTTTATTCACAATATCACCATCACTGGTTAAAAGTATTAAACCTTCACTTGGCTTGTCTAAACGCCCGATCGGGAAAATTCTTTTTGGATGATTAATATAATCGATGATATTATTTTTTTCTCGTTTTGTATCTGTTGTACAAACGATGCCTACAGGTTTATTAAATGCAATGTATACGTGATCTTGCTCCGGTTCACGAATCGGTTTCCCATCAACTTCGATTACGTCTTCGTCAGAAACTTTAGTTCCCATTTCCGGAATTTCTCCGTTGATTTTTATTCTACCTTCTTCCAAAAGCTTGTCTGCCGCTCTTCTTGAGCAGTATCCTACTTCCGACAAATATTTATTAATACGTGTTTTTTCCTGCATCATTAATCATTTAAAGTATTATCAAACCTAAAATCATTTTCCAAAAAATCAGAAGTTGCATTTTCAATTGAATATTCTCCGATTCTTGTTCTTCTCAATTGTGTCAAATATGCACCAACTCCAAGTTCCTGACCAATATCGTGAGCCAGGCTACGGATGTAAGTTCCTTTTGAACAGCCTACTGTAAAACTTACCAGAGGAAGATCAATTTTAACATCTTCGATATAAAAAATGGTGGTTTTTCTTGATTTCATTTCAACTTCCTTTCCTGCCCTAGCCAAATCGTAAGCTCTTTGTCCTTCAATTTTTATGGCTGAAAAAACAGGTGGCTTCTGTTCAATTTCGCCAACAAATTTTTCTAAAGCATTTTTAATCTGTTGTTCCGTAATGTCTGAAATATCCTGATGAAGAATTTCAGGTTTCTCTGTATCATAGGATTCCGTTTGTACCCCGATTTTTATTTCTGTCCAATATTCTTTCGGAGCATCTTGGATCTCAGGAATTTTCTTTGTGAATTTTCCACAGCAAACAATGAGAAGTCCTGTTGCACGTGGATCAAGAGTTCCGGCATGTCCGATTTTAAATTTTTTAGGTAAATTAAACTCTCTTTTTAGCTTATATTTCATTTTATTGACAGCCTGAAAAGAAGTCCAATCCAAAGGTTTGTCCAATAAAAATATGTGTCCTGATTGTAGATCTTCTGCCGTCACTTAATATGAGTCTGTTATTAGTAATGTGAATTTTTTTAACGCTTATGGCTTATTAAAGAAATAAAAATAAATCAACAAGGCAATACCTACAAAAATACGATACCAGCCCCAAGGTTTGAAGCCATATTTATTCAAAACTCCGATGAATGCCTTGATAGCAATTAATGCCACGATAAATGCCACAATATTTCCTACAACAAAAATCAAAATATGATCCTGAGAAGCAAGTATCATTTCGTAACCCTTTTGAGGTGTTGCCGTTTCTTTGCCCCATGTTTTCAGAAAAACTGAGTAAACCGTCACCGCCAACATGGTAGGAACTGCTAAAAAGAATGAAAATTCAGCGGCTGCTTTTCTTGTTAGCCCCTGGGTCATTCCACCGATTATTGATGCGGCGCTTCGGCTTGTTCCGGGCATCATGGCAAGACACTGCCAGAAACCGATGGTAATTGCACTTCTTATTGTAATTCCTTTTTCGTCATCAATTCTAGGATTTTTAAACCATTTATCTGCGAACAATAAAATAACTCCCCCAAGTACTAAAACCGAAGAAATTGCTATCTGATTTCCCAAAACCGCTTCAATTTTATCATCAAATAAATATCCCAGAACCAAAGCAGGAACTACTGCAAAACCCAGCTTAAAATAAAACTGTAAATTTTTTAAATCAAAGAATTTTTTCCAGTACGCCACAACCACAGAAAGGATTGCTCCGAATTGAATGGAAACCTGAAACATTTTTAAAAACTCATCTTCCGGTAAGCCTAATAAGTTCGCTGCAAAACCCATGTGGGCCGTTGAAGAGATTGGTAAATATTCTGTTAATCCTTCAATAATGGCAATAATAATTGCTTTGATTAAATCCATATTTTTTTAAAATTGAAAGATTAAAAGATTTAAAATTTAAAGATTGATTACGATTAACACTAATTATAATAAACTGATCTTCACCTGTTTAATAATCTTTAATTCTGTAAATCAATATTCTTTAAGTTTTAAATCTTTTAATCTTTAAATAAAGTTTTTATTTTCTTTTTAAAATTGCGTAAGCTTCAATGACAAAACCAATGACAACAAACAGAGGTGCAATCCTGATTCTGCGGATTGAAAAAACACCGTCGTTCCAGGAATTCGGGTCAAATTTTCCGTCTACTGTATTGGCATCAGGCCCAAGCATCAGAAGGAAACCGACAACAATAAAAGCCAGACCGATAAGCATCCACTTAAAGTTTTGCTTTCCGAAATAAAAAGTATTTTCCTGTGAAACTTCAGTTGTTTCTTTTCCAAAGCTGTCTGCGGAAAATTTATTTGTTTTTTTGCTCATTTTCTAAGAGTAATATAAGTCGTCAACGTTTGATCTTAAGAATCTCCAGGTTGCAACAATGGTACTTAAAACAGTAATGAAAATTCCCACACCAAGCACCAGCAGCACCAACCAGAAGTATTGATTGTTATCCTGAACAAACGCAGAACCAATCTGGCTTGTAAAGTAATACCAAACTCCGAACAATGCCAAAAGGCCGATTGCAGAACCAATTGCTCCCAAAATAACAGCCTCCACGATGAAAGGTTTCAGGATAAATCTTCTTTTTGCACCTACCAGCTGCATGGTTTTAATGATAAATCTTTTTGAGAATATTTTCAAACGGATTGAATTATTAATCAAAACAACTGCTAAGATTAAAAATAATATAGAAAACCCTAAGATCCATTTAAGAATTCTACTAAGGTTGTTGTAAACGTCTACCATTAACGTACTGTCGTTTTTCACGTCAATAATCCCCGGAACAGACTTGATCACCTTGATGGCTTCATCGATCTTTGCAGGGTCTACATATTCCGGTTTCAGGGCAACTTCTATAGATGACGGGAAGATATTTTCTTCGAAAAGTGCATTAGCATCGATTCCCATACTTTTTTTAGCTTCTACTGATGCCATTTCTCTTGAAATGTATGTCGCTTTTTTTACAGGAGCCAATGTCTGAATTTCTTTGAAAACCTCAGCTTCCATTTTTGCAATTTTTACAGAATCTTTAGCATCGTAATTTTCGTCAAAGTAAGCATTCACTACAAGCTGTTCTTTGATATAGTCAGAATATTTCTGGGCATTTATTAAAATAAGTCCCATCAATCCCAACAAAAATAACACTAAGGCAATACTTATTACTACTGTAATATTGCTAGACCTAAGCCTTTTCCTATTAAACTCATCTACAGATTTAGCCATTAATATTAAAATTTTTGGCTAAAATAGAAAAAAACTTCCGAAATTTGGGAACGAAAAAGAGAAAATCACTGTTAATAAAATCATAAAAAACATTGAGTGTAAAAGCAAAAAAGCATCTTGGTCAACACTTTTTGACGGATGAAAACATCGCAAAAAAGATTGTAGAAGGCCTTAGTTTTGAGGGGTATAAAAATGTAATGGAAGTGGGCCCCGGGATGGGCGTCCTCACCAAATACCTCCTCGAAAAAGACCAGAACATCTACCTTGCAGAGATTGATAAAGAATCTATTGAATATCTGAAAAAAAACTACGCCAAAGCGACTGAGGAGGCTTTTGTGGGTGATTTTCTGAAACAGGATTTTCAGTTTACGAATGGCGAACAGATTGCCATTATCGGGAATTTTCCTTATAATATTTCATCACAGATTTTGTTTAAAATCATTGATTATTATGGGCTGATTCCGGAAATGGTGGGCATGTTCCAAAAGGAAGTCGCCGAGAGAACGGCTGCTGTTCCGAGGACGAAAGAGTACGGAATTTTGTCTGTCTTGGTTCAGGCTTATTATGACACTTCATATTTGTTTACGGTACATGAAAATGTGTTTAATCCGCCTCCGAAAGTAAAATCAGGAGTTCTGAGACTAACTCGTAATCCCAAAGAAGGCTTGGCTGGAAACGAAGTTTTATTCAAGCAAATTGTAAAAGCCGGTTTCAACCAACGAAGAAAAAAACTCTCCAATGCCCTGAAAATTTTAAATATTCCTGATGCCCTGAAAACTCATGAATTTATGGATAAAAGAGCTGAGGAACTGAGTGTGGCTGATTTTATATCATTCACCCAGCTTTGGAAAGAGAATCAATAGTGTTTTATTTAAAGAAGATTAACGATGGAAGAAGGAGGATGGGTGTTACTTTTAGTTTTATAATTTTGGAGGTTGCCATAAAAATTTAATGGAATATTCTTTTAATTAAGATGAAAAGCTAGAAGTTGTTCTTTACGATCTTCATAACTTTCCTCTTCTAACCTCCAGCTTCCAAACAATTTAAACAGTATTATTTTAAAATTAAAAAAGCCTTTCAAATTGAATTGAAAGGCTTTTTTTGTTTGCATTATCGATTATAATTATTCTCTGTTTTTAAGCATAATCCATCCGGATTGGCTCATATTTGCTTTTGACTTCGGATACTGGAAGTTGAACTTAAACCAGTATGTTGCAGTTGGTAATTTTTTACCTCCTACTGTTCCGTCCCAGATTGGGGTTTGTTTTGAGAACCTGAACATTTCTGCTCCGTATCTGTCATAAACAGATCCCGTAAAGTTCTTAAAGTCACCTAAAGCCGTAAGGTCTAATGTATCATTAACACCATCCTGATTTGGAGTAATTATGTTTGAGATATGTAATGTGAAGAATTCAAGAGCCCCAACGCAACTAGTTCCCACAGTTCTTACCTGAATATGGTAAGTTGTATTATTCTGAAGGCCTGTAAATACGTTTGATGACTGCCATGAGATACCTCCGTCAACAGAATATTCAACGGTTTGAGGAATATTATTGATCATTGGAACTTCCGCAGTGATTGTCAATGTATTGTTACTGTAATCAACATTGGTAACGAATGGAGAAGCTGCTGCTAAAACGTGAGCCGTAAATGTTTTCTCACAATATCCGTTTTTGATGGTTACCGTATAGATTCCCAACTGGTCTACATTAATAGTCTGGGTAATCTCTCCTGTACTCCACTGGTATGTATAGTTCGGGCCTGCTCCTGCATCAAGAGTTACTCTGTCTCCCTGGCATATTTCTACGTCAGCTAGTGGAGAAGTAAGCGCTGGAACCACCTCTACCGTAATGGTAGCCGGAAGTGAAGATTTACATCCCTTTGGACCTAAAGCATAGACTGTGAAGGTCGTTGTATTGTGTACCGTAGCAGATTGTGTGTTTCCTGTTCCAGGGAAGTTTGACCACTCATAAGTTGCTCCTCCTGTTGCCGTGAAATCTACTACTTCTCCAGGACAAACTTTTAGTTTTGATGCAACAACGTGAGCTGTAGGTCTTGCCTCTTTTAATAATTTTAGCTCAATCATTTTGCTACAGAATCCTCCGTTTGAAACGACAACATATAAAATCTGGCCATCGTTACCATTATAATGTAAAACATCCTGGATATAATCATCATTTTGAGCCAAAGCATCAGCCTGATCTTCATAGAAATGGAATACCGCACCCGTGGTTGTACTAATGGAAGGCATAGCATCTGTAAGATCAAACCATGTGACATCCGTTGTTGTACAAAGCAGCAATGAAGCATCAACTGCAGCAGGTGTTGTTCCACCGTTAATTTTAATATTCGCTTTACCAGGACAAGGATTTCCAGGGAAACTTACCTGAATTTCATAATTACCCGGCTGTGTTGCTGTAATGGTAGGTGTAGTAGCTCCCGGAACGGCAACTCCGTTGAAGAACCATTGGTACGTCATATTAGGATCACTTACAGAAGCAGTGATTACCTGAGGTACATTATCACAAACGTTGATTTCTTCCGGTAAAGTAGTTCCCGTAGGATCTAATAATTCTACCCCGATGTTGAAAGATCCACCCTCCAGGAATACCGCAGAATCATAGCTGCTGTCCAAGGCATCTCCCAAAACCATTTTGAAGTGATAAGACTGCCCGGGAACTACAGTAGCTGTAGCCTGCATTGGAACTGTTCTTCCATTGAAGTTTGTTTCTATATTAGAAGTGTTATATCCTCCAAAAAATGCAACGTTTGGTGCGCCACATCCCATATCAAAGCCGGTAAAGCTATTTTGTGGGTGTATATTGGTAACGCTTACAGGTCCCGTGCCCGGAGCCGGCACAATTGCCATGTTCACGTAAGGTCCACCTCCAGTAGGTTTTAATAATAAAGCAAAAGCATCTGAGAAACTACATGGGAATGATCCCGTATATTCTTCAGAAGCAAATAAATAATTGAATTTTACCTGACTGGAAGTCGGTACAAAGTCAAACTCTAAGATAACCGCGTCATTAAGAGTTCCCGAAGGGTTTGTAGCAGCTACAAGATCAGGATCACTTCCGGTCTGCAAATCATCCCCCAGAGTACCACTCTCATAGTTGTTCCCAGCTTTTCTCACATGACCGGTTGAAAGTACAATCCCATCTGTGAAGGGAAAGTTGGTCGTTGCTTTGTGGAAATATCCCCAAGATCTATTGGCATCACTTGCCGGTAAACTTGGACTTACCTGTACATTCGATACGTTTGGTGTCACGCATGAATTGGTTCCTGATGAAATTAACACATCCTTCACTAACTGTAAAGGATCGAAAGTCGACGGCGCATAACCCGGAGCATTAACATCAATAAAAGCACCCGCTTTCATAGTCAAAGCAGAAGCCTTTTCTTTTTGAGGTTTTCTCGGTGTAAGAGTTTGCGAATAAAAGAGACTCGACGACGAAGTCATAAATAAGAAAAACAATAGTAGATATCCCTTCATAATAATTTTGTTTCAACAAATTTAATTTTTTTTTGAATATACCACACACATATTTAACTTTTTTATTGATAAAAACAAAAAAAAATCTCCCAAATTGAGAGATTTTAATTATATTCTATTTCTAATTACGATTTTTCAGTAAAATCCATCCACCGCGCATCTCCAATTTCTTGCTTGCAGGGTTTTCCCACTGCACTCGATACCAGTAAGTGGCCGTTGGAAGGCTCAAGCTTCCCCTTATTGTTCCGTGCCAAACCGTATCCGTTTTACCGGCTTTAAATACTTCCTGACCATACCTGTCGAAGATAGAAGCCGCGAAATTATTGTATTTACTGATTCCTGTAAAGTCTATCGTATCATTTTTACCATCGGAATTCGGCGTAATTGCATTGCTGATGACAAATGTGAAATATTCTAATGTAGTACTACATTTCGCATCTTTTACCTTTACCATGAGATTATAACTTGTATTATCCAAAACATTATAGAAAATATTTGAATTCTGCCATGTAAGGCCTCCGTCAATGGAATATTCCAGTGTTCCTCCGGTAGGATTTGTTGCTGTTAATGTCAATACATGATTTTCATATGTTACATTGGTAAACTGCGGCAAAGCAGGGTTTATCAATTGAGCTGTAAACACTTTAGAACAAGTTCCGTTGCTTATTGTTACCGAATACGTTCCCGGAGTATTTACAGAAATAGTCTGAGTGGTTGCACCTGTATTCCAAACATAAGTATAATTAGGCCCAGGCCCCGCATCTAAAGTCCCGAAATCTCCTGCGCAAACGTACACATCTTCCAGTGTCGATACAATGGCCGGAACAACTTCGATTGTAATACAAGTAGGAGTAGCTACTTTACAGCCATTTCCTCCCAAAGCAAAAACGCAATATGTTGTAGTGACTGTAGGCGAAACAATCTGTGTATTTCCATTTCCTGGAAGTCCTACCCATTCATAAGTAACCCCTCCTGTAGCTGTTAAAGTAACAGATTCTCCCACACAAATCTTAGATTTTGAAGCAGCCAATACTGCTACCGGCGGACCGACTATTATTGTAACTGTAGCAGGGTTTGCAGATATACAACCGTTCGCTCCTACTGCAAAAACCGTATAAGTTGTAGTAACCGTAGGAGAAACCACCTGTGTATTTCCATTTCCTGGAAGACCCACCCAGTTGTAAGTAGCACCTCCCGAAGCCGTTAATGTCACTGATTCTCCCGGACAAATCTGAGGAACACTAGACGTTACCGTTGCTACAGGAAGCGTTGTATTTTGTGTTACTGTTACGTTTGCCGTATAAGTACATGTTAAATTTCCTGGCTGATTAACATTTGATACTGTTAATGTGTATACTCCACCTGCATTTACCACAGGATTTAAAGTATTTGCTCCCGAAACGATATTTCCTCCCCCTGTTGTAGTCCATGCAATTGTAGAACCTGCCGGAATTACAGAAGCAGACGCGTTCAATGTAGTTTGAGCTGTTGTACAGGTAATTTGCTGTGGCGGCGCGATAGTTAAGGTAGTTTGTGGTGTAGCTGATAATTGTAATGTTACTACATATTTACAGCCGCCGTTCGATACCAGAACATAAATGGTCTGTCCACCTGCGCTATTGAAGGAAGCCGGGTTTGCAATCGTGTTTGCATTTCCTGCATTAGCATCAGCAAGATTGACATAATAAGCAAAAGTAACCCCTGTTGCAGAAGTAATCTGAGGCTGAGCTTCCGTTAAATCATAATTGATACCGCCATCCTGATAACATTTGAATAAGGTAGCGTTCTGCGCCGTGAATGGTTGATTAACAGTAATCGTAATTGTTGCCGGGTTTTGAGATACGCAGCCGTTCGCCCCCACTGCCGTCACTGTATAAGTAGTGGTAGCCGTTGGCGAAACTGTTTGTGTAGCTCCGGTTCCCGGTAATCCAACCCAGTTGTAGGTAGTTCCTCCCGAAGCCGTCAATGTTACGGATTCACCGGAACAGATGATTAATTTTGATGCCGTTAATCCGGTTGTTGGCGGAGCACTATCTCCTGTTACAGTAACGTTTGCCGTTGCTGTACATGTTAAATTTTGAGGTTGATAGGTATTTGATATTGTTAAAGTATAAGTTCCTGCTAAGTTTATTACAGGATTTAAAGTATTGGCTCCTGAAACAATATTTCCGTTTGTAGTTGTCCAGTTGAAAGTAGCTCCTGCAGGATAAACTGAAGTGGTTGCATCCAGTGTAATTTGCGAGTTTGTACAGGTTAATACACTTGGTGGAGCGATTGTGGCCGTCATTTGTGGAGCCTTCACGAGTTGCAGCTCGGCTACTTTTGAACAGAAACCGCTTTTAACCAAAACATAAATGGTTTGCCCTGCACTTGGAAATGCAGTAGTATTTGAAATTGTATTGGCGTTTCCTGCCAAAGCATCCGCCTGATTGACGTAGTAAGCAAAAGTGGCACCCGGCGTTGTACTTATTGAAGTTTGGGCCGAAGTCAGGTTAAATGTAGCATTTCCCTGAACATAACAGGCTGTAAGTGTTGCATTCTGCACGGTGGGCGAAGTTCCTCCCACGATAGTCACTGTTGCTGTTCCCGGGCACGTATTTCCGGGTAAAAACACCTGGACAGAATACACTCCCGGTTGAGTTGCGGTATAAGAAGCATTAGTAGCTCCCGGAATCGGATTACCTCCCAACAACCACTGATAAGTAGCGCCACCACCCTGAACTGAGGCAGTAAAAGTCTGAGGCGCATTATCACAAACATTAATTGAAGGAGGTAGTGCTACTCCCGCAGGATTTAAAATTTGAACACCAATATCAAAAGATCCGGCTTCAAGGAAAACTGCAGAATCAAAGTTTGAATCCGAATAATCCGCCAGAACCATTTTAAAATGATAAGTCTGTCCCGGAATTACCGTTGCAGAAGCTGTTAAGGGTATTACACGTCCATTGAAATTGGTTTCTATATTAGCGGTATTATATCCTGCGAAATAAGATTCATTAACAGCAGGACATCCTCCACCTCCCGGCGTTGATATCGTAGGGTGAATATTGGTAACACTTACAGGTGTTCCTCCCGGTAAAACTGCCAGGTTTTGATAGGTAGGATCACCTACTTTTTTTAGCAATAATGCAAATCCGTCGCCTATCGTACATGGATAATCCTGTTGATATTCTTTGGATGCGAATAAATATCTGAAAGTAACCTTTGTAGAAGCAGGTACGAAATCAAATTCAATATAGCTGGCATCTCTTAAATCAGCATTAGAAATTCCTAAAGCAGTTGCCAGGTCTGTATCTCCTTGCACAGATAAACCATCACTTAAAGTTGCCTGGAAGTTATTTCCTGCTTTTCTTGCAAAACCTGTTGTAAGAACGATACCTTTTGCAAAAGGAAAGTTGGTGGTCGCCTTATTAAAATATCCCCAGCTTCTGTCCGGATTGGATGTTGGTAAATTTGGAGAAACAACAACATTTGTCACATTAGCTGCAGAACAAGCAGAACCGCCGCTAATAAGAACATCTTTTACCAATTGCGTGATACTGAAATTTGATTCCGGATATCCGGCAGCATTCACATCAATAAAAGCTCCGGCCTTCATACTCTGAGCTGTAGGCTTTGCAACAATGCCTTTCCCTCTGTTTTGGGCAAAAACAAAGTTTCCTACAATCATTAATATTAAAGCCAAAAATAAATTTCTTGTCCTCCTATTTAACATTTTATATTATTTTAAACAAAAATACTATTTTTTTTGATTGAAATTCAATTCAACTTAAATTACATTATCACTAATACAATCTGATTTATTGTAAAATATTAATTTCTATTCAGGATAAAAACGAAAAAAAGACCAACAAATTGTCGGTCTTTCTTTTATATTAAATTAAATATTTTATTCAAGGTTCTTTAATAAGATCCAGCCGGTTTTCACTGCCGGTTTTTTGCTTGCAGGATCTTCAAAACTTACCTGATACCAGTAAGATGCCGTAGGAAGGCGTTTCCCTTGGAAATATCCGTCCCAATAAGGCTGCAGACTGCTTGCTTTGTACACCTCTTTTCCGTAACGGTCGAAGATAGTAGCTTTAAAATCTTTATACTTAAGTACTCCTCTCATATCAATCATATCATTGATATTGTCTCCGTTCGGGGTGATCACGTTTTGCATTACAAATGTGAAATATTCCAGGAATCCTACACAACTTGTATTTTTTACTCTTACTCTGATAGAAACTACAATATTTCTTGGAACGTTTGAGAACACATTAGAATTCTGCCATGTAACTCCATTGTCAATAGAATATTCTAATGCTCCGTTGCTTGGGTTACTTGCGGTAAGAATCATCGTTCCGTTTTCGTTATAATTTACGTTGATAATTTCAGGAATAACAGCTTGAATAACCTGTGTTGTAAACACTTTTGAACACACTCCATTATTGATTGTCACCGAATAAGTTCCCGGCGTACCAACATTGATGGTCTGTGTAAGATCACCCGTATTCCAAGTATAATGATACTCCGGCCCTGCTCCGGCATCTAAAGTAATAACATCACCTTCGCAGATCATACCTCCTTTAAGTGTGGATACAATTGCAGGAACAACTTCTATCGTGATGGATGCAGGCTGTAAAGATTTACATCCCTGTGCTCCGATTGCGTATACTGTATAAGTAGTAGTCTGGGTAGGAGAAACCGTGTGTGTAGCTCCGGTTCCTGATACTCCTGTCCATTGATAAGTAACTCCATTGGAAGCCGTTAATGTAGTAGATTCTCCGGCACATATTTTCACTTTTGTAGCTGTTAACTGTGCAATAGGGGTAGCTTCTTTTTTCAAAGTTAAAGTAACCATTTTGCTACAGAAAGCTCCGTTTGACACTACCACATAAAGGATTTGTCCGTCCGTTCCATTGTAACTGCCTAAAAGTGTAGGATTAATATAAGCATTATTCTGAGCAACCGCATCTGCCTGATTGATATAGTAACGCACAATAGCCGTTGTAGAGCTGGTAATCATCGGAGTCGCATCATTCAGGTTGAATGTGGAAACAGAAGGTGTTGTACATAATTTCAATGTGGCATTCTGGGCCGGAGGAGTTGTACCGCCGACAATAGTAACGCTTGCATTCTGACATTGTGTACCCCCAACAAAGGTTCTCACAGTATAAACACCGGGCTGAGTAGCAGTATAGGTTGCACTGGTAGCCCCCGGAATTGCAACGTCGTCTTTATACCATTGGAAAGTCATTCCCGGAACGGAAGCAATCTGTGCTTTTAAAAGCTGAGGTGTGTTGTCACACATATTAACATTGGTAATAGGATTTCCGTTACCGTCAACAATTGTCATCCCGATATCGAAAGAACCTCCTTCAATAAACACGGCAGAATCAAACCCTGAGTCTGAAGCATCTGCCAGAACCATTTTGAAGTGATACGTCTGCCCCGGAATTACCGTTGCTTTTGCCTGTAAAGGAATTGTTCTTCCATTAAAATTGGTTTCAATATTAGTAGAGTTGATCCCCGCAAAATAAGTTTCATTAATAGGTCCGCAAGAAAAACCATTCCCAGCAGGAACAATATTAGTAACACTTACAGGGGTTCCGTTCGGAAGGATCGCCATATTAGTATAGGTAGGATCTCCTACTTTTTTCAGTAGCAGGGCGAAACCGTCTGAATAAACCCCACATGGATAATCGGAGGTATATTCTTCTGAAGCGAAAATATAATTAAACTTCACCTCTGTACTGTTCGGAACGAAATCAAATTCGATAAAAACAGCGTCTTTCAGGGGTGCTAAAGGATTGATTGCCGCAACCAGATCCGGATCACTCACCGTAGACCCTGGAACAACATCTCCAAGCCCTCCCTCAAGAACATTACCTGCTTTTCTGGCTGTACCTGTAACCAGGACAACACCATCCGTAAACGGGAAAGCTGTGGTAGCTTTATGAAAATATCCCCAGGCTCTTTCTGTATCCGTAGCCGGCTGATTTGGAGAAACCGTAACATTGGATACATTAGCTACTGCACAACTTGATCCTCCGGAAATCAAAACATTTTTTATAAGTTGCTCGATATTATAGCCGGAAGGTGTGTAGGATGCAGCATTTACATCAATAAATGCGCCTGCTTTCAAACTTGCATTAGTATGCTTTTCTTTTACAGGCTTTCTTGACATCTTTTTTTGAGCAAATACTGACCCTGAAAACAGAAGCAACACTAAAAGGAAAAAGTAGTTTTTTAATCTATAATTTAACATTTTGTTGTTGTTTGTTCAAAAATAGTAATTTTTTTAATTAAAACTCAACATAAATCGAAGGAATTCACATTAATAATTTAACTTATTTTAAATTTCAACAAATTGCAGATAATATATCTGAAATAATAAAAAAAGACTGATAATTTTATCAGTCTCTTAAGAATTATATAATTTATTACTCTATTAATGTAAATTTTATGAATTATTCTTTTTTAAGTTCTTCGATTTTACTTTGAAGTTCTTCAATTTTATCTTTTAAAGCTTTAATCTCGTTTTTATTAGAACTTACATTGCTTTTCAACATTACATTTTTTGCACGTTCACTGTGAATTTCGTCATCTTCCTCTTCGTTGATTTCCTCAATATCCTCCTGAATATCTTCAATATCTTCGTTGATCTCTTCGATATCTTCACTGATCTCCTCAATATCCTCGCTGATCTCCTCGATATCTTCCTGAATGTCTTCAATATCCTCCTGAATATCTTCAATTTTTTCGTGACTTTTATTCACCGACATCTGGATGAAAATAGCCAGATAAATAGCTTCCAGAGAAACAACAGTCGTAAGGATGAGCAACATTTTATCGAACTCGACAATATGCAGCAGCGGCAAGAGAAAGGAAATAATAAAAAATAAAGTATGTACAATCAATGACGGGATAGAACCTATCCACCAGGTGATTCCATTAGCAATTTTTTCTAAGGTTTCAGATTTTTCGATGTCTTTTTTCATTGTGTTTTGTTTTATAATAATTCTTTTGTTACCCCTAATCCGAACAATGCAAAATCATATTTTGCAGGATCTTTTTCATCAAATCTTCTAATAACCATATCCAGCTCTTCCACTGTTTTCCAATCATTCTGAGTCCTGGAAATCAGTCCCAGCTTCCTTGAAATATTTCCCGTATGTACATCCAGAGGAATCGAAAGATGCTTTTGATCTATGTTTTCCCAAAGACCAAAATCCACGCCACGCTTATCTTTACGAACCATCCACCTAAGAAACATAATAATTCTTTTGGTCGAAGAATTCTTATAAGGTGAGCTTACATGCTTGTGGCTCCTGTGCTTTTCAGCTCCTAAAAATTGGCTTCTGAATCTTTCAATGGCGTGAAGAAAATTGGTTTCCTGATCATTTACCTTAAATAAATTCTCCAGGCTTTCATTTTCTTTATAAATTCTATTAAATTGTTTGATAAAATAGGTAAAATCTTCACCATTAAATGTTCTGTGAATACTTTTATCTTTAAGATCTTCAAGATCTTTTTCAGAATAATTCAAGACAAAATCATAAGGAGAATTTCCCATAATATCCAGCATTTTCTCCGCAGATTTTATGATCGCTTTTCTATTTCCCCAAGAAATTGTCGCCGCCAGAAAACCGGCAATCTCAACATCCTGCTTCAAGGAAAAACGGTGCGGAATCTGTATCGGGTCGTTTTCTATAAACTCCGGATGATTGTATTGATCAGCCTTTTCGTCTAAGAAGATTTTTAATTCTTCAAACTTCAACATAAAATTAAATTTTCACAGGCTCTAATGCCTTTGGTAAAAAAGTATTCGGGAAAATTACCCTCGCTTCATCTGTAAATACCGTTAAATCTCCATACCTATTAGAAAAATGCCCTAAAATCAGCTTCCCCACCTCAGCTTTCTGAGCAATTGTGGCCGCTTCCAAAGCCGTTGTGTGGCCGGTATAATCTGCCATTTCCTTCAGATCATGCAAGAATGTAGATTCATGATACAAAACCGTCACATTTTTAATCAAAGGAATCACACTTTCCAGATATCTTGTATCGCTGCAAAATGCGTAGGAAACAGGCGGAGCCGGATCTATCGTAAGAATTTCGTTTTTAATAACATATCCATCGCTTAAAACAAAATCTTTTCCAGCCTTGATATTGTGGTAATCGCAGGTCTCAATTTCACTATATTTTGCAATTTCCTTCATGTTCAGATGTCTGTCTTTCGGTTTTTCCTTAAATAAATAACCGTTGCAGTAAATCCTGTGATCCAAAGGAATCGTGTGAACTTCTACCCTGCTGTCCTCATAAATTTTTTCGGAATAATTCTTATCCAGCTCATGATAAACCACCTCAAAACCACGGTGTGTTTCCGTAATCGTGAAGATCGTTTCCAGCATATTCTTAATTCCTTTCGGGCCGTATACATGAAGCGGCATATCCCTTCCCAACAACCTGAAAGACGCAATTAGTCCCGGCAAACCAAAACAATGGTCCCCGTGAAGATGCGAAATAAAAATATGATTGATCCTGGAAAATTTCGCTTTTGCTTTTCTTAGCTGTACCTGAGTTCCTTCCCCACAATCAATCAGGAAAGACCTTTCTTCCATTTCCAGAAACTGTGCAGTCGGAGAGGAATTGATCGTAGGAATCGCTGAATTAAAGCCTAATATCGTTAAATAAGTGCTCAAATCAATAGTTTATTAAGTAGCAAATGTACGATAGATTTTTAACTTAAACACTGTCATTTTGATGAGATTCTTCCTTCGTCAGAATGACAAAATACAGTTAAAATTATTCTTTTACTTTCAAAAAATCAAGAAATAAATCCAGTGCTTGCTTTCTGTGGCTGATTTTGTTTTTATCCTCAGGATTCATTTCTGCAAAAGTCTTTTCATGACCTTCCGGAACAAAAATAGGATCATACCCAAAACCTTTGAAACCTTTATTTTCAGTTAATAAATTTCCGTGGGCTTTACCTTCAAAATATTTCGCACCGTTTTCGTCATAATAACATAAAACCGTGATGAAATATGCTTTTCTGTTTTCAACACCATTCATTTCGTTTAAAACTTTCTCAATATTTTTTGCAAAATCATGGTCACCGGCATAACGGGCGGAGAAAATTCCCGGTCTTCCATCCAGAGACTCAACCACCAGACCGCTGTCGTCGCCAAGGCTTGGAATTCCTGTTTTTTCGAAGCAATATTTGGCTTTAATCAAAGCATTGGCATTGAAAGAATCGCCATCTTCTACAATTTCTTCATGAATATTATAATCTGTAAGACTTTTTACGACAAAATCGTTTCCTAAAATCTGTTGAATTTCTTCTTTTTTATGTTCGTTGTGTGTTGCTACGAGTAGTTCCATTTTCAATTTCATTTTTTTATTTTATTTAAACACAAATCATACTAACTTTTTGCACAAATTATCACAAATTAAAATTGTGGTATTCGTGAAAACATTTGTAATATTAGTGTTTAGATCTCAGCATAATGCACTTTATAATTCTTCATAAATAAATAGTAAAACAAAGAAAAAAGTATGATTCCGATTGCTAATATGATCCATTCCGATACTTTAAAAGCATCAGCAAAACTTTCATTTTTAGTATATAAAATTAACAAGGATGAACACAAATTATTAAAACCATGAAGTAACATAGGTAATAGTAATGATTTTGTTTTAAAATAAACCAAACCCAAAACACAGCCTAATAAAATCGCTCCCACAAACTGCCACGGATTTGCATGAACCAATCCGAAAATAATGGAAGCAAAAAAAATTGCTTTCCAGGGTTCAACACCTTTATTAATCAATCCTTTCTGAATAATTCCTCTGAAAATAATTTCCTCAAAAATAGGCGCACATATTACCGCTGTAATAATCATTACTACCGGATCATCCGTCAGCTGCTCCATCAACCTGCTGAAAAATTCATAATATTTTCCAAAGAAAGGACCTGTTGTAGGGATTTGCGCCGCGATGAATTCTGCAATGAACATCATGCCGATCATTAAAGGAAAAATCAATAGATAAGTGTAAAAATTCGTTGGTGAAAAATTAAAATTAAGCTTTTTTCCGGTTGTCCTTCTTACAATAAAAAAATCAAAAAAGGCAATTGCAGTAAGGAATCCCGCTGCATTGGAAAGCATGAAAAACCAATCTCTAAACTGAAGATTTTCCTTGAAAACAAACATCCAGAAAACATTAAAAAATGAAACAACCATTGTTCCCACAAATAACCCTGCCAATAAGACCAGTCCTCCAATCCATGTAAACGTAAACTTCGGATATCTGCTGTTTTCCATGATAAAAATTTAGTGAAACAAAGATAATTTTTTTGTATTAAAAAAGTGAATATGTCAATGGTGAATTGCAAATTTCCGGGTTTTATACTTAAACTTCGGGTTTTAAGCCTTAAACCATCCAAATTCATTTTTAATTTCCATTAAAATTCCCGATTTTTGCAACTTCAAAATACGATATGTCAGACTTAATCAAAGAAATACAAAGAAGAAAAACATTCGGGATTATCTCTCACCCCGATGCCGGGAAAACCACTCTTACGGAAAAATTACTGCTTTTCGGGGGTGCAATTCAGGAAGCGGGTGCGGTAAAATCGAACAAAATAAAAAAAGGAGCCACCTCCGATTTCATGGAAATTGAGCGCCAGAGAGGAATCTCCGTAGCGACTTCCGTGTTGGCTTTTGAATATAAAAACCACAAAATCAACATCTTGGACACTCCGGGTCACAAAGATTTTGCGGAAGACACTTATAGAACTTTAACTGCCGTTGACTCTGTAATCGTTGTGATCGACGTTGCAAAAGGGGTTGAGGAACAGACAGAAAAGCTGGTTCAGGTTTGTAGAATGAGAAACATTCCGATGTTGGTTTTCATCAATAAACTGGACCGTGAAGGTAAGGATGCCTTCGATTTGCTGGATGAAGTTGAACAGAAATTAGGGTTAACTGTGGTTCCGCTTTCTCTGCCAATCGGTATGGGGGCGGATTTTCAGGGGATTTACAATATCTGGGAAAACAATATTCAGTTGTTCTTAGAAGAGAAAAAGCAGAAAGTTGGGGAAGCGATTAAGTTTGATGATATTAATGATCCTTCAATAGATGAAGCAATTGGTGAAAAAGCAGCTGCCACTTTAAGGGAAGAGCTTGATCTTGTGCAATCTGTATATCCGGAATTTAATCGTGAAGATTATATGAAGGGTGATCTGCAGCCGGTTTTCTTCGGTTCGGCTTTGAATAATTTTGGGGTTCGTGAATTATTGGACGCTTTTATTGATATTGCTCCAATGCCACAGCCAAAAGAGAGTGATACACGTCTTGTAAAACCTGAGGAAAACACTTTTACAGGATTTGTTTTCAAAATCCACGCAAATATGGATCCTAAGCACAGGGATCGTTTGGCCTTTGTGAAAATTGTTTCGGGAACTTTTAAAAGAAACGAAAATTATTTATTGGTAAGAGAAGGCAAAAAAATGAAATTCTCTTCTCCAAATGCATTTTTTGCAGATAAAAAAGAGGTGGTGGACGAAAGTTTCCCTGGAGATATTGTGGGGCTTCACGATACGGGAAGCTTCAGAATCGGTGATACATTAACAGGAGGTGAAAAGCTGAGCTTTAAAGGAGTTCCGAGCTTCTCACCGGAACATTTCAGATATATTAATAACAGTGATCCACTGAAAGCAAAACAATTAGCAAAAGGGATTGATCAGCTGATGGATGAAGGTGTTGCCCAGTTATTTACGCTTGAAATGAACAACAGAAAAATTATTGGGACTGTTGGAGCGCTTCAGTATGAAGTTATCCAATACCGTCTGGAACATGAATATGGTGCAAAATGTACTTATGAGCCACTTTCCATGCATAAAGCTTGTTGGGTTGAAGCTGATGAAAAGTCTGAGGAATTCAAAGAATTTGCAAGATTAAAGCAGCGGTTTTTAGCCCGAGATAAATACAATCAACTGGTGTTTTTAGCTGATTCTTCTTTTACCATTCACATGACGCAGGAGAAATTCCCGAATGTGAAGCTGCATTTTATTAGTGAGTTTAAACAGGACTAAATTTAAATTTGATAAAAAAAGACCGTTCTAATTATGAACGGTCTTTTTTGTTTGTAATAGTGGATTGTTATTCTTTAATCCATTTTATTGTTTTATTAAAATCTTTAGTTTTAACAGTAATGAGATAATCTCCTTTCACTAAGTGCGTTAAATTAAATGTTCCCACATTATCATGATCTAATTTATTATCCGGCTTGCTAAATACCAATCTACCGCTTACATCATGAATAGCTATATCATAGATATTATTTTGTTTTCCAAATTTAATATTTAATAGTCCCTTGCTTGGGTTAGGATATACTACGAATACGTCTTTATCACCATTAGCTTCATCAACAGCCAATACCTGAGTAATAGTAAAATTAACAGGATTGATATTATAAAAAACGTTTCCTACACCTGCTACCATAATTCTGGCTTGTGTCGTACTTACATTCGGAATTGTAACCACCTCAGAACCATCGTTTGGAGTAGATGCAACGATAGTCGTTGGATATGTAAGACCTCCATCTGTGGATAGTAAAATACTTACATTGGCACAACTTACAGGAGCAGCAGTTGTATTGGCTACATTCCATGTTATTGCCTGAGTTGTGTTACCTGACCAGTTTACAGCCGTAGTGGGTGCAGTTACTGTGAATGGTCCTGAGTTGCCGTCAACCGTAATGGATGCATCATCATTGGCAACACCTGCACAGCCTGCATTATTGTCTCTTACTGTCAATCTGAATTCCATCGTTCTTCCGTATGAAGGCAAAATTTCTCCTTTAGTTAGTGTGTTATTGATAACATCTGTAATTTTCGGGAAATATCTGTAAGGAACGGTTACGGGTAAAAATGATCTGAAAAGAGGAGCATTTCCGGTTGGGGCATTCCAGTTTCCTGCCGGACCGATATCATTTTGTTCCCAGCAATAAGTTAATCCACCGTTTTCAGCATCTGTTGCAGAACCTGTTAATTTAAATGGTGTACTTTTAGGTATCGTATAATTATTTCCGGCGTTTACAACAGGAGCTGTATTGGGAACAGGAGTTGTAACCTGGCACGTTGTTGATTGAACTTTTGTAGTAATTGATTGAAATGATCGGGTATGAAAAATAGCAATACTATTAGCAGCTAAATTATTTGTACTGCCACAAATACCTGCATAAGCCATAATTGTAATTCCACTTCCCGGCTCTACAGCATTAGCACCACTACGATTTCCTCCTCCACAATTGACTGTAGTAGCATTAAAAGTATGTGGGCCTCCGAATTGATGTCCTACTTCATGTGCAACATAATCAATATCATAAGGGTCGCCGACAGGATTTGGTGAACCTGTAATACCACTGGCTTTGCCCGAAGCATTACATATAACTCCCAAACCGGCTAATCCACCACCTCCAGTACTGAAAGTGTGGCCTATATCATAGTTAGCAGTTCCTATGATAGCATCAATCTGGTCCTGACTTTCATCAATTAATACGTTTGCATCATCATTCCCATTGAAAGGGTCTGTAGCAGGATTTGTAAAAATAACAGAAGTTTCGTTAGCAACCAATACAAGTCTTACTGCTAATTCCTGCTCATACACTCCGTTCACTCTATTTACAGAAGTTACAATAGCAGAAAGGGTTTGAGCAACAGAAGGTGAAGATAATCCTGTTGCAGCCTGTGCGTATTCGCCGGTACAAGCTACTACAAAGCGGAAGATTCTAATTTGAGTTCCTACGCTTGAAGTAACGGTTTTTTGAGCGTTTTTTTTTTCTAATTCTAGAGCGTCATCTTTTGTTTCACAAACTCTTGGATTTTTATTAATCAGATCAGCTTTTTTGTAAATAATATAGTTATTGATATCATTTTTCGCATAAGGATCAATATATAAATCACCAGTCACCACAGATTTTATCTGAGCATGAAATCCTAATTCTGTAAAATCTAGTTTCAAAGTAGCATATTTGTCATCAACTCCCTGCCCCGTAAATGTAACCAACTGAGGAAATTTTTGGGCTAATTCCGGAGCCATCACCGAAGATTTCCAGATTCTGAATTTCGCTTTCGTACCATCAGGCATTGGCAAAACGATAATGGGAGCCTTATCTTTAAAATCACCGTCTTTCAGTTCAGGAACTGAATTAAAATAACTTTTCATTCCGGCCACATCCAAAGTGTACGTAAGAAATTTTTCGGGTTGAATTGTTCTGTTTTTAGGATCCGCTTTAATGGATCTTTCACTGATAGCCGTGAAAAAATCCTGCGCTTTCCCTAAAGAAATGGATAAAATAAATATCCCTAAATAAAGTAGTTTTCTAATATTCATATTAATGTTGTTTAAATAAAACAAAGCTTGCATACAAAATTCACACTAAACAAATATATAAAAAACAAAGGCACAAAATAGTGAAATACAATTAATTACATTATTTTTTTTGATATTAATTAATTTATAAATCAAATTACTTCTTTTAAAGAAAAAACAATCAAATTTTTGATTATTACATGAACAAAAATATGAAACAAGAAAACCACAGCTTTTACAAAAACCAACTATATCTAAATTATTGATAAAAAAAACCAAAATCTTTTGTAAAACAATTGTAAAATAAAATTAAATTATTGATTTTTAAAATATTATGAATTTACCAGCATAATACATTTCTTTTACAAGCGCTACAGGAATTTCACGTCTAATTTTACTTCAACAAAAAAATTAAACGTATGAGAAAATTCATATTACTGATCGCTGTATCAAGTACATTTATTATGTGTAAAAAAGGAGAAGCCGCAACATCTCAAATTGAAAATGCGGTACAGTCCGCCGACAGTGCGGTGTCTGCTGCGTCCGAAAAAGTAGGTGATGTAAGTGATAAAGCCAATGCAGCCCTGGATTCAGCCAATGTAAGGATTAAAGAATTTGAAAACACAAAAAATGATGTAAAAGACAAGATTGAAAACACATCAAAAATCATCGATTCTTTATCAGAAAAAATTTCATCCGTAAAGCTGGAAACAAAAACAGAAAAGAAAGATTCAGCTAAAAAAGAAGAAAAAATTATTGTAAATGTTCCGGCCCCGAAAGTGATTAAGGAAACGAAAATTGTTTACAAAGACAAGCCTAAAAAAGAAAATTATGAACTGAATGTTCCGAAAAATAAATTATTAAAAACAGGAACTCTGGAACTGACCGTTGATGATGCCGAAACTGCAAAAGAAATTGTAAAGGAAGAGGTTTCAAAATATGATGGTATCGTAAGAAGTGAAAATATTTCATTAAATAATAATGATAAGAAAATAGCTTATCTTAAAATTAAAGTTCCTATTCAAAAATTTGATTATTTGATGGAAGAGTTAAGCTACAATCTCGGTAAAGTTGAAAACAAAAGTATCGAGCTTTCCGGGCAGGATTTTGTACAAAATACCATGTGTGAAGTTGATATTACTCTGTATGGAAGGGATGGAGAGTATGCAGAAAGCAAAGAACCCAAAACATTCGGTGACAAATCTTTTGCCGCTATTTCTTCAGGCTGGAATGTCATCACTTCGATTTTCCTTTTTATTCTTCCACTTTGGCCGTTATTTTTAATTGCAGGGATTGGATATTACTTTTATAAAAAGAGAAACAAAAACACGTCTGATAATAAACCTGACTAATTATTTATCAGCTTTCTGACAATTTTATTTTTAATAATATTTTAATCAAAACCCCGTTTTTAGAAAAAATATTATTTATAATTTCGGTTAAACATTAAAAAATTTGAATATCATTTTTTAACTAAGCTCAAATAATTCCATCAAAGAATAAACAATATATAATATTTTGTGGTTCGTGTGTAATGTAAAAGGCTCTCATCCGAGAGCCTTTTACTATTTCATATTGACTATTTTATCTACGACATACTTTGTGTTTCCTCTCCAGGGCAAAGCTCCTTTGTATTCTTTGTAATGAAGATCGAAAGTTTTTCCACTGTTCATTTCCAATTGTTTGAAAACCTCAGAATCTGAAACGGAAAATTCAAATTCATAGCTTGTAATACTTCCGGTTTTTCCCCTTCCGAAACCTTCCTGAATCAGCTTGCCTTCATAAGTTTTGAAAACGTACCCTTTTTTGATGGCATAATTCAGGTATCCGGATTTTACTCCTTCTCCGAAAACGAAGAAATATTTATACCAGACAAATACTCCTAATAAAAGAAATACTATACCCAGCGTGATCCACAAAGATTTTTTCATGATAAAATGTTTTAGCTTATTTTGAAATACTTCTGGAAATCACAATTTTCTGGATTTCAGAAGTTCCTTCATAGATTTGGGTGATTTTCGCATCCCTCATCATTCTTTCTACGTGATATTCTTTTACATATCCGTATCCACCGTGGATCTGTACTGCTTCAATCGTTGTATCCATCGCCACTTGAGAAGAATATAACTTTGCCATAGCCCCAATTTCGGAAATATCTTTTCCGGCGTCTTTTTCTACAGCCGCTTTGTAGCAAAGCATTCTTGCAGCCATAATTTGAGTTGCCATATCGGCTAATTTGAAAGCAATAGCCTGGTGATTGATAATTTCAGTTTTGAAAGCTTTTCTTGTTTTAGCATATTTTAAAGCCAATTCATAAGCTCCTGAAGCGATACCTAAGGCCTGAGAAGCAATACCGATTCTTCCTCCGTTCAGTACAGCCATCGCAAAATTGAATCCGAAACCATCTTCCCCGATTCTGTTTTCCTTCGGTACTTTTACGTTGTTGAAGATCAAAGAATGCGTATCACTTCCTCTGATTCCCAACTTATCTTCTTTTGGGCCGATTTCAAAACCTTCCCATCCTCTTTCAACGATGAATGCGTTGATTCCTTTATGTTTTTTCTCAGGATCCGTTTGTGCAATGACGATATAGTAAGACGCTGTTCCACCGTTTGTGATCCAGTTTTTGATACCATTCAAAAGGTAATAATCTCCTTTGTCTTCCGCAGTAGTTTTCTGGGATGTAGCATCAGATCCGGCTTCAGGCTCAGACAAGGCAAAAGCCCCGATTACCTGTCCGCTTGCAAGAGGAGTAAGGTATTTCACCTTTTGCTCTTCAGAAGCGAATTTTTCAAGTCCTGCACATACCAATGAATTGTTTACAGACATTACAACAGCTGCAGAAGCATCAATTTTTGCAATCTCCTCCATCGCCAAAACATAAGAAACGCTGTCCATTCCTGCGCCACCGTATTTAGGATCTACCATCATTCCCAAAAGTCCCATTTCACCCATTTTCTTTACCTGTTCTGCAGGAAACTTCTGGTCGCGGTCCCTCTCGATTACTTCCGGTAATAATTCGTTCTGCGCAAAATCCCTTGCCGCCTGCTGAATCATCAGCTGTTCTTCTGATAAATTAAAGTCCATAAAAATTGAATAATTAGATGGTCGCTAATTTACACTTTTTGAGCAAATCTGGAAATAGAATTGGAAGTTAGAACTTAGTAATTAAAAATTAGCAGATTAAAATAAATTTTAATGAATAATAATTATATTCAAATCTCCATATCAACGCCTTTGTATTATCTTTTTTCTAATTATCCGGGTGAAAATGTGATTTCCTACTAACTTCTAATCAAAAAAATTCTTATATTTAAAATTCCTTTAACTATACTTAAAAAAATCATGACAATCAAAAGATTATTCGATATACCTCATTATGCTTTAGAAAATTATCCCAAGGCGGATATGTTTGTTACCAAATATCATGGCGAATGGAAAAAAACTTCGACGCAGGAGTTTATTAATGAAGGAAATAAAATATCAAGAGGACTTTTAAAACTAGGTATAAAACCTGGAGATAAAATCGCTTTAATTACCACAAACTCCCGTACAGAATGGGCAATTATGGATCTTGGGCTTTCACAGATCGGGGTAGTTTCCGTACCTGTTTATCCAAGTATTTCTGCGGAAGATTATGAATTTATCTTTAATAATGCCGAAATCAAATACTGCTTTGTGTCCGATAAGGATCTTCTAAGCAAAGTGATGAAAGTAAAGCACAATATCCCGTCATTACAGGGCATATTTACCTTTGAACAGATTACCGGAGCCGCCAACTGGAAAGAAATCCTTGATCTCGGAGAGGATGATTCTACCCAAATCGAAGTGGAAGATCTAGCCAATACCATTAATCCTGAAGATCTGGCGACCATTATCTATACTTCAGGAACTACAGGAAAACCGAAGGGCGTCATGCTGACCCATCACAATATTGTTTCCAATGTATTAGGCTCAATGCCGAGAATTCCGAAGAAAAAAAGTCTTGATTATAAGGATACCAGAGTATTGAGCTTCCTTCCGATCTGCCATATTTTCGAAAGAATGCTATTTTATCTTTTCCAATACAACGGTTTTTCGATTTACTTCGCTGAAAGTATTGAAAAAATGGGTGAAAATGTGAAAGAGGTGAAACCACATTACATGAGTGTCGTTCCAAGGCTTGTGGAAAAGGTTTATGATAAAATTTATGCAACAGGCTCATCTGCAGGAGGTTTAAAACAGAAAATATTCTTCTGGGCATTAGATTTAATTTCTAAAAAGAAAACCGTTTCAAAGCCTTCAGGATTGCAGGAGATCATTGCTGATAAACTGGTGTTTAAAAAATGGAGAGAAGGTTTGGGAGGCGAAATCATTACATTGGTTTCCGGATCTGCAGCTTTGTCTACAAGATTAAATTTAATGTTTCAAAATGCCGGAATCCCTATTCTTGAGGGATATGGACTGACAGAAACTTCACCCGTAATTTCAGTAAACAGCTTTGAGAAGATAAAAATCGGGACCGTTGGCTTGCCATTAGATAATCTGGATGTGAAAATTCAGGAAGATGGCGAAATAACAGTAAAAGGACCATCCGTTTTTAAAGGTTATTTTAAAAATGAGGAAATGACCAATGAAACATTTACAGAAGACGGCTACTTTAAAACCGGAGACATCGGACATGTTGATTCAGAGGGATTTTTACAGATCACAGACCGTAAAAAGGAAATGTTCAAAACATCCGGAGGAAAATATATTGCTCCCCAGACAATTGAAAATTTAGCTAAAGCTTCAAAGTTTATTGAGCAGATCATGGTAGTAGGCGATGGAGAAAAAATGCCAACTGCATTGGTACAGCCTGATTTTGAATTTGCAAAAAGCTGGGCCATGAGAAATAATTTAAGCATCGGCTCAACGCCACAGGAAATCGCAAAAAGCCAGGAATTAAAGGAAAGAATCAAAAAGGAAATTGACGATATCAATGAACATCTCGGACACTGGGAGCAAATCAAAAAAATTGAATTGACCCCTGAAATCTGGAGTATTGAAGCAGGACTTTTAACACCTACTTTGAAGCTTAAAAGAAAAGCAATTAAAGAGAAATTCATTGATCTTTACAACAAGATGTATGATCATCAGGGATAAAATAGAGCCGCTTCAATTTTGGAGCGGTTTTTTTATTTTTAAAGATTGATTACTTGCATGCTAATTCTCTTGATTAATTACACAAACTAAAAACGGTACTTTGTCATCTTAAAAGGATCTAAATTATGATGTTAAATTGCGTTATTGATATCCTTTCAGGATGACAAACATATCGCCATAACTTAATAAAAAGTGCATAAAAAAAGCTGCTTCAATAGAAACAGCTTATATTTTTAAAAAACGGTAATTAAATTAAAATTTAATCACAGATTTCATTCTTTCGTTTTCTTCCATTACCAACTCATCGTCAACAAGGATTTTTCCTGAATGCTCATCAATAATGATTTTCTTTCTCTGAGCGATTTCCATTTGTTTTTGTGGCGGAATTGTGAAGAATGATCCTTTTGGAGCACCTCTTTCCAATCCTACTACTGCAAGACCGTTTGGAGAGTTTGTTCTGATCCTGTTGTAAGAAGCTATTAATCTCTCGTCGATTTTAGCTGCATATACTTTAGATTGCTCAATTAAATATTCTTCTTCTTTCTGAGTTTCAGAAATCAGACCGTCCAATTCTTCTTTTTTGAATTTCAGGTGATTTTTAAGCTCATCGATTTTTGTGTTCAACTCGCTTAAAGTTTCGTTTTTGTGTCCGATTTTAGCACCGAATTCTTTAATTCTTTTTTCAGCTAATTGAATCTCAAGTTCTTGATATTCAATCTCTTTACTCAACGCCTCAAATTCTTTATTGTTTCTTACATTATCTTGTTGAGATTTGTATTTTTCAATTAAAGCTTTTGCGTGGTTGATTACCTCATGCTTTGTTTTGATCTGATCATCCTGATCTTTGATATCTGCATGAAACTTTTCAGCTCTTTTTTCAAGACCTTCGATTTCAATCTCAAGATCCTCTACTTCGATTGGCAACTCTCCTCTTGTATTTCGGATTTCGTCCAATCTAGAATCAATGATCTGCAAATCGTATAAAGCTCTTAACTTCTCTTCAACTGAAATATCGTTGGTTTTTGCCATATTTTAAATGAAATAATTTACCGGGTTTGTTTTCTCAATAGATTTTGAGATTGCAAATGTACTAAATTTTTGTGATAATATTTCAAATAATTGTTGAGTCACAAATTGTTCTGACTCAAAATGCCCTATATCACAGATCAGCATTTTTGCTTCAGCAAGGAAAAAATCGTGGTATTTCACATCTCCGGTAAGATACGCATCACATTTCCTGGAAATGGCAGACCGTATTCCACTGGCTCCGGAACCACCTAAAACCCCTACTCTTTTAATTTTTTTATTATTAAAATCAGAATGCCTGATTACTTCGAGATTGAATTTTTCTTTCACAAATTTAAGGAAATACTTCTCCTCCATCGGCTCTTCAAAATCGCCGTACATTCCCAGCCCAGAATATTGATTGGAATTATCCAGACTGTAAATCTGATGGGCAACTTCTTCATAAGGATGCGCATTTTTCATCGCCGAAACAATCTGACCTTGTTTATAATCTTCAAAAATTACGGAAATCATGTCCTCATCAGCGTTTTCACGAATATTTTGCTGACCTGAAAAAGGATTTGAGCCTTCTATCGGGCGGAAAGTCCCGTTTCCATTGATAGTAAAGCTGCATTCGTCGTAAAAACCGATGTTTCCGGCTCCGGCTGAGAAAAGTGCCTCCCTTACTTTTTCGGAATGATCTTTTGGAACGAAAACCGTTAATTGCTTTAGATTATTTTTTTTAGGCTGAAGAATCTTTACATTTTTCAATCCCAATTGATTACAGATTCCCCAGTTTACCCCAAAGAAATCATTATCAAAAGCAGTGTGAATGGCATAAATTGCGATTTTGTTTTCGATTGCTTTTAAAACTGCCCTTTCAACATAGTTTTTCCCTGTTAAAGATTTTAACCCTGAAAAAATAATCGGGTGAAAACATACTATCAAATTACAGTTTTTTTGAATGGCTTCATCCACTACATTTTCCAACGCATCGTGACAAACCAAAATACCGCTCACATCACGATCCCATGATCCGCACAGCAATCCTACATTGTCAAAATCTTCTGCCTGATGTATTTGTATTCTTTCTTCAATCTTTGAAATAACAGTTCTAAGCTTCATTAAATAATATTTGTAGTTTTAGCGAAGATATTAATTTTTATTGAGGTTGAGAAGGAAGGAAGCTGGAAGATCGAAGATGGAGGTTAGATGATTGAGAATAGAATGGATTAGATATAAAAAATGAGCCGTTTTCAGGCTCATTGTCATAAAAAAAAACTAAGTTGAGAATATTAATCTTTAAACAGAGAGACTCTGGTAAAAGAATCTATTAAAACATTACAGCTGGAATCTGATTCCAGAAAAAGCTGATATCCTCTTCCCGGATCAAGACTTGCTGCATCTGCAATGGTATAGAAGTAAAAAGTAAGCAGGTTTCCGACTCCGCTGGAACCACTTGGTACAAACTGAATTGAAGTAATCTCAAAATTTGAATCAGGGTTTCTGAAAGTAGCCTTAATCGAGCCGGAAGAATTGTTACCAGGAGTAACATTGGCAATAAGCCTCCAAACATGCACTTGTCCTAAAATATCGTTCTCTCTCCATTTTCCCGTAGCCAAAGTATAGATATTGGCGGTCAGCCCCGGAAAAGGAATTGTAGTTTCGGGCCAGCTTGTCGTAGGGCTCGCTGCGAAAACCAGCGGCGCAGTGTATACAACCTGTTGCCGAGGTCCATAGCCGCTTCCTGAGGCTGCTAAGTTAAGAGAAGGCTTTACATTTGCGTTTCCAGAATTCACTTTGACAACGCCATCGTTGCCTGCCTGAGAAGATGTGGTAACAAAAAGCTGTCTCCAGATAGAGCCATCCCAATACTGGAAGGTATTGGAAGTGGTATTGAAGATAAGTGTACCATTGGTAAGACTTGGGTTGACAACACCTGCAGGAGGGACTGTAAGCGGGTCATTATCTGCTAAATTAGTATTTCTGTCTGCATCTGTGAGACGCGGGATTAAAATCCCTTTCTGATTTGAATTGATATCCAATACTGATGCTCCGTTCGGAGTGGTAGTGTTGATCCCAACTTGAGCTGACAAAAGACTGCACACGAAAATCGGGATCGTTAATGTAAAAAATTTTATCATGATGTTAGTTTTGTAGAATAAAAGTACAGTCTTTAAGTTAAAATATGTTAAAAAAAATATTTTTATATGTCTTTTTTTATTCGTAAATTTACATTAATTAAGTCACTGAAAACCATTACTTTAAACTGTAATAACTCCACTATAAATGAATTAAAAAACCTTTAACATTTATAGAATATACCTACCACAATAATTATATCACTAATTCATTAAAATTATTAACTTAGATGTGAAATAAATAAAACCCGAATGGAAAGAGAACACAACCTTGTTCCCGAAGATGCGCTGTGGAAAAGACACCTTTATAGAATAATTTATCGCTCCGATACAAAGCTCGGAAAGCTGTTTGATATCATCCTGCTTTCTTTAATTCTCCTCAGCACCTTCATTATTCTGATGGAAAGTGTACCGAAGCTGGACAAAAAGTTCCATTATACTTTCATTATCATGGAGTGGATCATATCCGTTGTCTTTACGGCTGAATATTGGTCCCGGATCGCGGTTGTGAAAAATAAAAAAAATTATATTTTCAGTTTTTTCGGGATTATTGATTTTTTGGCGCTGGTTCCTTTTTATCTAAGCTTAATTTTTCCGGTTACGAAATATTTCCTGATTTTCAGGATGCTGAGAATGCTGAGAGTTTTCAGGGTTTTCAACCTTATGGATTTTATGAACGACGGTTTCGTCATTGTACGGGCTTTGAAGAACAGTTCAAGAAAAATTTATATTTTCCTTTTATTTCTGATTATCTTTTCAGTGATTGTCGGTTCTCTGATGTTTATGGTGGAGGGCGGCCGACCGGGATTTGAAACAATCCCTCAGGCGATTTACTGGGCGGTTGTTACGGTAACTACCGTTGGGTACGGTGATGTTTCTCCTATAACTCCAATGGGGAAGTTCTTTGCGGTGATTCTAATGCTGGCCGGTTATTCGATTATTGCGGTCCCGACGGGAATTGTAACGGCCGAAATGAGAAACAAAAGACAAAACCTGGAAAAGATCTGTGACAGATGCGGAAATGAAGATATTGATGATGATGCACGTTATTGCAAACAGTGTGGCAAGAAATTAGCTTAATATCAAATATCAATTTAATCTATTAACTAAATACCGCAAAATCATGGAACCAAGAAAGAAAAACAAACCTAGCACTTTAGTAGTTATACTCTTCTCTTTAATTGTATTAATGGTGATCATTTATTTTATTCTGGTAACCTTTTTCCCTGGAGTTTTCTCAAGCCTTAATACCGGTGACCTTCAGCCTGTTCAGGATAAATAATTTTAAAATAAAAACACAGCTTTAGTGTTCAAAAAAAAGACGGCCAATTCAGCCGTCTTCTTTTATTTAATTTTTAAACTTTTTAAAATAATTCAATGTTGAATTCAATTATTTTTTAATGGTTTTAATTGTCTGCTTAGAACCGTCTTTCATCATAAGCGTTACTAAATACATTCCTTGTTTTAGTTCTCCCAAACGAAGCTCTGATCCAGGGTTATCAATTACTTTCATCAATCTTCCTGAGATATCAGAAATTGCTACTGATTTCACATTCGCTGCGTCTGAAATATTCAATACATCAGTGAATGGGTTTGGATAAAGTTTAATTGTATTTTTAGTTGCCTGTACATCAGAAGTTGCTAAAACACCTTTTGTAATATTAATGCTAAATGTTCCTTCCAGTTCGTCTGACCATCCGCTGTAGTGTCCTACATTCACATAATAAGTATTTCCTGAAAGCGTAGGGATAGAAACAGTTTCAGCTTGTCCTTGTCCCGTGTCATCCACTGTGTCTTCACAAGATAAACCATTGCAGCTTCCACTGTAAACCCCGATCTGAGAGTCAAAATCACTACCTGCAGGCGTTGTAACCGTGATATTGAAAGTATCACCATCACCAACGAATGTGAACCATGTTCCGTCATTCATTTCGTTGCTGCATGCAGTTATCATTCCGGCGTTGTTGGTAGCACCTCCTCCATCGTTTTGTGCATAAGTATAAGGGAAAGTAGTAGCAGCCAAAGCACCGAAACACTCGTCATTTGCAGGTGGCGCCGGCAATGTTCCGATACAGATATCAAAACTTTGGTTACTTCCTGTGTCAGAATAGCTGTAAACTCTTACCCAATATGTTTCACCTACCGTAAGGCCTGTCACCAATCCTGAAGGAGGATCTGAACAGAAGATGCTTGATAAAGCTCCACATCCTCCGCTGAAAACCTGGAAGTAAGTATCCGTGTCATCAGGATTCGTTCCTACAGACTGAATATTCAGAAGAGAAATTTTATGAGTAGTAGCCGTTGCCACGAATTTATACCAAATATCATCATCAGGCGTTCCGTAACAAGGATCAGGAACTGTTCCTGAATCTGTAGCGCCAATTGTGTAACCCGAAGTTACCGTTGTACAGTTTAAGTCCGGGTTTACCGTTAAGGTAGTCGCTGTGGCACATTCGTCATTTGCAGGTGGTGGCGGTGCTGATGTAAACATTAGCTCCGTACAGCCTGAAGACTCACCTCCTGTTCCTACTGCTGTTATTTTCAAATAAAGTAATGTATTCGGAGTAAAAGGTGTTGTCGGTGTATAGCTGTTGGTAGCAACAGAAACCTGATTGGCAACATCCGTTCCGCCAGGAGTAGTACCAATGGAAACTTTATAGCTGGTAGCACCTGAAGAATTATTCCATGTAATTGTAGGTGATAGTGGAACAAAAGTAGCGTTGTTTGCAGGATACGTAATCAGCGGACATGCAGGAATCGGGTTAGGAGCCAATCCTAATATAGAAACCACCGATTTAAAGTTGACCAGATTTCCATCTGAAGAAGGTGGGGAAGCAGGATCCGGATTCGTGTAGTCATTTTTATAGTAAAGCGTAGAATTCTGAGCACCAGGATAAACATACATTGCCTCATCATACAAGTTGTCATCATATCCTGCAGAATTTTCTTCTGCCGCAATTACCAGATTGGAAGTGTTGTTATACGCAAAAGGCGTTGCAAAAGTAATCTCCACCACTCCATTTGCATTAGTTACAGTTCCTGAAAACACCTGTGTAAGCTCTGATAAAGGGATCCAGTCTGTGTCTGATGTGAATGATGTTTTTGTTGTATGTCCCAAATAGACCACCCATTCTGAAGAGTTTGCAATAGACAGAGTGGGGTCTAAATAAAACTTGAGCCCGGTAATGTTACCAGCTGCATTCGCATTGACTTCCTGTTTTGTGAAAATCTGCTGAACGTACGAATAACCATAATAGGTACTGATTGGAGCCTCTCCAACTTCAGTGCTTCCTGTGCCCAATTCTATTTGGGCAGAAAGGGTCATACTTAAAAATAATAAGCATGATAGTAGAAATCTTGTCATAAACTAATATATTTTGTTGATTGAATGCTAAATTAACAATAAAGTTTCGATTTTGGCATTAATAATTCCACTTTTTTATAAAAAAATAGCGACTGAAAAATTAGCCGCTATAATCATTTATAGTATGTATTAAAACTTATTTTTTAATTGTTTTTATCGTTTGTCTGGAACCGTCTTTCATCTCTAAAGTTACCAGGTACATTCCTTGTTTTAATTCGCCTAACTGAAGCGCAGATCCCGGATTCGGAATAGTTTTTACCATTCTTCCTGAGAAATCTGTTACTAAAACATTCTTCACATTAGCAGCATCAGAAATATTTAATATATCTGAGAATGGGTTTGGATATACTTTAATATTATTTTTAGAATCCTTCACCTCATTTGTAGCCAGAATAGAAGCATCATAAGCTGAAACCTGGAACTGACCGTCTACCACAGAGCTGTTGCTCCATCTCCATACACTGATCAATAATGTTGATCCCGGAGTCAAGCCTGTTAAAACAAGTTTTGAGAAGTTTGCATCCCCGTTGTCGTCATCACATCCTGCTCCTGTAAGAGCACCACAAGATCCTGTAAATGCATTGATCACCGAATCCGAATATCCTGAACCTGCAACCCCTTTCGTCTCAATTGTAAGATTACCTGATGCAGGCACTACTACAGAATACCAAACGTTATTATTAGCATTTGTCTGGCAAGACAATGGAGTTTCATCCGTTGTTGAACCGCTGTTTGTTCCTGTAATCGCATTAGAATCAAAAGTAGATCCTACCGTTAAAGCAACAGGCGTGCTACAGTTATCATTTGTAACGGCCGTCGAGAATAGATACGGTCCCGCCCAAGCACTTTGATCCGTACCACTGCATTTTGATCTCACCCACACATAATATGAAGTAGAAGGCGCAAGAGCTGTCATTACTTTTGAAGTCCCGGTAATATTGGTATAGCTAGGTGTTGTTGTAGCTGTTGGTGCAGTAGCACTTGTACTGTAGTAAAGCTCGTAACCATTTGCAGGAACGGTTGCCGGAGCCATCCATGAAGCTTCCGCCTGCGTTGTAGTAGCATTTGATACAGTAACTGCAGTAGGTGCAACACATGAAGGAGGAGCCACAACATTAAGTGTGAAATCCACATAATTGCCATAAGGAGCAGGACCGCAGTTCGTCACCGCACCTGATTCCGATTCCCCTACCCTTACTCTGTAAGAACCCAGAGCCTGACCGGCAGGAATAGTCATCGTTCCTGTGTTAGTTGCCGCATACGTAGTTGTTGCCAATACTTCTTCTCCTGCATCATTAAAATCAAGATCGTTATTCCAGTCTACCCAGATATAGAAATAGCATGTTGAGCTTGTAGAATTTGCCAAAGAATAATTGAAAGATCCTCCCGGAAAACTTGACAATATTGTAGAAGAATTATTTACATAAGCCGAATATGAATTTGCGGTATACATTAAATTAGACAAAGCCCCCGTCGTGCTGATTGTCTTCAAATAATAGGAAGTAGAACTGCTTCCCCCGGTAGGCACACAATATCCCGTAACAAAAGATCCGGCCTGTGACCATGCGCTTTTGTCAACAGTAGTACAAACGGATCTTACCCAAATATAATAAACCGTATTCTGAGCTAAGCTTCCAAGGCTTTTAGTTGTTGAAGCTGACGTTCCTGTTGCAGGAGTCGCAGCCGTAGGGTTGGTACTTGAAGTTGACAGGTAATATTCATATCCTGAACCCGGTACCGAAGTCGGGGCCGTCCATGAAACATCAGCCGTTGTCAAAGTAATATTAGATGCAACAGGGTTTGTTGGAGGCAGACAAGTTGGAGCCGCACCCTGAGAAACCGTTACATCATCAAAATAAACATAATTGTCCGAAGTGCTTAATGCTGATTTAGCTTCAAATCTCAAATAAACATCTCCCGAAGAAGGCACTCCTGAAATTACAGCCGATTTTGTAGCACAAGATGCCGAAACAACATGTGAATTACTGTCAATAGTATACGCAGTAGTCCAAGGACCTGAACTGGAAGTTGACCATTGTAAATTAATCAATCCGAAATCCGCCGAAGTAGCGCCTGTAGTATTACTGGAAAACTGAGTTACTTTATATGAAAAGCCAACCGTAAGATCTCCGCCGTTGGTTCCCGTAAGTGCCGGTGAAACCAGATAGGAAGATCCTGCATAATAATTATTGGCTCTTGCACTTCCGGCACCGTTACATGGTGTAGTCGCAGAGTTGCTGAAAGAACCCGAACCACTTGTTGTCCAAGATCCCATGCCTGTAGTATCCCAACCGTAGGTGTAGGATATTTGTGCTGATGCTCCCATTCCGAGAGCTACCATGCACGCGAGTAGAAATTTTTTCATGCTTAGTTAAATAAAATTAGGGTGATAAATGTATAAATAATTTCAATCAAAAATGTTAAAAATTCATAAATAATTAATAGTAACTAAACTTTAACAACAATTAATTTCTTAAAATTAAACAAATATTTAATTTTTATACATAAATAATAATTCAATTATCGTAATTAAGTATTTAATTATCAACTAATTAAAGATTATATAAAAACATCTTATAAATTGGTTTTATTCAGTTTAACATAAAAAAATAATCAATAAATATCCTTTTTAGTAGAAAATATTACAAAAAAAATAGCGACTGAAAAATCAGCCGCTATTATTACATCAAATATTAAAAAATTACTTTTTAATTGTTTTTATCGTTTGTTTAGAACCATCTTTCATTTCTAAAGTCACAAGATACATTCCTTGTTTTAAATCTCCCAAATGAAGAGCCGAAGCAGGATTTGAAATAGTTTTCACCAATCTTCCTGAAATATCAGTTACCAAAATATTTTTCACATCAGCCACATCTGAAATGTTCAATACATCTGAGAATGGATTTGGATATGCCTTGATAGCATTTTTAGAGTTATTCACTTCGTTTGTCGCTAAAAGAGAAGCATCATAAGCAGATACCATAAACTGTCCTGTTGTGCTGGTTCCTCCTGCACTTCCCGTATATCTCCATACACTTACATATAAGGTAGTACCCGGAGTCTGACCCGTAAGGGTAACCAAAGAGTAATTACCTACTCCATTGTCATCATCACAAGCAATACTTGTAAGCGAACCACAAGTTCCTGAGTGAACGGAAAGTATTGTATCCAGTAATCCAGAACCCGTAACCCCCTGTGTTTCAATAGTAATACTTCCACTTGCCGGCACCACTACAGAATACCAAACGTTGTCTCCTCTGTTTGTCTGACAAGAAGTTGTTCCATCCGTTACAGCTCCTACGTTAGTTGTAGTAATTGCATTGGTAGCAAATGCTCCTCCAACCGTCAAAGGTATAGCTCCTGAACAAGAGTCATTTACAGGTGGCGGTGGTGGAGTTCCGATACAGATATTAAAGCTTGTATTATATCCCGCACCGGAATATGTGTAAACTCTTACATAATAAGTTTCTCCAGGTGTCAGTCCTCCTACAATATTTGTGTTTGGATCTGAACACAATAAGCTCGTCTGAGAACCACATGCTCCGCTCAATACCTGAAAATACATATCTGAAGCAGTAGTTGATCCCGTAGAAACAATATTTGATAATGTCACTGTATGTGCAGTGTTTGTCGCCACAAATTTGAACCAAACATCATCATCAGGGTTTCCGTTACAAGGTGTCGCAGCCATTGATAAAGAAGCTCCTAAAGTATTAGCAGAAGTTGTAACTCCGCACGCTAAATCAGGATTAACTGTCAGTGTCACAGCTCCCGCACAGTTGTCATTCGCAGGAGGAGGCACAGAAGTCGTCGTAAATGATCTTACCGTACATCCTGTTGAGTTTGTAGAAGCGTTATAAGCTGTAACTTTATAATAATAAGTTGTAGAAATATTTAAAGGTGCAGAGAATGCGTAAGAAGTAACATTACCCAAATCAACATTATTTAGCAAATCTGTACCTCCCGAAGTAGTACCTACCGTCAATTTGTATCCCGTAGCTCCCGTAACAGCACCCCAGACAATTGTAGGAATTGTAGAAACTCCTGTAGCCGATGCACTTGGTGAACTTACACTAGGACAAGGCATTGATAATGTCGTAAATGTATTTTCCGTACAGCCTGTTGCCATTCCGACAACATTTTTAGGAGTTACCGTTACATAATATTGCGTGGAATAAGTAAGAGGTGTCGCGGCAGGAATTGCATAAGAAGTTACATTTCCCACATCCACACCGTTCAGGATATTAGTTCCACCTGGTGTTGTCCCCATATTGATGACATAGCTTGAGGTAATAGGTGTTGCAGCCCAAGTAATTGTTGGTGTCAAAGAAACTCCTGTCGCAGCATTCGCCGGCGCTGAAATCGTTGTACACGAAGGCGGCGTTGTTGGCGGTGGTACAGTTGCATCAAATCCAATCACCGGTCTTCTGTAATTTGAAGAAGTAAGCGTAGCCCCGAAAGTACCTGTTGTACCTAAATATTTTGTCGTATTGCTATTAGAAGAATTTATACAAGGGCCGCTATATTCATACTGCCAGAAAATGGAAGATGCCTGAGCCGTAGTCTGAACATACTCTGTATAAACAGCCAGATTGCTTCCTGCCGTATACACAAAATTCGTAGCATGCTGGAACTGCTTAAAGCCAGAGGTACTTCCTACCGCAGTCTGAGGATTGGAGTCATACACCAAAGTTGCAGATCCTATTTCCGTAGCCCAGTCCGGTGCGGTAGAACCAAAATCCGTAGCAGAAGTATTTTTTAAATAAATTTTAAAAGTAGTATCTGCATTTAAACTACCTGAAGCTGTTGCTCTTTTAAAATAGGTTGAAGTGATCGTGCCATTTGCGATATCACTTAATTGAGAAGCAGGAATAATGAAAGCCATTCTTTGTTTTTCATTTGCTATTGTATTGCTTCTCATCACTGAGTAGGTCATGTTGTCTACATTCGATGAGCACGTTGCCACCGGATAAGCCTGTCCCTGATACAATTGACAAGCCAACATACATGTCAAAAATAAAAAGAGTAAATTTAGTTTTTTCATAAATAAGGAATATTGAATTTCACGTGGTAAATTTATAAAAATTATTAAATAAAATATACAAAAACGTTAATTTAACTAATAATATATCAACAAAATAAACGTTTGATTAATAATTAAAAGCAACAAATTAAATTTATTTATATAAATCACAAATATTTGACAATTTTTAAACAATTAAAAGTCAATGCATTACAAAATAACTCCACTTTTACCTACCACATTTTTCTCCCTTTAAAATTCTCGCAAAAACTTATTAACAATTTTTAAGTTTATTATAATTTAAATTTATTCAAAATAAAAAGTGACTTAAAATAAGCCACTTTTATATTCTATTTAAGCGAAAAATTTTCTTAATTCAAATAAAACTCATATTTGTTAAGCAACTGAATTTCTTTAATCAGATCTCCATTCAGATTCACAGAATGCTTCATCGACTGTACCTCCAGATGTTCAACCCTGGAATCATCAGCAATATTTTTTATATAAAACTTCAACTTCTGATTTCCCTGGTTTTTCTCCAGAACATTCCTGAAAAAAGTAAGGTCCTCAGGCCTGAAATCCATCACATCCATTACTAAGGAAATACTTTTCGCAAACCTTTCAAATGCTTCCTGAAGCTCAATAACGTCATTTACGTTTACGAAAACCCGGCCATCCTTTACCTGAGCAAATTTGATTTTAAAAATAACAAATCTTTGAACCTCAAGCTTCTCCTTCAATTTCATATAATCTCTGTCACCCAACCTGAAAGAATATGATCCCGAATAGTCTTCAAGCGTCACAAAAGCCACCTTTTCTCCGCTTCTGAAGCCATCCTGAACACGATATTCAGTGATCAAACCTGCAACGGTATATTCTTTTCCGCCACCGCCGTTTTCTCTTTCTTTCTGTATGGTTTTCCAGTCTTTTTTCTTTTCTTCAAATAATTCTTCCTGCTTATTGGCAAAAGCCTGCTCTTTATAAGCATCCACTTCATCTAAATTTAAAAACTGAAAAACTCCTTTCGGCTCTGCTTTTTTCGTGACTTCTTCTATAATCTCTTCTTCGCCGGTCAGCAATTCATCGGAAATTATTTCTACAAGATCTGCAACATCTTCAATAACATCAGCCTCCAAAATCGGAGCTTCATCTACCACCAGTTTCACCTCTTCTTCCTTCTCCAAAACTGCTTTTTTAGAAAGCTGACCCTGTATAAACTGGAACTGAAATTTAAATTCATCCAACGGATGCGCAGAAAGATAGAACCCGATGATTTCCTTCTCTTTATTAAGCTTATGCATGTTCGGCCATTCCGGGCAAGGTGCTAATTTTGGCTGCTCGATCTGAACTTCCTCCGCAAAATCTGCAAAAAGGGAGTTTTCCATCTCATTTTTGCTTTCCTGGAAGCTTTGTCCGTATCGGATCAACCTTTCAAGATTGGTTCTTCCCGCCATATCAATATCAAAATACTGACCTCTGTGGAAACTGTCCAGTTCATCAAAAGCCCCCGCCAACACTAAACTTTCCGCTACTCTTTTATTCATCTGAGAAGGTGGAATCCTCTCAAAAAAGTCATAAATATTTTTGAATCTGCCATTGGCTCTTTCCCTCGTAATCGCTTCACTCGGCCCTTCCCCGATTCCTTTAATCGCTCCCAAACCAAAACGGATCTGGCCTTTTTCGTTTACGGAGAATTTATATTGAGATTCATTCACATCAGGACCCAAAACATCAACACCAATACTCTTACAATCCTCCATGAACATGGTGATGGAATCCGTATTGTTGATGTTATTACTCATCACACTTGCCATGTATTCCGCCGGATAATTCGCCTTCAGAAATGCGGTCTGATAGGCAATTAACGCATAACAGGTTGAGTGAGATTTATTGAAAGCATATTCTGCAAACGCTTTCCAGTCGTTCCAGATTTTCTCTAATCTTTCTTCATTAAGATTATTTTTTCTTCCGCCTTCAATGAATTTTGGGTACATTTTATTCAGAACATCGATCTGCTTTTTACCCATCGCTTTTCTCAGCGTATCGGCTTCACCTTTTGTAAAGTTGGCCAATTTTTGGGATAAAAGCATTACCTGCTCCTGGTATACGGTAATTCCGTAGGTTTCCTTTAAATATTCTTCCGTTTCCGGTAAATCGTAAACAATTTCTTCAATTCCGTGTTTTCTGTTAATAAAATTCGGAATATATTTTATCGGACCCGGACGGTACAAGGCATTCATGGCAATAAGATCGGCAAAAACCGTTGGCTTAAGCTCTCTCATGTATTTTTGCATCCCGGGACTTTCATACTGGAAAATCCCTACCGTTCTTCCTTCTTTAAATAACTGATACGTCTTGTTATCATCAAGCGGAATCTCATCCGGGTTGATATCAACATCATGTCTTGCTTTTACTAATTTTAAAGCATCTTTAATAATCGTTAAAGTCCTGAGACCCAGAAAGTCCATCTTCAAAAGACCCGCACTTTCCGCCACCGAGTTATCAAACTGAGACACCAAAATATCAGCATCTTTCGCGGCAATCGTCACCGGAACCAGATTACTCACATCTTCCGGCGTGATAATAACTCCACAAGCATGGATTCCTGTATTTCTGATACAACCTTCCATTTTTCTGGCACTCGCCAAAACATCGTGACGCGGATCTCCCGGGCTATCGAGAACAAACCTCATCTCATCGACAAGCATTTGCTCTTCCGGCCTTAATTTATCATATTTTGTTAAAGCTTTTGCAATGTTCATCCCGGGTGTGGAAGGAATAAGCTTTGCAATATTATTAGTGTCGGGAATCGGGAGATCAAGAACCCTTCCGGCATCTTTAATGGCAGATTTTCCACCCAGAACCGAATAAGTAATGATCTGTGCCACCTGATTTTGGCCGTATTTATCGATAACCCATTTGATAACTCTATCCCGTCCTTCATCGTCAAAATCGATATCAATATCGGGCATGGAAACCCTTTCCGGATTCAGGAATCTCTCAAAAAGGAGATCGTACTTAATAGGATCTACATTGGTAATTCCGATACAGTAAGCCACTGCTGAACCTGCAGCAGAACCCCTTCCAGGACCAACCCAAACTCCCATGTTTCGGGCTTCGTTACAGAAATCCTGTACAATCAAAAAGTAACCGGGATACCCTGTATTGGCAATAACTTCAAGCTCGAAATCAAGACGTTCCTTTATTTCATCGGTAATTCCGGTTTCTACGTAGCGTTTTTTGGCTCCTTCATACGTTAAATACGTCAAATACGCCATCTCACCACGCTTTCCACCATCAACCTCATCTTCAGCGTGAATAAATTCCGTCGGAATGTCGAATTTCGGAAGGAGAACGTCTCTTTTTAAGGTGTAAGGTTTAAATTTAGCAAAAAACTCTTCGTACGCTTCAAAAGCATCCGGATAAGCTAGAAAAGCCTCTTTTATTTCCTCAGAATTTTTAATATAATACTCTCCCGTTGAAAGACCTCTTCTCTTTCCAAAACCTTTCCCAACCGGAGTCGATAGCTTTTCACCATCTTTAATACAGCTTACAATATCCTGAATATTAGCATCTTCTTTATTGGTGTAATAAGTTTCGTTCTGAGCTAAAATTTTAACGTTATATTTATCGGCAAAATGTAATAAAACATCATTTAAATGCTCTTCTTCGGGTAATTTGTGATTTTGAATCTGAACATAAAAATCCTCCTGAAAAGTTTCTTTCCACCACCTGAAAAGCTCCTCCCCTTTTTGTTCACCGGTATTTAAAATCGCATCGGGAATATCTCCATTAATTCCTGATGTTAAAGCAATCACGCCTTCTTTATATTGAGCAATAAGATCGCGGCTAATCCTCGGAACTCCGAAATAGAATCCTTTTAAAAATCCAATACTCGAAAGTTTGGCTAAATTTTTATATCCGTTAAAATCTTTGGCCAGCAAAACAACCTGCGTTCTTCTGTCCGGATCATCTTTGGTAAACTGTTTTTGCTCGTAACGGTCTGAAATATAAAACTCACATCCTACAACGGGAATCAACGGTTCGGAAACAGGTTCTTCTTCATTGAACTCTTCTCCTTTCTCTTCTGCTTCCTGCTTTTTGGCTAAATATTCTTTATGCTTTTTAGCTCTGTCACCATTCGCTCCTTCCACTGCAGAAACGAATTTGAAAGCACCCATCATATTCCCCAAATCCACCATTCCGACGGCTGGGAAATTATCATCCGAAGCTTTTTTAATTAAATCATTAATGCTGGAAGTTGCCGATAAAGTTGAAAATACACTGTGATTGTCGAAGTTGAAATACTTTCCAAGATCAATCTCGTCAATACTTCCAAAATCCTGTTGCTTTTTCTTGTTATGAAAATCCGCAACCTGCCTTCTGATAACAATATTGAAGGGCTTGATCGGGTCCGGATAAAGCGTTTTGAAATAAGTAAGTTGATCTTCTGAAATTTTCAACACTTCAGACGGAATTACTCCGATTCTCATCATTTCAAAGAAAACCTGGGCGGTTGCATTTACGTCCGCTGCAGCATTGTGGGCTTCATCAAACTTATTTCCGTATAATTTTTCGTAAAGTTCTTCCAGTTTCGGAGATTTGTATCTTCCGTTTTTTCCGCCTCCGAGCTGACAGTAATTTGTACCCAGAATCATGGTATCCGCTCTCGGCTTTTCCTGAAGGCTGTCTTTGATATTTTTCCGGTAAAACTCGGCTCCGACAATGTTGTAATCAAACTCAACATTGTGTCCGGAAACCACTCTTACTTTTTCTAAAACTGTTGCAAATTCTTCTAAAACTTCCTGCAGATCTCGTCCTTCTTCATTAGCGATTTTTGTAGTGATCCCGTGAATTCTCGCGGCATTGAAGGGAATGTCGTACCCTTCCGGTTTTATAATATAATCCTGATTTTCAATTAAAGTTCCGTCGTCGTCATGCAGTTGCCATGCAATCTGAACCATTCTTGGCCAGTTGTCTGAATCTGAAAGCGGAGCGTTGAAATTCTTTGGTAAACCTGTGGTTTCTGTGTCAAAAACTAAATACATGTAATTTTTCTAGCTTTTAATTTAAAAAGAAAATGTAAAGTTACTCCATTTTTTCGAATTCAATCTTATAGCAATTAAACAATTCTGTCTATTGATACCATTCAACAAATAAGAAAATTATAAACCAAATTTATAATAAAAATAAAAATTTTTCATAGTAAAACTTCAATATTAGCTAATTGATACAAAAAATAAACTTTTAACCTATATTATTCGCAAATAATTGTTTACAGATATATATTTGTCAGTATTAGTATTAAAAATTTAATTTATGAGGAAAAGTATACTCTTGGTAAGTACTTTGGCGATAAATTTATTTAGTGCCCAAAATAATGACAAGTTAAACCAAGCTTTTGAGAAACAAAATAAAGAAAATTTCGCAAAATTTGATGCTTATATTGCCAAAAAATATGGATACTCAAAGACACCCGAAGTTTTAAAAGAAATTGAAGAACAGAGAGCTAATTTGGCTGGCTTTACTCCGGGTGGAAAGCCGTACTTTTATGAAGCCAATGATTTAGATCAAATAAAAAATTCTAATGCTGATTTTTTGCAGAATGGTAGTGGGCAAATGGGCCCTTTTAATGGTGAAAATATTAAGTATACAATTTTTGACGGAGGAAGAGCTTTCGAGGGTCATGTACTTTTCAACAATGCTCCAAACAGAGTGAGTAACAAAGAGGCATCCACGATGAATTACAGTGCACATGCCACTGCTGTAACCAGTTTTATCGGTGCAAAGGATTTTCCTTTCACTTTCACTCTTCAGAACGGAACCACACGTGCAGTAAATTTTAGAGGAATTGCCCAGAATGCTATCTTTGATAATTATAGTTTTGCTACAACAACACTGTCCGGAAACTCGACAACCAGCAGTGTTTTTCAAAAGATTTTAATTGCACAACCTAAAATATCAAACCATTCTTACGGAACCAATCCAGGATGGAACTACAGTACAGATATAGATGGATGGCTCTGGTATGGGGATTTTACAAGTCCAAACACAACCTTTGACTTACAGGGAACATACTTTACAAATGATCAGAATTATGATAATATAGTATACAACAACCCTTCCTACGTAATTGTAAAATCTGCCGGAAATTCCTATGGAATGGGCCCAACAGGAAATACAATTCCAAAATACTATGAGAACAGTAGTGGTAATGCTGTACAATTCGCTGCCACAGATGTAGTACCACAAAATAACTGTGCCCAAGGATATGACTGTATTGGAACAGGATCACTTGCTAAAAACATCATTGTTGTGGGAGCATCAGATATTCTCACTACTGCAGATAATAGATATACATCAGCTTCCGATGTAATAAAATCCAGCTACAGTAGTGCAGGACCAAGAGATGACGGCGGTATTAAACCTGATATCATTACTACAGGAACTGATGTGGCACACGCATCCACAGTACAAAATACCACAGGAAGTCAAGGAGCGGATATAGGCAGTGGAACTTCATTTTCTGCTCCAATAGTTACCGGTATTATAGGGCTTTGGATGCAGATGTACAAACAATTGTTTCCAACTTTTGAACTTAATGCCGCATCTGCAAAAGCATTGATGATACACTCCGCATCCGAAGCAGGAACAGTAGGCCCTGATCCATGGAACGGCTGGGGATATATAAATGCTAAAAAAGGGGCAGAATTATTGCTAATGAAATACGCCACTTCCATTATATTTAATGATGAAACCCTGATTAGCGGCACGGTAAACCAAAAGACTGTTATAGGTGGGACTGAGCCTCTTAAAGTTACCATTTCCTGGATTGATCCGGAGTTTGTTATCCCTTCAGGCACAACATGGAATGATGCCTACAACAATAGAACTTCCAGACTTGTTAATGATTTGGATGTAAGAATTATTGACACTACCGACAATACCATTTATTATCCTTGGAAACTGAATGCCAATGCACCGATGGCACCAGCTACAAAAGGAGACAATACAGTTGATAATGTAGAACAGGTTGTCATTGATGCGCCACTTCTCGGAAGAAGCTACAGAATTGAAGTTTCAAATAAGGGAACTCTTAAAAATAATGCAGGTGCAAATGCTCCTCAAAATTACAGTATTATTGTTACGGGGCTTATTCAGCATGTTTTAGGAACAAATGAAGCAGTAGACCTAAGTGGAATTACGATTGCCCCAACAATTACAAAAGATATGGTAAAAGTATTGAAAGCTCCAAAAAAATCGTCTTTTGCTGTTTATGACCTGTCCGGTAAGAAATTACAGAACGGAATCATTAATTCTGATGAAACTTCATTAGACTTATCATCTTATGTAAAAGGAATTTACATCATTGAGGTAAGAACTGATAAAGATGTTATTACTAAAAAAGTGATCAAAGAATAATAGATAATTTAAATAAATAATTACAAAATGCTAACAGTTGTTAGCATTTTGTTTTTTTGCTTATCTTTGCTTTCTATGGAAAATACACTTCACGAGAAAGTTTCTCAGGATATCTTGCTTAAGGCTTACAACCATATGATGCTTGCAAAAGCAATGGCAGACATTTACGAAGAAAACAGAAATGTTACCAAATACGTTCATAGTACTTCAAGAGGTCATGAAGCAATTCAGTTGGCAACGGCTTATCAGCTAAAAAAAGAAGACTGGGTTTCTCCTTATTACAGAGACGAAAGCATTCTTTTAGGGATAGGTTTCGAGCCTTATCAATTAATGTTGCAGCTATTGGCAAAAGCTGACGATCCTTTTTCAGGAGGTAGATCTTATTACTCCCACCCTTCGAGCAGGGATGAAAACAAACCAAAAATCATTCATCAAAGTTCCGCAACGGGAATGCAGACCATTCCAACCACTGGTGTTGCACAGGGAATAAAATATATTCAGGATTTTAATCTTCAGCAATTTGAAAACAACCCTGTTGTTGTTTGCAGCCTCGGAGACAATTCCGTGACGGAAGGTGAAGTGAGTGAAGCCCTTCAGTTTGCAGCTTTACACCAGCTTCCTATCATTTTCCTTGTTCAGGATAACGAATGGGGAATTTCCGTAACTAAGGAAGAAGCCAGGACCTGCGATGCTTACGATTTTGTAGCCGGATTTGTTGGTTTAAGCCGAATGAGAGTAGACGGAACTGATTTCGTTGAAAGCTTTGAAGTCATGAAAAAAGCTGTCGATTTTGTACGAACCGAAAGAAAACCTTTAGTTGTCTGTGCAAAAACAGTTTTAATTGGTCATCATACTTCCGGCGTAAGAAGAGAATTCTATAGAGATGAGGAAGATTTAACAAAACATAGAGCAAAAGATCCGGGAGAAATTCTTAGAAAACAATTGCTTGAATCCGGAGCTGACGAAGAATTATTAAAACAAATCACGAAAAAGGCAAGATTAGAAGCTGAAGAAGCATTCGAAAGAGCTCAAAAAGCAGAAGATCCAAAGCCTGAAACGGTAATGCAGCACATTTTCGTACCGACTCCGATTACGGAAGAAGTGGGAACCCGCGAGCCGGAAGGTGGTGAAAAAATTGTAATGGTTGACGCCGCAATCCATGCCATTCAGGAAATCATGTGGAAACATCCCGAAGCATTATTGTACGGACAGGATGTTGGAGAAAGAATTGGTGGAGTTTTCCGTGAAACGGTGACTTTAGGAAAGAAATTCGGGAGCAAGAGAGTTTTCAATACAGCGATTCAGGAGGCTTATATTATTGGTTCTACAACGGGTATGAGTGCTGTTGGCTTAAAACCTATTGTTGAAGTACAGTTTGCAGATTATATTTATCCGGGAATCAATCAGTTAATTACTGAAATTTCAAAATCTAGTTACCTAAGTCAGGGTAAATTCCCTGTTAGCAATATCATCCGTGTTCCAATTGGTGCTTACGGAGGTGGCGGTCCTTACCATAGCGGAAGTGTTGAAAGCATTTTAGCTAATATTAAAGGAATTAAAATCGCTTATCCAAGTAACGCAGCAGATTTTAAAGGCTTATTAAAAGCAGCATATTATGACCCGAACCCGGTGATTATGCTGGAGCACAAAGGTCTTTACTGGAGCAAGGTTCCGGGAACTGAAGACGCAAAAACCATTGAACCTGCGGAAGATTATATTTTACCTTTCGGAAAAGGAAAAGTAATTATTGAAGCGAATAAAGAAGAAACTGAAAAAGGCAGAACTTTATTGGTTGTAACATACGGAATGGGGGTTTACTGGGCGAAAGAAGCTGCGAAAAACTTTAACGGAAGAGTTGAAGTAATCGACTTGAGGACATTAATTCCTCTTGATGAAGAATTGGTCTTTGAAAGAGTAAAAGCGCATGGAAAATGTATTGTTTTAACAGAAGAACAATTAAACAATTCCTTTGCAGAAGCCTTCGCACACAGAATTTCAAAGAATTGCTTTAAATATCTGGATGCACCGGTTGAAACGATGGGATCATTAGATACTCCGGCCGTTCCGATTAATTTAGTTTTAGAAAAAGAAATGCTTCCAAATGCTGAAAAACTTTCTGCTAAAATCGAAGAAATGTTAAAATATTAAAAAAACAGAATTACAAATATAAACCTCTAATTTTAGAGGTTTTTTTTATGCAGTTTAATTAATTTTAATAAATTGTAGTAAATTTTGAACACTTATGATCACAACAAAATACGTCAATTACAAACAGGTGCTCAATTTATCCGGAATGCATCTGATCTGGATTTCCGCCTGGTGTACATTGATTGCCATACTGTTTCATTTTTTTCACTGGCAATGGATGACGATTCCCTGGGTTCCGGTAGCGTTAATTGGTACCGCAGAAGCTTTTTTGGTTGGTTTTAAAAATAACCAGGCTTACGACAGACTTTGGGAAGCCCGTAAAATTTGGGGTGGAATTGTGAATTCCAGCAGATCATTTGCTTCAATGATTTACGCCTTTAATATAGATAATGAAGAAATTGGAACTTTTGACCTTGAAGACCGCAGAAAAAAAATTGTTTACCGCCATATCGCCTGGCTCTACCAGTTTCGTGAGCAGCTTTTGATACCGACCGAGTGGGAACACATCAGTGCCGAGGAAGAAACGCATCATAATATCAACCAACGAAGAAACCGACTTATAAAAGCCGGATTCCCGGATTACAGCAGAACTCCCCTTTTCCTGAATAAATATCTATCTGAGGAAGAAGCCGAACTTCAGTCTGAATACAAAAACTTTGCTACTCACCTGATTTCTCAGCAGGCAAAAGAAATCAATGAATTAAAAAACATTGGAGCTATTTCCGAATTTAATCAAATGCAATTGCAGAATTCTCTGAATGAATTTTACGGTTTTCAGGGACAAGCAGAAAGAATCAAAAAATTCCCGTCACCACGGCAGTTTGCAAGTACTGCTTTTGTTTTTAATGTTCTTTTTATCCTGTTGCTTCCGTTGGGTTTGGTGAATGAATTTGAAAAGTTGGGAGATTGGGGAATCTGGACCTCCATTCCTTTCTGTATCATCATCGGCTGGATTTACATCATTATGGAACTGGTGGGAGATTATTCTGAAAACCCTTTTGCCGGATTAATGTTTGACGTTCCCATGCTTTCCATCTGCAGAACGATTGAAATTGATCTTTTACAAATGGCCGGAGAAACGGATCTTCCCGAACCTATTTCCTCTAAAAACGGAGTATTGGTTTAAAATTTACAAAACAATCGCCGTAGTATTTTTCACCTCAGAGATCATAAAAGAGCTGTGAGTACTTGCAATATGTTGTAAAGTTGTGAGCTTTGACAACATAAAATTCCGGTAATCTTCCATATCCTTTACCCCGATTTTTAAAATATAATCATAGTCGCCGCTCACATGAAAACATTCCGTAACCTCCTGTAAATTCATTATTTCCCGTTCAAATTGCAGAACATATTCTTTTTTATGCTGCGTCAGTTTTACATGACAAAGCACAATAAAACTCCTGTTAATTTTATGCCGGTCAAGAATCGCAACATACTTAGAAATCACACCTGTATTTTCCATTTTCCGGATACGTTCATAAACAGCTGTCACAGATAACCCGAGCTTGTAAGACAGTTCTTTGGTGGTTTGTTTAGAATCTTCCTGCAAAAAAAGGAGCAGTTTTTTATCAATTTCATCGAACGTCATAGATAAATTTTTGTTAAAAGTTTATATAAATCAAATATAATAAACTTTTTATCTATTAAATTAGTTTTAACTAGATTTATATTCTAACAATCTAAATTTACCTTGTAAATATTCGGGAATTCATTCAAATTTATCACAGAAAATCTAAGCTATATGAAAGACTTTAATGCAGCCAACGAAATCCAGGATTTACAGTATTTTGGTGAATTCGGAGGAGTAAACCCTTCGATTTCAGACAGTTCTACTTACACATTCCTTTCTGCAAAAACAATGTTTGATACTTTTGAAGGCAATGCAGAAGGATGTTATCTATACTCAAGGCATTCTTCGCCCATGAATTTGTACTTGTCACAAGCTTTGGCAAAAATGGAAAATACTGAAACTGCAAACGTTACAGCTTCAGGAATGGGAGCTATAACTTCTGTTTTAATGCAGGTTTGTAAAAGTGGAGATCATATTATTTCCAGCAGAACAATTTACGGTGGAACGTATGCATTCATGAAAAACTTTCTTCCGCCTTTTCAAATTGAAACCACTTTTGTGGAAATTAACAATTTTGAATCCATTGAAAATTCGATACAAAAAAATACAAAGATTATATATTGTGAAAGTGTGAGCAATCCTCTCCTTGAAGTTGCGGATTTGAGAAAGCTATCAGAAATCTGCAAAAAACACAATTTACAACTGATTGTTGATAATACTTTCTCACCACTTTCCATTTCCCCGACTTTATTGGGTGCGGACATCGTAATTCATTCTTTAACGAAATTTATTAATGGAAGCAGCGATACTGTAGGAGGAGTTTACTGTGGAACACAGGAATTCATTAATGACACAAAAAATGTAAACAACGGAGCCTGCATGCTGCTGGGACCTACGATGGACAGCCTTCGTTCTGCGAGTATCCTGAAGAATCTTCGAACGCTTCACATCAGAATGAAGCAACACAGCCACAACGCAATGTATCTGGCTGAAAGATTTGAACAGGACGGATTAAGAGTTTCTTATCCCGGATTAAAATCCCATAAAAACCACGAATTAATGAAAAGTATGATGCATGAAGAGTATGGATTCGGGGGATTATTAACTTTAGATGCCGGAACTACGGAAAAAGCCAATGAACTGATGGAACTGATGCAGCAGGAAAATCTGGGCTATCTGGCGGTAAGCTTAGGCTTCTACAAAACTTTATTCTCATGCTCAGGAAGCTCAACTTCATCCGAAATTCCGGAAGAGGAACGCGCCGAAATGGGAATTTCCGATGGACTGATCAGATTCTCAATCGGCCTCGATCATGACATCGAACGAACTTATGAAAAGATGAGGGAATGCATGCTAAAAACAGGCGTTCTCAACCATGAAACCATCTCCATATTCTAATTAATTTTGTTGTAAAGCTGTTGTAAATTCGACAGCTTTTTTTATTCCGATCACACAATATAACCATAAGATTTGTCATGAAAGAATCTAAACAAGAGTTTGAGTTTAATTGCTTAGATCCTTTCAGGATGACAAATGTGTGATTATTTGATTATTAAATGAAGTTTATTTTCTATGAAAATGTTTCGGGAAAGCATCCTCTGGTTTCATTCTGAAAATATTTAACAAAATCCAGGATTTTAAGAAACCATATCCATAAGAAAACATTTGAATATAAGTAGAAATCACGGCCATTCCGGCAATACTGATATTTTTAGTGACAAATAAAGCATGAAACAATACCATAAAAGTATACAACCCGTAAAAGGCAAGAATAATCCCTTTACCTAAAATAAAATACTCCAAAAAGCCAAAAATATAGCCTAATAAAAATAAAGTAGGAAAAGCAAATGAAATTTTCACATAATTCGGGTGCCTTTGATTAAGAATTGGTCTAGCACAACCAAACTGATATACTTGCTTCGAGAACTTACCAAAATCTACCCTGCGTTTATGATAAACGGCAATATTATCGAAGAAAGCCGTTGTATAACCGTTTTCCCAAAGTGTCATGGAAAGATCGGGATCCTCACCAATTCTCATTTCTGAAAAGCCGCCTACTTTCTCAAAAACTTCTTTCTTCACGCCCATATTGAAGCTTCTCGGCTGAAATTTTGAAACCGCTTTTTTACTTCCTCTGATTCCGCCAGTCGTAAAAACCGAGGTCATGGAATAGGAAATTGCTTTCTGCATCAGGTTGAAGCCTTTATGAGCTTTATCCGCTCCACCAAAGGCATCACAGGGAATTTCAAGGATATCATTTTTAATATTTTCTATGTAATCTTTTTCTACAATCACATCACTGTCGACGAAGACCAGCCATTCATTCTGGGCTCTCTTTGCCCCATAATTCCTCGTTAAACCCGGTCCCGAATTGTCTTTCCTGAAATATTTAATCTGTAAAATTTCTTCAAAATTATGAATGGTGGGTTTCAGATCAACGAGGGAACCGTCATCTACAATAATGATCTCAAAGTCTTTGTCTGTCTGCGCAGTAAGAGAATTCAATAGCTCGAAAAGTTCATCCTTACGGTTGAAAATAGCGACGATGATGGATATTGTAGGCTTCAAATCTAAAATTTTTCAAAATTACTTATTCATAAAAGAATGGGCAAACAAGTTCTATAATAATTAAACGCAAAGTAGAATAAAATAATATCAGCTCTTGAAATTTTCCTCAATTTTTACGTCTCCCTTTTCTGAGGATGAAATTTTAAACAAAATAAATTGACATTTTAAACAAAATCATCACGCTTTAATGCATCTACCTTTGTCTTAAGAAAATTTTAAAACAATTTAAAAATGAGACAGAATAATTTACAACAACCTATTTATTCAGGTTTTACGGCACAATCTACAGCGCAGGATGTTATCAAAGGAATTGATCTTTCCGGGAAAATCGCAATTGTTACCGGTGGATCCGCAGGAATTGGTTTGGAAACCACAAAAACCTTGGCTTCGGCAGGAGCTACCGTAATTGTTCCGGCCAGAGATCTTGAAAAAGCGAAAAAAAACCTTTCAGGAATTGAAAATGTTGAAATTGAAAAAATGGATTTAATTGATCCCAATTCTATTGATTCTTTTGCTGAAAAATTTATCGGTACAGGAAGAAAATTAGATTTATTAATTAACAATGCAGGAATCATGTGGGTTCCGTTGAGAAGAGACAGCAGGGGCATCGAATCACAGTTGGCCACCAATTATTTGGGACAATTTCACCTTACTGCAAAATTATGGGAAGCCTTAAAAAAAGCTGACGGAGCAAGGGTAATCAACGTTTCTTCTTATGGACATCAGATGTCGCCTTTTGATTTTGAAGACCCAAATTTTGAGAATCGGGAATACCAGACTTTGATCGGCTATGGGCAATCGAAAACTGCGAGTAATTTGTTTGCTGTTGCATTGGATGAAAAAGCGAGAAAGTTCAATGTGAGAGCTTATTCTTTGCATCCAGGCTCTGTTTTTGGAACTGATTTGGGAAGAGAAGAACCGATTGATTTGTTCATTCAAATAGGAACCCACGACGAAAATGGAAAAATAAAACCCGAAGTGGAGGCCCAACTGAAAACTATCCCGCAAGGTGCTGCCACAACGGTCTGGTGCGCTACAACTCCACTTCTTGAAAATATCGGTGGAGTGTATTGCGAAAATTGCGATATTGCAGAAATCGATAATGGGCAAATTGAGCACAGATTTGATGACCCATCAACAATACGAGGAGTTCAGCCCTATTCTATCGACAAGGAAAATGCAGAGCGTTTATGGAAATTAAGTGAAGAAATCTTGAGAATGAAATTCGATGTAGAATAATCTTAAATTACCTAAATTAGAATGAGACATCTTAACCTTATAGGTTTCGAAAATCTATAAGGTTTTTTAAATTAAATAAATAATTTTACAACATAAAATTAATCAAAAATGGATTTTCATTTTAAATATATCACGCCCGACATTAAACTTTCAACCTACGATGATAAGCTTTTCAAAACGGAAACGGTTTTTGAGTTTCACATGCTGGTTTGGTTTATTTCGGGAGAAACAAAAATTATTCAGGCGGATAAATCCTACCTTTTCAAGGCCGGAGATATTTTCCTGATTCCGCGAAATCATCTGGCGACCATCATTAATTATCCAAAAGACGGTCTTCCACACAAAGCCGTTGTGATGCATTTAACAAAAGAACGTTTGAAAAATTTTTATTCAAATATTGAAATCAGGGAGAAAAACATTCAGGAAGAAACCAAAATTTACAGCTTTGAAAAACATCCGTTGTTAGAAAGCTGTTTGGCTTCGCTGATTCCTTATTTTGAGGTGAAAGAATCATTTCCTGAGAATATTGCAGCCTTAAAGATCACTGAAGCCATAAGTATTTTAAGAGAAATCGATAAAAATATTGATTCCGTTTTAGCAGACTTTGAAGAGCCAGGAAAGATTGATCTGGTGAATTTTATGGAAAGGAATTATATGTTTAATATGTCTCTGGATAAATTCGGGTATTTGACAGGAAGAAGTTTATCAACCTTTAATCGGGATTTCAGGAAAATTTTTCAGACAACTCCTCAGCGCTGGCTCACGCAAAAACGTCTGGAGCTTGCCTTCTATCATTTATCGGAAAAGAATAAAAAGCCGTCGGATGTTTTATGGAAGTCGGTTTTGAAGATTTTTCACATTTTTCTTATGCTTTTAAGAAGCAGTATGGCTTTGCGCCTTCGTTGGTGAGATGAAAAAAAGCACCTGTTTTTCAGGTGTTTAAAATTAGTTTTCGATTGAATTATTATCTTTTTTAAAAGCTTCAATCATCTGATCTCTTCTCTCTTTTGTGAGAGTTTTACTTTGTGGATATGGGTTATTTTTAAATTCCTCTCTCTTTTTAATATACATTTCCCTTGTTACAGGAATGCCTTTTTGTAGAGGTGCAATTTCAACTTCTTTTTTTTCAATCCCTATTGCAATAAAGGAATGATATTTATTTGCATCACTAATTTCTAAAATTAAACCTGTGAGTCCTTTAAATCTATAAGGTCCTTCCGATACCGGAATATCTTTTGTGTACCAAGCTGTGTAAATTCTATTACCGAATTTTGTTGTAGCTTTATTACACTTATATCCAAGAATCGTTTTTACATCTTTGTAATTGGTATCCCAACTTAAATAAGTATTTTCAAAAGTATAAAAATCTCGATTTATATGACTTGTAAAATAAATTTTCGAGCCTTCTCTATATATAGAATAGCCAACTTTATATTTTGGTAAATCAGCAGCCCTAATCTCAACATTACTAGAGGTTTATGCCGCAGCAGCAGCTTTTTTAAAAATCTCTCTAGCGGCTACATATTGCTGACTATAAAACAAGGAAGTATTTGAATTGAAATCCAAAAGCATAAGTTCTTTGAACCTATGACTCTGATCCACATCTATCGTATCCCTAACAAAAGAATATTCATATTGAACCTCAAGTTCTGAAAGAGACTTCTCAGCTTTTTGTTGAGAAAACAAACAAGTAAAAGATAGTATTGATAATATTAAAAAGTATTTACACATCCTCAAATTTAATTAATGTTTATTTATTTACCACATTCCCATCAAAGGGTTAGTAAAAGAGTACGGTTTGTGTTTAATCAAATGAATACAGAAGAGACTATCTCTGGTGAGATAGTAAAACAAACCGATAAAGAAAATTCCATTAGTCAAAACTTCGAAAACATTACAGGTAGTTACGTAGGAAGTAATAATGTGTATTGCAATGTCCCAGAATTTTTGCTTGAAAACCAACAAGACTACATTGAACTTCTGAAAAAAGAAATTCAGCAATTAAAAGAAAAAATTGCACAGCTAGAACAAAAATAGAATCTGAAAAGGTTCTATTTTTTTATTTCATAATATTTGTAATTTAAATAAATATCCCCGATTCAAAATAAACACACAAAACCACTGAAACAAAAAACAAAATCACAGAACAGCTGAAAAACAGCCATTGAAAAACACTTTTAAAATAATATTTTTCCAAAATATACATGAGAAAAAAGAATATAAGTGAAATTGCCAAACCAATCAATGAGCATACAACAATTGTTTGGACATAATTTTCAGCGGGTAAAGGATCTTTAAAAACAAAAAACAATAAAACTGAGGAGATTAAAATAAATCCCATACTCACTTTTATAGTAAAATATTTAGTCCTTTTCTTTTTTACAGGTTTATTGTCATCAGAAAGATCCGATGAATATGAATTACTGGCCAATAAATTGAGCATATCTCCTACAACTCCCAAAACTTCCAAAAAATCCAATTTCATAATTTGAGTTTTGACAAAAGTAAAAATTTCAGATTAATAAAAATCCTGAAATTTTATTTCCACCTATTAAAACTCTCAACTTCAATAAATATAGACTTACAAAAACTGAAGAACAACATCCATTTTTATTTCTCTATTCGACTGATTATTATCACGTTATTCATCTTAAAGCTCAACTCTAAGCAAATTTTGGTGAAAAAATTAGGAAGAAATTGTTTTAAATTTCTCGAAAACTTTCCTATTTCAAATTATAGCTAAATATTTTCATGGTATAAATTCCCCTATTAATGCAACATAACAGAATCTGTTATACAACATATCAATTTTATGTGAATTATTTTAATATTGGGTTAATTAAATTTTTATATTAGTATTCAAAACTAAACCAAAATCATGAAATTATGAACACTGAAAATTTCAGCACTCTTGAGCTGCTCTACAAACAATTTAAGTATCCTTTTCCTACACTAAAAAATCCCCATGCTGAACAATTGCAGGAGATTACGAAGGCAAGGTTGAACCAGCTATAAATATCACACTTTAAAACTCAATAATATGACAAAGAAACAAGAACCCTATGCAATGTATCAAAACCTGCCACGTCCCGAATACCCTTTTTTAAGTGGATACGAATTTCATTCGGATAAGCTTTTAAACCCTCATGCTGAACAACTAAAAATAGACACAGATGAAATGATTGCATCCTACACTTTTTTATCTGAATCAACCCGACAGAAATATAAGTTGATGAATAGCGGCTTTATAACAGCAAGAATGTTACCTTATCCAGGCGATTACCAACGTGCTGCGGCCTGTAATAGGGTAACGTTATGGATGCTGGTGCAAGATGATTATTATGAACTGGCATCACAAGCTGAACTGGAGTTGTTCCGGCAGCGGTTTGAACGGATGTGGCTAGGTGATGAGCCGGAGCCAGGTGATAATGAAATATTGAGGCAAGTATCATTATCCAGGAAAGAAATGGCTGTATTAATGCCGGATACATGGATCGAGCGAGTAATAGAAGCATTTAATGAGTATTTTATCTATGGTATGGGCGGAGAAGCTCCATATAAAGCCACTCAACGCTGCCCTCCACTGGCTGAATTTTTTCTTATCCGCGAATATTCCCTTGCTGAGTATCCTTATATGCTTATGCAGGAAGTAATACTTGATTTCCCATTGCCCGATTTTCTTGCAAAACATCCAGTTATAAAGCAATTTCAAAGGCTAACATGCCGAATTATGGCATGGCAAAATGATTTCTATTCGCTACCCAAGGAAATAGGCAGGGATTCGGAAATGATGAATATCGTATTAGTGTTGCAAAACGAATACAACATGTCGTTGGAAGAAGCCTATGCAGAAGCAATACGCATAAGCGATACAGACATAAGGGAATTCCATGCGTTGTTTGCTGCTATGTCAGACTTTGGAGCATATCAGCAGCAGGTTATAACGTATGTGGTTTATCTCATGGCGGAGATTCAGGGGTTGCAATTATATTATGAGAGAGATGCGTTTCGCTATACATCGGATGTTTGGCCCGATCCTGAATTTTCGTCTGACAAGGAGCCGGAAAATGGGGCAGGTAGATATGATTGACGATATAACGCCAGTACCTTGTACAATTCAAAACCAATCTTTTCTACAATATATTTTGATTTTTTACTATTTTCCGATTTTTCAGTTTCTCAATTCGGAGACGACAAATTTCCCAAAAAAATCCAAAGCATCAAGGACAACTCATACGGCATCAAAAATATTCCAAGACATAGATTTGTTTTTAATTCACTCAATTTTCAACAAAAATAAAATTTTCTGACCAATAGTATCTGAAATTTGCATCTCCCTGTTTTCTGATCAAAATTTTGGTGAAAAAATTAGGAAGAAATTGTTTTAAATTTCTCGAAAACTTTCCTATTTCAAATTATAGCTAAATATTTTCATGGTATAAATTCCCCTGTTAATGCAACATAACAGAATCTGTTATACAACATATCAATTTTATGTGAATTATTTTAATATTGGGTTAATTAAATTTTTATATTAGTATTCAAAACTAAACCAAAATCATGAAATTATGAACACTGAAAATTTCAGCACTCTTGAGCTGCTCTACAAACAATTTAAGTATCCTTTTCCTACACTAAAAAATCCCCATGCTGAACAATTGCAGGAGATTACTGAAAATCAATGGATTGACGGAGAATATCTATGGCTCTACGAGCAAAATCCAGATCTTCGCAAAAAGTACAAAAAAACTAAAACGGCGCATATTGCAGCCCAATGGTTTCCTACCGCACCACCTGAACGGTTCAAGCCAATCTGTAGATTAATGTTATGGACTTTGTATAATGACGATCTTTATGAGGAAAGTGAGGTCGAAGATATTGGGCATGTCCATACTCAATCTGTTGCAATACTCAATGGCGAAATCACTGCCGCAGATTCGGGAATACCTTTAGGAGCCATGCTGGCTACATTGAGAGAGGAATTATTACAGTTTATCCCACAGGAATCAATTTTCCGTTTTTCAAAAATGATCAGCAGGTATTTTACAGGGCTGGAAACCGAGTTGAAATACAAGAAAAACAAAACATATCCCAGTGTAGAAGAGTGCATTGCTTTGCGCGAAAACTCTATATGCCTCTACCCCTTCCTACAACTCACAGAAGTGGAAACCGGAATTATCTTGCCTCCCGAGATACATGAGCATCCGGTGATTCGCCGTTTACAGACGTTGGCCTGCCATCTGGTTACTTTTTTCAATGAGGTACAATCTGTAATCAAAGACGAGGCTACGGACAGTATTTATTACAATATCGTAAAGGTGATCCAACATGAAAAGCAGATGTCTCTGAAAGAAGCTTGTCTTGAAGATCTGCGTCTGCACAATGAAGACCTGAAAGAGTTTGTGGAACTCCAGGCTTCTCTACCCGATTTTGGGATATGGCAGGACGCTGTTGTTAACTGGGTACACTATATGAGCATGGTTCTGAGTGGCTGGAAGAATATTTCAACAAAGCTGGACCGTTACAATGCTATGGAATTTCCTGGTGCGGCTGAGTTGAAGAAGAAATTAAACCAAATATAAAATAACATTAAATTCCCAAATTTTAAAACATAAGATGATATGAAACCAGAAGATTTTAATCCACAAGATTATCTACCACAAGGTTGTTATCCTTGGCCTGATTTGATAAATCCAAATATTGCCCAGATGGAGATTGATATGAACAATTGGATTGATCATGATTATACCTATCTATCGGAAAAGGCAAGGAGAAAATATAAAAAAATGGGGTTTCATTTATGTACTGCCCGAATGATTCCCAAAGCAAGCTATGAACAAACAATACCCTGTAATCGATTTGTCCTCAATTTTGTTGTGATGGACGATCAGATGGAATTTGCAACAATTGAAGAGAAAAAAAGAGACTGCGATCGGGCAATAGAAATACTGAACGGCTCTACTCCTTTTCCTGATGAGAATGGTATTTTCCAGCATTTAGCCCTTATAAGAGATGAATACAAATCCTTTATGCCATCCGAATGGCTAGAACGATTTATCGAAAATCTATCTCGTTGTTATAAATATGGTGTACAGGAAGAAACCCCATTTAAGTTGGCTAAGCGCATTCCTTCGTTAGAATATTTTCTAATATTGCGAGAGTACTCCGTAAATATGTATCCATATTTATACTGGGCGGATATTGAAGTAAATTTTGTTTTGCCAAAATATATCGAAGAGCATCCTGTAATACAACGTCTGCGAGCACTTACATCAAGAATCGAGGCATGGCAGAACGATTTTTACTCCTTACGAAAAGAGCTGGGGCTTGATACAGAGTTAATGAACTTAATTCTTGTTTTACAAAAAGGTCAAAATATATCTTTAGAAGAAGCTGTCACTGAGGCGAAACATATTCATGATCAAGACGTTAGTGAATTTGTAGCACTTCATGAAAATTTACCGGATTTTGGCAGTTACCAGCAACAGGTGTATGACTATGTTACAAGTCTTGGCTCAATATTACAAGGACTTAATACTCATTATATAAAAGACACAGAGCGCTACCTTGCTGGTGGTGAAGGTTTTGCATGGCCGGAGATTAATAATGATACGAAAATATAGAAGTTCAATAATAAGGATAAAAAGAAATGACAGTATTTATATAGAACTCCCGGCCCGCTTCCCGATTTTGGACTATTGCAGAAGCTGTTGTTAAATATCTACAAAACCAGACCGTTATACCGCAGCTGGATTCCTGGAGCAGCACAACTCAAAGCAAAGCTGAATCAGGTTCAAGAATACATTGTGCAAGAATATTTTAAATTAAAACTATTCTATCATAATAACAACCTATCAAACATCAATTTATCACTTTAATTTAAAAAAAATGAAACCAGAAGATTACAACCCGTCGAATTACCTGCCTCAAGGTTATTACCCTTGGCCAGATAAAATCAATACTAATGTGGAACAAATGGGTATCGATTACAGAAACTGGATTGATACCGATTATGTATATTTATCTGAAAATATACGTGAACGATACAAGAGCATGGACCTGCACAAGTGTTCGGCAAGAATGTATCCTTATGCAAGTTATGAGCGCGTAACACCTATGCATCGGCTTGTTGTTTTCCATACCATATTTGACGATCAGCTTGAATATGCAACCGAAGAAGAGATTACTAAATATGGTAAGCGACTCGAAGCAATATTCAGAGGAGACAGCCTTACTCCGGAAGATCCCGGATATTTCATTCAGGCCGCTAAAATCAGAGATGAATTTGGTGCTTTTATGCCTGATGAATGGATGGAGCGCTTGGCACAAGAATTTTACACCGTTACAAGATACGGCGCTCAGGAAGAGGCTAGTTATAAGGCCACTCAAACAGTACCTTCACTTGCATTGTTTAAAGTAATCCGGGAATATTCAATTGTAATATTTCCTTATTTCTATCTGGTTGATGCGGAGTTTGGTATTTTTTTAACAGAAGAGATAGAACGCCACCCTGTGATACAGCGTGTTCGATCCCTATGGTCTAGAATTATTGCCTGGCAGAATGATATCCAGGGATTGAAAAAAGAACTAAGCAAGGATACGGAAGTTATGAATATCGTTATCGTCTTACAAAGAAACTATAACTTGTCATTAGAAGATGCTTTGTCTGAAGCCATGAAAATTCATGACGATGATCTTGCAGAACTTATTGCTTTACAGGAAGACCTTCCTGATTTTGGGAAGTATCAGGAAGAGATAAAACAATTGTTCCTAGGCTGGGGCAGCCTGATACAAGGTCTGAATACTTTTTACCTGGTAGATACAAATCGTTATGATCCCAAATGCTTTGCATGGCCAGATAGGGAAACTCAAGATACATCACTTTAGATTATAATTGATCCATCACAAAAATTATAAACAACGATATCTTATCCTTGGCCGGATAAGATATTTTATATACTGATATTATGAAGAAGGATGCCCAAGATTGGTATGATATGCTTATGCTTTTTTGTCTGTGTAAGCAAGAGAAAAAATACAAATGTCAAACTCTCTAAGTTTCATTTATAATAACAAAACAACTGAAATATGGAATCTGAAATTAAATATTTTGAACAACCCTATCCACTCATTTTCAAATATCCCTGGCCGGATTTGGTAAATCCTCATTTTGACCAACTGAAGGAGGATCTGGAAGGATGGCTGGACACTGATTTTACCTTCTTATCCCCTGAAACCCGGGAAACCTATAAACAGATGGGGCTGCATGGAGCTACTGCAAGGATGCTTGCCATAGCGCCGACTTATGAGCACGCGAGAGCATGTAACCGCTTCATGATCTGGATCACCACCTTTGATGATTACTGTGGCCTTTGTACCGTTGATGAGCTGGATCAGGCACATAAACGCATTATTGGTATCCTCAAGGGTAATATGCCTGATATTAATGCACACCCACATGACAAAATAATGGCCATAATAAGGGATGAATATCTGGCCGTTACTTCACCTGAATGGCTCGAAGTATTTACCTATTTTATGGATCGATATATGGTGTATGGAATGCGGGCAGAAGCGCCTTATAAAACAACAGGAGTTTTTCCTCCACGTGCCTATTTCATGATATTTCGTGAATATTCAATAGCTATGTATGCTTATGAGCCCTGGGCTGAGCTGGGACTAGGTTTTGTTTTGCCAAAACACATTTCAGCCCACCCGGTTATACAGCGTATTCAGGCATTAACAGCCAGAATAATGTCCTGGCAAAATGATGTGTATTCCGTAAAAAAAGAAATCATGAGAAAAGGCGAGGTAATTAATCTTGTGCTTATAATACAGCATGAGCAAAATATTTCACTGGATGAGGCAATTCAGGAAGTAGTTCGCATTCATGATGCAGATGTGGCGGAATTTGTTGCTTTGCATGCCAGCCTGCCGGATTTCGGAGATTGGCATGAATCAGTTGACAAATATGTGCTTTATCAGGGAATGATGATACAGGGCTTAAATAGCTGGTATCTCAAAGATACACTGCGTTACCACAGCAATGATCAATATGCTGAGAAGGAATATGTGAGGCCAAGAGGCGACTCGTAACTTTGTATTGATAAAATCGGTAGAAAATAGAAATGCATGAATTAATTGATCCGCTCACTGATCTGGAAGGCAGAAAAATTGTAAAAGAATAAAAATTTAATAATAAAAAACAACTATGAAAACAGTATATGTCCCTATTCCCAGTTATCCATGGCCGAGAGTTTTAAGCCCTTTCGTAGAGTTCCCCGAAGAGGAAAAATGGCTTAGTGAAGATTATAATTTTTTGGATGAAGAAACAATAAACAGATATAGAAAGCAGCGGTTATATGATTTTGTTTTTAACATGTGGCCCGTTACAAATAATCCTAAAATGATGCGTCCCATATTGCGGTGTGGTTACTATCATACCATAATGGATGATTACGTAGGCATTATGCCGTTGGATGAGCTGAAAGCCTTCACGGATCGTACTTATGAGGTTATGATGGAGCAGGATCCCCAGCCTAATGAAATTGGCATTTTCCATCAGATGGCAGCTGCCCGCAAAGAGTGGATCGCAAATGGGATGCCGTTATTCTGGATAGAACGTATGGCAAGGGAGTTCCGAGAATATTTTACCTACGGTGTGATGGAAGAAACGCCATTTAAATTAAGCAATACCTACCCCTCGGTGGGCCGTTATTTACTGATCCGAATGTACTCTATCGGTCAGAAGGTTTTTGTAAACTTAACAGAGGCAGCAATGGGTCAAGCCCTACCCGTGCACATTCACGAGCATCCTGTCATGAACCGGCTAAGAGAACTTCAATCAATGATCATTGCTATTCAGAATGATTTTGCATCAATAAGAAAAGAATTGGCAACTGATAATGAAACACTGAATATTATTCTGGTTGTAATGCATGAGTATAAAACTTCATTGCAAGAAGCCATCGTAGAATCGCTCAGAATACATGATGAGATGGTTAGGGAAATAGATTCTATCACGAGCTGCTTACCAGATTTTGGATTTTATCAGAAAATGGTAGAAGACTATATATATCATGTAAAGATAATGATCCATGGCCTCAATGCCTTTTATTATGAATCGGGAACTAAACGGTATACTCAAGAAGGTTTTGCCATCCCAAAATATGGTACGGCAAATGAACAGTCTCTTGATTTAGAGATAAAACATATTGAACATGAATATTGGCTTAAGAATTTGAAAAACAACAATAAGGTTACTGAAGTTAATAAACATCTTAAATAAATAAGTAAGAAAAAACAAAACCATGAAAGAAGAATTAATAGTGCCAAAGTGTTATTACCCCTGGCCAACTATCGACAGTCCTATTGCTAATGCTTTTGATGATGAAGAAAAGGATTGGTATGATAATGATTATACGTTTATTTCTCAAGAAGGAATAAAAAGATGTAAATCTCAATTCCTATCGCGGGTCGCCACCTATATGAATCCAACATGTGACAGTATAGAGCGCATGCGCCCTTGCGCCAGACTGATGATTTATATTACCCTTTTTGATGATTATTTTGGTATGACACCCGCAAAAGAGTTGAAAGCCATAGCAGATAGGGTATATGAGGTAATGATGGGTGAAGATCCGCGTCCCGATGAGATTGGCATTCTGCGACAGATGGCGCAGGCAAGAAAAGAATGGGTAGAAAATGGAATGCCCCGTTTTTGGATAGAGCGTGTTTCCATCAACTTTTATGAATTCATACTATATGGTATGATGGAGGAAATACCTTTTAAACAGGCTGAAACTACAATCTACCCAACACTTGCTCATTATCTTAGTTTCCGAAAATATTCAATTGGGATGTGGCCTTATGGTGATCTTATAGATCCATGTACTAATTTTGCTTTGCCTGTACATATTTACAATCATCCTATTGTACAGCGATGTAGAGAACTATTGTCACTGATTATTGTAATTCAGAATGACTTTGCTTCTCTGAAAAAAGAAATTGAAATAGAAGGTGAAAGCCTTAATATCATCTTTATTTTAAGAAATCAATATAATCTTTCTTATCAGGAAGCCTGTTTAGAAGCAATGAGATTACATGATGCCTATGGACAGGAATTGAATGATCTGCATGAATCTCTCCGTTTTCTGGATTTAGGAGCTTTTCAGGAAGATACCTATAATCATATTTATCACATTAAATTGCAGATAAGCGGCTGCGCAAATTGGTACTATAGCTCCGGAACCAATCGGTATGAGCCCAAAGGATTTATTGTTCCCAAATATGGAAGAGAGGGAGATGACATCGTTATTCCACACAGTATCTTTGTAAAAAAATAGCTGAAATTTATATGTAAAAATCCTTCAACGTTTCCAGCGTGACAAAATAATGTCAAATTGAATCGTTGAAGGATTATTTTATTTCCAACAAGCTTAGTTTAGTCTTGTTTTCCTTCAAGTTTATGCACTTTCTTCGTTCCCTCATACATCTCATACTGCAAAAATCTCGTCTCCAGCTTACCATTGAAAAGCTTAATTTTTCTTGACGGGCGCAATCCGATTTTCTTCACCGCTTCCAAATCAGAAGAGATTAACCAAGCCAGAGTATTCGGGTAGCTTGTTTTGAAAGTATCCCCTATTTTCTTGTAAAAATCATCATCGTTGATCGAAATTCTCTCATCATAAGGTGGATTGAGGACCATTAACAATGGGAAAAGCTCTTTCTTAGATTCAAAGAAATCCTGTTTTTTCACCTCGATAACATCTTCCATTTCAGCTGCTTCAATATTCGTTCTTGCGGCGTTCAGCATTCTCGCATCGATATCGTAACCAACTATTTTTCCGGTAAATTCCTTTATTCTTCCGATTCTGACTTCTTTAATTTTTGAAAATAAATCAGCATCGTAATTTTTCCAGTTCTGAAAAGCAAATCTTTTTCTGAAAATCTGTGCCGGAAGATCCAGAGCGATCATCGCTGCTTCAATTAAAAGAGTTCCGGAACCACACATCGGATCAAGGAAATTCCCTTTTCCGTCCCAGCCTGCCAATTGAAGCATTCCGCTTGCCAGAACTTCGTTGATCGGCGCTTCACCCTGCTCTTTTCTGTATCCTCTTTTAAATAAAGGATCACCTGAAGAATCCAAAGAAATGGTGACCAATTCCCTGTCGATATGAAGATGAAACTTGATATCCGGGCTTTTAGGTTCTACGTTTGGACGTCTCTTGAATTTCTCCTGAAAATAATCCACAATAGCATCTTTCATCTTCAAAGTCACGAATTGCGAATGCTTGAAAGTTTCAGAATTCACGGTAGAATCAATCGCAAAAGACTGGTCAACATCCATAAATTCTTCCCAGTTGAATTTGAAAAGCCTGTCATAAAACTGATGTTGATTGAAAGCCTTAAACTCATGAATCGGAACTAAAATTTTTAAAGCCGTTCTGGAAGAATAGTTAATTTTATACAAAAAACCTAAATCGCCCTCACAATTGACTGCGCGATTTTTAACCTCAACCTCTCTTCCCCCTAATTTTTTGATTTCCTCTGCTAAAATTTGTTCTAATCCAAAGAAAGTTTTTATTTGAATTTTTATATTTTCTGTGTTCATAAATAATAAATAAAAGATTTAATGATTTAAAAACTAAAAGATTGTGAGCTCAATTATCAAATTAATTGATCTTTTCAATGCTTTAATCTTAAAATACTTTTCCTTTTACCTCGCAAATTTAGTTATTTTTTACGTAACTCTTTAAGTAATTAATTTAAAGGTGTTTACGAATTAAATATAAAACTTATAGTAAAAAGTAGTAAATTTATTAAAATATTTAAATCATGAAAAAAATAGAAGTTAGAATATTTTCATCACAAAATTTAAATGAAAAATGGTATGTCTATCTCTACTTAAATGGTAAAATTATAAAAAAAATATATAAAGGCCTTAATTCTGAAAAAACATTTGAAGATAGAATGTTCAAAGCTGAGGTACTTAAGGCGTCCATTGAGAGAGATATACTAAAAGGCTGGGATCCGAAAGCAAAGAAAACGGAAAGATATTCTTTTTCTGAGGCGCTTGATTTTGGACTTGAAAAGAAAAGAAATTCTCTTAGTGATGGTTCATACAAGGAATATACAATTGCCGTTAATATAATAAAAGAATACAATAAGAAAGCAGGATATGAAAAGTTAAGCGTTCTTGAATATGACCGTCAACACATTAAAACAATTCTGGATTTAGCCAAGAATGACAGGTCATGGTCTGGCAGGAACTACAATAAAATATTACGTAATTTAAATTCAATATTCTCGGAGCTGGTGGAGTGGGAAATAATAAGAACCTCGCCTACTAAAGAAATTAAGGCAGTAAAGGAAGTTAATATTGGCGGATATGAAATTATGAGTGATAAAGAACAGCAAATAGTATTTTCTAAGTTGAAAGGCCTTCATATAAATTACTATATATTTTGTTCAATCGTCTATTATATGGGAATAAGACCCGGTGAATTACTTAAGGTAAAATGCAAGGATGTTCTTTTTGATCAGGGCGTTATTATTATTAGTTCAGAAAACTCTAAAACCAATAAAACAAGATTTGTTCCGTTGATTGGAACTATTAAGGAACATCTTTTAAAATTTGATTTTTCTAATTCTGATTATTACCTATTTGGAGCGAACACGCCAAACAGAACACCTGGATTAGTAGAAAATTATTACTGTCCTAATCCTTACCAGATAAAAAGAAAATATCCTACTGATTTATGGAGGAAAATAGTTATTCAGGGTTTAAAAATAAATAAGAAATTGTACTCTCTTAAACATAAGGGAGGGAATGATAAATTAAAAGCCGGAATTGATTTAAAAACAGTAAGTACAATATTTGGTCACTCAAAGGAAAAAATGACAGAGATTTATGCAAATTATATTAATAACATCAGATTTGAAGAAGCGAAGAAAATAAAACTTGATGAATATTAATAATCCGGCGTAGCTAATCCCCACGCCTTTTTTACGTCAAGTTTTGTCGCATTAAAATAATTGATTTGCATCATAAACTTAATTTTACCTTTATTTTAATTTTGTAAATTTAATTATGGAACTTTCGGGAACAGTTTTAAAAGTATTCGATGAAACACAAGTAGGGAAATTCAAGGAGAGAATTATTCGGATTGTCTCTGTTGATCGGTTCCAGATTTTGGATGTTTATACTTACAAAAATTTAGCTTTCCGATGTGGGTTTTTAAAGAAACATGAAGATGTTACTTTTTCAATTCTTTTAACAGGAACGCCGGAAGGAGAAAAACAAGAGACTAAAATCATTGCAAGAAAAATATTAAAGCCAACATTAGAGCTTACAAAAGAATCATCCTTTTATTGATGAAGACTGGATTAGAAAAGATTCACACACGCCAAAGTAAAACCACTTCTACGACAGAACTTGACGTATTAAAAAGTTTTCCACAAAATTTATATATTAGCGAAAAAAACTTCCATGGAAACACCTACTAAATTTATGATAAGACTGGCAAAAAAATACGCTGATCAATCTGAGTCTTTTATTAATATGTTACAAGATTTTAAATACGAATTTGTAACGTCTGAAAAAGAGTTTATTAAGAATATTTATATAGATGCTTTAAAAGATGTCGATTTACCACAAGAAGAAAAAGACCGTAAAGCTGAAGAATACTATGTAAACAACTTTAAAAATATAGATTAATAAAATTCCCCACCTAAAAGTGGGGATTGTTTATTATGATTGGTTTTCTGTTGGATTGCTACTTGTATGCGAGGATTGAAAATGTCCCCTTAAAACGATAAATGATAAACCTAATACATTTATCGTTGTGGTTCCCAGAAGTGTAACCAGAACAGTATCAGATAAGCCAATGTTTAATATTTTATTTAATATAAGAATAGCAATTACCAATAGTAGCCACAATGAAACTATTGCCGCGGTCCATATCGCAAGCCATTTTCTATCAATAGTGTCAGAAGCATATCGTTGTTGTTCAAGCTGCTTGAGCTTTATCTGAACCTTAAGATCATCTGAATCAATATCTAAATCATTGTTTACCAGACTTGATGTATCTTGTCCTGCACTTTGAACAATGTCCTCTAATCTCATTATACTTCTAAATTAGAAAAATAATCTTTAATATATTCGCTAGGAATATAGTCACCCCATTTAAATTGGGGTTGTTTTGTGGTTTTATCCCACGGGCCAGCTTCCATGTGTGACCAATTTGACAAATGAGATGCAGAAAATCGTGCATACTTATCAATCACACTATTAAACTTTTCAACAATATCCTTTTCTTTTATGATATTTTCTAGTTCAGTGTCTGATGTTTTATAAACCTTGCTATAATCTACATTTTTTCTTGTTCTTGGAAATACTGGACCGTAAGGCCAAGCTTTAGGAGTTTCAGTAAATATTTCATAGCCATGTTTTGCTAAAAAATATGAATATATAATATAAAGCATCTTCTGCACTTTAGTAGTGTTCAGTACAATACCCTTTTGATGGGCTAAAGCCAGTAAGAGCTTAGCTCCTACTATGCTATCATATTGATTTTTAGTTTTAAAGGCAGTATTCATAAAACAAATATATGTAATTATTGAATAATAATTCAATAAAAGTTTGCAAAAATATGGTGGTAAAAATTAAAATCCAAATCTTATACCAACTTATTATCCACAAATATAATACCTAACAGCGACAAAACTTGACGTGTTATTTAGAAAGCAAAAGTATTTTTTCAAATTGCACAGCATATTTAGCGATCAGATCCATTCTATCGGTTCCGTTAATACATCGGCGGGCGTTTCGATAATCTTTCTTTTTTTCGTTGATGTAATCCGAAATCTTTTTTCCGGTGAATACACCATTTTTAAAGCCATCGATAAGGATAAACCATGCATATTCAGGTTTCATAGCTAAATCCGGATTTCCTACAAGATCAACACCTATTTTTTTAGAATAAAGCGAATAATTTCTTTCCCAGGTGATCTGAACATATCCACGGCCGTAATACGGGAAATACCGGAAGTTTCTTTTTCTCCATTCTTCAGATAATCTTGGCGCTTCTCTCAGCGGTAAAAATGTTGCTCCGGTTTCATGCAAAACTGTTGCAAATACATAAGCCCATTGTGGCAAAGTAAAGGTTAACTTATCCCTTTCATAGAAATTAAGAAATAAATCAATTGCCTCTACTTCTTTTTGATCAAGCTTATGATCTGGATCTAAATTCTTTCTATATTCGTCAAAGAAAATCTTTCTGTTCATTTTATAAGATATTTAATTTTTAATTTTTTTTAGCGAAATAACTTTCATCTTATTTTTTTCTTAAAAACATCAAATTCGATGTGATTAAATAGCTATAATATCATTTTTCATTTTTCAAGATAATTATCAATTAAAATTTTTAAACATATCCCGGAACCAACGCCGAGCAAGTAGTATGTAAAAGCCAATAAGACCTTTAGCATTGTTTCTGTCATTTTCGTTTAAAATAAAAGTAAATTCCTATTGCGACAATCGCAACAACACCAAGCAAAGCCCAGACAATCCAAGCTCCCGCTTGAAAACCCCTTGATGTAATCTCATTTGTTTTCGTTGTAACTACCTCCGCGACTTCTTTTATGGTTTCCTTCGATACCAGATCCCGCGCTGTCTGTTGAATAACATTCAAACTTTCTTCTTTTCCGGATTCTGTTTTATTCTGCTCTGATTTTTGGAAATGGTTATTTATAATATAATCAGCATTGCCTTTAATCGAAATACTTTGAAGCGTGTCACCGTTGACGATGTTATGAAATTGTAATGGGTTTAATGAATCGCTTTTACCTTTGATAATTATATCACCCGAAAAATAATCTTTTTTTTGTTGAACCGAATTATCAATTATTTTTTTGGTTTCATGCTTTACATTTTCCTCTTTAACAGAATCAAATTTAACACGTTCAATTTCGGTTTTTCCCTGCTTTGTAAACGAGACAGCCTTTTGCTTCGTCCGACAGCCTAAAATTAGACTACTCAGGATTATTAGAATCAATATCTTTTTCATCTTTATTATTTTTTAGGTTAAGATCTTCTATATTTAAAGTTTTATTGAATTTTTCAATTCTGGAAAGCAGTGCTAAAGGTGGTATTTTTCCGTTCGATATAATTCCCATATTTACCAAAGCGTTTCCGGCTAAATAAAAGAACATAATTAATTTGAGAGGTACTTTGACATATACGCTATCAAGATCTGCATCTGCTATTATTTGAATTAAGGCTTCACTGATGAAGTAGAAAAGTATTAAAAGGCCCACTTTTTCCATGAATCCTTTTATCATTCGCTTAAAAGAAAATGTGTGTAATTTCCAATGTTTCCAGACTCCAAGAATTAAATCTACAAACAACATCCCCACCAAAATGATTATGAATATCTGGCTGTCAATATACCAACCAATAAGCTTTTCCGTAATAGTCACACCCACCGCCGGAATTGCCGCAAGCTGGATAGAACTCCAAATCTTACCTCCCAATCCACCAGAGTGAATGGAAATAAGATTTTTAATTATAAATTGTTTAATCATCTTGTTATTAATTTAATTGGTTTATCCAACCAGAGTTTTCAAGAATCCAGCGAACCTTTGTGCGAAAATTGCGTTTCCTTCTTTTGTTGGGTGTACACCATCTGTAATTAATGGATTATACATGTCGGTATAGCCCGTTTCCGTCCCTTGCAGTGTTCTAAATTCTTCTGGAGTTAAGCCACTTAAATTGTAAGCGTCAAAACATGGAACCGCATAATATGCACAAACCTCTTTCATAGCCGCAACATAATCTGTCATTTTAAGGGTGTTATGGGTTGAATTTGGGTAAATTTTAATTGGGGTAACACCAACAATTAAAATATCCTTTGAAAGCGTTAAATTTTGTGAGTAAACATATTTATTTAATAGTCCCTGAATTAAAAGATGTAATGCTCCGTAAAATGTAGTCTTATCTCTACTGGTCATTGTTCCTAAATTAGAGATATTCCTAAGGTCATTAGTACCACCCATAAAAGTAATAACCTTCGCATCAGACGCCATTGAAGAAAATCTATCTACCATTGGATCCCGTGTAACCGTATCACCAGCAGTTACTTCCCCTACTGTACTTCCAGAGATACCCATATTCTCCCATTTCATACCTAACAAAGTCGCAGCTTGTTTTGCGTAACTATCTAATTGCCCGGGATAACCTGTATAGTTGCGGGGAATGAAACCATAAGTAATAGAATCACCAATACTTGACATTTTTTTGTTTGTAAACCATGAAGTAACTTTAGAAGCATTCTTTTTTATGATATTTTGCTGTTGCTCAAACTTACTTACAGTTTTATTTTGAAGCGTAAATTTAAAAGCGTCTACTTCAGCCTGTGTAATAACTGTTGAAGCATTGGTTTTCGACCAAACAAGGCGAATTTGGTTAACTGTCGATGTATTAATTGTGAAATCAGGCAATGTCCCGTATGATCCTGTATAAACACCATCTTTGTAATAAACTACTCTCGAAATAACATAACCGGAATCTTGAGTTAAAGAATAAATTCCATCTAAAACATTAATTTTCTCTGTTCGGATTCTAATATTATTACTTGCGTCACTACCGTTAGTTACGTCAATTCCTCCTAATTCTTTATAAACACCATCGCCTAAGTTAATTATGAAAGCTCCATAATCCGTAGATACCTTGACGGAGTTAGTTGAATTTTCAACTACTGTTTTCATTGTTGTATCTTGTGCTGAATAGCAATTTATAATTAACGCATTTAATTCAGATTGAGTAACAGTCTGAGTATTGGTTGTGTGATATAAAGAAAATTTAAACTTTACTGCATTTCCCGGAATTGTTGGAGTGAAAGTTTTACCATTAATTACTTGAGTAGAAATAAAAGCATTGTTTAAATCATAATAGAAAATATTTTGAAACAACATGTTTCCTATCAATTCCAATTGAGAGGCATAAGAAATATCTAAAAATGAAACCGTTCTACCTCTTGTGGTTGAACCTGTTACAGCTCCATTATTAAGAGCCAGAGCGCCGACTTCTAAAGTAGGGTTTAAATAGTTCTTGAAAGTACTATTTAGGGTTAATCCTAAAGAAATCCATTTACTGTTTACGTCCGTAGATGGGACATCGGAGATAGTTACCGTTTGACCCGATTTTACTTCCCATATTGAATCCCCATAAGTCGCTTGCGTTCCTTCGGTTACGGGGAATGGCAAATCTTCAAAAGGAGGGATACTTGTTACATTTTCTGGCTTTTCTGATAAAACTTTTTGAGAAACTCCATTTGTAACCCATATCTGAACAAAGTTTTCTTTTAGATCATCAGTAGTTACTACAACGGGGTTTCCTGGAGATATTAAAAAGTTCGTATAAGTTCCTGCTGTTTTAATATCCCACTTCTCGAACAAATCAGGGTCTCCAGAATTCCAAGGGGTTGGCGAACTAGATGGTGTCGCTTCACCTGCAATTCCTGTCATAATTTGTGTTCTGAAGGAGTCGATAGGTGTAAATGTTATTTTCCCCTCGTTGTTGTAATTAACAATATGTCCCATTAGAGGGTTTTGTGTGATTGGAATTTCAGTTGTGGGAACCGCCTTTACAAATGGCGCAAATATTATTTTATCCGGCATTGTCTGTTGGTATTATATAGTTTTCATTATACACGTAAATAGCTGTCTTTTCCCCGTTGCCTAAAACTGATTTAAAGGCATCAGAGAATATCGTATCTTCATCTAAAGTTATATTGAGTCCGTTTTCATCTTTGACGTTTACAAACTTGAATGTTCCCAGTGCTGCGAATTCGTCAACATCCGGTTTTTCTTTGATTGTTCGTTTAGTTCCGTCAATGTAAAAAGTGTCGTTAAGGACATGTGTTATTAGGAAAGAGAAAATGTTTGAATCTCCATTTCCTATGAATTGGTAAGAAACGACTTCATCAGCGAAAGAATCGGCTATTTCAAGACCGTTATTATTTCCTGTTCGCTGCGTTTCAAACTCTGAATCTATTGTAAATTGTCCTAAGCAATGAGCTGGAAGATTAGTTACCACCCAATCAAATTGGCTGTTCTGAAAGGCAAAAAGGCTTTTATTATAATAGTGCCTTGTAGCAACACGAATGAATTTCCTCCCATCTGGTTCGGTGCTATCTCTAAATTCAACACAGTTTGAATAGAAAAGGGTTTCACCTTCTGAATTCCGGATCTCAAAGTTTCCCTGTTTCCATTGATCGAAAATAAATGTAACTCGGTAAAGTTTCCCACCATTTATACCAAACTCACATGGTATTCGATACTCATTATCACCAACCAACCATAATTCCAATTCTTCCGTCTCAATTTCGTTTTGGTAATCAGGAATTAAGAAACGATGATATTCGTTGATTTCTAACGGATAAGGATTTTTGTTCCCAAAGAACTGTGTATTTTGGGGATTTGTCATATCTGACAATTCCACCTTTGTTTTATAAAAACGTACGGGACTATGGTACCAAAACTTCTGCATAATTCTTCTTTCATAACAAAATCAGCCTTGCAAGATTGGTCTTGTCGCCAAACAAGGCTAAATTATTGTTACTCACAAATTTATATCCATATATTTATGGTGTAAGAGGGTGAACTATGGAATACTATTTCCTCGGTATCTTTTTTCGGTTTCCGCGCTCAAAACCCAATAATTAATATCCCCAGTCGCTAAATCAGTAATTTCAAAATTCAAAGTGGCATCAACGGGATATATAACATTTCCAAACGTACAACTCAGTGTAATTCCACCCGCTGTCTTGTTTGAGTTTTTAACCATTACTGAAAACTGCTTTGTCTCATTAGTCATTGAAAGCGTGGTTGTCTGATCTCCAGGATAAGGCGGAGCAAAAGAAACTACCGTTGAATTATCGGAAAGGTCAGTTACATAAGATTCTCCACCTGATACGGAAGTAAAGAAACTCCAAAATATTTCAAAATTACCCGTTCCTTTTATCTCGAAAGTCAAATAACTGTACCCGCAATTCACATTTTCAGTTCTTGAAATCTCTTTTATCGCCCAATCATTGAACTGCCAGATCGCCCATAATGAATTTGAAACTTTGTTATAAAAATCTGCCGTTGTTACGCACACTCTAAAATAAACGGTTTCCCCGGTCATTATACCATTGAAAATATTATTAGAAAAAGTAGCAGTCTTAACATTGGAAACCGTGTGGATAGTTTCCCAATTAGAACCGTCCAATGAATATTGTATCTTAATAACCGGATTTACGTAATCAATAACATAATCCCAATTTAATGTAACCGTATTTCGATCAACCTGAATAACGCTTAATAGGATCGGGTTTTCAACCGATCGTCCTTTTACTTTGCCTTTTATGTTTAAGGTGTTTTTCGCCTTGCTATGGGAAAATGCTCCAGGCCCGAAAGGATAAATATCGTAAATACCATAAGGTGTATTACAAGAAATAAATCCCCTGCTCATGGCTCGATTGTTGTTTTCTCCAAACTTCCAATTATTATAAATGTCAAAGAATTCCTCGAAAGTGATTTTATCATAACTGATCTCAATTTTTTCACCCGTAAAGAACGTTGCCTTATAGTCCCTCATTCTGGATAGTGTTTCATCTTCTCCCACTACAACAGGTCCCTGAAGTTCGTTTGACATATCGGAAGTAACAATTTCCATTTTAGCCTCAGAATTGTTTTTGTAATTAGTTACTTTTAATAACTCAGAATTTAATTTTTTCCTTAATCCACTTCCAAATAATGGCCACCATCTGGCTAATTGATATTTCGGGTTGTGCCGAATATTCGTCGCTGTTTCAGGGCTGAAAATTGTAGGTTGATCATTTAAAGAGTATATGTTGAAACCTTCATTTGTCCTGTTTTTAACTAATGCAGTGATTTTATACTTGATAGGGGTATCTACAATCCCCGATTGGATTCCCGAAGTCTTGTCAAGTTTCATTTTAGCTCCTGAAATTTCTAGTACAGTCCATGTGCCTTTGTTATAACCGTCTACTATTTCTATCAAATTTCCCACTTCTATTAGTGTTGTATCAAACGGAGGACTAACACAGTTAAGAAGTAAATTACCTCCATCCTCTGTATGGGAACAGTTTTGAAATACACCCTGATCCCATACATCATTGACTTGAACCATATCGATCAAAACTTTGTCATCATCATTATCGTTTGTTGCAGAACTTTTATCTTCAATTAATTCCTGAATTTTAAAAGAATCAATAATTAATTCAGTCTGTTTATCAAACTTATTTTTGTTGGTTTTAATTGGTGTACTGAGTTCTGCTGAAGTGTTAAAATTTTTAATGTCAAACTTTACCTCTGTTGAGTACTTTTTAGAGCCAAAAAGTAAATTATTGTAAGATATGTCGTTGTCGTGTTCAAGCTTAAACCCTTCCCTTACATATTGTTTTTCTGATAAATCATAACATTTTAAGTCTTTGAAAAAATATCCAATATCTTCCACGATTAGTTTATTATCCATAACATCATATCCTAATGCCAAAAGCTTAGCGGCTCCTTCATGTAGAATACTTTTTAGTGATGTTTTCATTTTTTGGGATAAATAAATTTCAGGCAATCCACGTAAATACATGCCTGTTGAAATGCTAGTATTGTAAAATGATCCCCCTGATCCCAAAATAAAACTATCAGCTGTAATTTCGCCTGATGTGTAGTTTTTAGCAATTTGATTCAAAGCTTCAAGAAGTCGAATTCCCTTTGTTCTCACTAAGGGGCTTTCAATATTTGTCGTTAATTCAATTGAAGTATTATCTCCCAGTGGAAATCCTTTTAAATTTTCCGAAACATTACTAATAATCTCAAAAGTTAAATTTTCACCCGGATTTAAATTGCCTAGTTCATATATGGCATTATCAATTTTTATTTCACCATATGTACCTCCTGCTGGAATTGGTACAGAAACTGTTTGCTTTAAAAAAACTCTCCTCACCTCTGTGTCTCCGACGCGAATTATAGCAAAAAGAGAAGCGTCCGCAAAGTTTTCACCCGCAATGTCTTTTTCAACCAAAATATTCATATTGCTTATTTCGGCTTTTAAATTTGGCAAGTTTATATTGGTTTCAACAAACGGTCCCTGGTAATTTCTTGCACCAAGCCGTGTATCGCTGTTTCGCCAACTGGAATATTTATTTGTATTTATTCCAAATCCGGAATCATCAGCTCTTACAAAGGAATAAAAGAAACTTTTTACACCTCCATTTACTCCAAAATAAAATTGAGAAATATCAAACGTGTAAAAGTTAGATAGAACTTTATCTCCTTTTTTATATCCTATAGGAAAAGTTGCAACTGGATTAATGTCATTCTCATCCAGATCTTTCGTATCGAATAAATCTACTGTTATATCTTCCCGAGTGTAAATTTTATTTTGCGACTCACTTTTAATCAACTCAATTTCCGTGGCCATCATTGTTTTTTCAAATGATTCCATTTTTTTATTGAAATTAATTTCAAAGTTTTCTGAAAGCAAATCGTATTCAATGCCGTCCTTTACTGCAATCCATTTAAAAATTATTCTTCCATCACCTCCTTTTTCATTATAAACATTGCGTATCAAATTAAAAGATTCGGGATCTGAGAATTGAGTGAATTTTATTTTTGTCGAACTTCCGATGATAAAATCTTCGATATTGAAGAATTCTTCATTAATATTTACAATAGAGTCTATATCATTCCACCCATCAGGTTTTTTGATGCTATATTCGCCTTCATAGTTTCCATCTGGAACAACTAATTTAAACCGTTCCGAAACGCCTGATTCATTTAAAATATGTTTTATTGGTACCATACTTCTTCACCTGTTTTTGGATCATATTTCCCGCGGATAACTGGATTATTCGACCCGTGATATTGAATAATTTTTCCATTGATATATTGAATTTCCGGATTAGAATTTCTTTTAATTATGGATTCAAACTTCTGAGCTAAACCGTCAATTATTTTTTTAGAATAGTCTTCTTGTTTGTTCTGAATTATAACCGGAGCCTGAATATTCTGCAAAGCAGCTTTTCGGTAAACGTTTTGCCCTAATTTTGGTAAAGAACCCATATCTTTTAAGATAGTTGCCGTTTCTTTTGCAGTATAAACTTTGTCACCTTTATTAAGCCATGTTTTCTTAGCACCTCTTGAACTACCTAAACTTAAAACATTATCGTTTTTATCGGTGATTAGCTCTCGTCCTCGTTCTTGGGTTAAAGCCCATTCTGCTGGCCCGTCTTTTCTTCCTACAAAGTATTGAGGAACCGGATTCTTTGAGCTGATTGCAATAGATTGGGCAATACCAAAGGCTAAAGCTAAAGCTGCTGGAATTGCGCCAGCAACGAATCCCATTTGAGCCAATGTCATAGTTGCCGCTAATGCTCCGTTGATTAATGCCTGCTGTGCTGCGGCTTTTTGTTCAGCCTTGGCTTTTTGGGTCTCAATTAACTTTTCTCTCTGTAACTGTTGTTCTTTATAAGTTCTGGCTTCATCTTCCAAGCGATTACGTTCGGTCATTTGCTCTTTCGATAATTCGTCTAAGCCATTTAGATATTCAAGGCGCTGATTGATAAACCCAATTTCCTGCTCTGTAGTTTCTTGGGAATGTTTAAGTTGTTCGTTTAATGCTGAGATAGAATTCTCTTTTTGCTTATTGATAAACATTTGGGAGAAATCTGAAATAACTGCCGTTGCAGCTTGGAAGATCTCTTTGTTTGATAATGAAAATTCTTTCCCTTCTGCAAGTACTTTATCATACATTACTGAAAATTGATCGGCAATTTGATTCAATCCCAAATCTTTTAAACTATTACCAACAAGATCAACCAAAGGTCTCAACCCTTGAGCAATTTTATCAAAGGTCAGTAAATTTAAATCCTTATTGTTTTGGTCGTTCTCAGTCGTTAATCTCTCCTTAGCCGCTTCAAGTTCTTTTAATTTTTGCTCATCTTCCGGGCTTAATATTGGTGGTAATCCGTTTAATTGGTTAATCGCTCTTTTTAAAACTAATTGCCCCTTCAAGGTATCTAACCTTTCAATTTCCTGATTATTTATATTAATCTGATTTTGCTTATCAAGGACTGATAATTGAAACGATTTATCTTCTGTACTTAATCGTTTGTTTGATAAAATTGCTCTTTTTTGCTGTTCATAAGTTATTTCACCTTGTAATTTTAAAGCTTCTGCATCTGCGTTGACTTGATTAACCATAGCTTCAGGAAGAGATCTCATTTTTTTCATTCTATCATCCTGAATTTTACCTATTTCTTCATCGCGTTTGTTTTCCCATTCTAAGACTGATTTTCCGGCTTTTTTTGCTAAATCAATTTGATCATCGTAGAATGTAGTTAATTCATTTATAATTTCAGTATCAATAGCAATTTGCTTGTTAAGTCGATCATAGTCAGTCAAATAATCTGATTCTGCAATTTGTGATGCACTTCTTTCAAGCTCATTTACCTTCATTTTATTAGTTTCTTCTAAATTTTTCTTCTCATAATCGTAAATTTCCTCATTAGCTTTTTCTAATTCGTCAATTGCTCTTTTTCTTGCAGAAGCTTCAACCTGTCTTTCTTTAGAATTTGATCCTCTAAGATATGCAGCAACCCTATCACGATAATCCTTAACAATCTTAATATAGTTTTCCCAATAAGTTTTCTCGTCAATCTCCATATTCATCCATTTTTCTTTCTGGATTGCAAGGGCATTGTCTTTTTCAGCTTGAAGGTTGTTTAAATAATCTTTTTGAGCTGCCGTTAATTGTGCGCTGGAAGGTTTTTTGGGTCTTTCATCTTTTCCATTTTTATCACCTTCATAATTAAGAACATCCTTTTTGTTTTCAAGTTTGTATTGTTCATCCATAAGGAACTTATTCTCCTCATAGTACTTTTTATTAAGTTTTCTTTTTTTATCTAAGGTGATATTTATATCATTCAACGTTCTCTTGTAAACAATACTATTGTCAATATCTTTCTTGATTAAGCCGCCTTGTCCGTCTCTAACAAATTCAGATGTAGAGCCATTGATGTCTTTTCTGAGCTTTAGGGCCTCTTGAACTTGTTCATTTTGAAGTTTATTTAGTTTTTCTTCATCTTCAAGCTTTTTCTGTTGCCTTTGTTCTAATATATTCCCAATAGCCTTCGCTCTCGCACTATCTAAAATAGCCCCTCTTAGTCTTAAATAGGCATCTTTCGCCTTTCCAACCATAATTGTTTCGTCAGAAAGATTCTTAAAAAAAGAAGGATATAATGATTGAAGCTTATTAACCGCTCGTATTCTCGATTCTCTTGATGCGTTTTCGCTTGTGGAAACCCTGTAAAGTTTTTCAAGCGTATTAACTTCGCTTGCTGCTGATTTTATAGCTTCTTTTCTAGCCTGATTTAATGCTTTTGTACTTCGTTCGAGAATTCCAACCGCACCATTTGCTTGAAATAAACTTTTAACCCACTCACCGATTTCTTTACCATAAACAGTCATTAAAGTAATGGCTATGGAAAGAATAGTATTAAAACCAAGAACCGCCAATCCCACCTGTTTCCATACTGGAACAGTGGTTTTCCCTTCATTTCTTAAAGCTTTATTCTGGGCAATCGCAGCCCTTACAGAATCCATGAATATTGGAATATTATTCGAAAGAGCCATAAATCCCGTCTGAACTGAATATGTGAAAGCGGGCATTTCTCTTGCCAACTGAGCAACAGACATATTTAATCCATTATAACCACTCGCATAATTACCAACATTTCTTTGATGTCTTCCCATAGACGCATCAACAGCTTTAAGGGCCTGATCATAACGCTTTATTCTTGCTTCCAAATATTCCATTCTTTGGATTTCTTTATCCGTCAGAGTGATACCTAATTGTTTAGCTATTGCCAGGTTTTTATATTCAAATTGTAGTTTATTTAACTTTTGTTGAACGGCGCCATACAACATCACTGTATTACCTAATCTTTGACGTTCTCTATCTGAAAGAGCTTCAATTCGCAGTTGTTCCCTCGCGTATTCCCGATTAGCTGCCGTTAATTGACGGACGCGTTCTGATTGTTGAGCAATAGTCCCAGAGAGTGCCGAGCTTTGAACAGTCATGTTTCTGTTTATTGTAACAAGGCGCCTTTGGGCTTCAGAAAGCTCATTGGTTATACGAATATTACCACTCATAACTTCACCACCTACACGGAATGCTGCCGTTACTTCTCTGGGTGTTGCACGGGAAAAACCCTGTGATGCTCTTTCAGTCATGTTTACTAACTCCATAAACTTTCGAATAGAAACATCAACCTCTTTGTTTACATCTTGAAGGTCTTTTACCGTTTTTTCCTTGTCATATATGGCTAATTTCTCACTCATTTTCGATTAATTTTATCGATTTGTTCAATCTTTCTTACTAAAGCCTTTATGTATATTTGGTATTGATATAATGATGTTTTTCTTTCATCAAAATCAACCTCCAAACCTATTTTCACATTTATTATTTGTTCGTCTATATCGAACTCTTCTGGGTTTTCTTTAGGTTTTTTAACCTTACTTAATACCTCTTCCAAGTCGTTTTCATATTTGGTGATTTTTTGTTTAACGATTTCCGACTGCTCTGAAAGATTTTCTTTTTTAGGGATTTTAAATTTTGACAACATTTCTTCGATGATTGTCCTGTCAAAGTCAATTTCAAGCTTATCACAAAGATTCTTTTCCTGGATTTTTAACTTTATCACTTCATCCAAGACCAAAAACATTGATAATTCTAACTTCAATCTTTCAAGTTTGCCATATAAAGCGAAATCTGCATTCTTCTCATTAAGGGAAATAATAGATTCTTGTTCTATTTCATGAAATTTTACCTTTAATTCATCAATATTCAATTCGACAGAATCCCCTGATTCATATCCTTTTACCATATAAAAAAAATCCTCAGTCTGTACTATTCTTTTATAATTCCAGAGCGGGATTTCTTTACTGTCTTGATATATTTTGTAGTTATTCATTTAAACATGGGTGTTCTGATACGTGATACCATTCTGGATTTCCATTTTCATCTAAAAAACCGCGTTCAATTGCCATTTGATTAGGATTTTTATCAGGCGGAACAAATGCCACCTTTAGTCCTTTATCATCAAAAATGTGATAGATAAATGTTCTGTTTAGTGGGTCATTTACATATTTCCGCAGCCTTTGGCATTCACTTTCCGTTATTTGTTTACTGCAATTACACATTTAAGCTGATGTAATAATTCTTTCTATTTTCTTTTTTATTTCCGGTGCTTTTTCGATGAGAATTTCATCCATTTCTGTCTGAGGAATACCGAGTGAAATCCTATTTGCTCTTTCCATTGCCCTTGCTATCCACATTGCCTTTGCATTTCGAACTCTTTGCTTGAAAAGAACCTGATTCCTTTTTATTTCCGTGTAAATTCCACGATGATACTCTCCGGTATTTCTTAAATCCCATCTCCCTCTATTTTTGGGATTACGTCTCATTTTTTCAAAGCCGTATTCCGAATTAGGAGAATAGAAGGGCATATCATTGCCCTCGCTATCCTTACCTTGTAATAAGTTATCTCGGTTAATATCTTCGAGATTACTTTCTTTTATCGTTTCATCAATCAGCTTTGGGACTTGCTGAATTGCCTTCTGAATCCCTCTTTTTAGTGCTATTGGGTTCATCCTTCTGCTTTTTGATTAATGGCTTTACGTATGGCTTAACCTCATCTTTAGTCAGGTCCGGAAAAGACTTTATAACAAAGTCAATGGCTTCTTTTTCGGTATTGAAACCCTCCAAAACTGAAACTGTGTATTTTCCAATCTTTGCCTCCATTATACTACTTCTACTACATTAGACTTTCCGGCATAATAGTTTGTATCTAAAACATAAACCGGATAACCTGTAACGTTGATTTCAAATGAGATTTCGTCACCCGCCACTAAGGCTGCGTGTGTAAATGTGTAATTTTCATTTCCAGAATTAACAACCGCTGTTACCGCTTCCAGCACATCATTTCTTCTCATTTTCCAATTCGCTACTGTCGTAAGTCCTGCGACTGGCGCGCCTGAGCATAATGTTTTAATCGAAACGGCTGTAGTAGTTGCTGCAGCCGTTAAAATAGGCACCGTAATGGTTAATCCAGTAGTTGGAGTTAGTTCATTGAATCTGAAATCAGACCCGATGTAATTATAAGCAGCACCTTGCCAGTAAGACATTGCACTTGGTGTGATGTAAACTCTCAATGTAGAACCAGCCACATCCGCAGATGTTTGGTATTTTTTAACTCCGGTAAATAGGTTAGCATCGAATCCTTTGATTCTTCCATCCGCCGTTTCCGCCCAAAGAGCTGAACCATCATCAAATACCGGGATAAATTCATAGCTTTTACTTCCGTGAAGTAATTGAATTTGATTCTGGAAACAACTACCATTATTGAAAATGAAGTTATAGCCTTTTGTTCCTGGCATCGTTTCAATCATTTCGTTTCTGCTTGATGTTGCAGTTCCGGCATCCTGATCGTTGTCTTCAACTGTAAAGAATTCGATCATTCCAATAATCTTATCCTCCTTATATAGAAGGTCTAAGGCTTCCTTATCAAAAGTTGCAGGATCAATTGTAAATCCTCTTTTCTTAAGAATGAAACCTACTATTTGTTTTTCTCCGCAGAAAAGATCACCTAATCGTGGTGTCATTTCGGCCGTATTACAATTTAATTTTGTAAGCATATTTTTGTTTTTTATTTAACTGTAAATTCAGGGAAACATCCCCCGTTAATTGTAATTCCTATATTTAAATACACCGCATCCCAGATGTCGGATATAGTGGTTTTCTGAGGCAACCGTTTTGAATTAGATTCTTTTGCGCTTAATTCAGAAATATCATTGAAAGGAAAGGTTATGTAATCATATTCATTTGAGAGCGAAATTCCTTTTGTTTCGGAAATCCCTTTCTTAAACTTTTCTAACAATGGATATAAAATAAATTTATATGTGTCAGAGTATCGTTTTGAATTGAAATCGTGAGCATCACCTTTTGTAATTAGGTAGAAACTACAATTAAGCATTTCTTTGGTCTTATTACCAGGCAATATACTTTCCCTAACTCTATAACCGCTTTGAAGCCATATTAAAGGATATTTAGTTTGTTTTTTATTCAAAACCTCCCACACTTGAAAAATATCCCCTTCAATAAAATTATTGGTGAATGTTTTACCATTATAAACAACGGTAAACTTCTTATCTAAGACGCTTTCAAGTATTTCGTTATGATTAACCATTACAATCCAAATTCATTTTTAATAGGCATTCCAAACTTTTTTATTTCCGTGTCAAGCAATGGATATGAATCTTTATTATCCAATAAAAACCTCATAAGCGAAACATCACCATAAGTGTCCCAAACTCCATAATAATCAACCCCTCCATTAATAAACCAATATAGGTTTCCTTCCATCGTATATCCATTAGGAAACGACTTCACGCCACCATTGAATTTTTTAACGAATTGATTATAAGCCTTTGTTACTTTTGGAGTTATACTCGCTTTATTTCCCACTTTACCATCAACTGCCGCCTCGCCAAATTCGGTGGTCATAGTCGCGTTATGTACTTTATATGTGTAGTAGACAAAATCAGCTAATAGTGACGATTTAGGCGATGTTTCCAGCAAACCTTTCCAATAACAATCTTTAGATTCCCCATTGATTACTTTTTGATAGGTTTTCCCATCAACTATATCTTTATAGTTTTGGGGAGCTGAATTACTCAATCCTCCTTCGGCATTAATAAACTGTTTGAAATCTTCCCACATTTTCCACCCAAAAGCATAAGACAAAACATCCTTTTCAACCTGCTCAATAGTAGAGTCCAGATCCTCCGAAGTTCGGTTGTTAGGATCTGGTTCATTTACATTTGGAATCAAATTCCATTGTTCAAAATATGTTTTGTCTATCAGGCTCATGGTTTTTTATTTTTCTTCTTTTGTTGGCTTTCCTTTAGCGATTACTCCTAAATTTTCCCAAGCCTCAATCACTGTCTTATCTTTAATTTCAAGCTCAGTGTCTTTCGGATAGCCTCCAACTTGTTTTAATAATTTAACTTTCATTATACAACAGGTTTAGTAATTGCAGTTTTAATAGTGGCAATATCATCATACAAGAAGGCCGCTTTATCTAATTCTTTCACAAATAAGTGGAATCTTGATTCTCCTAGCAATACAAATTGGTTTTTGATAAAGTCATCATTTACCCATCCAATTTTCACAGTGTAAGGCATATAATTTGAAAGCATTACCTTTTTAAGGTCGGCGATCAAAATTTTTCCAACTGGAATTTCAAATCTTTGTTTTACAATAGTATTTCCGATAACCACTACTCCTAATTGAGCTGTCGGATATAACGGTCGACCTTCTTTGTCTTTAGCAGCGGTAAACTCTTTGAAGAAATCAATTGGGTTTACATAAGCTACATTAGGATTAAATCTAGGAGCACCTGGATAATTAGTTCTGGTTCTCACTGAAAGAATTCCGGCAGAAATAATATCTGTGAAATTTGGATCAGTTACTGAAGCAGCTAATGATCCTGCAACAAACGGAGTAGCAGTTCCGACAATTCCGTCAATATCAAAAGTCGCATCTCCAAAAACAATTGCTAAAGCCTTATCATAATCGTGTCGATCCTTTAAATAGCCTCTAGCGACTGAAAGCAACCCTTTTACGTCTTGTACTGCCTGTTCGGTTAATTTTTCCCACGCAGCAAAGGTTTTAACATTGGAACTTCCATTTTTCCACGTGAAATCAATTTGTTCCTTAACTTCTCCTTCTGCCTGAAATTCAAACTTTCCATCTTTTGGCAGGGCGTATGTATAGGTATAAATAGGATCTGATGTGGCAAATGTTGTAACTTCGCTTTCAATATCCATTACATCCAATTCAATTCTTTGTAAAGGATTTAATTGAGTAGCCAACAACGCATCCATTCCTGTGATTGTCCCGCTTGTTGTTGTTAATGTCCCAACTGCTTTATTTACATCTGGAACGACCATGATTTCAATTGTTCCGGTCCCTGCTTTATAGATGCTTTTTATTTCTTCCTGCTTTGCTGCAATTGTTTCAAGTAGCTTTTCTTCATCTACTACAATTCCCCCAAATCCAGACTTCATACTTTCTTGGATTGAAGCAATATCATCTGCAATTTCTTTGATCTGACCATCTGAAAGCTTCTTTAGCTCATCTTTAATAGCCTGGTTCATTTCTTCTTTGGTTGCCGCTTTTCCTACCTGAGACTCAATTTCCCCCAAATATTCATTCTGCAACTCCATTTGTTTTTCAGCTTCTAACTCATTGAACTTGTCAACCGTATAGCCTTTTTTCTCTAAAAACTTTTTAAACATTTGTTAGATTTTAATAAATACATTTAATTTTTTTGGTACACTTGTAGGAGTGGCCTCGGCCGGGTCCTCTTTTGTTGAAGTGTCTACGACGGGTTCAACGGATGTTGTTGGTGTTGCAGGATTACTTCCTCGGGGTACTGCTGAAACTTCAATAATTTTCTGTTCCAGAATTGCCCAGAAATAACCGCGTTCATCAACATCATCTTTATTTACAATTGATGGATAATATTTATCCCAATTTTCTTTTTCTTCTTTCGCCCAATCTGCGTTATTGTTTACACATAGTTCCATTTTAACATATCGCAATCCTGCTGAATGCTGTTTTACTTTACCCTGAATGTATTTTTTAAACATATATGGGTTATCTTCCTTATCTGCTATTGAGTATTGCACCAGGCATTCTGTAGATCCTTCATATTCATAACCTATCTCTTTCCATGCTTTTATTTCAACGGCATACTTAACATCTGGTCCCTCAGCTATTATATGGTCAAACTGACATTTGTGTTCTTGGAGATGTAAGCCCTCCTTTGTATTTTTGGAAGTTCTATTCCATGAGCCATTTATTGATACATCGCCATGAGAATCATAATAATTACAGGTATTACCAATAGCCACTATTTTTATTTGATTTACTGAAGAAATATCAATAGATGAATCCGCCTTAAACGTTTCTCCTTTTTCATTACTAAGATTTCCATAAAAAGAAATCCCATCACACCTTTTTGTTACACTGCTTTTATTAGCAATGACAATTTTTTTATTTTCAATCAGAAACTTTAAAGCCTCGTCGTTTGATGAAAATGTTTTATTTGATATTTCTTTTAGTGTAATCATTTCTTCACTGTTTTATCTTTTGACAAAATTTCTTTTTTCTTTTCCAATTGTACTTTTAAATTCCCCGGAATCTCCTTTTCCTTCAAAAGCTTATCTATTTTATTGGCTATATTTTTCATGACTGTATCATTAAGTGTTCGTTAAACTGATTTACTCTTACAAATTCATCCCACGTTAATTCAGGCTTTACTACAACCATGCGATCATAAACATCCATAAGCTTTAATAAAGCTGTTGCTTTAGCTAAAAAGCCCTCATTTTCGAGCTTAGTTTTAGTTTCGGCAATACTTGGAATATGATTATAAGACCCTACTAGCTTTGTTTGTCTGGATTGGAAATAAAGTGGTGTTTTAGCCATTAACTCATTCAGCCAATTATCTGTTATCGTTTTAACTTGCCCCAGGATAAACCGGGCTTCCGACATCTGTTTATTTTCATAGGTAGATTCACCAAAGAAGTCTTTCGGGATTAAAAAACAGTTACGAACGTTTTCCTTTGCGTTTTCCTGCTGTTCGATAAGCTGCATTTTACGATGGTCTCTTGTCAGATCTAACAAGTCAAGGCTTTCATTAGTTGCTATTGCATCGCCAACCTTTCCGGATCTAGCTCCATACTTTCCCCTTCCGTTTATCTTTCTCTCAATATCATCTTTCTGATCACCGGATAATGGAGCAACAGCCCCAGATGCTAATGGCTTTTTACTAAGTACTTTATTTACATTATTCCCGGAAGTATATGCCATTGAACTCTGGCTATTCGTTAAAGTGTCAATGGATGATAAGATTGAAAATAAACGAGACATTGGTTTAAAGAATCCCTCAGCATCGTATCTGTCCTTTCCATATCCGTTATTTGGAATAGTATCGTAGAAATAAGCTAATTCATACATTTTAAGATCCCTTACCTTAGAATCCGCTAAATGTTCTTTAATTTCCAGTTCGCTTATATCTTTACGACTTAATGCGTATCGGTTTTTAACTGTAGGAAAAGAAAGGTTATTGAAATCAAGATTGAATAATTGTGAAGACATTCTCAAATTGCCATTCTTGAAGAAGTTGCCATATTGGAATACGGCCCCATAAGTAAGGTTATTAACCACCATTTCCTTAATAAAGTCGGTTTTATTCTGGAAAGCATTTGGTTGTTGTAATAGCTTTAGATATTCCGATTCTTCGATTTCATTACCTTTTGAATCTACTTCAATGATTCTCACTTGTGAAGCAAAATCAGCGTATAAATTGATGCAATCTTGAAGAAATAATGTGTGTTTGTAGTAGTATTTTAGATTATCAACCGCTCTGTTGAATTCAGATCCAAAACCTAAAAGCCCTAATAACCCGAATCGAGTGGTTTCAAAATTGTAAGAATGTGTGCCATCTTCAAGCCTTGCATAATACGGTGGAACCTCAGCACTGTTAAAAGCTGATTTAAACGCATCCACTCCATTTCCTAACTTAGTAAAAATGTTCACACTAACTATTTGAAAACAAATGTAGTGCAGTTGTTTTATGGTGTAAGAGGGTGAAAATAAATTATTAAAACGCCAATCCTAAATACTCTTTAATTCCCCAAATACAATATTCCATTGCGTTCATGTAGTGGTCATTTTTCTTTATCGGCCGCTCGGTTGGAATATGATTGATGTATTCATATTCGTACTCATCATACTCCATTTCAAAATTATTATCCTGAACATAAAAGATATTTGCCCTTGTAATAAATTCAAATCTGGACTTGTAGGTCGGTTTGTTTGTCGGAACAGCATTCAGATTATAGTTAGTCCGCAAATCATTTGTTATCGAAATATCACTACCAGGTTCTTTATCTGATGAGTCAGCCCAAATAAAGGTGACGTTACCCGATGGCACACCTGCAGATGTTAGAACTTCACCAAGTGGCGTCTCTCCCATACTATTCATAGGTTTGTATAATAACGGCCTGATATAAAACGAACGATCACCATCGTATTTAACCTCAACACACGCAGTAGGATTAACAAAGCCATAATCCAACCCAAAATATCCCCTAAGATCTTTTTTCTTATATTCTTCAAGGGTAATCGGAACCCAATTTTTATAAATTTTATTCGGTTTTTCCGACTTTTTACCAAGACCGTAAACGAGCCAGTGATATTCTGATTCTGATTTGGTTTTCTCGTTATAGATACACCGTTTTAATTCTTTAAGCTGCCTTACAGTTAATCCTTTCGGGTTTACTTCGAGATCATAATTTAAAGCCTCCGTCTCACTTAATAGCTTCGATTCAACAGCGTCACAAAATTTAATAGGTTGATATGATAGAATTTGATTTTTGCTTTCTGGGTTTATAAATGGGTTATCTCTAAATGTTGAGTAGTTGATAAAAGTACTTTCTTTTAACTTCTCTTTCTCAATCCAATGGTTTTGTTTCGGGTTCCAGTCAAATATTATTAATTTCGATCTTTGGGCTAACTGCTTATAAACTTCATGACTAAAGTTGTAAGGCTCATTAATCCAACAAATGGTTTGAGTCATACCCATAGCATCATCTTCATCGTCAAGACCAGTAAACCTCAGCATATTTCCATTATGTTTAAAAGTCCAAGTATGGTTGGTTTTATTCTCGATGAAGTATTGAGCAAGGTTTTCCTTTTTCAGATAAGAGTCTAGCTCTTCAACAGTAATTTCACCTTTGTCAAATTGCTTTTTCCGAACCATCGGATCTTTTAACCATTCTTTCCAGTCTTTCTCTACAATATCCCGGCAAGACTTTTGAGTGTCTCGTAAAACGGTAGCTGATGAAATAGGATTTTCATACAAATACAAAAATAAAACCTGAAAATTACTCCAGGTCTTTGTACTTCTTGAACTTCCCTCTTCAAGTATTAATTTGTAAATATGTTCAAACTGACCTAATTCGTTAACCTTTCTAAGGTTTACAGCTTCCCATATCTTATGAAAGACTATTGAGGCTTTAAAATTAATATTATTCATCTGTAGGGGCTATAATATCTACTGTTATTTTTGACGGTCCTGATTCTATCTTTTCGCCTTTAGAGGTAACATCCTTGCTGTCTGTCAATCCTAAATCTCTTGCAATTATATTTGGATTTAAGAACCCAGATGCTGCTCCAGTGAACTTTTGTGTATAAATAGTTTCCTCTATACGCGTAATGACCGTGTTAAAATCTTCATAGTTTTCATCATTTTTATTTAATTGAGCCTTAAAAGTTTTCAAATATTGGACGTTACAATCTAAATATAAACAGAGACCAGTGATAGTATAAGGTCTCATCTTTGGTATTTCCACCCTGTCAGCATCTTTCCCTTTATAATCAATTTCAATTAGTGGATTTTCATCACACCATTCAAAATATTCAGTTGATGCTTCCCATAGGAGCTGTGAAGACTCAAATAATTTATCTCTACCGTGTTTACTTCTTAGTTTCCAAAATTGATTTCCTTTAGGTGCTGCCATCTTTCTTTATTAAAAATATTCCATTATTGCTCATTTCTTGTAATTGTTCGCAAATAGCTTTTGCAGATAATTCATTTAGTTTAAACCATTCCCTTCTGATTAACCCTCCCTTTAAATTATCATGAATCATTTCTTCCATTTCGTATACATTTTTAAAATAGAATCTTCCAATCTCTTTAACTGGAATTGGCGAACACGCATCAATATCTTTTATCCTTCGGTCTGGACTAGAACTAACTCCAAATTTGAAAATATTATTTCTCCCATATTGTAAAACATAAATATATCCATCTGGTTTTTTACTCTTATTCACCAAAGTTGCATTATCAGCCATCTTCTTTGAATGTTGTAAACTTTTATACTTTAAACCGTTTTCCATTTTTTCCTTGTGATGATATTGTGAATACAACCTATGGAGACTTTATATTCATCTTTCAATTGATTGTAAGTATTTCCATTGTTTCTTTTCTTCCGGATTTCTATAACCTGATTAGTGGTTAATATTGCCATTCCGTTTCTTTCTCCACTTATAGACATTCTATTCCTTCGTGGTGATGCTCTAAGGCATTCAGATCTTGTACTGAAATAGATGTTTGAGAGAATGTCATTTAAAACGTTTTCGTCTCTATATCTTACTACCTCATCTGAATTTGGTTCTCTAATGAATGTTTTAGCAACTAATCTACCACATCCAATGCTTGTTATTCTTCCTCTTTTATTAACTAAAGTCACTTTGTATTTTCCGGATGAAATACTTTTCTTAATGATTCTCGGATTCCTGTTTATGATGCTTTTTACCCTTGCATAGTTTGAAACCATATAACGATCTTCATAACCTGGTATCTCTTCCCAAACCTCATTCGGAAAACTTTCTAAACTTAAACTTAACAACTTCATTAATCCCTCTGCCATGTTTGAATTATTTAGACTTTAGCAATTACTTTAGTTTTCGCCGCTTCCAAAGATTTAAATTTAATCTCTGGGGTTTTATAGATGAGCTCATCTGTTTTGGTCCAATTGGCTTTTATTTGTTCGAGGGTCATAATTATTCTATATTTATTTTCTTGTTTTTCTGACGATCTCTATCTCTGTATTTTTCAGATCTACAGATTCCGCAGCTACAAGGCGAACCATGAGATTTTAAAGCAGTCCATTCACCATTCTTTAAACCGTAAATCTTCAAACGCTTTTTATATTTCAAATTGGTTATTTCAGTTCTTCTGCCTTTGTTCATGTCCTTTATTGTTTAAGCCACTCAATTACTTACTTGCTATGTCTAATAATCCCTCGTAAACCACATTTGGATATTTCTTTATATCTTCAAGGGCTTTCTTTGCTTCCTCAAGCGTTAAATACCAAGCCTCACATAGTTCAATCGGTACAACACCAATTAAAAGCCCTGAATAAGGTCGTTTCCCTTTCTTATCTACCTGTTTCCAAATCTTAATTGGAACTCTTATCGTCCATATAGCAATTCCAAGAAATCGGATTACTTTATATTCGTAGGAATCATATTCTTTCTCGATTATGAACCTGTTTTCTGATTCCTGAACTATTCTAAAATTTCCTTCCATAATTGTTTATTCAAAAAATCCACCCCAGTCCAAGAGTAAAAAAGTTATTACTGCCGAAGTAAGGGTATGCCAGAAATTATGGTTACCTTCTTTTGGTTTTCCATGATCATGGGCTTGTAGTAATAAAGATGCTCCGTAAAGCACTAATAAAATAATTTGCGGTGTTCCCATTGTTTTCTTGTTTTAAATTAAAAATCCCACTACCTAAGCAGCGGGACTCCAAATCACAAAATATTAATATGAAAAAAAATACCCCTGCATTAAATCAATCTTGTGGACAACTTAGGACTCGAACCTAAACCATGAGGCTTATTACCACGCTCTAACCAATTAAGCTAATTGCCCGTTTGCTTTTTTAACCTGACCACGTGGAAAGCTAACCACTATTTAAATAGAACTTCTAGTCTTATAAAACCAAGCACCCGACCTCATCGTCCATCTCACAACCCCCTTCTTCTACTTCATGTGTGCTTAGTAAATTTAAATACCATCAAATCATATCTATAACTTTGAAAACATTAATTCATTTTCAAAATCAATCTCTTCTTTAGTTCTGCTTCTTTTATAAGCCCCACACCTAATGGGTGTGTCAATTGCTTTCTGAGGCTCCCAACCACGTTTAATTCTTCTTAAAATTGCCTCGTAGTGTTGTCTCATCTTTTTCTCAGTAACAATAAGCTTTAATGCTTTTAACTCTCCATAATAAGCAACCATAATTGTATTGTCTTTATTTGAAGAATTTACTAGTTGACTTATCCATCTACAGTTATCAGGGTCATATCCTTTGGAATTATTTTTTCTATCAATTACTAACCCTTCAGCATATCCATTTTTGATAGACCATTCCTCAAAGCTTTTATAGCTACTTCTCCAAATTTCACTCACTCGTATTCCTTTATCGTAGTATAAGTGTTTTTGAAAATAATCAGGCCTGCACCTGCTGTTCATTTGCCTCCAAACTTTAAGCAATTTATTAGTTCCTTTGCCTCCTCTTGTTTTCTTCAGACATCCACAACTTCTAATTCTGTTATTTGAAAGATGAACTTTTCTAACAATCTTTTCTTCCCCACAGTCACATCTACATAAGAATGCTCTGTTAGCTTGTCCAGACGGCAGAATCAACTTATCAACCTCTTTAACTACAATTAACCTACCTACCCTTTGACCTATCATTATTTACTATTTTAATCTAGTCTTGTAATATTGAATTAATAATTTCAATTCATTAACACTTAACTTGTTTGGAATATTTTTCTTTGATAATAATGTATTAAAAGCATCGACTCCAATTCTGTGAGGTAGTCTTGTGGAATATTCAGCAAGATTTCCATGTTTATGCAGATTACATTCAATGCAACTTACATGAACATTATCTTCATTGAACCTTAAGTTTGGATGAGATCCCACTGAAAAAAAATGTGAAGCATGGCCACTACCTTCTACTTTACACCCACAACTCACACATGGCTTTCCTTTGTCTCTTGTTCTGATATAGGCATTAAAAACCTTTTGGAGATCTTGTAACCAATCTTTATGAGTCTTAAGCTTCTCCTTTATAATCTTCTTCTCTTTCTGCCAAGCTTTAGCGTTTTGTTTTTGAATATTTGACTTACCGAATGAAATTGCGCAGGCCATGCCGCATACCCTTTGAGTTGTTTTATTTGGACTAAATTCCTCACCACATACCGCGCAATTTTTCGGCTTTATCTCCTTCATTCTCAACCGCTTTATAGTAAAGTTACGGTGGTGTTTTTTAAAAAGCAAATGTTTTTTCAACTATTTTTAGAAAAATCTAACTTTTTTATTCACTCAATCTAATAATAATTGTTAGATAAAATATTTTACGGAAATCCGTAACAAAAAAGTCTCTGTTTTACGGTTTCCCGTAAGGAATTGCAGAACATCGTTTGTATCTTTACTATGTCAAAATAACAAGACAGTTTAATAATTAAAACCGAACCCCGATGTTGATAATGGTGGGAAAATTAAAATGAAAAATTTCATTAAACTTCAAAATGAAAGACCTGAATTAGCGAAAATGCTAACTGAAATGTCTAAAGAAGAACTTTTAAATCACTATGCTATAGAAGTATTTGAAAAGGATGAGCTTGAAGATTTCAAAAATGCTTATGATGATTATCAGAAAAACTTAGAATGTATAGTTAATTCAGCAAAATGGTGGCTTGAAGAAAATAAAAAAACCAAACACCATTTGTACATTAGTACTGAAGAAATTAAATTAATTTATTCAAATGTAGAAACTGAATGGATATAATTAAAAAGCCCTCTTACCGGAGGGCTAATTTTTGTCAAAATATTTCAGCTGTAATAACTAAAACGTTTCAAAGTTACAAAATTAACCCAGGATTTCGTTTTTGTTGTTTTGTGTTGTGGGTTTCCGTAATTAAAATGGAAAAGTTTTTGGTTTATACTTTTCAACTCTACTTCTAAACTCTTCATCTCCGTAAATTCTTGATCTAGGATTGTAAAAAATATCGAAAGTCTGGTTTCTTCCAAGAAAGTAAGCAAGATCATTATGAACCTCTTTTTTCCTCATATCAAAACGTTTTGGAATTCTATATTGTTCATTAGCAGAAATTGATTTAAAACTAATTACATTGTCTTCTAGTTGATCATAATTAAAGGCTATAATATCTTCAAGAAGTCTTCCAAACCCATAAGTATTACAATTACCGTCAACATGCTTGAATAACTTTAATTTTCCATCCACATACTTGAAAATACCTACATAGCTACCGTTTCTAATAATAAAATAATCTGAAAATTCTTTCTTTTTCATTTCCCTTCGTTTATTTTATTCATTCTTACTAACTCACAAAATATGAAGTTTAAAAACAATATAATTGCATTTATTCCCATGTATATTTTTTCTATCCCTATTGCTTCTAAAAATACTAGCCATAGAATAATACAGATTGTGTTAATATAATATCTATTCATTGTCTTCGTTTATAGTTAGTTCTTCACCTGTTAGGGCGAAATATAAGTTTTGTAATTGATGAACAAAACTTATTTTATTTAACACTGCAGAGTGACTACTAATTGAAAGGTCACAAATATCATGATATGGGTCAAAATAAATACGAGTCCAATCATTTATTATTTCCAAAAAATAAAAGTTGGTAACTTCATGTTGTTTAAACTTAAACTTATAAAGCCACTCTTCGGTTATATCTAAGGGCTTTAGTCCTGCAGCGTTTATTGGAACCAAATCTGACTTACTTAATCTAATCCAATCGGAATCGATTACGGACTCTACTTGTTCTATTTTACTAAGAAATTTCAAATAATTTCCTATTCTTAATTCTTTTGCTTCCATGCTGAGTATATTTTTAATAATTCTTCTTTAGTCATTGTTTTTCTTTTTTAGGGTTAAAAGAGGGCCGAAGCCCTCAATGTTTAATTAGCAATTACATCTTGGTTGTAAAGTTGTATGCCAATTATAAATATAATTCCCATAATCATCATAGTTGATTATTGATTGTCCTCCACCTGGAGAATAGGTATGAGCATCCCATGAAACATTGAATGTGTAGCCCATATTTGAAACACATGCGTGCCCCATAACTGTATTCCATGGCGTATGGCATAAGATGATCGCTCTTCCGGTGGTTTCACCTCTAACCATGGCTTCTTTTACCGCATCCAATGCTTCCACCATAGCAATCTGTTCTTCTTTGGTCATTTCTTCCCCTTCTCTAGCCATTGTTTTATCCGCAACCTTCTGAGTTCCAACAGGAGTTGTTACGAATTCATCATTTGAGTTTTGACATGCTGTCAGTGAGGCAAGCATTACAATGCTCGCAATTAATAGTTTTTTCATTGTAAAAAAAATTGTTTTGATTTGCCGACAAAGAAACGGTGCCGACTTCCGTGTTTTATAGTTTACCTAGGATTTAGTAATCTGACTTTCGTAAAATCTAGCTTTTTTAATTTCTCCTTCCCAAAAATATTCTACATCGATAAAATTATCAGGTAAAGAAGTTGGATTGCTAACAGATTGTTCTTTTTTAGTAATTACCTCGCTTACGGTCATATCGCAACTTCCAGATTTTAATTTAACAGTATCACCTCTTTTTAATGTTGTTTCAGCCATTGTTATTGTTTGTTAAGTAGTCGTTTTATTTCTAATAGTTGTTTACTAAGTGGAGAATAGGTTTTCATATCAACTATACTTTTTGCTAAATCATTATGAAATTCATTTAACAGTAGTTCAACACGCTCTAACACTTTCTTCATTTCATCCTCTCTGTCGGGGATTTCTTCAAGCCAATATTCGACTCTGTGAATTGTATCTTTTGGTAAATGCCAATTTCCATTAAAAAGACTTGTTATACTTTCGCCAAAATCATCACGAAATGTAAAATAATAACCTTCCTTATATGGCAGTCTTTCCGCCGTTGGTACTTTAATGTATTTTGTTTTCATGATTATTCAATTTTAACACAAGGACTATAAGACCTCCCATTTTCGTCCAATTTATATTGGGTTTCTTTTAAAAATATTTTTAGCTCTTCAATAGAATTTCCACCGTCCAAGCTTTCGTTATCCCAAAATTCCTTAACAGAATATGAACCATCGTTATACATTGTGAAAGCAATACTCATATTATTTCGCTTTTCAAATTCATTCATAAGTTTCAATATTTCTTCCATTATTCAAGTATTTCAAAAATTAAGTTTACTTTTACACATTTCCAACCTAGCTTTTTTGCATTTTCCCAAGTGATGATTTCTCCAAAATGTTTTGATATACAATTTTTTCGTGTGCCATGCATTGACGTAGGAAATATCTCGCCATTAGGATGCTGTATTACATAATAGTTTTTAAATGTAGTTTTCATAAAAGTTCAAAAATTAAAGTGTTTTCTAAATTGAAGGTGCGGAATTCAGCTTCTTGGAATGTAGTCATATCTTTTTTGTATTGGTATTTATTAAGATCATCGAAACCATTATTATCGTAACTCCCATCCATAAAATCAGGATTATCAATTGGATTATCTCCCCAGTAATAATTTTGTTTTTCGATCGATGAAACAAATGATTCTAAAGCTGATTTTGCCCAGTAATTATCTTTAATACTATGGTAATAGCCAACATCAGGATTATTGTCAGTTCCAAAATTCTCACTATGCGCCAATCCTCTCGCTATATCCTCATTAAACTCTGAGCCTTTGCAGATTAATTTACAAATACCATTTATGTTATTGAATTTTTGGGGATGAACTTTACAATATTCAAATATTTCATCAATTTGCTCTACTTCGTATTCCACAATAAGAAGTCTTTTCTGTAAACGTAGTTCTAGCTGCTTCATGATTACCACATTATTTCGTTAACAATAAACTCTTTTTCACATTTTGGGCATTTAACCTCAATTCCGGCATCTTTACAACCCCATTCATCCTGAAAGGCTGCAATCATAATGTCACTTCTTTCAACTTCAAGATCTAATCTATCATCCAATAGGTCAAAGAAATTTCCACAATGAGGGCAATCAACATAAATTTCGACGCATATTCCGGCACTTGATTCTAATTTTTTATCCATGATATTTGATTTTTATAATTTCGTAGTTGACACTAATTAATTGTCTCACTTTTCCCCAATGACTTTCGGGCTTGTTGTCTGAATTTTTAAATTCATCAACTTGCGTTTGCAATTCTGCAGATTTTCTTTTTAATTCTTCCATGGTATTTAATTTTAATTATTAAGCATAACTATTATCTTCTTGAATAGCTTGTTTTGGGGAAAGTCCTTCCATAAAATAACCAAGCCATGCATCTGTATCTAATTGTTTGTATGCTGTATTAATATCTTTGTCTTTTAAATCTAATTCTAGACATATTTTCCAAAGCCAATCTCTGTATCCATGAGGATATTGTTTTCCGTTTAAATAATTTCTATTTTCCATGATACTTTAGTTTTCACTGTAATTCAATCAATTTGCGTAATTCGAGCCAGTAACTTTCAGGCTTTTCTTTCTCACTCTTATAGCGGTCTACATGAGACTGGGCTATGGTAATTAGTCTTTCTAGTGAATTCATGATTCTAGTTGCTTTAAATCAGTGATTCCAGCAGATATTTTTTTATACTGATCTTTATTAACACAGAAAAGCACAGGAATGTATTTTTCATTCATTAAGCCTAATAAAGTAGATTGATCAGCTCCCATTGTTAAGTGAGATCCAATTTTTACTTTTTCCCCCGAAACAAACGTATCAAATCTTCTTATATCAAGATTGTTGTCTGCCATAAATTGCATAATTTCAAATAATTTCATAATATTTTGCTTTTAATTGTTTAGTGAGAAAGACAGGACTCGAACCTGCACAGGTTATAGCAAATGTTAGTTCACACCATCAAATGGGATAAGTCTTAATATTTTCATTTACCTTAAAGGCTTGTATCATTGTCGGGCTATTTACTGAACTTCTATTAAAAATGATGTTATTGCACAAGCCTACCTTTATCGACTATTTAGCGTCTACCAATTCCGCCACTTTCTCTTTTAAAAACCCCGACCCGTAAGCCGGGGGAAACTAATAACCATGTGACAGTAAGATGTCAGCTTAATTCTGTTGCGGATTTGATAAGTTGATCTATTTCATAAGGTGTTTGAAAATCAACTTCTTCTCCGTGTTCAGAAAGCTTTTTAATACAAAATGTTAATTCATTTTTTGTGGCTTCTAACATCTCAAGCATTTCAGGAGCTTTGGAGATTAAAAGAGTATTAGCCTTAACCTCAATTTCTTCTGTGTCATTGTGATAATCTAAATAAACTTCAGCTAAACACTGATCTCCATTGTCGTGAGTAATCCTATACGAATTTTGAGTTGAAAGCCTGTTTTCATAACCCCATTTTCCCTTTAGTTCCTTTAAATTCCATATTCCTAATTTTTAATTGATTTTAGTATAAGATTACTCAGCTAATTTTTTTTATTAGGATTTTCGTGAATGCTTTTTAAAATCCTAATTTCTCGCTCAACCATTTTATTATATAAGTCCGATTTATCATCAATGTTTTTATAAATCCTATACAAACTCCAGTTTCTTTCTTTGATTTTATTTTCCCATTTTAAAAAACATAAAATAAAATCAACACTATCAAATATATTATGCCTTAAATGATACATATATGAACTGTGAGGATGCTCGTTTACATCAGGTAAAACATATTTATTCAACAATTCTAACAATTCATTTTCTAGTGTATTTTCCATATTATCTTTTTCTGTTTTTAATCTATATAGTGCCAACTTTGAACATTATAATAGCCATATTTATCATTAACCATTTGTTCTATATCCATACATAACATCCCCCAACACTTATGATATTTTACTTCGCCTGATTTAAGAATAACTTTTATTTTTTCCATATTAAAAAGCCTTTTAATGACTTGCTTAGGTCGCTTTAACTATTAACCGTTACTTAAAGAAAATTGAAGCCTTTCTTTTATTATTTTTGAATCTTTTACGGAATTGAAAATTTTTGTTGCTGTTTCAATATCTCCACAAACTATGTTAAAAGGAATGTCGAAACAATGCCATTTTCCGGATTGTACATCACTTGCATTTGGTTGGTGAGAGTTTTTCATAAACTCACGTATTTCTTCAGGGAAATTTACCCCTATTCTTTGCTCTATTTGACTTACGGATAAGTCACCTAACATGATACTCATAATTTATTTTGTTTTTAAATATTAAATGATTAAAATATCCTTGCGAGAATCCAAATTGTTATACTTACCAAGGCCGCCACGCTAAACGCTAAAAATAATTTGTCTTTTACTGTAATTCTGTTGTTTTAAATTTTTCATGATGTTAAGTTTAAATTTTAATTTTATTTTGGTTCCTTAAAAACCGTCCAGTGAGTAACAGTTTCGCCTTCGTAGCTCATAAACCAATCCCATTCTTTTTCACCAACCATCATTTTCAACCGCTTATTATCTGAAACCGTTCCCTTATCTGTCAAAACAATCAATTTTTTTGTCATTACTGGGATTAAGTTGTTTTTTGGGTCTAAAACTAATTCTGAACATTCTTCAGGAGGTTTTTCTTTCACACTTGTCCAGTTCATGTTTTCTATTTTTTGTGATTTACCTTTCAAAAACAATTCTGCATCTGATTTCTCCATAAACCCCGCTATTATAGTCCCATTCTTTTTTACGAAGTAATTACCGTTTGCATTTGAATGACTAATAACAAGGTTGTTTTTTAATCCAGCCATTTGTCAATTTGCTTTTTAGCTAACTCTAGCGTTTTAAAATGCTTAGTTAGATTAGATGAATAATTTGAATAGAAAGCTTGAAATGTACCGTTGGTAGTTTCGATGATTTGTCTGTTTCTGTATGTGAATTCGTTTTTCATGACTTTAATATTTATCGTTTCGTTTTTGATAGTTCAAATATAAGCACTTATTTTGGAACAAACAAATATTATTTCTATTTTAAGTACTTATTTCGTACATTTGTTTTATGAACGATAGAATTTCAAAACTTTTTTCCTGTTGCTTAAATAATCGAGTGGTTATTATAGATACCAATTTTAAAGGGTTTCATGCTACTTTAAAAAAGATGGAACCTACTTGTAATTCAGATAGATGGTACATTGAAAAATTTAAAGAAGGACCTGAATTTTCTCAAATTATTAATGGAAAAGAATATTATTTTCAAAGATTAGTTTAATCACTTCTTTAATATCGACTAAATAGACCTCAATCTTTTTGCGATTTCTTCAACTACTTTAACCGTTACAGCGTTTCCGAGCATCTTATATCGTTGGGTTTTCGGAATTTCTTGAACATCCTGAATGATTTTGAAAGTGCCTTCTTTTTTGTTTGTCCAAACCTGTTTTTCGTAAACTCCGTACTTTGTAAAATTATCCGGAAATCCCTGCAACCTTTCACATTCTATTTCAGTAAGACGGCGAATGTTTTTTTCAAATAAAAACTTTGGCACTAAATTCCCACCGGTTCCCATTGAAGATCCTAAACACGGCGCTACCCCTTTAGTATGATAAACTCTTTCCCTATCAGGTGTTGATCCTTTCCATTTTTTGCTGTTGTTTATTTGAATTACTACATTATCTTTTTGAACTGATGTTAAAGAATTTGAAATACTTTCTTTATTAATTTCAAGGTTCTGTTCAATTTTTCCCTGTTGGTTATCCCTTCCACGAATTGCAGCCATTTGAACCAATGTCTTTGAAGAATGTAAACCTCCAGAATTCCCCCCGGCTGTTAATGTTCGAATACTTCGGGTTTCGATTGACCCTTCATTAATCCCGCAATTGTCTTCTGAGATAGGAAATACGTTTCCGAAACTTCGTTCTGACCCTGTAAGATGTCCGACAAGGTAAATCCGCTCTCTATTTTGGGGTAAAAACCACTTTGTGTTAAGCAATTGCCATTCAAGTCGATAACCCCCAATGTTGGCAAAGGCTTGGAGAATGCCCCAAAAGTCCGCGCCAGAGTTTGAGGAGAAAGCTCCTTTAACATTTTCCCAGATAAAAACAGGTGGTCTGAGCTCAGTAACCAATCTAATTGCTTCGAGGATAAGAACACTTCTTTTACCGTCCATCCCTTCTCTTTTTCCAGCAAGACTGAAATCTTGGCAAGGCGATCCGAATGTGATAATGTCAATTCCTTTAAAGTTTCTTCCGGAAATATCTGTAACTGAACCGATGTGTTTTGCATTTGGAAAATTGTGTTTATAGTTAGCTATTGCGTGTTTGTCTATTTCTGAGAAATAATGATTTTCAATTTTAAACCCCGCATTCTCAAATCCTTTTGAAAATCCTCCGATCCCAGAAAACAACTCTAATATGTTTATGTTCATTTTGTTTTGTTAAATTGCTTTATATGATAAGCTACTGTACTGTGATCTTTTAATCCTAGCATTTCAGCTATTTCGCGGTATTTTTTACCTTCTTTAGACTTCTCAAAGCAAAATCTTTGAATCTCTTTAGCTTCGTTATAATATTTTTTTCCAGGGGATTTCAGTGTGAAATTATAGCCCTGATATGATTGTGTTTGCATTTCTCTATTTTTTTGATAAATTATTTTAAAAGATGCCATTGTTTCAGCCCTTTCCAGAGACTTGTTGTTTAACCCATTCATAAACTTTATCGTTTTTAACCTGAGTAATAGCTAAAGCTTGAAGTCTATCAAAGGAATAAGCTATTTCGTCGGTCATTGGTTTTTTGTTGTCCTCGAAATAATCAGAAAGCTTTTTTAATTCATAAGTGTTAAATAAGATTGATCTAGGCTTTAACTTTTCTTTTGCGAGTATTTGTACCATTTTATCTTTTATAGCGATTTTTTGTACGTTTTCATCGTTCACAAAGCTTTCCAATCCACCTTTCTTAATTGCCAGTTCGTAAAAAAGAAATGCATGTTCACAATTTTGACCTTTCTTTACGGCTTCAACCAATGAATCCCAATTCCTTTTTCTTTCAGCCTTTTTTTCTTCTTCTGTTGGTTCTGGTGGAGGATTTAAAATCAGCTTTAGTCTTTCCCTTCCTTCTTGCAATTGCTGATCGTTTTGCTTGTATCTTTCGTAAGCTTTAAGGATTTTCCCTGTTGTATTCGTTGAGAGCATGGGTAAACATTCAATTTCGTTTCCGTTTTGATCTAAAAGATTCCTTTGTATTGCCATTTTATGAGCGTGATAAATCTCGGTTGCTGTCAATTTAAAATCCATTAGAAATAGTAACCAAGTATCTTTCATACTTTCTTTTTCTCCGTTACGGTCACGAACCTGAAAAAGCGTCAAAACATCATTTACCAGCTTTTCTTTAGTTTCAGGAGGTGAAAATCTAATACACTCCCGGTATATTTCCCTTTGCAAAATCTTCGGCAAGCCTTCCAGCTGCTTCCTGGATATTGAAAGTTGCTTGTTTTGGAGGTGGATTACTTCCTGATGTTCCTGAGTTGTAATTTGATTTTCCATAAATCGGTTTTAAGTGAGGTATAACATTTCTTAATTTATTTTTCCAAGCTTGAATAGGTTTTTTATGACCATCCTTCCAATCCGAATCTACCCAACTGCCATACTTTGCCCGTACAGCGAATTCATACAGCGAAAAATCGAGTTTTAATTCATTTTGGTATATTTCCCTAGCAAACGTAACGAACGTGTCTAAATCGGGCGGTTCTGCCTTTTCTTTTTTTTGCGCAACTTTTTTTCTTTTTTCTTCTTCAGGATTTTTAACTGTTACTAATCCTGTTTCTTCATTTGAGAAAAATTCTGTTTCAAAATTTTCTTTTATAATATTTTCTTCTTTTGTTTCTTTTTCTAAAAGAATATCACTTACAGTAACATTATCATTAACACTTACATTATCACTATCATTATCAGCGACGTTTGCGATACTTTTATCGCACTGCGATGATTTGCGATTTTTTGCGACAATTTCAGCTTCTTCCAATGAGATTAATTCATCTTCATAATCTTTGTAAATATCTGGATGCCACTTTTTTAAATTGCCGATTCTGCCGGATTCGGATTTTTTCTCTATTTTAGTTTTATACTTTTTTAAATCTCTTTTTAAGTGTTGCTTAACTGGTTCGAAAGCAAGCTCAATTATAAAATCATCCGTTTCGGGGTTTTCATCATTGACATAGCTTAATATGTGCATGAATAGCTCTCCGGCTTTTTCTTTGGGTAATTTTCTAACTGAATGTATAAGATCTTTGTATAGTAAAAAACCATTCTTATCTTCAGCCATATCTTTGTTTATTGTAAATTCAAAGCTTTTCACCAGACCTATGTCTGTATTTCGTCCCGGATTTAAATACCACTTCACTTCCGGGTTAATTTCTAATCTATTAAATAAAGCGGGCCGTATTTCCTTTCAAACTCTTGGAGTTCTTTTTTAGAGAAATGTATTTTACCTCTTAATTGAACTGAATTGATTTTGCCTTCTTTTTTAAACCTTCCGAGTTTGACCTCAGATATTCCAAGTCGATTTGCTGATTCTTTTCTGTCTAAGAATCCATCTAAGTCTGTGACTTTAGCATCTTGTCTTTCACGGGTAAACTCACACTCTGCAGAGTAAGCCTTTCGGACGGGTCTGTTTTGCCCTTTTGCGAACTGCAATACTGCTTCCGCTTCGATGAGGTGGGCTCTTTTATAGAGTCGACTATTTGGAATCATTGCTCCGGGAAGCAGAGATTCTTTTATCTTTTCAATTTTTGTTTTTAAGCTTGGTGGATTTTTCATTGCTTTGTTTTTATAGATTGGGAATTATTTCTGATTTCACTATGGCAACCTTTTGCCTTTTTTCTTCATCATCAAAGACTCCTTTATGTGGACGATAATTGACGACCTCCGTTACGATATGAAGTTTACCTTTGTGATCTCTAAAATCATCACCTATGTTTATTTCTCCGGTCTTATCAAGCACAATTGAACTTGTGCCATCTGGATAATCAAACATTCTGAAATAAAATGATTTATACATCCCCTTTCTCTTCTTTTCTTCTTCAGTTAATCGCATATAAGCGTTTATTTTATCATTTAGTTGAAGTGTTACATTTTCCATTGTTTGTTGATTTTTTATTTTTAATTTCTGATTCTTCGATGTAGATTAATTCTTTCTCATTCCATTTAAATACTCCTTTGGAATCGCGTCCGATGTAATATTTTGAATCGTGTTTCATTAGTTAATCTTTTCAATCCTCCATCCTACTATGGAATTGAAATATTTTGTTTCACCCTGTGGGCTAACCCACTCTCTACCCTGAATATTGATTCCAACTTTTACCGACTCACCTTCTTTTAAATTATTCAGTAAATCAACTTTATCTGAAATGAATTCTACATTGATAGGCTGAGGGTATTGCTCCTGAGTAAGTATTACCATTTCTCTTTTTTGAAATCCGCTTGAAAACGTTTGGATTTCGCCGATTCTTTTTATTGTTCCTTGTAATTCCATAAAATTTAATTTGAATATTGATTTTGTCTTAGTTCTTCTTTTTGCTTACTTAATACAGACCGACACCAGTCTAATTGATGGGTAACTGTCCTGTTTATCCTGTCGGCCCAATTCACTAAGTAATTTTCTTCTTTACATAATGAATCAATATATTTATTTGCCGTTGTTGCCGAAAGCTTTAGAATTTCTTTCAGGTTGTCAAAAACAGAATCTTTTAATTTTTCATCCCGATGATATTTTGCATCTGCTAATAGTTTTCCGGATCTTGCCATATAAGCATTAAGTTCATTTCCTCTAATTTCAACAGCAGTAATTTCTTCTTCCGAAATATTTAACTCAATGAAATCCTGAATTGCTTTAAGTTCAAATTTTATTGATTCTTTATCAGCTACTAATTCTTTCATTATCTTAGTTTTTCGGCTTTTATAAAGGAAGAAACTTTAATTTCCGGTAGAGGTATTTCTTCACCCGTTTCGGCATCTACATTAGGAAGTCCGTTTTGAACCATTTTCCAGGCTAATTTTGCTTTTGCCTCAATTGCCTTCTTTTGATTTTCAGCTTGATTCCATGCAGCAATGTGCTTGAATGATGAGGTTTCACGGTATTGCTTTGTGAAAACAAAACCTCTGAATCCATTTTTTCCATATTGTTCAGCTTCATTCGTAATTTCGTCTACATTTTCATTGAGCCACGTTTTCCGATCTTCAGCTAATTGGCTTAAATAATCCATTTCTTCTTTAAACTGTACGGCTGCAACTAATGGGGAAATTTCTCCTTCTTCAACTTGTTGACATCTTTCAATGAACTCCTGTTGATATTCTTCGTATAATTGTCCTGTTAAACTCATAACATACTATTTTGTGTTAATTTTTGTAATACATCACGATATGTTTTTTTCATTCCATAAATTTTACCTTCACGTTCAGTTTTATTATCATAATATTCCAAAGTCTGTTGGGCTAAATCGGATGTAGTTTTTGCTTTTTCAAAATTTTTATCTGATAACCAAAAATCAATTTTTACATCATTAGATTTATTTTGAGGAGGCTTAGAAACTGTTTTGTTTGCATCATCATCATCTACTTTTAAATCAAAAATGTTGATTAAATTATATCTACGATAGTACGTTAACTGGCTACCTACTTTTTGTGGATCATTAAGGTTTGCAATATCAATAGAGCTATCAATCTTATCATCGGAATCAAGGTCAAAAACTGTAGTTATTAAATGATTATCAATAACTTGATGAATACAGACTAGTGATTGTTCAAATAATAGAGGTTTTAAAGTGTCTTGTATATTTGATAGATCTGCATAATTGCTATTATAAAAGGTATTGTGAGCATTTTTGCTGATTGTATCAATACTGTTTTGTATTACACTTATTTTTTTAAGAATATTTTTCATAATTAATTTAGTTTTCGATAAACCGCGAATCGCGATCTTCCAATTTTTTTTGTTGTGATTTGAATTATTTTATGATTTGCTTTTAGCTCTGAGAACCTTCCAGATATTTGGTGTAGAAATACACCCATATCGTTCGCTATTTCAATAGTGGATTTTAAACCGTCTACATTGCTCAAAACTCGCATCCGTTGATTTTCCACTTTACCTTTTATCAGGCCAAAAGAATGTTGAGAATTCTCATTGTTCCTTCCTCGGCTGTAATCTGTTGGTTCCATGATTACTGATTTTTAAATTTATCTATCACTTTTTCCATATCTTCATTCTCGATCATTCCTCCCATTTTAGCAAACCACTCTTGAAACTCAGAAGCTTCAACAATAGTGTCATTGATGTTTCTCTGTTTGGATATTGTATTTTGACGATTATCGATAACCATTTTTTTCCAAGATCTCTTTTTATGTATTTTTTTCATGGTTATTGTTTTTTCATTAATGCTTCAATTAAACACACGTATTGGTAAACAAACCAAACTTTAATATTAAATACCACCGTTTTCATGATGCCGAATAATAATGGTTAAATGAAATTCTTCCGTTTTGAATCTGCTTGATTCTTTGATTGTACTGTCCCTGCTGACAAGCTTCTCGCATTGTTGAATTAGCGTAAGATGCAATACCATTCTTTCTGTAAGTAGAGAACCATCTGGCAATTAATCTTTTAATCTCTTTATAAGCTGATGAGGTTTTTAATATCACTCCCTCTTTCTTACCATCTGGATTCATTGTGAAAAACTTCCCGTTTTCAACTCTGATTCTCAAACCTTCCAGCCAAATAAATCCGTTTACGATTTTTCTATTTAATACCGGATATTGCATTTTGTAGAATTGATAACTTTTGATTGTTCTGCCTAAAATCTTTTTTTGTAATTTTGTTTCCATGATAATTCGATATTTCGAGTTTTAAACTTTGGCGTCTATTGCGAGTAGATGCCATTTATTTTGATATTCCGTACTTCTTTTTGAAGTCTTGAAATGATTTTGATTTTTTTAGAAACTGAGAATATTCAGTGTCAAGTTCTTTCTTTGTCTTTTTCCTTTCCTGCAATCCTTTTAAAAAAAACTTACAAAGACTTTCCCGTTCTGCCTCTGGCAACTTTAGCATGTAATCTTTTGCTATTTGATAATCTAGGTTCATATACAGTCAAGAATTTGTTTTACTTGCCGCTTCCCCTCTTTAGCTTCTTTAATTTTAAAATCAGCATTTTGATCGGCTTTTTTCATTAATTTGATAATCGCTTTCTTATTTTCCTCAGAAATATTATTTCTTCTTAATCTCACATCTCTAATTGTAGATATGCTAACATTTGTTTCGGTGCTTACATCCGCCATATCTTTTGGACTAGTGAACTTTCTCAAAAATTCTGATAGCTTTTCACTTATTGGTTTTCCATTTATCAACTCTGCCATATTTATTTATCTTTAATTAAACTACCGTATTTTCACTATTTTTTACTGACACAATTTTTAACTACATTTGCATTGTGTTGTATTGTTGATACAAATATATATCTAATTTTAGATATAAAGCAAATAAATATATCTAATTTTATATTGATTTTATCTATTAATAGAATTATATAATCTATTATTATGAAAAATACTATTGGAAAAAGGCTTGAAGAGATTATGCTTGACAAGGGTTATAATAAGAATTCTTTAGCAAGAGAGGCAAAAATGCATCCTACTACACTAAAGAATTGGATTGATGATAAAACAAAACCAGATGATCTAAAATTAGACATCTTATTAAAAATCCTTAAGGCAAATCGAGATTATATTTTCACAGGAAATGGAGATAAGTATAACCTTAAAGAGAACGAAACTGTTGAGTATAAAAAAATAGGAGTTCCTTATGTGGAACTTCCTATTGATTCAAAACTAAATTTATTATACGATTTGGTTATAAGTCAAAATAAAAAAATAGATGATTTAGCAAGGGAAAATGCCGAACTAAAAGAGCAAAACGAAGACATTAAAGAAAGAATAAAAGATAATTTATTTGTTTTACAGTCTGAAATCGAAGCAATCATGGATGAGTTTAACGTACAATTAGATGATAAAATAAAAAAAGACATAAACAAAATAGTTGAACAGAATTAGTTGGAACACATTTTAATTATTGTTATAAGAGCCCTAAATCTTATTATATCTGTTGAAAGTTCCAACTTCTTCCTTAAGGACTTAACTTGTGATTCGGTTAAAAAAATCTCATTACTAATCAGAGACATTAAAACCCTATGATTAGTGCGATATTCGTCAGGTGAGATTCTTTTCCTATGATAAAAACCTTTATTGCAGTTTTCCAAGTTCTTTATTATCTGTCTTCTTGAGTTATAATCTCTCATGGCTATGAATTTAAAAAATTAAACAAATGGTGATAAAATTAATAAATATTTATATTTATCGAATAATAATTATTAAATATATTATATAATGCATAAAAATATCATAATACAAACATATAATCACGAAACGACAAAAGTTGTCGCAAGTAATTTTTTAACCATTTAATATTTGAAAAATGAAAAACCTTACCTTTTTATTATTTTTTCTATTGCTGCTTTCTTCTTGTAGTAATGATGAAAGCGTTGACACACCTACATATGTTGGACAATATTTTCTTATAAAGAACTATGCAGTGATTGATGGTGTTAAAGGGTCTGAAAACATACATGAGGGTTCATGTAGCGGGAAATCATTTTATAGTATAAATTCTGATAATAATGTTTCTGTTGAGGTTTGGGCTGCTCAGTCTGGTAAATGCTCAAAGGTGGGTGCTTATACATACACTTACGATCAAAATTCTCAGAAAATAAACGGTGAAAATGTTAAGATTGAAGGAAATTATTTGATTATAACTAACATGTCAACCGGCACCCACACCATAGAAAACGTATACTACTATCGAAAATAACATTATAAATTCAAAAAACAAAACCAGACCATGTATAGCTTGATTGAAATTCCAAATTTCACACACAGTGAAGACATTTCTATCTTTTCAAATTATACTGAAATATCAACCATGACAGATGATTTTGAAGACAAGAAAACTATTCTATTTACAAAGGCCGGGATAAGAAATTTTTACAATCTTAAATTAGGATATTTCTTTTTATATTCATTAACGGAATTTGGAGCTTCAGAATATGAATATTTAGGCTTAACATTCATAAATCATAATGGATATAGTTATCTCCAGATTTATACTAATTCACAACAGTTAAATTTAGCAAAAGGAGACAGATTAATAATTTTGTTTAGTGATAAGCATAAAATAGAAATGGATTTTAAAACAATAGGCAGCAACTCTTCATATTCAAAAATAAATACAATTCCACTTATTCCCAGCGACCTAGAAGCCCTTTTAAACAAAGACATTGACAGGATTAAATTAATTTCCACTAGAAAAAACATATTCAATATTTATGGATTAAACGATGGGTCAACTTCTAAAGTTGGCAATTTTCAATATACAACAAAAGAGGAAGGAACTTTTTTGTTGAAATATATGACCTATATGTTTATTTCTTATAATTTAAAAAACCCTATTTAATTTTTATAGTAAAAAAATAGTAAAAAACATAGTAAAAAACCTTATAAAACAATCATACGCAAAATGTTAACTTATTGATTACCAGTTTATTTCGTTTACTGATAAAATTTAGTTATTTTTGCATTATGGAATGGTTTGAATCTTGGTTTGATACCCCTTATTATCATTTACTTTATAGCAACAGAGACTATACTGAAGCCGAAAACTTCATCACAAAACTGACTGCAGACCTGCAACTGGCGCCAAATTCTAAAATCATAGACTTAGCATGCGGTAAGGGAAGACACTCGGTTTTTCTTAATAAATTAGGATATGATGTTTTAGGGCTTGATCTTTCGAGACAGAGTATAGAATTTGATAAGCAGTTTGAAAATCAGACCTTGTTATTCGACGTTCACGACATGAGAAACCCGATTGATGCTGATCCTATGGATGCGGTTTTCAATCTTTTTACAAGCTTCGGGTATTTCGATAATGAAAATGATGACAAAAAAGTGTTCCAGTCGGTTTATAATGTTTTAAAACCTGGAGGATTTTTTGTACTGGATTATTTGAATGAGGAATATGTGAGAAAAGTCATCGTTCCGGAATCTGTGGTAAAACGCGGCGATATTGAATTTAAGATTTGTAAAAAAATCGAAGGAAGGCATATCGTGAAGGATATCCAGTTTGAAGCGGACGGAAAGTCTTTCCATTTCTTTGAAAAAGTAAAACTTCATACACTCGAAGCTATTAATTCTTATGCTACAGAATGCGGTTTTGAAAGAATCAAAATATGGGGAGATTATCAATTAAATGAATTTAATAAAGAAACTTCACCACGTTGCATTAATTTATTTAAGAAAAACTAATGATAACAGTTCTTTTACTGATTTTAAGTGTTATTACCGGGGTATTTTTTGGAAAACATTTCGGTAAAAAAGAAAAACTGGCGAAAAATTTACTTATTCTAAGTGCCGGTTTTCTCATTACCATTTGTCTGAATGAAGTTTTTCCGCAGGTTTATACCTCCGAAACAGCCAGTAATCTGGGTATTTTTGTGATTGCAGGGGTCTTGCTGCAAATGATCCTGGAAGCTCTTACTAAAGGTTTCGAACACGGACATGTTCATCATCATAGCGAACATAATATTCTTCCTGTTGCCCTGATGGTGGGACTTTTTGTCCATGCATTCATTGAAGGAATTCCTTTGGCAAATGAAGAACATGAGTTGTCACCTTATCTGTTGGGAATTGTATTCCACAACCTTCCTATTTCGTTTATTTTGGGTGCGTTTTTGTTTAACAGAAAAGATGAGTCTAAGGCTTATCCATCCTATCCATCATTATTAATTGTTGCTTTATTTGCTTTGGCTTCGCCGATGGGAATGCTATTGGGAAATTATTTTAATCCGGACCTGCAGCCTTATTTTCTAGCCATTGTAGGGGGGATTTTCCTACATATTTCTTCTGTGATTATTTTTGAAAGCAATAAAAACCACAATATCGACTGGGTGAAGATAGGACTGGTCATTGTGGGTGTTTCGCTGGCCCTGATTATTCACCTTTTCCACGATCATTCGCACGTGGAGCATATTCATTAATTTTTTAAATTTAATTAAAAAAATAAAGCTCCGAATTACCTCGGAGCTTCAATTTTATCAATCATTAGGAAATTAGAATTTCCATCCGAATGTAAGGAAGAAGTTATTTCTTGTATTTTTCACGTCTGATACTGCATAAGCTTCGCTTGAGATCAGTCTGTTTGGTGAATAATAACCTGCTTCATAATTACCGTCAATTACTCCATACAATAACGGGTTGCTGTATTTTGAAGTTATATTTTGATAAGATGCATCAATATAGAAAGATTTGAAATCATATCCGATACCAAATGATAAGGCATTTCTGTCATTCAAAATCAAGTCGTTGTAGGACTTATCTGCCATACCATCCCCGCTGTCATTATATCTGCTCACCGTCAAAGCATCGAAAGGACTTGATGTATAAGCATAACCACCTCTCAATCTGAACTGTTTCACTCTATATTCCGCTCCGATTTTTAATTCTGATAAATTTTTATATTCATCATTAAAGAAATCGTTTAATTCTGTTTCTGCCGGTCCGTATACTTTATACTTTGGCTTTGTTAATCCAAGTGTATAATCTACGTTTAAGGCAAAACTTTTACTTGCAATGAAAGCAGCACTTACAGTCGCTTTAAGCGGTGAAGTGAGTTTTCTGTTTTCTACAGCGTAATCGTCTCCGTATATAGCATCATTATAGAAATTGTAGCTTCTGTCGATATTCCAGAACGTAGGAGTTTCCAATGCTGCACCAATTCTGAAGTTCGGGCTTAGTTTTCCGATTACCCCCAATGATGCAGAAAAGCCGTTTCCTCTTTCAATGAAAGGTGTGTTTTGTTTGCTGAAATATTCTGACGAGCCATCATCCAAAGAATTGAAAATAGCTGTATCAGACTGATCGATTGACGAATTGAAGAAATTCAATCCGGCACCTAAGTATAGGTTATTGTTGTAGTTTGCACCTACCCCTACACTTGTTTTAGACAAATATCCATATCTGTCATAAGCATGTCTGCCGAAAGAAGAACTTCCACCATCCGGAAAATCATAAACTAAATTACTATTTCCGGGAGTTTCAATATAATTTTCAATAGACTGGTTGGAATAGTTTACCCCAACATTAATGAATTTCCATGCACTTTCAGTCATCAGCTGGAACGTCATTACTGCTCCTACATTTCCAAGATCTCCTTTATTAACGGTATATCCGTAAGATGATCCGGCATAAGAAGATGTATTTTTATTACTCATGATAGACAATGTTCCTGAGATTTCCCCTGAAATTGCCACCCCTAAACCCGCCGGGTTTGTAAGTAATGAATTGGCATCACCTCCTAACGCTCCGTTTGAGCCTGCCATCGCATTAAATTTAGCAGAACCAATATTCGGAGAGCTGGAATACACATCTACGGTATTTCTAATCACAGAAACATCCTGAGCCTGCGCAAAAAATGCTGCAGAAATACTCATTATGGCTAAAGATTTTTTTAACATTATTTTTTGAATAGTTATTAATTTGAATGAAATTATCTACCACCTCGGAAACCACCGCCTCCGCCGCCGGATCTGAATCCGCCGCCACCGCTGTTTCCTCCACCGAAGCCACCGCCTCCTGATCTGAAGCCGCCTCCGCTGTTCGAGTTATTGTAGTTGTTATTTCTGAATCCGCCATCATTTCTATATCCACCGTCGTTCCTTCTTGGTGGGGCAGATTGGTTGTTATAATTTGGTCTTGTCTGAGTCCCCGAATTACGGAAACCACCTTGATTTCTTACTCCATTTTGGTTTCTGAAACCTCCGTTTGTATTTCCTTGTCTGAAGCCTCCGTTAGTTCCGTTAGAATTTCGGAAACCTCCAGTTGTACCGTTGCTGTTTCTGAAACCGCCGGTATTGGAATTGTTTCTTCTGAAACCTCCTGAATTTACACCATACTTACTGCCAAAACTACCATTATAGGTATTGAAACCTCTGCCAACAGATCCGCTTCTTCTGTAAGGTGCGTAATAGCCACCACCCCAGTATCCGCCGTATCCGTAAGGGTATCCGTATCCGTAATATCCACCCCAGAACGGGTCATAGTAGCCCCATGGTGAGTATCCCCAACCCATATTCCAGCTATTCCATCCGCCCCAACCCCAAGAGCCACCCCAGCCCCATGAAAGACCAAGGCCCCAGCCTCTGTTCCAGCCCCAATATGGGCTGTAACCACCGTACCAACCACCCCAACCCCATGAGTTGTCGTAGTAATTAGTTTCAGCTCCTGCATACATTCCCCAGTCAGAATCCGTTGCAGTTGAGTTGGTATTCCAATTATTCCAGGAATCATATCTGTTTTCTCTGGAATTTATTTCAGCATTTTGAACAAGGTTGGAATCGTCCTCATAATAGTTGTAGTCTTCACCTACTCTGTTTCCTCTCTCATCAATAATCACTCCTTCAGGTAAGGTATCTTTATTAGGGTCATAGTAAACCCCGTCTGTCTCGCTGTAACCACCCATCTGGGCACCACAGGATACAAGTAGTAATCCGCCTGATATTGCTAAAATCCCTTTTGATTTTAACATACCAAACAAATTTTTATGTATATTTTTTTTCATGATAACGTAAAGATTTTTAATTTAAATTATATTTGCAATCTGTACCAAAAATGTACCAAAACACGTGGTAAAAAATCTATCAAAAATAGATTTTTATTTTTAGATAACAATAATAGTAAAAAGTTAAAAAAATTTTAAAAAATAATGGCAAAATTAACCTCAAGAAGCGAAGATTACAGCAAATGGTATAATGAGTTGGTGGTAAAAGCCGACTTAGCTGAAAACTCAGGAGTAAGAGGATGCATGGTTATCAAACCATATGGCTATGCAATCTGGGAGAAAATGCGTGACGAAATGGATAAAAAATTCAAAGAAACAGGTCACGTGAATGCTTATTTCCCGCTTTTTGTGCCCAAGAGCTTATTTGAGGCTGAGGAAAAAAATGCAGAAGGTTTTGCTAAAGAATGTGCAGTTGTAACGCATTACAGATTAAAAAACGATCCGGATAATCCTGGAAAACTTATTGTAGATCCGGATGCAAAGCTGGAAGAAGAGCTTATTGTTCGCCCTACTTCGGAAGCGATTATCTGGAGCACTTACAAAAACTGGATTCAGTCTTATAGAGATTTACCGATATTAATCAACCAATGGGCAAATGTTGTCCGTTGGGAAATGAGAACACGTCTTTTCCTCAGAACTGCAGAGTTCTTATGGCAGGAAGGTCACACGGCTCACGCAACAAAGGAGGAAGCAATCGAAGAAGCAGAAAAAATGAATCAAGTATATGCAGATTTTGCAGAAAACTTTATGGCAATGCCGGTGATTCAAGGATTAAAAACTCCTTCTGAAAGATTTGCGGGAGCTGATGAAACGTATTGTATCGAGGCATTAATGCAGGATGGAAAAGCCTTACAGGCAGGGACTTCTCACTTTTTAGGACAGAATTTCGCAAAAGCATTTGATGTAAAATTCACCAACAAAGAAGGGAAAATCGAACACGCATGGGCAACATCATGGGGAACTTCAACCCGTTTGATGGGAGCTTTAATTATGACACACTCAGATGATTTAGGATTGGTATTACCTCCGACACTGGCGCCGATTCAGGTGGTAATTGTTCCTATTTTTAAAGGCGATGAACAGTTGGAGCAGATCAGTGAAGTGGCTTTAGATATCCAAGCTAAATTGAGAGCTAAAGGGATTTCTGTGAAGTTTGATAACGACACTCATAACAAACCGGGCTGGAAATTCGCTGAGTATGAACTGAAAGGTGTTCCTGTAAGAATTGCAATGGGACCAAGAGATTTAGAAAACAAATCTGTGGAAATTGCAAGAAGGGATAATTTAACAAAAGAAGTACGTTCTATCGACGGTTTAGATTCTTATATTGAGGATTTATTAAAAACAATTCAACAGGATATTTACAATAAAGCTGCTGAATTCAGAAAAAATAATATCACAAAAGTGGATACTTACGAAGAATTCAAAAAGGTTCTTGAAGAAAAAGGAGGATTCATCTACGCACATTGGGACGGAACTGCCGAGGAAGAAGAGCAGATCAAGAACGAAACCAAAGCCACCATCAGATGTATTCCTTTGGATGATGATATTGAAGAAGGCGTTTCTTTAATTTCAAGAAAACCATCAACAAGAAGAGTTTTATTTGCTAAGGCTTACTAAAATTCCACTTAATATAATTGATAAATCTTTAAAAATTCTCGTGATTTTTAAAGATTTTTTTTTGAAATTAACATTTAAAGATAATTTTGTTTAAATTTATACAACATTAATCTCAAAATAATTTATTATGTCTTTAAATGTCATTGATTTAATTAAAGGCCAGCTAGGCCCTGCTTTGGTCACTCAGGCTGCATCTCAGTACGGAGAAAGTGAGTCCGGAATTTCGAAAGCAATTGGAGGACTATTACCCGCTGTAGTGGGAGGATTGGCAAACAATTCAAACAACCAGGGTGTCCTGAATGCTATTACAACAGCTTCCTCAAGCGGAATTCTGGGAAACCTGATGGGAGATTCTTCCAACAACACATGGATTTCCGGTTTATTGACCTCTCTTTTTGGAGATAAAGTGAGCGGAGTGGTAAATGCTATTGCAACGTATGCAGGCATCAGCAACAATTCTTCAAGCTCTTTGCTTAATCTGGTTACAGGCGCTACTGTAGGAACTATCGGGAAATACGCTGCTGATAATAATCTGGATCAATCCGGGATTTCAAAACTTCTGGATGACCAAAAAGGGATTGTTTCATCATTGTTACCTGCCGGACTTTCTTTGGCTTCTTTGAATGTAGGAGACTGGGCGGCAAGGTATAAATTCGACAATGATAATGACCAGATCAAAACCCCTTCTCAGGAAGAACCGGCCATAGAAGTTACCAGAAGTACAACGCCTACCGGAACTTTCCCGGACAGAAATACCAATGACGGCGGAGGCTCAATCTGGAAATGGCTTCTTCCGCTTTTACTGTTAATTGCAGCGGCTTATTTCCTTTGGAAGCAATGCGATAAAAATAAAGCAACAACAGTATCGTCTACTACTGATTCTACGGATGTTATCCGCGATACGGCTGCTGCGGTTTCGCCAACAGACACCGCTTCAATGTCAACTTCAGCAACTTCCGGAAAAGTGGATGAAAATATTGATTTAAACGGTACAACCCTTAAAGGCTACAAAGGAGGAATGGAGGATCAGATGATTAATTTCATGAAATCCGGAGCTTATACCAATGCTACCAATGATGATGCCTTAAAAAATCAATGGTTTGATTTTGATCATGTTAATTTTAAAATTGGTAGCGGAAATCAATTGGAAGCAGGTTCGGAAGGACAGCTTCAGAATTTAGTAGCAATTTTAAAAGCTTATCCTGATGCAAAAATAAAAATCGGAGGTTATACAGACAAAACAGGTGATGAAGCCAAGAATGTAAAACTTTCTGCCGACAGAGCCAATTACATCAAAAACTGGCTGGATAAACAAGGAGTTGGCGGACAAGTTCTTGGAGCAGAAGGATACGGAAGCCAGTTTGCAAAAGTAGACGCAACCGCTTCTGATACCGAAAGAGCGAGCGACAGAAAAATGTCTGTAAGATTTGCAAAATAATCTTTCAAATTTAAATAAATACAATCCCGGAAATAATTTTTCGGGATTTTTTGTGTCTTGATTTTTCTGTTTACATTTATTTAATTAAATTTGTTAGTCATTTCTAACATTTATGAATTTAAATTTAAAGCCCGCTTGGCGAAAAGAAAAAACATCACATTCCTTATCTGAGGTTTATTCTTCAATAAAAATCCCCAAAAACGCAAGCTTTTGGAGGAAATATTTAGCATTTGCAGGTCCGGGGCTGATGGTTGCTGTCGGCTATATGGATCCTGGAAATTGGGCGACTGATATTGCCGGAGGTGCTCAGTTTGGGTATGCCTTGCTTTCAGTTATTTTAATTTCAAATGTTTTTGCGATGGTTTTGCAGCATTTATCTGTAAAATTGGGAGTTGTTGCAGAAAGAGATCTGGCACAGGCCTGCAGGGATCATTTTAGCCCTACAACTAACTATATTCTTTGGTTCTTTTGTGAAATTGCCATTGCCGCCTGTGATCTGGCGGAAGTCATTGGTTCTGCGATTGCCCTTAATCTTCTATTCCATATTCCTCTCACGTGGGGAATTGTCATCACAACAGTTGATGTGCTAATTATTCTTCTTCTGCAAGCTAAAGGTTTCCGGTGGATAGAAAGTATTGTCGGTGGATTGATTTTCATCATTTTGGCTTGTTTTATATATGAAATTATCATTTCCCAACCGGCTTTTAATGAAATTTTAGGTGGATTAGTTCCACAAAAAGAAATTATTCAGAATCCTGCGATGCTTTATATTGCCATCGGGATTTTGGGTGCAACAGTAATGCCCCACAACCTATATCTCCACAGCAGTATTGTCCAGACCAGGGATTATACGCGTGACAGAGAGGGAAAGAAAGAAGCGATAAAATTTGCAACTTTAGACAGTACCGTATCTTTGATGCTGGCTTTTTTCATTAATGGAGCTATTTTAATACTTGCCGCTGCTACTTTCCATACTACAGGAAACAAGCACGTTGCTGATATTCACGACGCGTACAAAATGCTGACCCCGATTTTAGGTGCTTCTATGGCAAGTATTGCGTTTGCGATTGCATTACTGGCTTCGGGGCAAAATTCTACCCTCACAGGAACTCTTGCCGGACAAATTGTAATGGAAGGCTTTTTAAATATTAGGTTAAAACCTTGGCTAAGACGGTTAATTACCCGATTAATTGCTGTAATTCCAGCCTTAATTGTCGCCATAATTTACGGCGAAAAAGGAACGACTGATCTATTGGTTTTAAGTCAGGTAATTTTATCAATGCAATTGAGTTTTGCGGTTGTTCCTCTGGTAATGTTTACAAGTGATAAAGCGAAAATGGGTGAATTCGTGAATAAGTCATTTTTGAAAATCTGCGTTTGGATTATTTCATTCGTTATTATTATTTTAAATCTTTACCTTTTGTATCAGACGTTTTTTGGGGAATGATTTAGATTAATTTTAAATTTGGATTTTAGATTATTCATTGCGAACAGACCAGAGGTCTGCAATAAAATTCAGAAGCGACAAAGCAATCCTTTGCTAGAATTAATTCAAGTAATTCATTATTGAAAACCTGAGATTGCTTTGTCGCTTCGCTCCTCGCAATGACTGAAAGGAACACGATTTCTATGGTGGTTGAGGTTCTCGAAGCCACCAATCCTACTACCCTAGCCCCGATTGTAGCATTTGTCTGAGCTCATTTTCTGGGATTTCTGGGCGGCGGCTTTGCCGCCGCCCAGAAATCCCAGAAAATAGCGAGTGCGAAAAGCGGGAAATAGCTCCTAAAAAAATTAACGATCCATCTAATAATTAATCCTTAAATTCTGACTAAATGTCACGGTTTTTTCTTTGGCAGAGTCTTTGTCAAAGAATAATGAAAATAAATATTGAATTATGGAAAATCAGGATATTAACGAAGAAAGCATCAATAATCAGGAAGATACAAACATTCAGAACGAAGCTATATCAGAAGACAATGTGACAGCAAAACCAACTGCAGAGGAACTTTTGGCAGAAGAAAAAGACCGTTACATAAGATTATACGCAGAATTCGAAAACTATAAAAAAAGAACTTCAAAAGAGAAAATGGAGTTTTTCCAATATGCCAATCAGGACATGATGATCTCAATGCTTGGTGTGTTGGATGATTTTGAAAGAGCTTTAAAAGAAATCGCTAAAAACGGTAATCCAACTGACCTTCAAGGTGTTGAGTTGATTTATCAGAAATTCAAAAACAGATTAACTGAAAAGGGCTTAAAAGCAATGGAAGTAAAGGCCGGAGACAGCTTCAACGTTGACTTCCACGAGGCTATTACTCAGATTCCTGCGCCTTCAGAAGATTTGAAAGGGAAAATCGTAGATGTAATCGAAACGGGATATACTTTAGGTGATAAGGTGATCCGTTTTGCAAAAGTAGTTACAGGAAATTAAATTAATAAATGATAAATGATGAGTGATAATTGATGATCAACTTCACTTATTAAATTAAAATATCTTTTATCATTTATCAATAATCAATTATAAAACGACATGTCAAAAAGAGATTATTACGAAGTTCTTGAAATCAGCAAATCTGCATCAGCCGACGAAATAAAGAAAGCGTACCGTAAAATGGCTATCAAATATCACCCTGATAAAAATCCGGGAGATAAGGAAGCTGAAGATAGATTCAAAGAAGCGGCAGAAGCTTACGAAGTTTTGAGTGACGAGCAAAAACGTGCTAGATACGATCAGTTCGGTCACGCAGGAGTTGGCGGAAACGGCGGCTTTGGAGGCGGTGGCTTCGGTGGCGGAATGAACATGGAAGATATTTTCAGTCAGTTCGGGGATATTTTCGGTGGTGGATTCGGCGGTTTTGGTGGCGGCGGAGGTCGTCAGCAGGTGAAAGGTTCTAATTTGAGAATCAGAATCAAGCTGAACCTTGAAGAAATGGTCAACGGAACACAAAAAACCATCAAAGTAAGAAAAATGAAGATGGCGGAAGGTGCCACTTCAAAAACCTGCCCTACCTGTGGGGGTTCCGGAGTTCAAATGAAAGTGATGAACACGATGTTTGGCCAGATGCAGACTCAGACGACTTGTGGAACTTGTCAGGGAATAGGAAAAGTTGCAGATAAAATACCGGCTGGAGCCAATGCTCAGGGTCTTGTAAAGGATGAGGAAGAAATATCAATCAATATTCCGGCAGGTGCAAGAGACGGAATTCAGCTTAATGTAAGAGGAAAGGGTAATGATGCTCCTTTTGGAGGTATTCCGGGGGATCTTTTGGTCATCATCGAAGAGGAAGTTGACAAAGTAATTAAAAGAGAAGGCGATAATCTTCATCAGGAATTGTATATTTCGTTTGCTGAAGCTGCTTTGGGAACGAAAAAAGAGGTTCCGACCGTTGGAGGAAAAGTGAAAATCACCGTTGATCCTGGAACTCAATCCGGAAAAATTTTAAGACTGGCAGGAAAAGGTCTTCCAAGTATTGACAGCTACGGAAAAGGCGATATGTTCATCCATATCAATGTATGGACTCCACAAAAGCTTACGAAAGAACAAAAAGATTTCTTCGAAAAGCAAATGGAAAGCGGAGAAATGATCGCAGAACCTTCCGGGAAAGAAAAAACTTTCTTTGATAAGGTGAAAGATCTATTCAATTAAAATATATTTAAAGGGACTTTTTTAAGTCTCTTTTTTTTTGCATAGATTAAAATGAGAGAGGTGGCTTCAATAATCAAAGCCGCCTCTCTCATTTTAATATAATCTTATTACTTTTTCTTCACCAAAGAAACAACCCCTTTTCCCATAGTGAAAAGCAAAACAGCACCTAATCCTCCTACAAGACCAAGAATAATTTCTTTTAAAATAGTCAGAATCTCATTAGAAGACCATGAAGGTAAAACATGGTGTAGAAATTCTATTCTATGGGCAAAAATACCTCCGGCTACCATGATCAAGGCAATTGTACCGATAATCCCCAAAGCCTTAATAACAATAGGCAAAGCCTTCACCAAAAAATGTCCAAGCTTTCCAAAGAATCCTTTATCATTACTTTTTTTAATTAATTTAAATCCTGCATCATCCATTCTTACGATCAAAGCAACAATTCCGTAAACACCTACAGTCGCAATGAATGCCACCAGGCTCGTTACCAAAATCTGTGTAATGAAAGGGTGATTTTCTTCCAAAACCGTCCCCAAAGCAATGATTACAATTTCAATTGATAAAATAAAATCTGTGGTAATGGCCGATTTTATTTTTGATTTTTCTATATCTTCGTCGCTTTTTTCGTCTTCTATAATTTCTTCCACCACTTCATGACCTTCTTTTTCGCGGTGAAAAAGGAATTCAATAATTTTTTCAACACCCTCAAAAGCCAGATACAATCCTCCCAGAATCAATACGTAATTAATTGCCGGAGAATACAGCCAGTTGAGCAAAAATACAACAGGCAGAATGATCAATTTGTTGATGAATGAGCCCTTTGTGATCGCCCACAAAACCGGAATTTCCCGTGAAGAAAGAAACCCCGTTGCCTTTTCAGCATTTACAGCCAGATCGTCCCCTAAAATTCCTGCTGTTTTTTGGGTAGCTATTTTACTCGTTACAGCCACATCATCCATCAAAGCTGCGATATCATCCAAAATTGCAAAGAAACCAGATGCCATATTTTAATGTTTTTTAATGATTGTTAAAGAGCAAAAATAATTATTTAATTTGGTTAATAATATGATTAAACCGGGTTTATTTAAATTAATTCTTGCTAAAATTTAATCAAATATGATTCTTGTATCTTTTACTCAAAATAATACCGTTTCTACAACAAGTCAAAGACGGAAATAGCTGTGTAATATCATTTTTTTAACTTTAGATTTTAAATTAAATTTCTGTAATTTTATTCTATGAAAAAGCTGATTCTTAAATACCATTTCTTCGTTTTAGGATTGATTGGCTTTGTTTTAAATTCCTGCAATTCGAAATTCAGGGTTTGGGTAGGAACAAATAATGATCAGAAAATCTACAACTTAAAATACGGCGAGCATAAAAAACAGAAAATGGATGTTTTTCTTCCGTCAAGCTACGCTGAAAACTCTCCCGTAATCTTAATTTTACACGGCGGCGGCTGGAAATACGGACGTAAAGAACACATGATCCAGATTCAAAAAATGCTTTTTAAGAATAATATTCCGAGCATCAATATGAATTACAGGCTGGTTTCAAAATCCAAGAAAATTACTTATCGAGAGCAATTGGAAGATATCAATTCCGCTATTTTGAAATTCAATTCCCTGGCTCAAAAAGCTGAGCTTGAACCCAACAATTATATTCTTCTTGGTGAAAGTGCTGGTGGACACCTTGCTTTATTATATGGCTATCAGAATCCCGATCAGATTAAAAAAATAATCTCATTGAGCGGCCCGACAGATTTTTATTCACCGGAATACTTGAATTCTTTTTACTCTAAATATTCTTCTCCAACCGTTCAAAAAGTGGTGGGAGAGAAATTTCATCGCAAGAATTTGTCTGAGGAATTTAAAAAAGCAAGCCCAATCGCTAATATTTCTAATGTCCCTACACTGCTTTTTCAGGGAAATCAGGATTTCCTCGTGAATCAACGTCAGGGATTAGCATTAGACTCGGCCTTAAAAGCGAGAGATATTCCGCATAAGTTAATCTTTATGGAAAATACAGGCCACGCACCGAGGTTTTTCAGCAAAAGAAAAAGAGACAGTATTATTTATCCTAATATTTTAAATTGGATTAAGTTTTAGAAGCTAGAAATTAGAAGTTAGTTGTTGCGTTTGTCATTCTGACGAAGGAAGAATCTCTTTATTCAACAAGACCATCAATAAGAAATCATTTATTACTTAAACAAAAAAATAACCCGCTTCAAAAGCAGGTTATGAGTATAATTTGTAATTAAATCTTATTTGTTTTCTTCTTCGTCTTCATCAAAATTGTGATTTTCATATTTTGAAAAATCCTGTTTTTTCCCGAATAAGAATTTGAAGATTATCGGCAAAGTGGTTACTAAAACAATTACGATAATGATTAATTCTAGCTTTTTCTTTAAATCAATACCAAACTGCTCAATGAATAATTTATCAAGATAATGTCCTGCAAAAATCAACAAGAATGACCATAAAACAGCACCAATAATATTATCCCTCAAGAAATCTTTTTTATCCATCTTCACAATTCCCGCAACAATTGGTGTAAAAGTCCTTACAACAGGTAAAAATCTCGCCATAATAATCGCCAACGCACCATTTTTCTCAAAGAAATCATGAGCCTGATACAGGTATTTTTTCTTGAAAAGCATTGTATCCTGTTTTTTATATAATGCACCTCCGGTTTTTCTTCCGAAATAATAACCTACCTCATTTCCAATAATAGCAGCCACAGCTACCGCCGAAGCTAAAATAAACGTATCAAGAAAATCGCTCCCCGTGGAGCCAAAAGTCTCTTTGATGATATCAACAGCATAAATTCCAGAAACGAAAAGTAAAGAGTCTCCCGGTAAAAAAAATCCTATAAAAAGTCCTGTTTCCGCGAAAATAATAAACAAAATAAGCCAAAATCCTCCAAGTTTAATATAAAATTCCGGATTTAATAAATCTTTCCAACTATTGAAATCTTCCATACGTTTTGATAAGTAACAAAAATAGGATTAATAAACGTCAAATGGAAATATATTATAAGATTTTAACTAAATTTAATCATCCCCTTTACAAGTCCAAATCATCATCTGAAACCGCTGTCCCGTCCGCCATCAGAAACGCTTTCAGGAATGGCGTGATATTTCCGTTCATCACAGCATCAACATCCGAAGTTTCGTATCCGGAACGCACATCTTTCACCAATTTATACGGATGCATCACATAGTTTCTGATCTGGCTTCCCCACTCGATCTTCATCTTATTGGCTTCGATCTCGTTACGCGCTTTCAGACGCTCTTCCAACTCCATTTCATAAAGCCTCGAACGAAGCAACTGCATGGCTTTTTCCTTATTCTGAAGCTGTGAACGGGATTCCGAGTTTTCAATGATAATTCCGGTCGGCGCGTGACGAAGACGAACCGCCGTTTCAACTTTGTTTACGTTCTGACCTCCCGCTCCTGAAGACCTCATCGTTTCAAACGAGATATCTGCAGGATTGATATTGATTTCGATGGTATCATCTACCAAAGGATAGACGTACACTGAAACGAAGCTTGTATGGCGCTTTGCATTAGAATCAAAAGGAGAAATTCTTACAAGCCTGTGAACTCCATTTTCACCTCTCAGGTACCCAAAGGCAAATTCTCCCTCGATTTCCAGCGTAACGGTTTTTACACCTGCAACATCGCCTTCCTGGTAGTTCAGTTCACGGATTTTATAACCTTGCTTTTCCGCCCACATGGTGTACATTCTCATCAGCATGGAAGCCCAGTCGCAACTTTCCGTACCACCTGCTCCAGCTGTAATCTGAAGCACAGCAGAAAGTTCATCACCTTCGTTAGAAAGCATGTTCTTGAATTCTAGATCTTCGATTTTTTCCACTAATTGAGGGAAAGCTGTATCTAATTCTTTCTCAGAATCAGGATCTTCTTTGGCAAAATCTGCTAAAACCTGCAGGTCTTCAAACTGAGTATCGATTTCGTCATACGCTTCCACCCATTTTTTCTTGGAACGAAGCTGTTTCAGGAATGCTTCAGCGGTTTTGGGATTATCCCAAAATTCCGGTGCAGCCGTTTTTTCATCATCATTAGATATTTCTATCTTCTTTTTGTCGATCTGAAGATATTTATGTAAATCATCAATTCTGGATTGAATTTCTTTTATCTGGTCGTTGTTGATCACGAATTTTTATTTTTGCAAAAATAAGGAATTTTATTTCCAAAAGATTTCTGAGCACTTAGATTGTTTTAATTTAAAATAAACATCAAATAACAATTTCAATTAAAAATCAAACTTTATTTTCCCCGTCATTATGCGGAAAACCAATTACTCTTCTCGGTTCTTCCACCACTCTGTAAGTATCCAGCTCGGTTTTCAGTGCTTTAATCCTCATTTGAAACTGATCAAAATTATTAACAATAACATCTCTCAAAAATACCGAAATCTGATCCAGATATTCTTCGGTAAGTTTTCCTTTTGCATCTCTTAATGCTTTATTCAGAAGGCTTTGACTGATTTCTAAATTTTCGTTTTTTGTTTTTTGATAAATGTCTTTAATTCTCTTTTTTAAACTTTGTGTAAAATCAATAATCATTGTATTGCTGAAAACCTTCATCTGGGAAGAGATTTCGTTCCAGAAAGGAATTTTATCGGCTTTGTTCTTTTTGAGAATTTTATACAACAATGAATCTTCTTCAAGCCCTTTCGTTATTGCATATAAAATAATTTCCGAACGTTCGGAAGCATTCGGTGGAAAAACCGGAATTACAACATCAAACCTTCCCGGAGCAAGAATTTCCTCATCAATTTCCGCAATGGATTTTGCCGATCCTACCATCAGTACATCTTCTTTTTCAAACTTACTGATGTAATGGAGAAGAATTTCCTGAGTTTCAAGATTACAGGAAGCAACATCTGTTTCAGCTTTTCTTTCCATCATTATTTCATCAAAATCATCGAGGAAAAGCAGTACTTTTTCGTCCCGCATCATGGTCACCAGAAAATCATTAAAATTGGTCTTATTTCCGTCTACAAAAGAAGTTCCCAGATAATGTTTTTTTACTTCTTTGAATTTATAGTTGATAATTTCCGCAATTTTATTGGCCCAGAAAATTTTACCGCTTCCCGGAGGCCCGTACAAAACGATTCCGGCAGGCTTGTTGATCCCCCAATCCTTGATCTGTTGCGGATTTAAGAAAGGTTCCAGCACACTTGATATATAGAAGAACAAGTCTCTGTACCCAATAAAATCCCTATGTTGAAGGCTCGTTTTCTGTCCAAAATAATTATAGACAAATTGATAATTTCCACCCAGTCTGTTATCAATTCCGTAGCTTGAAATTGATGATTTGAAAAATCCGTTATCAAAAATATTAGGGTTGATTTCCTTAATTGCCTTTTCTACCTTTTCCTTTGGCTGATGAATGGTTTCCGCAATCTGCTCCAAGGTTTTGGTCTTGTCGAGATCTTTTTCGTAAAGTCTTAAAAAATCTACATTTTCGCGGGCAAATTTTTCAAAATCTTTTTTAATCTCAAAATCTGTACTGATACAAACGCCCAGCTCAAGATCAAAATCCTGGATAAATTGTTTTATAGCTTCGGCAGAAACATTAAGTTCTTTCGCCAGTTCAATTAACTTCATAATTACCGATTAATTCAATCAAATTTAGCATTTTTAAATAGTAAATTTTATTGATCTATGATATAATTTGTAACATTTTGTAAATTACATACACTACTACTATGTAAAACAAATTACATGGAAAAAATTTTGTCAGTAAAGAATTTGACTAAAAAATTCAAGAGAATTGCTGTAAACAACATCTCCTTTGATGTAGAAAAAGGTAATGTTTACGGACTTCTGGGACCAAACGGAAGCGGAAAGTCCACCACTTTCGGGATGTTGCTTTCAACCATTAATCCTACCAGTGGCGAATGGTACTGGTTTGGAAAAAGAGGCACCGATCCGGACACCTTAAAAAGAATCGGGGCCATTATTGAGCAGCCGAACTTTTATCCTTATTTAAGCGCAGAAACCAATCTGAAGATTGTAGCCGAAATCAAAGGAACGCCTCAAGCAAGAATTGACGAAGTTTTGAAAACAGTCGGGTTGTTGGAAAGAAAAAAAGATCCTTTCAAAACCTATTCATTAGGGATGAAACAACGTCTTGCCATCGCATCGGCCTTGCTTAACAACCCTGAAGTTCTGATTCTGGACGAGCCTACCAACGGCCTTGATCCTGAAGGAATCATCCAGATCCGGGACATCATTAATAGTATTGCAAAACAAGGAATTACTATCATTATTGCAAGCCACCTTTTGGACGAGATCGAAAAGATCTGCAGCCATGTGATTGTTTTAAAAGAAGGGAATTCCATCTATTCCGGAAGGGTGGATGAAATGACTGCTAACAATGGTTATTTTGAATTAAAAGCAGATAACAACACCCTGCTTCTGAGCGCTTTGGAAGAACTTCAATGGTTTAATTCCATTAATAAGGATGGTGAGATTATCAAAGCCCAGATTCGTGACGACGCTTCGATTTCAGCTTCTGCTTTAAACCAAAAACTGGCTGAAAAAGGTATTTTCCTGTCTCATTTGACCAAGAAAAAAGAATCGCTTGAAACTCAATTCCTTGAACTTGTAAAAAACACAAAATAATCATGATTAAATTATTAAAACTAGAATACTACAAAAATCTGAACTACAGACCGTTCAAGATTTTCACGACCCTTTATTTTGCCATCCTGATCGCATTACTGTTTATCGGTCTGGTTGATTTTGATCTAGGTGGCTCAACAATTAATCTGAAAGAGCAAGGAATATATAATTTTCCGGAAATCTGGAATTTCACGACATGGATTGTTGCTATATTGAAAATTTTCTTAGGATTAATCATTGTCTTCTCGATTTCACAGGAATTCAGCAACCGAATGTTTAAGCAGAATACAATTGATGGATTGAGCAGAAAAGAATTTATCAGTTCAAAATTACTAACAATAAGCATTTTCACGATTGTTTCTACGATAATTGTATTTGGGATCACGATGTTTTTAGGATATCAATATTCGGATACAACGGAATCTGCAAAGGTTTTTGAAGAAATTTTCTTCATCGGAAATTATTTTGTGAAGCTGTTTACTTTCTTTTGTTTCCTGATGTTTCTTTCTATTTTACTGAGAAAATCGGTTTTTGTATTTCTTGCTCTTTTCGTTTTCTGGATTGTTGAAGGTATTTTAACAGCCGTAGAAACCTTCACAAAAGTAAGCGGAATGCAGGGTCCACAGAGAAATGAGGTGCTTCAGAACGATTTTTTCATCACCCATCTTTTACCATTAGAAAGTATGTCCAGCCTTATCCCAAACCCGATGATGAGACTGAATATGCTAAAAATGTTTGGGAAATATGAATTCCACTACCCTACGGAAAGCATGATTGCGTGTCTTGTTTGGTGTGCAATTTTCATATTCGGATCGTATTGGATTTTGAGAAAAAGAGATTGGTAAGGTTTAGAATTGAAAGATTTAAGGATTTAAATATTAAAATTTAAGTGGTTCGGTTTCGGATCACTTTTTTTATTAATTTTATCTAAATGATATCACTGAAAAAAATATATTACGTTCCGGGATTGATAAGTGCTTTATTGATTCCTGTTTTGTTTTGGTATTATATAAGTCCGCATATTGATAAAACGAGTTATAACTTAATTGATATTGGGCTTCCGGCAAAGTTAGTACAGGATAAAAATAATCTTAATTTTACTTTTGAGTCATTAAGAGACTGGAAATATAAAAAGATAAAAGTAGATCCTGCCAAAGCAAAGGAAAACTCAAGACTATATGTTTCCGAAGTAAAAGCTCTTCAAAAAAGAAATGAAAAAAATACAGGAATAGAATTTATTCTTACAAATAAAAACACTTTCGGAGATTTGTATCTTTATTAAATGACATGGCAATTGCAAGACAAGAAACTTACACTATTGATTTAGAAAAGACAGGCCACTTATTTGCTACTATAAACTATATAGATCCAAATGCTAAAGAAGAAAAATTTGGATGCCTTTTGTGTGATGATGTAATTGTCACCTTTGAAGAACCTACTCTGAGAGACAAAATTTATGCTTTTATCAATGGACAATATTATCAAACGTTTTTTGAAGATATTTCTAACCTTCCGAAGGGAACTTTTATAATTATCTTTGGATTTCTCTTATTTTTAAATATATCCATGTTGAGCATTAAAGAAAGGTTCCTATTAAATTAAAAACAAAAAAAAGACTGCCTTTCGACAGTCCTTCAATCACTTTCACATCTACATTATTTCTTCTCTGTTTCGAGTAAAGAAATATATTCTCCGTAACCCTTATCTTTCATTTCTGCTTTCGGGATAAATTTCAGCGATGCGCTATTGATACAGTAACGAAGTCCGCCTTTATCCTCCGGTCCGTCATTGAAAACATGTCCCAAATGTGCATCTCCCGTTTTACTTCTCACTTCAACCCGTGTCATTCCGTGGGATTTGTCCAATTTTTCATCAACTACTTTTTTTGTAATCGGCTTAGAAAAGCTTGGCCATCCACAACCGGATTCAAACTTATCTGTTGAAATAAATAATGGTTCGCCCGTTGTAATATCTACATAAATTCCTTCACGGGTTTCGTCCCAATATTCATTCTGGAAGGGTTTTTCCGTACCGTTTTCCTGGGTTACATTGTATTGTTCGGCAGTTAATTTTTCTTTCAAAACTTTTTTGTCCGGCTTTTGGAATTTTGTTTCCTTTTTTGGAAGCGGGTTTGCATTTCTTGCCATTTCAAAAAGTCCCGGCTCGATGTGACAATAACCGCCCGGATTTTTATCCAGATAATCCTGGTGATAGTCTTCCGCTTTATAGAAATTTTTCAAAGGAATTGTTTCTACAACAACCGGTTTGCTGTAATTTTTAGCCAGTTTTTCAACTTCCGTTTTTACAATAGCTTCCGTTTCCTTATCGGTGGAATAAATTCCTGTTCTGTACTGGTCGCCTCTGTCGTTCCCCTGTTTGTTTAAGCTCGTAGGGTCGATTGTTTTAAAATAAAGGTTAATCAACAGTTTTAAATCCACTTGTTCAGGATCATATTTCACTTTTACGGTTTCCGCAAAACCTGTTGAATGACTTACAACTTCCTCATACGTAGGATTTTGCTTGTTTCCGTTGGCATATCCAACTTCTGTTCCCACAACACCACGAACCTGTTGAAAAAAGTGCTCTGTTCCCCAAAAACATCCCCCTGCAAAATAAATTTCTTTTACATTTTTAGTATCCATATTGGTCTCATTTTCTTTTTTTATTGATGTGGATTTTGACTTTGCATCTCCACAGCTTGTCGCAAAAACTGCTATTCCCAGAAACATTCCGAGTAATATTAGTATATTTTTCATTTTTATCTTTTTATTCATTTTTTTCATTTAAAATCATTAATCCAAATCCTAAAAGCATCAGATCTTTTAAGATGAAAAAATCTGTGATGGGCACTCCATCTACTATTTTCCAAACTCCGGGAGTTGTAAACAGGTAGCTCAGTGTGACCAGAAAAGTGATGATCATCCCGATTCCGGCAAACTTCTTTAGTGATGCAAATTTCACACTAAATAGTAAAAGTAAAGCAATGATAATTTCTATCACTCCGATAGCATTTGACACAGTCTGAATACTGAGAGTTTTATATATCCAAAAAGTAAGAAAGTGGTTTTCTACTAAAGGTTTTATTGCTGCAGCTTCTGTGGGCGTGAATTTGAAAATTCCGATCCAGAGTAAAATAAGTGCCGCCCCGAAAAGTGAAGTGTAATAACCGAGCTTATAAGTCGGGCTCCGTTGGCTGGTCATTGGTGTAGTTCCGTTCATATTTTAAGATTTTGAATTGATACTTTATTATTTTCAAAAGTATAGTCGGAACCATTTCAAAATCCTGACACAATTTTTATTTAATATCTAAATTTCCGAGTATTTTATTTTTAAACCCCTGAATTTCAGAATCATTAACAGTTTGTTTTTCTTGTTCCTGATAAAATTTTCTTTTTAAAATATCATCAAGAATTTCGAGTTTTTCTTTATACGCCCTGCACCATTTACAGATTTTTAAATGCAGGTTAAGTTTCCAGTTCTCTTTCGGAGAAATGTTTTCGGCATTTCGTTTTTCCATGAGTAAAGTAGCTTCACTGCATGGTAAAAATATAATATGTATAATTTTTTTTAACATTTCAATCATTATAACTTTGCAAACCAGTTAAATTCCAGACATTCTCTCAATTGCATTCTGCTTCGCTGTAAGATCTTCCAAAGATTAGTCGTAGAAATATTTAATTCCTGACTCACTTCCGGTGCTTTTTTTTCTTCAAGATAATACATTTTCATGGGGATTTTCCATCTGGAGGGCAAATCCTCAATACAATCTTCCAATGTTTTATTAAAATCTTTATCATCCAGAAGCTCGGTTTCTTTGCTTGAAGCATCCCAATCATTCAGAACATTATTATTTTTCCACGAACCGGTTTCGTCAAAAAAATGATCGAGGTTTATTTGGGGGTCAGATTTATATTTTCTACGGTAAAAATCGGCAACTTTTCTGTTTAGAATTGTCATCAGCCAAGTCAAAGGCTGGCTTTTACCCTCAAAAGAATCAAAAGACGAAACAGCAGCAATAAAAACTTCCTGAACAACATCTTCTGCCTCCACTTTATCCGACAGCAGGTAGACCGCCCGTCTCAGCAATGGCCCTGAGTATTGCTCTACCCAGCTTTTTATCGTTTCATTTTTCGTCATATTAAAACTTTATCTTTTCAGATGGTAACGAAGATAATAAGTTAAACGGAAAAGCGCAAAGTTTTGTTTACTATAATATGAAAACGCTGAGTTGTCACCTGAAAGGATCTCAACAAAGTATTAGGATTATTATGAAAAGATTCTTCCCTTTCAACTGTTGAGATCTTTCAGGGTGACAAACTCTATAGTTGAATCAATGGTGACAGATCGAAAAACGACAAAAACCCTAGCCCCGATTGAAGTGAAAATCCTTTTTTGAAAAAAAAGATTGCAACGGAAAGCGGGAAATAGCTCCTAAAAATGTTTCAAACTATTAAAACAATCTTTTTAAAAGTATTAAATATTTAAAACTAAATCACCTAAAAATAGTAAATTTGCATCTTATCAAAAATTTGTAAAAAGCAAAGCAATCATAATATGACATCACAAGAGATACGTCAAAAATTTTTAGATTATTTTAAAAGTAAAGACCACCTTATCGTTCCTTCGGCGCCGATTGTGCTGAAAGACGACCCTACTCTAATGTTTTCCAACTCAGGAATGACGCAGTTCAAGGATTTTTTCTTAGGCTACAAGACACCTACCGCCTCAAGAATTGCCGATACACAAAAGTGTCTGAGAGTTTCCGGGAAACATAATGATTTGGATGATGTAGGTAGAGATACTTATCACCACACCATGTTTGAGATGTTGGGGAACTGGTCTTTTGGTGATTACTTTAAGAAAGATGCTATTGCTTTTGCCTGGGAATTGTTGACGGAAGTTTACGGAATTCCGAAAGAAAATATTTATGTAACAATTTTTGAAGGAGACGCTTCCGAGAATCTGGAAAGAGATCAGGATGCTTATGACTTCTGGAAATCTCACATTTCGGAAGACAGGATAATCAACGGAAATAAGAAAGATAATTTCTGGGAAATGGGTGCGAGCGGACCTTGTGGACCTTGCTCAGAAATCCATGTTGATTTGAGAACTCCGGAAGAAAAAGCTAAGGTTTCAGGGCTTGAACTGGTAAATAATGACCACCCTCAAGTTGTTGAAATCTGGAATCTCGTTTTCATGCAATATAACCGTAAGGCAGACGGAGAATTAGAAAATCTTCCAGCAAAACATATTGACACAGGGATGGGCTTCGAGCGTCTTTGTATGGCACTTCAGGGGAAGTCTTCCAATTATGACACGGATGTTTTCACGCCTTTAATTGCTAAGGTTGAAGAGCTTTCAGGTAAAAAATACACGGGAATTTTAGAAGACGAAAAAGATATTGCGATCCGTGTTGTGGTAGATCACATCAGGGCGGTTTCTTTTGCGATTGCAGACGGACAATTGCCTTCAAACGGAGGCGCAGGCTACGTTATCAGAAGAATTTTGAGAAGGGCCATTTCTTATTCTTACCGATTTTTAGATAGAAAAGAACCTTTCCTTTTTGAATTGGTTTCAGTTCTTAAAGATCAGATGGGACCATTCTTCCCTGAATTGGGAAAACAAGGAAAATTGGTAACCGAAGTTATTAAAAGTGAGGAAGATTCATTCTTAAAAACAATTGAAAACGGCTTGATCAGAGTTGAAAAATTAATTCAGCAGACAATTGCAAATAACTCGAACGTTTTACCAAGCGAAGAAGTTTTTGAATTATATGATACTTATGGTTTCCCTGATGATCTAACAAGAATTATTGCGGAAGAAAAAGGCTTAACTATCGATGAAGCAGGATTTGAAGCTGAAATGGAGAAACAAAAACTTCGTTCAAAAGCTGATTCTGCTCAGAAAGTTTACGATTGGGTAACTTTAGAGGAAAGAGAAGAAAACTTCGTAGGGTACGACCAAATTGAAGCGGAAACATACATTACAAGATACAGAAAAGTAGAAAATAAAGACGGCGAATTTTATCAGGTTGTGTTGAGCAACTCTCCTTTCTACCCTGAAGGCGGTGGACAGGTTGGTGATAAAGGCGTTCTTGAAAATGCTGTTGAAAGTTTCGAAGTTTTAGAAACGAAAAAGGAAAACGGATTAATTATTTCATTAATCAATGGTCTTCCGAAAGATGCAGGCGCACTTTTCTATGCTAAAGTAAATGCAACCGACAGAAAAAATTCTCAGGCCAATCACTCGGTAACTCACCTTTTACATGAGGCTTTGAGAGAGGTTTTGGGAACTCACGTTGAGCAGAAAGGCTCTTACGTTGGTCCTGATTATCTGCGTTTTGACTTCTCGCATTTTAATAAAATGACGGAAGAAGAGCTGGCTTTGATTGAAGAAAAAGTGAATGCAAAAATCAAGGAAAGTATTGCTTTACAGGAATTCAGAAATATCCCGATTAAAGAAGCGATCGACAAAGGTGCAATGGCTTTGTTTGGTGAAAAATATGGAGACAGCGTAAGAATGATCCAGTTCGGAAGTTCAAAGGAACTCTGTGGTGGAACTCACGTGAAAAATACGAGTGAAATCGGGCATTTTAAAATTACTTCCGAAAGTTCTGCAGCTGCGGGAATCAGAAGGATTGAAGCTATTTCAGGAGATAAATCTGATGAATATTTCAAAGGTTTAGAAAAACAAATGATTGAGCTTTCTCAATTGTTAAAATCTAAAGATGTCGTAAGATCAATCGAGAAATTAATTGAGGAAAATTCTTCTTTAAAATCAGAAATTGAAGCTTTCAAAAAAGAAAAAGCAAAAGGAGAAATCGGCGACTGGAAAAATGCTTACGAACAAAAAGGTGATAAGCAGCTTTTAGTGAGGAAAACCTCTCTGGATGCAGGCTCTGTAAAAGATATCGTGTTCCAGTTGAAGAAAGAAATCCCGACTTCGGTGACAATTATTCTTTCAAATGCAGACGACAAACCGATGATTACCGTTGGTGTTTCCGATGATTTGGCAGCAAGTTACCAGGCAGGGACAATCGTTAAAGATTTAGCTAAAGAAATCCAAGGCGGCGGCGGTGGAAATCCGGGCTTCGCAACAGCTGGAGGAAAAAATCTTGACGGATTAGAAAATGCCTACCAAAAAGCATTAAATATTTAATTATTAATAAAATATGTTACAATCATTTGTTGATTTGGTTTTTTTTGTATCTTACTGATCGTAAAAATTAAATTAACAAATGATGAAACATGCAAATTACTCTTTTGCATTATGCCTCTTTGCAGCCATAATGCTTCTTATTCAATGTAGAAACGAAGACGAATCAGATTCCCAACCATCTGTTCCATCACACGGACAAAATTTCGACAAGCTCATAGCTTACAAAAACAGTGACCATCAGCTTTCGGTCGGCTATTACAGGACGTGGAGAGACAGCGCAACAGCAAGCGGAAATCTTCCCACAATGAAATGGCTTCCGGACAGTCTGGACATGGTAATGGTTTTCCCGGATTATACCCCTGATAATAACCCTTATTGGAACACTTTAAAAAATAAATATGTTCCTTATCTTCATAAAAGAGGAACCAAAGCAATCATTACACTTGGAGATTTGAGCAGTGCAGTAACTACCGGAACCCAGGATTCCATAGGATATTCGTCCTGGGCCCAGGGAATTTACAATAAATGGGTGGGACAATACAATTTAGACGGTATCGATATCGATGTGGAGAGCACTCCAAGTGGCACAACTCTTACCAAATTTGTTGCCGCCACAAAAGCTTTATCTAAATATTTTGGACCGAAATCTTCTACGGGTAAAGCATTTATTTATGACACCAATATGCCTCCAACATCATTCTTTATTCAGACGGCTTCCCGATACAACTACGTATTCCTTCAGGCTTATGGAAAAAACACTTCTTATCTTACAACGGTATCCGGACAGTATGCTCCATATATCAGCATGAAGAAGTTTTTACCGGGTTTTTCATTTTATGAAGAAAACGGTTATCCAAACAATTACTGGAATGATGTGACATATCCGCAAAACGGAACCGGACATGCTTACAATTTTGCAAGCTGGCAACCCGCTTCGGGGAAAAAAGGCGGTGTTTTCTCGTATGGAATAGACAGGGATGCACCATTGATCTCAGCCTACGATAATGTTCTTCGAAAACCTAATTTTAAAGTAACAAAAGATCTCATCAAAATTATGAATCCTTAATTAAATTAAAAACTACCGCTATATTGGGATTTTTCTTTGTTTTGAAAGATAATTCCGATTACAGATCGTATTAATATCAATTAACAAAACTTTTCCAGGACAATAAATATCACTAATTTTACCCAGTTTTTCAAAATGAAAAGGGTTTTATTATTTTTATTTTTCTGGGCATATTCTTTTGGTTTTTCACAATCAAAGATTACTGTTGTTGACGATGTTAATAAAACACCTGTTTCAAACGCAACCATCTCCTGCAAAGGAAAAATCTTAGGCCAAACAGATTCGCAGGGCTTTTTAGAATTCAATACAAAATGTAAAAGCATTCAGATTCAGACTAAAGATTATCAGCCAGAGACAGCCGTTGTAGAAGATGACATCAAAATTTCCCTGCTAAAAAAATCCTCTAAAACTACCTCAATTGAAACGGTAATAATTGAGGATAAAAGTGATCCCAGAGCCTTGGAAATCCTGAAAAAGGTAAATCACCTTTTCAAAGAAAATTCCCCTAAAACACTGGATTCTTACACTTATAAATCTTATGAAAAAGTTTCGTTGGATATTGATGAAGACAGCATCTCGCAATTCAATGAATTTTTTGAAAACAGTAATTTTTTTAAGGAAAAAAGAAAAAAAGATTCATTAAATAATATTTCTGCCCGAAAAATATTTTCAAAAAGTAAATTATTCCTTTGGGAAAGGGCTCAAGAGTTTTTATATTCAAAACCTTACGGCGAAAAAATCAATATTTTAGATAACAGAATTTCCGGTCTTAAACAACCGATCTATGAAATGATCGCCCTTCAGCAAAGCAATAGGGACAAGCTTCCGAATCAATTAAAACAGGAAAACAGAGGTCTTTACAGATTTTTCCTTACCGATACCATTGAAATGGATGGAAGAAAAAATTTCGTCATCCGCTTTAGGGAAGTCAATTATAAAAAAAATGACAAAAAAAGAAAATATAACGGTGTTATCTATATTGACACTGAAACATATGGAATAAAAAAAATCGAAAATTTCAGTAAAAATAAAAACGACGGAATTATTACCAGCACTTGGGTTTTCTTTAACAATAAATGGTTTCTCGCCCACGAAACAGTGAAGCTCAGAATGAGCAATATGGCGATGGAGGAGGAAAAAGAACAGCCGGAAGAAAAGCACGAAAGAAAAAATAAAAGAAGTTTTGGGACCTATGCTTTCCTTACTTCGAGGTATTTTGATTTCAAATCACCCATAGAAAATGATAAAAATGATTTCAAAGGCTATACTTTTTCAGTAAAAAATACAGACGGAAAAACATTAGACCAATATAGAACAGATCCACTAACAGCAAGAGAAAGAAACACTTATACAACCATTGATAGTCTGGGAAAAATCTATAATATTGATACGAAAGCCAGAGTTTTAACAGGTCTGTTAAACGGGCAGATCCGTGTCGGAATTTTGGATTTCGCAGTGGATGAAATTGTGAATTATAATCTGTATGAAGGTTTCAGAGTTGGTTTGAAGGCTAAGCTTAACGAGACATTCAATCCTTATTTTTCACCGGATTATTATTTTGCTTACGGTTTTAAGGATGATAGATGGAAATACGGAATTGGTCTTGACGTGAAAACTACACTCGACAAAAATTCATTTTTCAGGCTCGAATACACCGATGATGTGACGGCTTCCGGAGAATTTTACCGAAGACTCTGGAACTTCAAAATGAGGATGGCCAATTATGGAAATAACTTAAATAATGACAGATATTACCGCTTCCGAAGCGCTTCCCTGTCTTATTTGAACGATGTTACGAACGGTTTGACACTTGTTTTTGCGGCAAGAAGGAATTATGAAGAAGCCATGTTCGATTATTCTTTCAGAAACAGGGGTTCGGCATTCGATAATTTCAGTACTTTATTTACATTAAAATTTTCTCCGAATTCTACCAATATTATGACTCCACAAGGGAAATCCCTGATCGATCAGAAGTATCCTGAACTGTATTTTAATTACGAACAGAGTTATAAAATTTTGGGTGGAGATTTTAATTATACCCGATTTGATGCACTTTTCGTACACAATTTTAAAACTATGTTGGGAACTACGGGATTCAGGTTGTATGGAGGTATGGTTTTCGGAGATGCCCCGATCTGGAAAAATTTTACGATGAACGGACTGGCTTCGCCGAGAAGGGATTTTAATTTCAACTTTACTTCATTTTTGGGATTTGCGACCCTGGAAGGTGGAAAATATTATAATGACAAGTTTATAGCTTATTATTTCACCCATAAACTTCCTTTTTATTTTAAAAGTTTAGGCCAAAATATTTCAAGTTTTGATTTTGTATTAAGAGGTACAATCGGGAATATGGATCATCCTGAATATCATCAGTTCAGGTTCCGGCCGCTGAATCACCTTTATCAGGAAGTCGGGTTGGAATGGAATAATTTTCTTTCAACATATTTTAATTTAGGATTATTTTATAGAGTTGGATATTATGCCACCAGAAATTTTAAACAAAACTTTGCCATTCAGTTTAAATTAAAATTATTAGAATTTTAATTCTGGCTGTCAAAATTCCTCTTCTTTGGAGGGGTGGCGAAAGTTCAAAGAATTTTTAACGAAGTAGTTTACAGTAGAAACAATAGGTAATTAATAATAAAAATTAATGCAAAAAATAGAAATAAAAGCAGAGCAATTCTTCGAATTATTAAGACTAAAAGACACCTCAATGTGGGAAATTTTCTCCCAAATGATTGACGGAAACGAGAAAGAAATCATCTTTCTGGACAATGAAGATAAAATTCTTTTCAATTACTTTCTGCCGGCTACTCAGGAAAAACTTGAAGAAGACAGGAAAGAGTTTTCAAAACAGTTTGCTGATAAATTGTCATATTTAAACTAGTTATGAATTATGAGTTTTTTAAGAAAGTAGTTTTAACTTATAATTCATAACTCAAAACTCATAACTCTAAAAAGTTCATCAGAGTTTTTTTGGTTTCGGCAACATCATGAACTCTCAGGATTTTCGCTCCTTGTTTTAGAACTTCTAAATGTAATTTTTGAGTTTCTTCATTAACATCTAAAGCTGACTTTCCTAGAGGTTTATAAATGAAAGATTTTCTCGAAATACCAATTAACAAAGGAAATTTTTCGAAGCCAAGAAATTCCACTTCATCAATCATTTTCATCTGATCTTCCACTGTTTTCCCAAAACCGAAACCGGGATCAAGAATAATATCATTAACCCCTTTTTCTAATAGTTCCGCTGTTTTTTCAGAAAAATATTGATTCACAGAAAGTGTAATATCAGCGAATTTTATTTTATCATGCATTGTTTCGTAAGAAGGATTTACATGCATCAAAATATACGGCAGTTTTGTTTCCGCGGCTGTATCAAACATTTTATCATCATAATGTCCGCCAGAGATGTCATTAATAATATCAATCCCTTCATTGAAACCAAATTTTACCGTTTCAGCATAAAAAGTATCCAGCGAAATCAGTGCTTCAGGAAATTCTTTTTTAATTAAAGCAATCACATTTCCAATTCTTTCAATTTCCTGATCTGCACGCAGAAACTCTGCATTCGGACGTGTTGACTGTGGGCCAATGTCTATAATTTCCGCTCCTTCTTTCAACAATTTTCCCGCATGCTCCAGAGCAGATTTTTCATTATTAAATTTGCCGCCATCAGAAAAAGAATCCGGAGTAAGATTGAGAATTCCCATGATTTTAGGAGTCGACAAATCGACTAATCTTCCGTTGCAGTTTATTGAGTGAGTATTTGAGTTTGAGAATTTGAGGGTTTGAGGGTTTGAGGACATAGGAGTGATATATATGTTCTTATTGGACATTTTGGATGAGAATTGATACAAAACTAAGAGAAAAATAATTGCCTCGCATAAAAATATCAATAAACACACCGAATGCCCATCACCAGAACTCTACTTTAGTTCTCAAACCTTATATCTACTGCTCTAAATCCCTCTTACTCTCAAACCTAAAAACCCTCTCAAACACAAAATTTCGTATATTTGAAAGATTAAGAGGATTTATGTCAAAAACATCAGTACAGTTCGAGAAAATTATGGGTCAGTGCCGTGAACTTTTCAGTAAAAAATTACAGGATTACGGTGCAGCATGGAGAGTTTTAAGACCGAGTTCCATTACGGATCAGATTTACATTAAAGTCAACAGAATCCGTACGTTACAGATGACTGATAAGAAAATGGTGGATGAAAGTGAAGAAGATGAATTCATCGCAATTGTGAACTACTCGATTATTGGGTTGATACAACTTGAAAAAGGCTTTTCCAATGATTTTAACGAAAATAAAGAAGAGATTTTAAATCTTTACGATAAATATTCCACTGATGCCAAGAATTTAATGGAAAGAAAAAACCACGATTACGGCGAGGCATGGAGAGATATGAGAATTTCTTCCATCACAGATTTGATTTATCAGAAAGTTTTAAGAACAAAACAAATTGAAGATAATCAAGGAGTTACCATCGTTTCAGAAGGCCTTGATGCAAATTATTTTGATATGCTGAATTATGCTGTTTTCTGCTTAATAAAATTCTCCGAAAAAGAGAACAATGTTGAATCCAAAACTATTTAATATGATAAAAGGTTTATTACGTTTCGTTATTGCTGTTATTTTTATTCTTTCAGGTTTTGTAAAAGCGGTGGATCTGGTAGGTTTTTCCTTTAAAATGGAGGAATACTTCTCGCCTGCGGTTTTCAATATGCCTTTTTTTGAGAAATTTGCCCTGCTTTTTTCAATAATTGTTGTGGTTTTGGAGCTGCTTTTAGGATTTATGCTTTTATTAAAATTAAAGCTTAAATTCACTCTTTCAGCATTAATTGCGCTTTGTGTTTTCTTTGGTTTCCTTACATTTTACTCCGCATATTTCAATGTAGTAACGGATTGTGGCTGTTTCGGAGATGCCATTAAGTTTACCCCTTGGGAAAGTTTTATTAAAGATATTGTTCTTTTGGTAGGTTTAATTATCTTATTTATTCTTTATAGAAAAGAGTTTAAGAAAAAGGATGATCATAGCTCTACCACGAAAGATTCTTCCAGTAAATTTAAATATATTCTGTTGGGAATTTTTTCTCTGATTATGATTTTCATTATGTCTCAGGGAATTATGCATGAACCGATGATTGATTTCCGTGATTATAAAATAGGAACGGATTTAAAAGCTGAAAAGGAAAAAATCAACAAAAACCCTTCAGAATACAAAACTTTTTACTCTCTTAAAAATCAGAAAACAGGAGAAGTTTTGAAGGTAAATCAGGACGATTATATTAAAGAAACAAAATATTGGGAGGAAGGTTCGCCATGGAAAATTGAGGAAGGAAAAAATGAATCGGTCTTAATAAAAGAAGGTTATAAATCGGAGATTGTTAAGTTTAAAATCGAGGATCCGACTGGAATGGAAGCTACTGATGAAGTGATCAATGCCCCTAAAGCCATTCTGGTTTTCTCTTATCATCCAAAAGATATTTCACCTGAATTGCTTAAACAGGTTGAGGCTAAAGTTAAAAGTCAGGGAGCGAATGTTGTGTACGGAGTTTCCACCGACCCAAATACTTTTAAGACCGTTAAAAATATGATGATGGACGGAACTGCCATCAAAACCATTGCAAGGAGCAATCCTTTTGTTTTAATTTTACAAAACGGAAAAATTGTAGACAAACAGCCTGCGAAAGACTATGTGAAATAGTTAATTGTGAATGGAAAATGGTCAATTTTGAATTATGGATTTGAATTTTGAATCCGATAACTTTAAACAAAATTTTAAACACTAAACTTAAACTATAAAATTACAAATGCAAAAGTCAAATAAATCGATTGCCGGTTATCATTTATTAATGATTCTTTCCTCTGTGGATGGGGAGTTTGCTCCTGAAGAAGGAATGCTTGTTCAGCAATACTTAGCTGATGAATTTCCTTTTAAAATGGACCTTGATAACGAATTGGAAACCATCGCCCTACTGAAGCCGGAAGAATGGAAAGGTCATTTTGAATTCCATGCTCGTTGTTTTTTTGATGATTCTACGCAAGAGGAGCGTCAGAAGTTTGTACAATTTGCCAAAACCCTGATAAAAGCAGACAATAAGGTAACGGATGAGGAACATTCATTCTATAAGCTTTTGAAAAATCTTTGGAAAATTAATTAATTGAGAAACTAGATATTAGAAGCTAGATATAATTTAAAACTTACTGTAATTCTAGTTTCTAATCTCTAACTTCTATAAAATATAAATCTATGAGAAGAAAAATAGTTGCAGGAAACTGGAAAATGAACAAAAATGTAATTGATGCCCAACAATTAATGGTTCAATTATTAAGCTATAAAAACAATAATGCCACGAACTGTGAGGTCTGGATTGCACCTCCGTCTTTATATTTGATGATGGCGAAAGATATTTTCGAAAAAGACGAAATCGGTGTATTTTCTCAAGATATGAGTGAGCACGAAAGCGGAGCTTATACAGGAGAAATTTCTGCAGATATGCTGGAATCAATCGACGCAACGGGTTCTTTGATCGGGCATTCTGAGAGAAGACAATATCACGGTGAAACAGATTCTCACTGCAACAGAAAGATTAAATTGGCTCTTGATAAAGGTTTAATTCCTGTTTACTGTAACGGAGAAACCCTGGAACAGAGAAAAGCCGGTCAACATTTTGAAGTGGTAAAAAACCAGACTGAAGTTGCGCTTTTCACACTTTCTGCGGAGGAAATTAAAAAAGTAGTGATCGCTTACGAACCGGTTTGGGCTATCGGAACAGGCGAAACGGCAAGTCCTGAACAAGCTCAGGAAATCCATGCCCACATTAGAAATATTATCGCTGCAAAGTACGGACAGGAAGTGGCTGACGAAGTTTCTATTCTTTATGGTGGTTCTGTAAAACCGGATAATGCAAAAGAGATTTTTTCTCAGCCGGATATTGATGGTGGATTGATTGGTGGAGCGGCTTTGAAACTGGAGGATTTTTCTAAGATTATTGAGGCTTTTAATTAATATAGTATAACCAATTATTAGGTTATTATGAAAAGACTTAGTCAATCTTTTAGCGGAGCTTTAAGAACTTTTGCATATTTTATGGCAAGTGGAAGTCAATATACACTTCAAGGAATTGATTATCTATGCCTTTATGGAGAAGAACCTAGTGTAATTGAACAGACTTTTGCAATCTATGTAAATGTAATTGAACTTGATGAGGATGGGCAGGTTTTAAATGCAAAATATGCAGAAAAAAGAGCAACGGATTATATTAGAACCTATTGTGATTCGAGTTTCGTAATTGATCCTCCTTACGAAAACTGGGAAATTGCCTTGTATGATCCTCCTCCATTAAATGATTTAATTCAATATTAATCTTAAAATCGATTTAACGCAAAGATTTTATTATCTTTATTTTAGTAGGCAAGGCAAATAAATCTGCTCGCGAAGCGTGAAAACATAGCTTCATCAAATCAACTTGCTGATTATTCTTTGCTTACTTGTGTTGATTATACTAATTAAACTTGCGTAAAAAAATCTACGAAATTTAAACAAAAATATCACGAATATTTTCACAAATAAGCCACAAAATTAGATATGCAAATCCATATAATCTTCGGAAAATAAGTCTAAAACAAAAGCGGCGGCATCGAAGATGCCGCCGCTCCTTTACAAAATCTAATTATTGAATATCGACTATATACATCGTTCCTTTATCCTGTTTTCCTGTTTTAGGAAGAATTTTCGTTTTTGGGTTCCCGTTTCCATCGTCTGCAACTCCAAAATCATCATCATTGAAAATTGCCAGTTTATTATTTCCCAAATACACAATTCCTTCAAATTTATCATGCTCGTAACCCAGTTTTGCAACCAGATCAACAGCTAAAGTCTTCGTAACAGGCTTCAATCCTGTGGTGTTGATTTCATCCCAGGTGCTTTGCTCGAGCGTTTTCCCGTTGATTTTCATACCGTCAACGGCTGTAAGATCAGTTCCTGAAACATCGGAAGCATTGGAAAGATTAATTCTATACACTTTTTTAAGTCCGCCCACCGAACCGAAATTTCCGTCCCTTTCAATGACTAAAAATTCCGTATTGCTGATTGGGGTGATATCGCAAACAGAATCCGAAGCACCGCCGTCCTGTTTGTATAAATATTGTTTGGTCTGTCCTGTTGCAAGGTCAAAAGTTACAATTCTCGTTAAAGTTGTATTGGTTGCCAAAGCTTTTGTAGGAACATACATTGTCGACTGCATCGTACCTACCAGCATTTTTCCGTCTGGTGTCATGCACATTCCTTCCATTCCGCGGTTGGGTCTTCTTTTTGCGAAAACAGCGGGAAGTTTTCTGGCTCCTGTGTTTACACCAATCGGGCTAATTCTCTCCATTTCTACTCCATCTGCACTGTAATGAACCATGTGTGGTCCGTACTCATCAGAAACCCAGAAGGTTCCATCTGCAGCGGCAACGATACTTTCACTGTCTAAGCCGTAATTATCAGTTCCTAAAACACTTCCGTCTGCTGCATAGGCAGTTTCTCCTGTGCTTCCCATTCCGGCGGGATTTGGAAGACCGGTGATCAGTTGTCCGGAAGGATTTTTAAGCTTAATATATTTAAGCACTTCTATATTTCCGTCTGCATTAATTTTAAAATGCATGATTGTCGGTGTAAAGTTTGGAACTAAGATTTTAATACCGTTTGAATAGGCTACATTCGGGCCACGATCGGTAATTACATAAAACTCTCCCTTCCTTGTGGGATGCGCTGTTGCTCCGGAACCGAAACCTCCGTTGATAACGTTTACTCCGTTCAGAGTCATCAGGGTTGAAAAAGGGAATTCCTGCGGAAGTTTGGAATAATTAATCTCCTGATTATTTACATTATCATCATTACAAGCTACCAACGCAACAACTGCAAGTAAAGGTAATAAGAGTTTTTTCATGTTCACTTTTTATTGGAAGCGAAAGTAGATATTGATTGTAAACTGATCTTGAATTTAATAACAATTGTACTTTAATTTTACTCAAAAAAGACTTAGATAAAATCTAAGCCTTGTATAATTAACTTTAGTTTGAAATTATATGGTCTGATCTTCATGTTTTCCTTCCATGATCTCTTCAACCATTTTAGCATTGAAAGCAGGAAGATCTTTTGGGGTACGGCTTGTTACCAATCCATTGTCCACTACTACTTCACTGTCTTCCCAGTTGGCACCCGCATTTTTCAGGTCTTTACTGATGGAGTTTACGGAAGTCATATTTCTTCCCTGAACCACTTCCGCATTGATTAAAATCTGTGGGCCATGACAAATCGCTGCCACGGGCTTCTGTTGCTCAAAAAAACCTCTGACAAAAGACAAAGCTGTTTCATTGGTTCGTAATTGATCCGGGTTGATAACGCCGCCCGGCAAAACCAAAGCATCATAATCTGAAGCATTGGCCTCATCCAATGTCTTGTCGACGTTGTATTCCTGTCCCCAGTCTTTTTCGGCCCAGGATTTTATTGTTCCGGATTCCGGGCTGATGATATCCGCTGTCCAGCCTTGCTGCTCAAGGTGTTCTTTTGGTGATCTCAATTCACTTTCCTCAAAACCGTTTGTGGCTAAAATTGCAATTTTCTTTGACATAATTGTATGATTTTAAGTGTTGTAACTTTTTTAGTGGAAAAACAATGCCGTTTACGAAATATAAGTTTATAAAAATTGTTAAAAAAAATCGATACGCGAATGATCACGCGCAAAAAATTCCCCTTCTCTGGGAGTGGCGAAAATTCGTAAGAATTTTTGACGGGGGTGGTTTGAAAGTGTATGACTGTCATTCATAGCATCACCTAACACCCTAGCCGCGATAGTAACGGTTACCCCACAGCAGGAGCTGGCTCTGAAAGAATGCGGCTGCGCGAGGAGTATGAGTGGATAGCGCGAAACAGCTCCAAATAATTAAAAAAATAAAACGCACCAACATTTGTCAGTGCGTTTCAATTGATATTTTTTAAAGAAAATTATTTTTTCTCTTTGGTTGATCTCTGTAAAACCTCATCTACCATTCCGAAGTTTTTTGCTTCCTCAGAAGTCATCCAGTAATCTCTGTCGGAAGATTTTTCTACCCATTCATAAGTTTGTCCGGAATGTTCGGAAATGATCTCGTAAAGCTCCTGCTTTAGTTTCAACATCTCTCTCAGGTTGATTTCCATATCCGAAGCAACACCTTGTGCACCTCCTGAAGGCTGGTGAATCATCACTCTTGAGTGCTTAAGCGCAGAACGCTTACCTTTTTCTCCTGCAACCAGTAAAACCGCTCCCATTGAAGCTGCAATACCTGTACAGATAGTCGCTACATCCGGCTTGATGATCTGCATCGTGTCATAGATCCCTAATCCCGCATAAACACTTCCACCAGGGGAATTGATATAAATCTGAATGTCTTTTGAAGGATCTGCACTTTCTAAGAATAAAAGCTGCGCCGTAACGATATTTGCCACCTGATCATCGATTCCTGTTCCCAGGAAGATAATTCTGTCCATCATCAAACGGGAGAAAACGTCCATCTGGGCAACGTTCAACCTTCTTTCTTCCATGATGTACGGTGTAAGATTCGTTGGGCCATACATTCCCATATACTGATCGGTAACCAAACCGCTGTTTCCTAAATGCTTTACAGAGAAGTCTCTGAATTCTTTTTTAATGTCCATATTTCTATTGTGTATATTAAATTTTACAAAGTTTAAATTACAACTTTTATTCCTAAAATTTTATAGGACTTTTTGTCATAATGCTGATTATTTTAAGATGTAATCTCAACTTATCTGTCAGTATAAATCCCTGTAATAGCCGAATAATTTAAGATTTTTGCCAATTCTGTCGAAACCAAAGTAAGCATGTGAATTTTCTTCAGCAGTTCAAAATACTTTTCTTCATTAGAGTCTGCGTGCTCGGAGAGTTCTTTTTTAGTTTTTAAAATCAGGAAATTCACATATCTGAACTTATGAATCAAAATATCACCGGCCACTTGCTCGGGCATTCGATCTCCATAATTTGGCGAGTCTATATTTCTTGTTTTCCAGTCATTCAATTCACTGTAGATATTCATAGAACTGACGGCGGCTTTACTCAGCTCTTCATCCATTAACCCGAAGAAAAAGTTTCCTTTCCTCAATTCTTCCTTTTCAATGCCTTCTTTGATGTATTCTACAATCCTTTTATTCAATTCTACCTGAAATTCATAGCCGTCTTCTTCAAAATGGTGTAAAATTTCCTCAATTACCGTAATGTCATATTCCTGATGATCGGGAGTAGTCCTGTGGAGAACAATATCGCCGTAATTCAGCATATGGTTGATCAGTTCGTTTTCAAGCTTAGTAACGTTAAAGATAATCGGGTCAACATCTTCCTTACTTTCACTTACAATTTCAAGCTTTGCCGGCTGGGCTTCCGCTCTGGACTGGGCTTTTTGTGTCTGATTCTGAATTATTTGCTTCTGAACATCCAATTCATTAAACAAACTCTGCTCAGACAACCCGAATTTATTGGAAACTTCTTTAAGGTAAACTTCTCTTTTTAAAGCATTCTGAACAAAACCTACAGATTTTACAATATCCCTGATCGCTTCCGCTTTTTTTATAGGATCATTTCCAACTTCTTTTAAAAGGATCTCAGCTTTAAAATCAATAAAATCCATCGCTTCATTTTCGATGAATTTTTCAACATATTCCTGAGGATGCTTTCGGGCGAAAGAATCGGGGTCATCACCGTCCGGGAAAAGCAAAACACGGATATTCATACCTTCCGTCAGCAACATGTCAATACTTCGGAAGCTGGCCTTGATACCGGCATTATCACCGTCGAAAAGGATAGTAACATTTTCCGTTAATCTCTTAATAAGCTTAATTTGTTCCGTCGTTAAAGAAGTTCCTGAACTTGCCACTACATTCTCAATTCCGGACATGTGAAGCGAAATCACGTCCATATATCCTTCCACCAAAAGACAGACATTTTTTCTGGAAATTGCCTGTTTGCTTTGATTTAATCCGTAAAGAACATTGGATTTATGATAAATTTCCGTTTCCGGAGAGTTGAGATATTTCGCGGTTTTGACATTACTTTTAAGAATCCTCGCTCCAAAACCAAGTACTCTTCCGGAAAAGCTGTGAATCGGGAAAATAACCCTTTCCCGGAAACGGTCAACACCTGTCGGTGTGTTTTCAGGGAAGATGGAAAGTCCGGATTTTTCAAGAGCTTCCTTAGAATATCCTTTTTCTAAAGCATACGCCGTAAAAGCATTTTTCTGCTCTGGAGAGTATCCCAGTTGAAACTTTCTGATGATATCATCTTTCAGTTCACGCTCTTTAAAATACGCTAAACCAATACTTTTCCCTTCCTCAGAATCCCAAAGCGTTTCCTGGAAATAATTATTCGCAACCTCATGGATTTTGTACAGTACATCTCTTTCAGTGTGAGCCTGCTTTGCCTCTTCAGAAAAGTCTTTCTGATCTTCTTCAATCTCAATTCCATACTTTTTTGCCGCATGGCGAAGGGCTTCGGGATAGGTAAAATTTTCAATTTCCATTAAAAAAGAAATGGCCGTTCCCCCTTTTCCGGTCGAAAAATCTTTCCAAATCTGCTTGCTTGCAGAAACTACAAAACTCGGTGTTTTTTCATCATGAAACGGACTGAGCCCCTTAAAATTAGACCCTGCCCTCTTCAACTGCACATATTCTCCCACAATCTCTTCTACACGGATCGTTGAGAATATTTTGTCTATGGTCTGTTTGGAAATCATGATGTAAAAATAAGAATATGTTTTTTTATTTCTAAGGATTTAAATTTTAAAACAATAGCAAATAACCTGAAAAATTAGATATAAAAAAGATAATTAACTAATAATAAGCCATTTAGAATGTCTATGCGACTGTATCATGGAATCAATAAAAATTGCAACATACTATCAACCAATTTTTTAAAATAAAAAACCAAACGAATCCCAAATTGCGCTGATTTTCAGATACTTAAATTTATTTTAACTTTCATCTAAATAAATTTTGGGTACTTAAATATATCCAAAAAAACTGATTAAAACACAAATTATTTTTTAAGAATTCAAAGTTGAACCATCAAAAATAATTAAGATGAAAAAAATTACTTTTAAATTTAGAAAATGGGCATTTTTGACTGCTTTTCTTTTAGCATGCTCCTTTATTAATGCCCAAAAGAGTACGCGGGATTACCCGCTAGGAACCAATGTTGAATTTTTGAATCAGCTGCAGTCAAAATTGAAAACAACAGGTAATGAAAAACCAAACTTAATGCTTTATGTATCAAATAAAGAAGCATTACAATCCATGGTAAATTATCAGCATAGCAAAGACGATATATTGCATCTTGAAGGTGAAGTACAAGGAAATACTCCGGGAACTTTTAGAATTATAATTAATAAAAATCAATTGGAAGGCAATATTATATTTCCTCAAAATAAAAAAGCTTACAGCTATTATTCTGATACTAAGGGAAATGCATTTATAAAAGAGATGGATATTAATAAAATCGTTTGCGTAGATTTTCACGTTCCTACAACGGCTTCTTTGGTGGAAAAAAGCCAAAAGAGCACCCCCAATGTCAGTATTTCCAATCTGCAAAGTTTTCCCGGAGCTGCAGGATGCCTATTACTTGATTTTGACGGCCACACTGTTCCCAGCGGAAGCGGATGGAATGGCGGAAATCCTATTGTAGCGCTACCTTCAGGAATGAGCGATGCCAATATTTTGGAAGCCTGGGAGATTGTTGCTGAAGATTTCAGGCCTTTCAACCTGAATGTAACCACTGATGAGAATGTTTATAACAGCTATCCTCAAAACAAAAGGCGAAGATGCGTCATCACTCCTACCGACATTGTATCTCCGGGAGGTGCGGGAACTGCGCTTATCAACAGCTTTTCTTCGTTAAGCGATCTTCCGTGTTGGGTATTTACGTTATCATCCGGTATTTACGGGAAAATCGTGGGCGAGATTGCTTCTCATGAATTTGGTCATACATTTGGGCTCTATCACGACGGACAGGGCCAATATGCTTATTATTCAGGCAACGGAAACTGGGCCCCGATCATGGGAGTAAGCTATTATAAAAACGTAACGCAGTGGAGCAAAGCCGAATACTCGAATGGGTCAAATCATGAAGATGATCTCGCCATTATTTCCAATCCATCAACAAACGGAGTTGGTTACAGACAAGATAATCAAGGAGATACATTCTCGACAGCGTCTTATCTTACGACTTCTGGTGAGCTGGTAGAAGCGTCACAAAATAAAGGAATTATTGACCATACTAATGATGTTGATATGTTCTTGTTTCATGCAAACGGAGGAACGATTACATTAAAAGTACAGGCTTCGGAACGACACAGTGACCTGCTGCTGAAAGTACAGCTATACAACAGCCAGCATGTTCTGATTTCTTCATACACCGGAAATCCAATGAATCTCGGTGATCCTGTTGTTATTACTACAACCTTAGCTGCAGGCGATTATTATCTCGCCATCAGCGGAACCGGTGAGGGAACTCCCGATACAGGATACACGAACTATGCCTCACTTGGACTTTACAGTATTTCAGGAAACATCCCGAAAATTGGATTTTTAGGGGTTAATGAAATTGAAAATGTAAGTGTTTATCCCCGTGTCGTTAAAAATGAATTCACCATCGACCCGAAAAAAGGAAATTATGAAGTTCAGATTTTAAATAGCCTAGGACAGCTTTTATATAAAAAAATGATTGCTAATCAGACCCATCAGGTTCCGTTTTCCGACAAACCGATCGGGATGTATTTCGTCATCGTAAGAAATGCGAAAACCGGTTACCAGAAATCATTCAGCATTATTAAGCATTAAAATAAAAACTGCCTGTATTCTAAAAATTACGGGCAGTTTTATGTTAATTAATTTACCTCAAATCATTAAACTATTAAGATTATTAAAATATAATAAATTACTACACTTAAAAAGAATTGCCTGAATTTTAATTTTCAGTAATTTTGAATTTGAAAAAACACTCGAAAGATTAAATAAATAATGAAATACACGATCCATAAAATCGAAGACTGGCAGGAAATAGTAGACAAAATTATTCCCCAGCTGGAGCACAATATTCTTTTATTAAAAGGAAATCTTGGGGCAGGAAAAACTACTTTCACCCAATTTTTGCTTAAAAATCTGGAAAGTAAGGATGAAGTCAATTCTCCCACCTATTCTATTGTTAATGAATACAATACACCGAAAGGGAAAATTTATCATTTCGATTTATACCGGTTGAAAAACATCGAAGAAGTCTATGATATCGGCATTGAAGAGTACCTGGATAATGCTTTTCTCTGCATCATCGAATGGCCGGAAGTGTACGAAGAAGAGCTTTACGGACTTAAGTATCATGAAATGAGCATCATCAATACCGGACAAAGCAGAGAGATATCATTCGAGTAAATATTATGTATCTTTGCTGTTGAATTTCATTGTAAAATAACTATCTGTAAGAACGTAACAATTTAAAGGATGAGTACTACAAATATTTTTACTCCTTTTACCGAAGAGGAACTGATGCCGAAAGAAGAAAAACTGGAAGTTATCAGAAAAGGAAAACAATTCAGCATAGGAATCCCAAAAGAAACCTCTCTGAATGAAAGAAGAACTTGTATCACACCCGATGCAGTACAGGTTTTGGTAGAACATGGCCATGAAATTATCATAGAATCAGGAGCCGGGGAAGGTTCATTTTTTACAGATTTACAATACTCTGAATCGGGTGCAAAAATCACCAATGATCCGAAAGAAGCATTTTCTCAGGATTTGATCTTAAAAATCAATCCTCCTACAGAAGTGGAAATTGAGTATATGAAACCAAATACGTATCTGGTTTCGGCACTTCAAATTAATTTGAGAGACAAAGATTATTTCCTGAAACTTGCAGAGAAAAAAGTCAACGCCATCGCCTTTGAATTCATTGTAGATGAGTATAAGCAACTAGCGTTGGTAAGGCTTGTAGGAGAAATTGCAGGAACAGTTTCCATACTCTACGCTTCCGAACTTTTAGCCTTATCAAATGGATTGATGCTGGGCGGAATTACAGGAGTACGACCGGCGGAAGTAGTGATTTTAGGAGCAGGAATCGTTGGAGAATTTGCCACAAAAGCCGCCATTGGTTTAGGCGCCAGTGTAAGGGTTTTCGACAATTCACTTTCAAAATTAAGAAGGCTTCACACTTTGGTAGACAGCAGGGTTCCGACATCAATTATAGACCCAAAAGAGCTTGGGAAAGCCATAAGAAGAGCAGATGTTGTTATCGGCGCACTTCCAAGGCTGAATATGACGCCTATCGTGACCGAGGACATGGTCATGAAAATGAAAAAAGGCAGTGTCATTATTGACATCACCATCGACAACGGAAAAGTCATTGAAACGTCCGAGCTTACTACCATGGAAGAGCCTTATATCATCAAACACGGCGTTATCCACTGCGGACTTCCGAACCTTACTTCAAGAATGCCGAGAACTACTACTAAAGCAATCTCTAATTTCTTCCTTTCCTATATTTTAAATTACGACGAAGAAGGCGGTTTCGAAAACATGCTGGTTCGCAAAAATGAAATGAAACAGAGCCTTTATATGTACAAAGGCAGACACACCAAAAAAATCATCTGCGACCGTTTCGGGCTTACTTATCACGATATCAATCTTTTAATTTTCTAATGAAGAAACTCAAATTCTACTTAATCGGGCTTATTCCGGGGCTTATTATCGTATTTTTTATTTTAAACAAAAAAGGTGCTAGCTGCAGCGGCTATTTGCCTAACAGCCGCGTTATTGCGGAAACTTTGTCTAAAGATTTTAAGTATTCCAAAAGTTTTAAAACGGAAATGAATGCTTTAAAAATTGATGAAAAATTCCTTAAGGATAGCATTATCACAAAAGGAAAAGTAGATTTTGACAAAAGCCACGCACAAAAAAAACCGTGTCCTGATTATCTTCTCACCTATCCTGAAAAAAATCCGACATACGAAATCACGTTTGAAAAATGTGAGGAAACCACAATGATGAAAACTCTGAAAAAACTTAAATAAGAAAAGCTAATTTCTATTCTATGGAAGGCAATTACTACATGATTCAAGATTATCTGATATTCATTGGAGTATTTGTCATTTTCTTTTTTTTGACGGTTGGCATTTATTTATTTAGTCAAAATCACAAAATTAAGAAAAAAAATACCAAGCTTTCGCAAACCAATAAAATAATTGAACAAAGATTAAACGAAGTTCAGCTCGAGCATATTGGCACAAAACTGAACCCGCATTTGTTTAAAAACATTTTAAATTCTGTTCAGTCGCATGCTTACCAGACCTATATGTCTTTGGATAAACTGGCAAACGTCCTGGATTATATTTTATATGAAAGCAACAACAAGTTTGTGAGTCCAAAAGAAGAATTAAATTTCGCTTTAAGTTTAATTGAAATTAATAAAATCAAGGTAAATCCACTTTTTGATTTCAGAATTAAATTTAAAATTAATAAATCGGATGAAATTTACGAAGAGAAAGTTTTTGCTCCGTTGATTTCAGTTGACCTTATTGAAAACGCTTTTAAACACACAGATTTCCTGGCTCAGGATTCATTTATTTCCATTCAGATGGAGCTTGAAAATGGCATTTTCACCATGAAAGTAAGCAACAGAGCATCATTGAAAAATGTGCTGGAAAAAGAGAAAAGCGGTTTCGGAAGTCAATCTCTGGATCAGCGGCTGAAAATGATTTACAATAATTTTTATTCTCTTCAAAAGAATTCAAAAAACGGTATCTTCACTGCGGAATTAACAATCAATTTAGGAGAATTCTATGATAAAATGCGTTATTCTTGACGATGAGCTATTGGCAATCAGCTACCTGAAACTTCTATGTGAACAAATTGAAAACGTGGAAGTTGTAAAAGCTTTTAATGATCCTAAAATATTCTTAGCCGAAATTGAAAATATTGATTGTAACGTCTGCATTTTAGACATTGAAATGCCGGGAATGAATGGCCTGCAAGTCGCAGAACTCATTTCATCAACAAAAAAAATCATTTTTACGACCGCTTACAAAGAATATGCAGCCGAAGCTTTTGACCTGAATGTCGTGGATTATGTAAGGAAACCCATTAAGAAAGAAAGATTGATGCAGGCATTTGAAAAGACAAAAAACCTCCTTCAACAGCCTCAGAAAAAGGACTTTATCGAATGGAATACCAATATCGGCAAAACCACTATTTTCACCAGCCAGATCATGTATATCAAGACCTCCGAGATCGACAGCCGCGATAAAGATATTGTCCTGAATGACGGAACAGCCATTGTTTTGAAGAATCTAAGCTTCAAACACCTTTTGGAAATGCTTCCTTCCAAAGATTTTGCACAGGTCAACAAAAAAGAAATTATTGCTTTATCTTCTATTAAAATTTTCTCGACCAACGAAATTATTACAAGCATTTCCACCGAAGGAGAGAATTTTTTAAAGCTACAAATCGGGGATGCTTACAAAAATTCGCTGATGGAGATGTTTGGTAAATAAAATACCGTTTTACTTTTAATGCAGAATTTATCCTTTTCGTTACATTTTCAAAGGAATAGTATTTATCATAATTTTATTCTCACCAACTTTGCAAAAATTATGAAGTTATGAACTTGGCGAAATACAGAAACTTAATTTTCTATGTCATTACGATAGTATTTTTTTCATGCCTGATGTACTGGTTTTTTGTTGAGGGAAAAACACTGGAAATTGGTGAAAACATCGCCCCGGCCAAAGCTACCGGCTCGACTATGTGGGAAAACTTCGCAGATTCTTTTATGGTGAACCTTCATCATCCTTTGGCACTTCTTCTTGCACAAATTGTTACCATTATCCTTGTAGCAAAGCTTTTCGGATGGGTTTGTGTGAAGCTGAAACAGCCATCAGTAATTGGAGAAATGATAGCAGGTATTGTTTTAGGTCCATCACTTTTCGGATTATATTTTCCGGAACTTTCAGCTTTTATTTTTCCTAAAGAATCTTTAGGTAATTTACAATTTTTGAGCCAGATTGGTCTTATTCTCTTCATGTATATTGTCGGGATGGAGCTTGATCTGAGCGTTCTGAGAAAAAAAGCGCACGATGCCGTGGTGATCAGCCATGCAAGTATTATCATTCCGTTTGCATTGGGAGTTGGGTTATCTTATTTTATTTATAAAGAATTTGCTCCGGACGGGATCCAGTTCAGTTCTTTTGCTTTGTTTATAGCTATTGCCATGAGTATTACGGCATTTCCCGTGTTGGCAAGAATTGTTCAGGAGAGGAATTTACATAAAACAAAAATAGGAACCGTTGTTATTACCTGCGCTGCAGCGGATGATATTACAGCCTGGTGTATTTTAGCCGCTGTGATTGCCATTGTAAAAGCAGGATCTTTTTCAGGGTCGATATTCGTTATTCTGATGGCTATTTTGTATGTTTTTATCATGATAAAAGCAGTAAGGCCGTTTCTCAGTAGAATCGCTGAATCTCAAAAAGGAAAAGGTTTTATCAGCAAAGCACTCGTTGCTGTATTTTTCCTAATTCTGATTATATCATCTTATGCAACGGAAGTTATAGGTATCCACGCGCTTTTCGGAGCATTTATGGCGGGAGCTATTATGCCGGAAAACGTAAAATTCAGAAATCTTTTCATTGAAAAAGTTGAGGATGTTGCACTGGTTTTATTACTTCCTCTTTTTTTCGTATTTACAGGTTTACGAACTCAGATCGGCTTATTAAATGACCCCCATCTCTGGAAAATCGGCGGATTCATCATTTTGACCGCTGTTACCGGAAAATTCATAGGAAGTGCACTTACGGCAAGATTTTTAAAAATAAGCTGGAAAGACAGTCTCACCATTGGTGCATTGATGAATACGAGAGGTCTTACCGAACTTATTGTTCTTAACATTGGGTATGATCTCGGAGTTTTAGGTCCGGAATTGTTTGCGATGCTTGTGATCATGGCATTATTTACGACTTTTATGACGGGGCCTTGTCTTGACCTTATCAATTATTTTTTTAAAGGAAAAAAATCAATGTTAGAAGAAGATCAGGAGGATCATGATGCCAAATACAGGATTCTTTTATCCTTTGAAACCGCAAAATCAGGAAGCATCCTTTTGAAACTTGCCGATAACCTTACCCATAAAATGAACGGCAACAAAAGCGTTACCGCCATGAATATTGTCCCTGTTGATGAGCTCCATGCTTTCGATATAGAGGATTTTGAAAAAGGGCAGTTTAAGCATGTGGTTGAAACTTCTCAGGAACTTAAGCTGGAAATCACTACCCTTTTCAAGGCCTCTACAGACGTGGAAAACGACCTTACAAGCATTACCAATAAAGGAAATTACGATCTGCTTTTAGTGATGCTCGGAAAATCGATGTATGAAGGAAGTTTACTAGGCAGACTTTTAGGTTTTACTACAAAAATCATTAATCCCGAAAAATTATTAAATACAGTAAAAGGAAAAGGGAATATTTTCAACAATTCTGCTTTTGATGATCTTACTTTTCAGGTATTGGATAAAGCTTCAATTCCCGTAGGAGTTTTGGTGGAAAAAGATTTCACTTCCGCAGACAGGGTTTTTGTTCCTATCTTTAATTTAAGTGATTTTTATTTACTTGAATACGCTAAAAGACTGATTAACAATAATAATTCCCAGATTATAATCCTTGATGTTGCAGGACAGATCAGAAATAATATTGAGGTAAAAGAGCTGATAAGAAGTATCGAACAAGTCGCGCCTAATCACATCACTTTATATAACGAAAAAAAGATTGAGAAAGAATTTCTTAATTCTCAGGACTTAATGCTCATCAGCAGTAAAAGCTGGAAAAACCTGATCGACACGAAAAGTCTGTGGCTATCGGATATTCCGTCGACATTGATTATCAGCAATCCGTAGAATGTGGAATGGTGAATTTTGCTTTTTTAATTTCATTAAAAAAAAATCGCTATCTTCGCTTCGTGATTACAGATAACAGAACATATTATTATGGAATTTTTAACTCAGATTTGGGATAAGGATTTCTAATATACATAGTACAACCTCGTCCTTGGGCGGGGTTTTTTATTTTAAAATTAAAAGATGAAAATAAGTATAATTGGTGTAGGACTGATAGGAGGCTCAATTGCCTTAAAATTAAAACAGAAAGGTATCGTTGATTTTATCTACGGAATTGACAATAATAATGAACACCTCAGCGAAGCATTAAATTTAAAAATAATTGATGCAAAAGTAGACCTGGAATATGGGATCAAAAATTCTGATCTGGTAATTCTTGCAATTCCTGTGGATGCTGCGAGAAAATTACTGCCGAATGTTTTGGATTTAATTTCGGAAAATCAAACGGTAATGGATGCAGGATCAACAAAGTCTGGAATTGTAAATGCGGTAAAAAACCACCCGAAAAGATTAAGATTTGTAGCTTTTCACCCGATGTGGGGAACGGAAAACAGCGGTCCGGCATCTGCCGTTTCAGAAAGTTTCTCAGGAAAAGCAGGAGTAATCTGCAATAAGGAAGAATCTGATAAAGACGCATTGAACCTTGTTGAGAAAATCGTAGAAGCCCTTGATATGCACCTGATCTATATGAATGCCGAAGATCATGACGTACATACGGCCTATATTTCACATATTTCTCACATCACTTCTTACGCGCTGGCAAACACCGTTTTGGAGAAGGAACGTGAAGAAGAAACGATTTTTCAGTTGGCGAGCTCCGGTTTTTCGAGTACGGTTCGTCTGGCAAAATCTCACCCTGAGATGTGGGTGCCTATTTTTAAACAAAATAAAGAAAACGTTCTGGATGTTTTGAATGAACATATTTTTCAGCTCAAAAAATTCAAAGCTGCTTTGGAAAAAGAGAATTTTGAGTATTTAGAAGAATTGATTTTGAATGCTAATAAGATACGGGGGATTCTTGACAAGAAATAAATTTCTTTTGTCTTGAAACAAAAGAAACAAAAGTTCAAGACTGGAAACTTTCACTAAAAATTAAAATTTAATCCTAAAATCCCCAAAACTTGCGCGATAACTAGATATGTTCTTCGATTCAAATTCTAGTCGCGCTTCAAACAGTGGGAATTTTTTAACGGATTAATTTTTAATTTTCTTAACGCTTCAGTTTCCTAGGTCGTTTTTGGTCATAATTAGGTGTAATATAAATTACTCATTACCAATTAATTATTATTAACATTCTGGTACGTTCACTGCAATCGCTAATCCGCCTTCGGAGGTTTCTTTGAATCGGTCGCTCATTGAAAGTGCAGTTTCCCACATCGTTTGGATTACCTGATCTAAGCTTACTTTTGCTTTTGTAGGATCACTTTCCAAAGCAATATTTGCTGCAGTAATTGCTTTTATGGCGCCCATCGTATTTCTTTCGATACAAGGAATCTGAACCAAGCCTTTGATCGGGTCACAGGTAAGGCCCAAATGGTGTTCCATAGCGATTTCAGCGGCCATTAAAACCTGACCAACACTACCGCCAAGAATTTCCGTAAGACCTGCTGCAGCCATTGCTGATGAAACCCCTACTTCCGCCTGACATCCACCCATTGCAGCTGAAATGGTAGCATTTTTTTTGAATAAAGTTCCGATCTCGCCAGCCACCAGAATAAATCTCACAATATCATCATCGCTGATACGATCCGTAAAAGCCTGAGAATACATCAAAACCGCAGGAATAACCCCACTCGCACCATTGGTGGGCGCCGTTATAATTCTTCCGAAGCTTGCATTTTCCTCGTTTACGGCCAGTGCAAAACAGGAAATCCATTTATTGATATTAGTGAAATTTTCCTCGGCATCAACAACCTGCTGGAACCATTCATCTTTATTTTTATAGATTTTATCGCCCAGTAATTTTCTGTTAATTCCGGCTGCTCTTCGGGTAACGTTCAATCCGCCGGGAAGAATTCCTTCTTTATTGACTCCTTTATAAATGCATTCTTTGATCTGCTGCCAGATGTAAAGTGCTTCCTTTCTGGTTTCTTCTTGGGATCTCCAGCTTTCTTCATTAATTAAAATTAAATCTGAAACTTTATTTAATCCTAATTTTTCGCAGTATTTTGCAATATCGGAAGCTTTATGACAAGGATATAATGTACGGACACATTGTTTTTGTATAGAGTTTTTTTCCTGACTTGCAATAAATCCTCCGCCTACAGAATAAAAATCCTGAACAAGCTCGGTGCCATCTTCAAAAACAGCTTTGAAAATCATTCCATTCGGGTGAAAATCAAGGGATTTCTGCATATTCAGAATCAAATGATGCCCGTAAATAAATGGAATCTCTTTCTCACCTCCAAGATTAAGGATCTGAGTACTTTTGATTTTTTCTATTTTTTCATCAATTTTTGTAGTATCAATAATTTTAAAATCTTCACCATTTAGTCCCAACATCCCCGCAATATCGGTTCCGTGGCCGATTCCGGTTTTAGCCAGAGAGCCAAAAAATTCGAGAAAAACTTCCTTCACCTCAGCGATTGATCTTTCTCTTTTTATAATTCTGATAAATGCAGAGGCTGCATTCCAAGGCCCCATCGTGTGTGAGCTAGACGGGCCTATTCCTACTTTAATAATCTCAAAAACCGATATTGATTCCATATGAATAATTCATCATTTTCCAACTACAAAGATACGCTATAAATCAAATAAAAATCATCAATATGCAGGTTGTTCACCGTAAATTTTAATGTGCAGTAATAAAATAGTACCACTTCAATAATACTTGAAATTAAAAAATAATTCATGATAATCAAATCATTAAAAATTTAAGTATTAATGCAGTATTAGATTTATCAACATCCAGTGATATTTTTGAATTTAGTTAAATCTGAGAGTAACAAAGTAAAAGTTCCCTACTTAAAATACACAAATAAAAACTTAAGCATGATTAACAAGTACATTGATCTCGTAAAGAATACTGAGAAAAAAGAAAAAGAAGCACTACTACGGAAGTCTTCCGAAGATCCGTTCGTTACTGTGAAATCAAAACTTGCAAGCTACCTCTTACAGATAGAAATGAGAAGCTCAGGTCTTTTCTGCTGTGAAAAGTATCCGGATTCCCTACCCGGGACAGATTATTATCAACTAAAAATCATTACCCTCGAGGAAAAAGAATACAAATTATCTGTACAGTCCTACTATAAAGGTAAGAAAATCTATGTTTATATCAAGCTGTCTAAAAATAACAATACAGAATCCGTAAGTAGAGACTTGCCTATGTCTGTTTTTATGAAAACTAATTTCGAAAAGCATTTAATTTCTCTTCTTAAGCAACTTGATGATCCTGAAAAAAAACCTGAATATCGTGCAAAAGAAAATAGCTTAAACCCAATAAAATGGTTGAATACTTTAATTAAAAAATATATTTCCACTCCTAAAGAGATCTGAAATTGCAGTAAAAAATATTTACCAATCTACCTTTTCCTCATGCTGGGAAAGGTCTAAACCCATATTTTCTGATTCTTCTGAAACTCTTAATGTAATAATGCTATTCGTGATTTTATATAAAAATAATGAACCAAAGAATGCAAAAAAAGAAACAAGAACCAAGGCGATTATATGATGAGAGAATACTTCCCAGCCACCGTGAAGAAGGCTTGAATTTTCACCGTGGGCAAAAATAGCCGTCAGAATCATTCCCATAATTCCGCCAACGCCGTGACAGGCGAAAACATCAAGGGTATCGTCGATCTTTTGCAGTGCTTTCCAGTTGAGCATTACATTAGAAACGATCGCAGAAATAAATCCGATAAAAAGGCTCTCCGAGACCGAAACAAAGCCACATCCCGGAGTAATGGCCACTAATCCTACTACTGCCCCGATGCAGGCTCCCAAAGCCGAAATTTTCCTTCTATTAATCCTGTCGAAAAATATCCACGTCATCATGGCAGAAGCAGAAGCAATAGTCGTTGTACCAAATGCTGTGGCTGCCGTTGCATTTGCACTTAAAGCCGAACCCGCATTGAATCCGAACCATCCAAACCAAAGCATTCCTGTTCCCAATAAGACAAAAGGAATATTTGAAGGTTTATGGTGAGGGTTTTTCCTGTTTCCCAACATGATAGCTCCCGCGAGAGCTGCAAAACCGGCGCTCATATGAACGACTGTTCCGCCGGCAAAATCTTTAACCCCGAAATATTTATTTAAAAGTCCGTCCGGATGCCAAACCATATGACAAAGAGGCGTATAAATAAAAATGCTGAAAAGCACCATGAATAAAAGGTAGGAGATAAAACGTACCCTTTCCGCAAAAGATCCCGTAATAAGTGCGGGAGTGATAACGGCAAATTTCATCTGAAACAGAGCAAAAAGAATAAAAGGAATTGTAGGAGCCATTGTTTTATGAGGCAAAACGCTTACACGGCTAAAAAACGGATAGCTCAGGGGATTACCAATGATTCCGTAATGCTCACCATTAATCGTAAAGCCTATAGAATCTCCAAAAGATAAAGAAAAACCAACAATAACCCACAAAATAGAAATGACACCTAATGCTATAAAACTCTGCAGCATGGTAGAAATTACATTCTTCTTCCCCACCATTCCTCCGTAGAAAAATGACAAACCGGGAGTCATTAAAAGAACTAAGCCCGCCGCAGCCAAAATCCAGGCCACATCTGCACCTACAATTTTATCTTCAGATAAAAATTCTCCTGTATTCGGAAAATCAACAATGGGGCTCCAGAATAATCCGCCAACAGCAATAAGGGCGATGAGGGAGAATGCGACAATCCATTTTAAGCCTACAGTCATAAAAATTATATTTAACCCTATCAAAATTAAATATAATTTTCTATAAAAAACATATTTTTATTATTTCACCCCCTAAAATTTTATTTCTAAATAAAAATTAAATACAATTAATTAAATATTTCCCCTAAAATTTTAGACACTTCTTTATATTTTGTAGCAGGAAAAAGATGTGTACCCCCTTTTATGATATAATTGGGTTTTGAATTTTTTACCGGAAAAACAATATCCCTGTCTCCTAAAATCTGAATAACCTCCGGGTTTTCTTCAAATCTCCATTCTGAGATCCTTTCAATGGACCATTTCAGATAATACGGATCTTTTACGGTGAAATATTGCAGAAGCTTAGGATTTTTGGGATCAAATAATTTCCTTACTACAGAATAGGCGTTTGTAGTTTTATCATTAAAGAACCTTAAAGGCAATATTTTTGGAATTTTGGTGACCTCACCCACTCTTATCAACCTGGATTTTTCTTTATCGGATTTTATACTTCCCATAATGACTACTTTCTGGGCCGGTTTGAGCTTATTAATTTCCTGAACCATAATCCCTCCAAAGGAATACCCTAAAAGATAAAAAGGTTCCGAATCATCCACTTTTTCGGCCATCCTTTCTACATATTGGGAAAAAGTTTCATTTTGAAGCGGAATGAGCCAATCTATAAAAACAACTTCATGATGTTCCGGAAACTGTAATTTTTCCAGCACTTTAAAATCTGCTCCAAGACCGCTTACTACGTAAATTTTCATGGTACTAAAATAAGAAAAAGCACCAAAACGATGCTTTTCCTTAACAAATATTATAGTCTTTTTAATTTTTCTGGGAAGAAATCCTGGTGACACTATCAATAGATAAAAGAGCAACAGGATCGGAAGATACCCACTCTATAATATATCCGCCTCCTGTTCCTAAAGGCGGCGGAAGGCTTGCTCCATCAGCAATTGTGGTAAAATTATACACCAAAACACCGCTTGTTTTGTTGGACGGTATCACGGCGCTTGCTTCTGACCTGAATCCTGAGGACGGATTCCTCAATATAAACCTGATATCCTGGCTTGAAGCGTTTGAACCTTTGGTATAATTGATAATAATCCTCCATTGATGTACCTGCCCCATCACAGCATTTTCAATAAACTGATTGTTTTTAAAAATTTTCGCATCAGAAGGCGGCGAATTATCCGGCCAGCTCGTCGTAGGCGAAGAAGCATAACTTAAAGGTGTAGAATACATAACCTGTTTTGTCGTGTTAGCAGGAACATTTGTCCAGGTCGGTAATGTTCCGCCTCCGCCACTGATTTTCACAACGCCCTCGTTGGATTTTGTTTGTTCTTTACTGTACATCAAGGTGCTCCAGTTGACCCCGTCAAAATAACGGATGGTTTTGTTTGTAGAGTCATAAACGAGCATACCTTCTACGGGAGCTGCAATAATATTGGGGTTCGGCAATCTTGGGATTACCATAGTAGAATTTGTGGAAACAATATCCAGGACTCCCTTTGGGTTTGTCGTGTTTATTCCCACCTGAGAATACACTCCTACTGATGAAGTAAGAGCAATGATAATGATTTTTTTTGTCATAGATGCGTATTTGTTAGTTATTCAAATGACACATCTTCATGAATATTAAGTGCTACAAATATGCAGTAAATATTTTAATTTAAATCGATTTAATCGCTGTTTACGTTACATTCCTTGAAATGTTGAAAAGTTTTAATTTAAACTCAGAACCAACTTATTAAATAAAACAGAAATCATAAAATATAATTAAAACGATATCAAAAAAAAGAGTGATCTCCTACGAAATCACTCTTTAATTTTATCAGAAAGGCAAAAACCTTATTTTTTCTTCTTTACAGGAGTCCTGTTTTCGTTATCCAATTTTTCCGTAGAAATTCTGAACTGGATGTCCATTTCGTTTTTAATGAAATAATCTTTCAGTGAAGATTGGTAGAATACTTTGAAATCTCTTCTGTTCAATGAGAATTTAGCAGACTCGATCACTACTGTAAACTGAGTAATATAGACGTTTGCAGGGAAAGTAATCGTTTTTCTCACTCCTTTTATCGTAATATCTCCGTAAACCGTAGAGTTGAACTCGCTGTTTGCCAAAGGAATAATCTTCGTCAAATGGAATTTCGCAAGAGGAAATTTCTTAACCTCGAAAAAGTTTGTGCTTTTAAGGTCATTTGTTAGTTTTACCATATCTTCATCCTGGCTTGAAACATCTCCGGCCATGAGAGACTTCATGTCGATCACAAATTCACCGTCTACCAAAACTGTTTTATCGAAAGTAAATTTTCCGCTTTTCAGCTTTACCGTTCCGGAATGTGTTGTAGGAACTGTTTTTACAACCTTGTAACCCCACCATCTGATTTCTGATGACGTTACCTTTACCACTTTATCTCCTTTCTTTTGTGCGAAAACAAATGATATGCTTACACACATCATAGCAAACAATAGTAATCTTTTCATTCTTTTTTATTTACAATTCAACAAAAATAAAAAAAAGTGTAGAACTTCTACACTTTTAGCAATCTTTTTTTGATTAAATTATTTTGCTGTTACTTTTACAAGCATATCAAAGTCATCTTTCACAAGAACGTCCTGCATGGTAGATTTGTAAGCAACGTCGAATTTTTGTCTGTCAATCGTGAATTTATTTGAAACTAAGCTCACTACTCCTTTGCTGTAAGAAATTTTTGCAGGGAAGGTAACAGGGTTTGTTTTTCCTTTTACCGTCAGATTTCCGGTTACTAAAGAATTGTAGATTTTATCGCTGTTTTTCTTTACTCCTGTAATTTTGAAAGTAGCTGTCGGGAATTTTTCAACTTCGAAGAAATCTCCGTTTTTAAGGTGACCGTTTAGTTTCCCCTGGTATTCTCCTGTAAGGTCTGTTGCGTTGATAGAAGTCATATCAAGAACGAAAGAACCTCCAACTAATTGATTTCCTTTCATTACCATATCACCGGATTTTACTTTTACAGTTCCGTTGTGAGAGCTTGATTCAGATTTTGCGATTTTGTATCCCCACCACTGCACGTCAGAAGCTACTACTTTTTTTGTTTGTCCGAATGCTAAACCACCAGCTAAAACTGCTAATAAAAATATTTTTTTCATTTTGAATAAAGTTATTTACTTGTTTTGTTATTTACTGATGCAAATGTAGCTCAACTTCCTGATAGATTTTGTTGATGTACATCAATAAAATCAATTATTTTCATAAATAATGTCATAAAAAAACTCCGAAGAAGCTCGGAGTTTATATTTAATCTTGATAATAAGCAGTATAGAGTGCCGCACCATTGAGTGCCGTATGATTTTGTTTGATCAGGTATATCGGGATGTTTCTGAGCATCTCTTCCATTTTGTCGCTGATCTTGAATTTTTCATAAAACTTATCCTTATCCATATAATCTCTGATCGTTTGAGGAATATCCCCGGAGATTAGTAATCCACCGGTTGCTTTCAGCTTCAAAGTCAGGTTATTAGCCTCTCTTGCAAGGAATTCAAGGAAAGTGTCCAAAGCAATTTTGCATATCAAAATATCATCCTCAACAGCTGCTTTGAATAATTCTTCAACAAAGTTTCCGTTCGAGAATCTATCGGCAAGCCATTCCGGTTCCGGATGTCTCTTTACATCTCTTAAAAACCTGTAAATATTGAATAAGCCTGTTTTGGAAAGTACATTTTCCCAGCTTACAATTCCGTAAAGGTTGTTTAAGAACTGATAAAACTCCACCTCCACATTGGTTCTCGGAGAAAATTCCGAATGACCGCCTTCCGTAGCAAATGGCCTTAAATATTTTCCGTCAAAAAAATATCCCGCTTCACCCAGCCCATTTCCCGGAGCCAAAATAGCTACGTTTCCGTTTTCAAGGTGTCCGCTGGTATAAATTGGGTCCAGATCGCTGTCTTCCAGAAGCGCCATTCCGTAGGCAGAAGCTTCAAGGTCATTCAGCATATCTACTTTTTCAAACCTGAAATCTCTTGTGTATTCTTCCACATCAAGGCTCCAGCCCAATCTTGCGGGATGGCTTTTCCCATTGATTACAGGTCCCGGAACTGCCATTCCTAATCTTTTCACATCTTCCAGCTGGTTATCCTCAATAAACTTCTTTAGAATATCAGCAAAAGAAGCGTAATCTTTAGTTGGATAATTATTTTGGATTTTAATCTCAAGACCTCCGTTACTGGAAACAAAATAGCCTAAACTTGTAATATCTTCACGAAGGTTTGCGCCAATGATAGAAACGTTATCATTGCTACCGTTTTTTACTCCTGGTAAATAAAGTGGAAATTTTGGATTCAAAATCATAACCTCAAATTTTATCAAATATAATAATAGTTTTCGTAAATCCGACAGGTAAAGAAAAAACCTTTTCAAGTTTCTGAAAAGGTTTGGTTAATAATTGCTTATATTTAAATCTAACTACTTTCCTAATGGAATATTGTAAGAGAATCCAACCCCAATGTTACCCACATTATAGTCCTGATTCGGCAAATCGCCCTTATCTCCTACAAATACTTTCTGATACTGCACAAAGAAATTCCAGTCTCTGTTGTGATAGCCGATCTCCGGCTTGATATAGAACCCTCCGTCCGGTCTGTCCAGTGCATTGTTTGATGCTACTTTCTCGTCACCTACAAGGAAACCGTATCCTAAGTCTGTCCCGAAGTAAAATCCTGTCTGTTTAGGATAAATTCTGATCAAAGCACCTACAGGAATTACCCCTACATCATTATTATTATATCCGTTGTTTTCTTTTCCAAAATAATGAGTATATCCTGTCGCAATACCTAATCCGAATCCCGGAGTAATAAGGTTCTGATACGCTACATCTACTCCCACAGAAGCTGAAACATTGTCTGCAGGAACCGCTAAACCAGCATTAGCACCCACCTTGATCATATTGTTCATCTGTGCACTTTGTGCGCTTACAACGCCGGCTGTTAAAATTCCGGCAAGCAAAATTGCCTGTTTAAACATTTTCATAACTCTGATTTTTAATTTTACTAAGCTGGAAGATGTAAAAATCGTGCCAAGGACAGGCATTTCCTTCACTTTAACATTAATAAAATTCGCAAAATAATGACAATCAATTAATTAAATTTAGTTAAAATTTAAATGACTGTTTAAAAAATTCTGAATTTTAATTGTAATTTTAAATAAAAAAAGCAAACGAAAAAAGCAGCTGCGGGATTGATTTTTGTAATATTAACAATTCTTAACCGTAGTTATCTTTAACCTTCTTCACTTAACAACATCAAAAAAAAAAGTATTAAAAATGACTCCATCCCTCATTAATAATAAACATCTTCTTTGGCGCGCAGGCTTTGGTGCAGGAATTAATCAGCTTGAAGACCTGGGAAATAAAGACGTGAAAACACTGCTCAATGATTTACTAAAGGAAGAAACCTTTCTTTATATAAATTATGACACCCCCGATGTGGAAACCATCGACTACATGAATGACACATCTCCCGCCGAAAAGAAAAAACAGACCCAAAAAATTCAGAGAGAGCAAAACCTTGAGCTTAACCTTAATTTTCTCGATAAAATGGTCAACAGCAAGGAACAGATGAAGGAGAAAATGGCGTTTTTCTGGCACGGACATTTTGCTTCAAGGGTTCAAAATCCAAAATTTAACAGGCAGATTTTAAATGTCATCAGAAAAAATGCTTTGGGGAATTTCAAAGATCTTTTGTTTGAGGTAAGTCAAGCTCCGGCGATGCTCAGCTTTTTAAATAATCAACAGAATAAAAAAGATCACCCTAACGAAAATTTTGCCCGTGAAGTCATGGAATTATTTACGATGGGACGAGGAAACTACACCGAAAAAGATATTCGGGAAGGCGCAAGAGCCTTTACAGGATGGGGTTTTGACAAGGAAGGGAATTTTGTAGAAAGAAAAAAACAACATGACGAGGGAACAAAAACTTTTCTTGGGAAAACCGGAAATTTCACGGGAAAAGATGTTTTAGATATTATACTTGAACAAAAAGCAACGGCAAAATTTATTACCACAAAAATTTATAAATTTTTCGTTAATGAAAATGTTGACGAAAGTATTGTTAATAAGCTAAGCGAGAATTTTTACCAATCCGGTTATGACATCAAAAAACTTATGACAGAAATCTTTTCAAGCTCATGGTTTTATGACAAAAAAAATATCGGAAACAGGATAAAATCGCCGATCGAACTCATGGCCGGAATGATGAGAACTCTTCCGATGAATATTCAAAATCCGGAAAACCTTATTGTTTATCAGAAATTATTAGGTCAAATGCTTCTTTATCCACCGAATGTTTCAGGTTGGCCCAACGGAAAATCCTGGATTGACAGTTCAACTTTAATGTTGAGGCTTCAAATTCCTCAGATTTGGTCGGGTTTACGGCCTTTGGAATATACTCCGAGACCGGACGACGATATCGAAATGGGAATGAAATCCCGCGAAACGGCTTTAAACAAAACCTTCAAAAACCCGAATATCACCATCGACTGGACGCGTGTGGAAAAGGCTTTCAGCGGTAAAAAGGTTGAAGATTATTTAATTCAGAGCTCAAAATCCCTGGATATGAATTCCGTGAAGAATTTTTCGGATAACAGTGTGAAAATGAATGTCATTAATCTCATGTCAACACCAGAATATCAGTTAATGTAGACTTTAGGTAGCAGGTGGCAGATTTTAGGCCTTAGCTTAAAATCACTGCGAGAACTGCAACCTATCATCTTTAACCTAAAACCTAACCTTTATGTTAATCAAAAGAAGAGAATTCCTAAAAATAAGTTCATTAGCTACCGCATCGTTGTTGATGCCGAATTTCCTGAAGGCTATGACATTCGATGAAGCATTGGAACCGAATCAGAAAATTTTGGTGGTGCTCCAGTTTACCGGTGGAAATGATGGTTTGAATACGATTATTCCGACTAAAAACGATATTTATTTTAAAGAAAGAAATAATATTGCCATCAAAGATTCTTTACAGCTGACTGATGAAGCGGGAATTAACCCTGCCCTGGCTTATTTCAAGGAACTTTATGATAGTGGTGAGCTTTCTGTGATGAATAATGTCGGGTATCCCAATCCTGATAAATCACACTTCCGAAGCATGGATATCTGGCATTCTGCAAGCAAAAGCGATGAATATCTGGAGACAGGCTGGCTGGGAAGATTTTTAGATGAAGAATGCTACCGTTGCGAGCATCCGACCCAGGCTCTGGAAGTTGATGATATGCTAAGTTTAGCCTTAAAAGGTGAAAATAATAAAGCTTTCGCTTTTAAAGATCCGAAAAGACTGTATCAAACAAGTCAGGAAAAATACTTCAAATCCTTGTATGATCATCATCATGACGATGAAACGGTTTCTTATCTGTACCAGACTTTGGGATCAACCATCAATAATGCTGATTATATTTTTGAAAAAAGTAAAGCAAAAAAAACAGAACAAACATACCCGAACTCTCAATTGGGAAAAGATTTCAAAACGGTTGCATCATTGATTAAATCTGATATTAATACAAGAGTTTACTATCTTTCCGTGGGAAGTTTTGATACCCATGTCAATCAAAATGAAAGGCAGAAAAAATTATTCGGTGATATCAATGAGGCTGTAAAATCTTTTGTTGCCGACATGAAAAGTAACGGACTTTTTGATGATATTTTATTAATGACTTTCTCGGAATTCGGTCGCCGTGTTGCCCAAAATGCAAGCAATGGAACTGATCATGGAACAGCCAATCAAATGTTTTTTATCAGTGGCGGATTGAAAAAGAAAGGGCTTTTGAACACACTTCCCGATTTGCAACATTTGAATGAAGGAGATTTAATTTATTCCGAAGATTTCCGAAAAGTCTATGCAACCATTCTTAAAAACTGGCTGAAAGCAGATTCTTCTAAAGTGCTTGGCTGGAAGAATGGAGTTTATGATTTTGTGTAATATTGTGGCGGCTGAGACTCTCGAAACCACATTCTAAAAAAAGAGGCTGCTCAAAAATGAACAGCCTCTTTCTATAATCTAAATTTAAAACTACTCCCAATTCTGAACAGGAATCTGTTTCTTGTCTTCTGCTGGTTTTTTATTCAGTTTTTCTGATATTTTTTTAACAATAAATTCGATAACTAAAGGTGCTACAATGGCAAGTACTGCTTTTAATATTCTTGATTTCATAATGTTTATTTTAAATAATAATTACAATTTTTAAGCCATTGCTTCATTATGTATTAAAATTTTAACATCCATTAGATACCTCATCTTCAGGAATAATTAAATTTTCGTAATTCTTTACTCCCGCTTTAAATTTTTCTTCCATCCTTAGCCGTAATTTTCTCGGCTTATGAACGATCAGGCATTCTCCGAAACCCAGTAGAAGCCGCTCCAGTTCGTAGTTAATTTGCACACAGATCTTAAAAACCGTTCCCTTTTCCGTTTCGCTGATAATTTCCTGGCTTTTATGTAAAGGTTTGGTTTTCACATATGGTGCATTGGAAGAATCAACAAAAAAAACAACATTTCTCGGAGCCATCGTTTCGGAAACCGTTACTCCTACAATATCTTTAAAATATTCGTCGCCATCGAGATCTTTATCAATATATTCAATCTTTTCTTCAATTGTAATACTTTCCATTCTGTCCAACGCCAGATTGTACATTTTCCCTTTATGAAAACAAATTAAAAACCAACGATTATTAAACTCCTTTAATAGCTGCGGATGAACCACATAATTACTGGATTCTCTTGCGGTAAAACTTTTGTAAAGGATATTTAAAACTCTTTTATTCAAAATTGCATCATATAGAATATCAATATGTTCCAATCCTTTCAGCTGTTCATTTTTATCCAAATGAATAATCGATTTCTGACTTCTCGCATGAATGGAATCTTCCAGTTTCTGAATCACCCCATTCATTTCTTTAAACATCGAAAAATCCTTGAATTGCTTTAAAATCTGCACCGCATTATTCATCGCTTTCAGGTCACTTTCATTCACCGAAATATTATGAATACTGTAATCCGGATCGCTGTAGCGGTAGTATTTTTTGTCATAAACTTCAATCGGTGCTTCATAACCGAACTTTTCACTGCGCATATTCTGCAGATCAAGCTGCACCGTTCGTTTGCTTACGAAAGATTCTTTGCCTTCAAATTCAAATAGAGCTTCGGAACATTCGTCGATTAAATCTTCCAGAGTATATTTCCGATATTTGTTTTTAAGGCACTTATCTAAGGTTTTGTAGCGGATAAGGGCATTTTTGTTTGATGACATAATGTTGTATCTCTTACTATTTAATTTTCAAAACCACTTTGTCATTCTGACGAAAGGAATGGATTACTTCTTCGCTAAAGCTTCTCCTTCAAAAGAAATCCCGTCCCAGCCGAACTCCATAAAGTTTCTGATGTTTTGGTGATCCGTTCCTTCAGGATTTTTTAAGACATCTTCCGTGTAAAATTCTCCGAAAAGCTTCAGCGTATCTTCTTTCGGCAAATTATTCAATTTAGCAAAACTGAAAACTTTGCACGAACCATTATTTTGATCGGCTTCATTGACTGTATTTCCGTTTTTAAATTTTGTCGGGGTAAAATTGTAGTTTTCATCGATATGTGCAATAACATCTTTAAACTGAATAGTTTCAGGAGAGTTTTTTACTTGTTCTAATAACATTTTAATAATTTTTATCAAAAATAATCAAAATAATTTCATCTGCGCAAAAACATTGCATACTTGTACTCTTACTTTGCATCATCAAAATGAAATAAAAATGGAATTTAACGGAAATAATTTAATAGAATTAGGATACAGACCAGCAAAATGGTTCAAATATGCTATCGCACATATCAACGAAAATAATTTAGACGAAAATCAGATCACGGAATATTTGGAACAATTCAAACAACCGGAATTGCTTCCGCTTTATGAAACAGCAAAAGATTTTGTAATCAATATCAGAGCTGAACATGAGAGCGAAAACGATAACGTGGAAAAAGTAATCAATACGATGAAAGTTTTGATGAAAACTCCGACTTTGGTTGCAGGTGCGATCATGCCGGATGCTTGCCCGACAGGTCCTGAAGGTCAGATTCCCGTTGGTGGAGTTGTTGTGGCGAAAAACGCGATTCACCCGGGGTTTCATAGCGCGGATATCTGCTGCTCTGTAATGTTGACCGATTTTGGAAAAGCTGATCCTAAAGAAGTTTTGGACGCTGCTCATTCTGTGACGCATTTCGGATATGGGGGAAGACCGAGAGGTGAACAAATGAAAATGTCTCAGGAATTGATGGATGCTTTCAGGGAAAATTACTTTTTAAATGACGAGAAATTAATCAGCATTGCGCGTTCTCATATGGGAACTCAGGGAGACGGAAACCATTTCCTGTTTGTCGGAATTTCTAAAAATACAGGAAATACCATGTTGGTTACTCACCACGGATCAAGAGCACCTGGTGCCGCTTTATACGATAAAGGAATGAAGGTTGCGAATAGATTCAGACAGGAAATTTCACCGGAAACTTTGAGAGAAAACGCATGGATTCCTTACGAAACCGAAGAAGGAAAATCCTATTGGGAAGCCCTTCAATTGATAAGAACATGGACAAAAGAAAACCATACTTCCATTCATGATGCAGTTTTAAATAAACTTAAAATCGAAAAACAAGATAGATATTGGAACGAACATAATTTCGTTTTTAAAGATGGAGATTTATTTTACCACGCAAAAGGAGCAACGCCTTTAGATGATAAATTTATGCCGGATATTACGGGTCCAAGACTGATTCCGTTGAATATGGCAGAACCGGTTTTGATTGTTCAGGGAAAAACAAATGAAAGAAATCTCGGTTTTGCGCCACATGGAGCAGGAAGAAATTTCAGCAGAACACAACATAAAAGATCATTAGCACATAAAACGATCGAAGAAGTTTTTGCAGAGGAAACAAAAGGGCTTGACGTTCGATTCTTCTCCAATGAAATTGATATTTCCGAACTTCCTACAGCTTATAAAAGCGCCAAAAACGTAAGAGCTCAGATTGAAGAATACGAACTTTGCGAGGTTCTGGATGAAGTGATGCCTTACGGATGTATTATGGCGGGAGATGTTCAGAAGAATGCGCCTTGGAAGAAAAAGAAAAAGTTTAGAAAAGCTTAATTACAAAACTAATAACCGGCCTTATAGGCGTAAAAACCTGTAAGGTTTTATGAAAACTTTTTAATAAAGGCAGGAGCAGTAGCTCAGATGGTAGAGCAACAACCACTTTCCGCTATTGGCAAAAAAAGTTCCTTGAGTATGTGTGTCGCAGGTTCGAGTCCTGCCTGCTCCTCAAAATAATGAAAATGTTTGTATTTAACGATTAATTATTTTCATTAGTTCAAAAAAAATTAAGGCAAAGAAAGTTCCTATTGATTTCCCACATTTACTTTCCGCCTTTTTAAGAAATTCTAAGGCAAAGGGAGTTCCTATAATTGGAAAAATACTCCCCGCCTTTTTGTAAAACTATAGGTAAAAGGAGTTCCTATAACATTCACTTTAAAGAAAACTACTCCTCACTTATTTTTTTAAATTAAAAACAATGAAAACATTAAAATTATTCAACGCTGTTTTAGCCCAAAAATCTGATGCGAAAGCATTTATTTCTGATAACGGCTTTATCATTGAGCCTCAGGCAATGTGGGCAAAAAAAGAAATTATTTCCTATTATGCCAAAGAAAAGCTTAATGGAAATGACTTGAATAAAACCTTTCATAAATCGTGGCAAAAAGTCAAAGAAAGCTCAAGAATTGATTTGTTGATTGAGCAGATCAACCATTATATTTCTACGTATGGGAGTAACTTTCAGAATGAAATTTATATTCCGAATGAAATAGTAAATGTACCCAATCTGAAGTTGAATTTTAAAGTAATTAAAGCGTATACAAAAGAAGAAATGCAGGAAAAATGCCTTTCTCTTTTGAAATCCGGAATTGCTTTAAAAGAAGAAACAATTGATGATTTGCTTACTATTTTACACGACGAACTGAAATATGCCTTCACAGGGCAAGAAAATATCCGAAACAAAGAAGCAGTTATAAAAATTGCCGACCGATATGATGTGTTTCCTAACAATCCTGTTGAGTTTTTCCGTTATGTGATTTATAAAACTACAAAAACAACGCTTTTAATTAAAAACGATGATTTAATTAATGAAATTAAGCAAAGCAAATTTGATCCTACTTTTTTGTTTGAAATTTTTGGATTAGAAAGACTGGCAGAAATTTTCAACCGTTTCAAGCCGTTATTTTTAGCCTATAAAAACAGAGCGCCAAAAACGATTAATAAAATTTCAAAGCTTTCAAAAACTTATCATCAGCCGTTAATTTCAAACCCATTGAATGACGCTACCAATACTCTGCTGGAAAACAGCGATTTGCATTGGCTGGAAAATGCCACTCCGTTTGCTTTGTTTAAAGCTTTATCGGCTTGTTATTCAAGAATGTATGGTCAGGATACTTTTGTTTACAGAATCAGAAACGGTAAATCGTGGACGAAAAAAGCAAAGGCAACTTCTGTGAATGAATTAAATTATGGTTTTATCCTAAATTATTTAAAATCAAAATATAATTTTTCCGGAAAGAAGATGTATTTCCCTGAAAATGTAGAATTTGGATTGCCGACTTCAGAAAAAATGTTTGTCGGAAATATTCCGACGGGAACAAGGTTTTATGATGAAAGACTAGCTGTCGGAATTTACTGGGAAAATACCTGGGGAGCGTATGACCTCGATCTTTCAGGACTAAATATTGCCGGAAAAATAGGCTGGAATTCTGCGTATAATCAAAACGGAGGTCAATTGATGTATTCCGGAGATATGACCTCTGCGCCAAACGGTGCTGTAGAATATCTTTATGCCAACAAAGGTTTGAGTGCGCCGACATTGGTGATGAACAACGTTTACAGCGGAAACAGCGACTGCGGCTATAAAATCGTTGTCGGAAAAGGAGATCATATTTCCTACGATTATATGATGAATCCGAACAATCTCTTTGCAGAAGCTAAGTGTAACTCGGTTCAGACGCAAACGATTTTAGGAATGTTACTGCCAAAAGATGGAAAACAGTGTTTTGTATTATTGAATTTCGGAGCGGGACATTCGCATGTTTCAGGAAATTCCGAAGTTTCGATGATGGCGACAAATGCGCTGTACCAACAATGGTACGAAGTTATTTCTTTCAATCATTTAATAGAAGAATTGGGAGCAACCATCACTTCAGAAAAAGAAGAGGCAGACTTTGATTTCTCTTTGGAAACCTTGGAAAAAGATAGCTTTACCAAGATTTTTAAATTATAATAATATTCTCTTTAACTGTCATTTTGAACATAATTCAGAATGGCAGTTTTTTATTTCTATAAATTTTAATTTTTTTAAATAAAATTTTCTACGCATAAACATTGCGCAGACTCTCTGTTATTTTGTATCATAAATTAAAACAATGACAACAAAAATACTAGAAAAATTAAAAGAAATAGAGGCAGAAAGAAACATAGAAATACTTCTTGCCGTAGAATCCGGAAGCCGCGCCTGGGGTTTTGCGTCGCCTGACAGCGATTATGACATACGTTTCATATACCGACACGAAAAAGACTGGTATCTTTCGCCGTGGGACAAGGATGAAACGATAGAATTTATGACCGAAGACGATCTGGATGGTTCCGGATGGGATTTGAGCAAGACTTTTCATTTGCTGGTGAAGTCGAATGCAGCTTTGTTGAGTTGGTTTTACTCACCTATCATTTATTTGAAAGATGAGAAGTTCTATGATTTGTTTAAGCCATTAGCAGACTCCTGTTTTTCACCAATAGCGGTTTCTTACCATTATCTGAGCATGAGCAAGAAATATCTGGAAGCCTGCAGAAGCGATGAAGTGAAATTAAAAAGTTATTTTTATTGCCTCAGAACGGCTCTGACAGGAAAATGGATATTGGAAAAAGGAAGTGTTCCGCCAGTTTTGTTTAGTGAATTATTGGTTTTGGTGGATGATTTTACGAGAACTAAAATAGAAAATCTGGTTGCCTTAAAAGCCACAAAAGGAGAATCTTATTATCATGCAAATGACTGGCAACTTTTTGGATTTTTGGAGGGAATGGTGAAAGATAATGAGGAAAGGGTGAAGAGTTTGAGTGGAGGAAATGGAGATAAGGTTGAGATGGAGAGGGTTTTTAGGGAGATATTAACAGTTTAAAATTATAAATATGATAAAACAGCTTTCTGACAGAGCTTTAAAATTTATAGAAAAACAAGAAAGAAATAAAGAGTATGAAGTTGATTTAAAAATTTTAGAAAATCATTTAAATTTTTACCATCTTCAAAATTCAAATGAAATTCTTAGATTTCAAGAAAAATTTTCCGGGCTGAGTATACAAAATACTGTTTTTCATATTTTTACGCCCAAGCAAATAAATGAAAATAAGGGTTTAAATACTTATCATTGGAATGGACAAGTTTTATTCTCTATCGCTGATGGCTTTTATATTTCAGAAAACGGAGAAGTCGCATTTAGAGACTGCGGATGTGATTCTTATGACTTCTTCTTTTATTATGAAAGTTTTGAAACATTTATAGAGCAAGAGGTTTTTTTTGCAGAACATCAATATTATAAATATATTCCCGCACTTTTAGGTTATGACGTAGTTTGTGATATAAGCTTGATTTCGAAATATTTTTCAGATTATGATTTTATAAAAGAATGCTCTGATAAATATCATCGAATGTGGAAAAACAATTTAAATCTTGTCCACGCCAGACTATATCCGGAAGGGTGGATCATCTTTTTTGATGGCCAGTCTGAAAATGAACGTCATAACTTAATTGAAAAATTAAAAAAAGAAAATATAATTGCATGAAAAATATAGTCGCACTTTCTCCCATGTACACGGAGGATAGCAACAATCTTAAAAAGGCATCCCTAAATTCCCCTTATGAATTAAACCGTTTCAATGCAAAATGGAATGTTCCGGAGGAATTTCGGACAGCTGTAATTGCGGTATATGGTGAAGATATTTATGCGGAAATTGTAGCTGAACAGTGTAATCTGACATTAACGAAACCTGATGACAATTGGCTTTCACAAATTTCTGAAGAATTTATAAAACGTAAAATTTCTTACGGACAATTAAAAGACTTTGTGAATGAAGAAAATATTTTCCTAAAATGTTCTGATTTTAAGAGTTTTAAAGCCGGAGTTTTTGACAAAGTAACCAATATCAAAGGCTTTGATTCTTTGGATTTAAATATTTCAGTTTTTACATCAGAAGTTGTTGAATGGGAGCTTGAAGTAAGATGTTTTGTTTTAAATAAAGAAATAAAAACTTATTCTTCCTATTGGAGAAATAGTACTTTAGACACAGATCTACTTTCAATAACAGAACAAAAAGAATTGTTTGAATTTTTTAAAAATTTCATTCAACAATACGCTGAAACACTGCCTAAAGCTGTTGTCCTGGACTTTGTGATTATCAAAGGGAAAGGCTGGGCATTAATTGAAGCCAATCCAGCGTGGTGTTCAGGCTTATATGCTTGTGATGCAGAGAAAGCTTTGGAGGTGATCATAGAAAGTTGTATTAAAAATTAACTACAAAAATGACTATTAAAAATATACAAACCCAAAACCTCGCTCTCTTCCAATCTATCTCCGGAAGCCGATCTTTCGGGCTCGCCACGGAAAACTCGGATACCGATATTCGGGGAGTGTATTATATACCGAAAGAAGAGTTTTTTGGTTTACATTATACTCCGCAAATTTCTAATGAAACCAACGACATCACCTATTACGAAATCGGGAGATTTGTAGAATTATTGCAGAAAAACAATCCGAATATTCTGGAAATTCTGGCAAGCCCGGAAGACTGTATCCAACATAAAAATCCGTTGATGGATTTACTGAAACCGGAAGATTTCCTTTCCAAACTGTGTAAAGATACGTTTGCAGGTTATGCAATTTCGCAGATCAAAAAAGCAAAAGGACTCAACAAAAAAATCCTGAACCCAATTGACAAAGAAAGAAAATCTATTCTTGATTTCTGTTATATTTTGCAAAATCAAGGTTCGATTCCTTTGAAAAAATGGCTGCGAGAATTCCCCTCCTCTGGAGGGGTGTCCGAAGGACGGGGTGGTCTTGTTCAGGAAAAATGCGGGTTGGTAAATATTGATAATACAAAAGGGATGTTCGCGCTGTTCTACGATCAGTCCGGCGATCTGAATTATAAAGGGATTATTCAAAATGAAGAAGCAAATCAGGTTTCCGTTTCGTCGGTTCCGAAAGAGGAGAAATCTATTGCTTTTCTGTTTTGTAACCTCGATGCCTACTCCACTTACTGCAAAGATTACCGTGAATACTGGAAGTGGGTTTCCGAGCGAAATGAAGACCGCTACAATGTGAATCAGAACCACGGACAAAACTACGACAGCAAAAACATGATGCACACCATCCGTCTGCTGCAGTCCTGTGAACAGATTTTTAAAACAAGTTCTCTGAATATCAGGGTAGAAAATCGGGATGAACTTTTAGATATCAAAGCCGGGAACTGGTCGTATGAACAGGTTATGAAAAAGGCGGAAGATTTAATAAAGTCCATCGAATATTATCATTCTGTTTCAGCACTACCCGACGAACCGGATGTAGAAAAAACGACAAAAATTTTAATTGAAATCAGAGAAAACCTGTATTCATAAGATAATTTACTTTTAATAATTAATGCTTTAAACCATCGTCCACACGGTGGTTTTCTATTTTTCTAAAAAATATTTCCACTTTTCTGTAACAATATTATTTCAGGCTCTACCAATTATTTAATTGATATATCAATAATTGATAAAACATTTTTTACAACACTAAAAATTTTACCATGGAAAAACTGGATTCAATAATATTTTACAATATAGACAAAGCCATCAGGACTTATAGAAATTACGCCCAACGACAATTAAAAGCGAATGGTTTTAATATTACAATTGATCAATGGCTGATTATTAAAGCAATTCTGGAAAATCCCGGAATTACACAAAACGAAATCGGGGATCTTGCTTTTAAGGATAATGCTTCCGTAACGAGAATTATTGAACTACTCGTGAAATCCGAATATATCATTAGAAATATTAATTCGGATGACCGCAGAAAAACCAATCTGGATGTCACGGAATCCGGAAAGGAAATCATCAAAAAAGTGCAGGAACTCATTGAAAACAATAGAAAAACTGCATTGAAAGATGTTACAAAAGAAGAGCTGGAAATAATGAATTCAGCATTACTCAAAATATCAAAAAACTGTCTTAACGCTAAAAAATAACACAATGGCCAGAATATTTTTACTCATTTTTGTTTGGATACTTTCCGCATTAAGTTTGTTGAAAGCACAGACAACGCAGAACTTTTCTCTTTCGGGAAAAGTGGATTCCGATAAAGTGAACCAGATGGAAATCAATTTGTTTGATTCCGAAAATAAATTGATCAAAACAGAAATTGCAGACAACAAAGGAAACTTTGTTTTTACCGATCTTATTTCGGGAAATTATTCTATAAAAATCAACAAAAACGGAACAGAAGCCTATAAAGCAGACAATATCTCCGTTTCGGGAAACACTGCCCTGCCTTCTATTCAACTGAACGAAAAAATGATTGAAGGCGTGACAATTACAAAGACAAAACCTTACATCGAAAGGCAGGAAGGAAAAATGATCCTCAATGTCGAAAACAGCATTGCAAGCACCGGAAATTCAGCATTTGAAGTATTAGAAAAAGCACCGGGAGTAAAGATTGATAACAATGACAACATCAGTCTCCGTGGGAAGGGAAATCTTCTTGTACAGATCGATGGAAAAAATACACCGATGACGGGAACCGATCTTGCCAATTATCTTCGCGGAATCCCTTCTGCAAGCGTAGAAAAAGTGGAATTCATTACTAATCCATCATCAAAATATGATGCGTCCGGAACTTCAATTATCAATATTAAATTAAAAAAAGATCAGAGAAAAGGAACAAACGGAAGCATTTCTACATCGTTGGGAACGGGAAGATTTATTAAAAACAATAATAATTTCAGCATTAATCACCGGAATAAAAAAGTGAATGTTTTTGCGAATTACAGCTTTGCTTACAGAGAATTTTTTAATCATTTGATGTTAGACAGAAATTTTTACACCAATACTATTTTTGAAAAAGCCTATGTACAGGATAATTTCCTTAAAATGAACTTTCGTAACCACATTGCAAAAGCTGGGATGGATTATTATATGAACGATAAAAATATCCTTGGATTTTCCGTAGGTTTTATCAGCAACAAGTTTGATCCTACAGGTGATAATTCCAGTGTGATTCTTGGCAGCGATCACCTTCCGACGGGTACTTTTACCACACAAAACCGAACCAGGAATCATTGGAAAAACACGTCAATTAACTTAAATCATAAATATACAATTGATTCTTTAGGTTCTGAATTAACAACGGATTTTGATTATATCAATTATTCCAACACTTCCTTGCAGAATTTTGATACAAGAAATTATGACGTTAACGGAAATCTTTCTCCATCCGCACCAGACAATCCGAATCCATATTTATTGAAAGGAGATATTGGCGGAAACTTGAATATTTTCTCCTTAAAATCTGATTTCACAAAAGCTTTAAAGAACGATTGGAAATTGGAAGGAGGAGTTAAAACCAGTCTTGTAAAGGCAGATAATGATTTGAAATTTTTCAATGTAAGTCTCGGAGATCCTGTTTTAGATGAAACAAAAACCAATCATTATATTTATGAAGAAAATATTAATGCGATCTACGGAAATGTTTCTAAAAAATGGAAAAAATTCAGTACAAATTTTGGTTTGAGACTTGAAAATACCAACGTAAAAGGAACTCAGATTACCACGAATCAGGTGAATAAAAAGAATTATACCCAATTATTTCCAAGTGCGGTGTTTTCTTATGATATTACGGAAAAAAGTAATTTGGAAGTTAATTTCAGCAGGAGAATTACCAGACCAAGCTATAATCAGTTGAATCCTTTCAAATTTTATCTTGATCCTACAACATACAGAGCCGGAAACCCGGATTTGAATCCGCAGACAACGATGAATTATGAGCTGACTTATAGCTTAAGCAATAAATATTTTGCCACTTTAAGCTATTCAAAAACATCAGATAACATTACAGAAGTTATAAAACCGGTGGTAGAAGATGGTAAAAATATTACTGTGCAAACCAATGAAAACTTGAATTCAGCATCCTATTTCGGACTGAATCTGATTGCTCCTTTTAAGATTGCAACATGGTGGGATATGAATAACAGCGCGAATTTTTACTATGGATCTTACACAGGAAATGTCTCCGGAACGCAGATCAACAATAAAGGAAATTTCACATTTTCTTTAAACAGCATTAATTCTTTTAAGCTTGGAAATGGTTTTACAGCCGAACTTACAGGGAATTATCAGGCAAGAGAAGTTTATGCTTATATGGATGTACAACCCATCTGGTTCCTGAATATCGGTGCTCAAAAGAAATTTAAAAATAACAGTACTTTGAAATTAGCGTTCAATGACGTCTTTTTTACAAGCAATCCAAAAGCACGGACAACGTTCAACAATTATGTAGAAAACTTCGTTGTAGAAAGAGATTCAAGGGTAATTACGCTTTCTTATACTTACAATTTCGGCTCCAGTAAATCCGGGCAACCTAGAAAAACCGGAGGTGCGGAAGATTTAAAGCAAAGAATCGGAAACGGTTAATTATCATTGCGAGGAACGAAGTGACTTAAAAAATCCCGCCAAAATTCAGCGGGATTTTTTATTTGTTTTTCTTCAAAATATAATAAATTGCTTTATCTTTTTCGTTATTCATAGTATAGGCAAACTGGAAAGAATATCCGTTAGCCGACATAAAATTAAGGGCATCCATCATAGAATTAAACTTCATGTTTTTCCCTTTTTCATCCTTAATCGTTGTACCGTTTTTGAAAGAAATGGATTTTGTTTCCTGCCCGAAATCAATTTCAACATCTACTTTTGTGCTTAACGATCTTCCTGTACCAATAACCTGTACATAATCTACATCAATATCTTTAATAGGAACGTCATTTACCGTTTGTGCCATTGAATAAGAAGCCCAGCAAATCAGGGAAAGTATGAATATTTTTTTCATAAGTTTTTGTTTAAAGATAAATAAATTTTGAATCACAATAATAAAAAAAGTCCTTCAATGAAGGACTTTATATGTATAAGTAATACGCTTATTATTTTACCAATTTGATATTAACTGCAGAAAATCCTTTAGGTGATCTTTCTTTTTCAAATGATACCTTATTCCCTTTCTTCACAAGCTCCGTACAGTTGTTGCTGTGGAAGAAAACATTTTCTTTTGATTTGTCTTCGGTAATGAATCCGTAGCCTTTTTCACTGAAGAAAGTTACAATTCCTGTTTTTACAAGCTCTTCAGCTTCAATAGGAGCTGCACCCAACTGGATATTATCAAGGTTTACCTCAGCCTTGTTATCATTATCGGGTGGCGTAGATGTCAACTGTCCGTTTGCATCTACATACATAAACATTTCGTCAAGACTTTTGCCTTTGTCATTATTCTCTTTACGATCTTCACGACGTAGAGCCTTTTCTTTTTTCTTTTGAAGTTTTTTCTTGAAATTTTCTTTTTTAGAGAAAGAATCCGCCATATATTTTTTAAAATTTAATTGTTAATGAGTAATTATTTAGTTTAAACTTAATTTAAACTTGCATTGTACATCTTTCCAAAAGAGATGTAATATGTTTTCTGGTTGCTTTTATTTATTTTGAACGGCTTGTTCAGAAGAACAATTGAAAAAAATGAATGATAGAATGTATTCTAAAAATAATCACAACACTGCGAAAGCAGAGAACTTGTCTTTAAGATAATGTACAAATATACGAAAAATAAAGACACAAAACTAGTAAATCTCCATTTAAATAATTGAATCCCAATTCACTTTAAAGGATTATTTTTTACAATTTAACTTAAATGAACAAAATAAAAAAACCACCGAAATCTCGGTGGCTTCTATTTTTAAGCTTGATCTGCCGGCTTTTCACCTTCAGGTCTCTCTTGTTGTTGATCTCTTCTTGGCTGCTCAGATCTCGGTTGTTGCTCTGATCTTTGCTGTCCTTCTGGTCTTGGTTTAGACTCAGGTCTTGGAGGTCTTGGCAATAAAACTTTTCTTGAAAGCTTCATTTTCTTACGATCATCATACCCCATGAACTTCACTTCTACTTCATCACCTTCATTATAAGGTACTTTGTCTAGACGAGACCATTCAATTTCTGAGATATGAAGAAGACCTTCCGTTCCTTTTGCAATAGCCACAAAAGCTCCGAAGTCCATTACTTTTACCACCTTACCTTTGTAAACTTCGCCTACTACCGGTACGAAAGTAATTTCGTTGATTTTTGCAACAGCATTATTGATTTTCTCTCTGTCTGTTCCTGCAATCTCAATACGTCCGATTTCCCCTACTTCTTCAATGGCGATCACCGTATCCGTATCTTTCTGTAGCTGCTGAATGATTTTTCCGCCAGGCCCGATTACAGCACCGATGAAATCTTTTGAAATCTCCATTACAACCATTTTCGGAGCGTGAGGTTTCACATCCGGCCTTGGTGCAGCGATAGTTTCTGTAATTTTATTTAAGATATGTAATCTTCCGTCTCTGGCCTGCATTAAAGCTTTTTCCATGATATCCATAGAAAGTCCCTGGATTTTGATATCCATCTGGCAAGCAGTGATGCCATCTTCAGTTCCGGTTACTTTAAAGTCCATATCTCCAAGGTGATCTTCATCCCCTAAAATATCGGAAAGTACTGTGAATTTACCTGATTTTGTATCCGTAATCAATCCCATTGCAATCCCGGAAACAGGTTTTGTAATCTGTACACCTGCATCCATTAACGCCAATGTTCCTGCACAAACCGTTGCCATTGAAGACGAACCGTTTGATTCCAAAATATCGGAAACAATTCTGATCGTATATGGATTTTCTACAGGAATTACTGCCTGTAAAGCTCTTTGAGCAAGGTTTCCATGTCCTACTTCTCTTCTTGAAGTTCCTCTTAAAGGTCTTGCTTCACCTGTTGAGAACGGAGGGAAATTATAATGTAAGAAGAATTTTTCGTCGTGTTGAGAAATAACGCTGTCTACCATATTGGCATCCTTCACAGAGCCTAAAGTTACCGCCGTTAGAGATTGAGTCTCTCCTCTTGTAAATACCGCAGAACCGTGAGCTCCAGGAAGATAGTCTATTTCTGACCAGATAGGACGGATCGTTTGAGGATCACGGCCATCAAGACGGATATTGTCTTCCAAAATCATCTGGCGCATTGCTTCTTTTTCTACATCATGATAATACACTTTTGCGAAAGGAGTTACTCTTTCCAACTCTTCTGCATTATCTACATATTGTGCTAAAAACTCATCAAGAACCGCCTTGAATCTTTCGTGTCTTTCTTCCTTACCAGAAGGAGTTTTAGCCACTTCATATACTTTATCGTAGCATTCTTTCCATACTTTTTCACGGATTGCTTCATCGTGATTTTCGTGAGAATATTCTCTCTTAGGGAAAGCCTTACCTACTCTTTCTGCTAATCTTTCCTGAGCTTCGATTTGTTTTTTAATCTCAGCATGCCCGAAAATGATTGCTTCCAACATTTCCTGCTCAGAAATTTCCTTCATTTCCCCTTCTACCATTACGATGGAGTCTTTAGTAGCTCCCACCATAATATCAAGTTCAGAGTTTTTAAGATCTGCATAGCTTGGGTTCACTGAAAGCTGCCCGTCGAATCTTACTACTCTTACTTCAGACATTGGTCCGTTGAAAGGAATATCAGTAATGGCGATCGCAGCAGAAGCCGCTAAACCAGCCAAATCATCAGGAATTGTTTTTCCGTCATAAGAAATTAATGAAATCATTACCTGAACTTCCGCATGGAAATCTTCAGGAAAAAGCGGACGTAGAACTCTGTCTACCAAACGCATCGTTAAAATTTCCTGATCTGAAGGTCTTGCTTCTCTACGGAAAAAGTTTCCTGGAATTCTCCCTCCTGCATAGAATTTTTCTCTGTAATCTACCGTTAATGGTAAAAAATCCACACCTGGATTTGCTTCTTTATTGGCTACAACTGTTGCTAAAAGCATTGTCCCGCCCATTTTTACTACCACAGATCCATCAGCCTGCTTTGCCAATTTCCCTGTTTCAATTGTGATTTCCCTGCCGTCTGCGAGGGTGATCGTTTCTGTAAACGCTTGAGGTATACTCATAAATTTTCGTCTCTTGTACTCCGTATTGAGTACGAATTAATATTTAAACTCTTTAAATTTTCGTTGCAAAGGTAATATATTATAATGATTTTTTAAATCTTTAGCAACAAAATATCCAAAACAGACACTAACTTTTGCCAATTTTTTACTTTTAACAGACAGATCAGTAATATTATTATCTTAATTTGATTAAATAACAATAAAAAAAGCAACCTCTTCCGAGATTGCTTTTATTTTGAAAATCTTTATAGACTATTTTCTTAAACCTAGTTCAGCGATGATCGCTCTATATCTGTTGATATCTTTGTTTTTAAGATAATCTAGTAATCTTTTTCTTTTACCTACCAGCTTTACCAATGATCTCTCTGTGTTGAAATCGTGACGGTTTGCTTTTAAGTGTTGAGATAAGTGATTGATTCTGAAAGTGAAAAGAGCAACTTGTCCTTCAGCACTTCCTGTGTCTTGTGCAGATTTCCCGTGTTTAGAGAAAATTTCCTGCTTTTTTTCTGTTGTTAAGTACATTCCAATATTGTTTAATGATTATTATGTAACGGCTGCAAAATTACGATTTTATTTTAAATCTGCAAACATTATTGATTTCATATATTAAAATTGATAGAAAAAAGTGTTAAAAATTTCTTAAAAAAATTATGTTATCCCATTAAAAGGCAGTAATTTTGCATTCGATTTAATGATGAAAAAATTTATAACTTTCACCACGCTTATCTTGCTTTTATCTGGTATTTCCTTAAAGGCACAGAAAAATACAGATGATAAAATAAAAAAAATCCTCTATTTCAATCCTGAAGTAGATCCTGATATTGAAGAAATCAAGGAACCGACTAACTATGCTTTTTTCAGTGCAGTTTCTGATAACCTGAGTGAAAGGAAGAATAAAATGATCAGAACGGAAACTCAAATCCCATTCGACAGTATTGATAAACAAACTATTACAGATTACTGCGTCAATAATGATGCGGATTTTGCCGTTGTTCCAAAAGTGAAATACTTCAAAGTGGGAATCGGGAAATATGTTTTTTCCAATCAGGTTGTGGTGAGTATGAAATTGTTTGATGCCGGTGGAAATCTCATTACCGAAACCGACTATGACACTTACAGAAAAAATATGCGCCTCCTGGGTTCTACCGTAAATTCTGTAAAAATAGGTACAAATGGAGCCATAAAAGACATTCTGAAACAGCTTAGAAAGATAAAAACCTCGGAAGCAGAGCTTTAACACTAAGATTTCTACTTACAATTACAACTTACTTTTTACGACTAATTTTCTAAATTATTATGCTTTCCATTGAATTTCATTAATTTAAATTCATAAAATGGTGAATAATTTAAATTATTTTATTACATTAGTATAAACAATTCAAACTACAATCTCAATTGAAATTTCTTCAGGGCACCCGTAAGTTTTTACGGGTGTTTTTTTATTGCAATTAATTAATCCTTAATTTTTCTACTTCATTGGTAAGTCTTAAAAATTTAAATTATTTTTGCATATCAAAAAATTGACGCTTTGAATTCTAAGGACGAACTTATCTTTAACCCTGCCGACATCGCCGAAACTCTCAGTGAACTTCACGCTGATGAGAGGCTTTTGGCGTTTCTGAAGGTTCCGAAAGAATATAAAGCCGATGTTTTTTCTCATCTTGATCCTGATTTCCAGGAAGAAACCATCAGAAGCATCGGAAGCGACGAGGTTTCCGAAATCCTGAATGCCATGACACCGGATGACAGGACTGCCCTTTTTGAAGATTTTCCGGATGAGCTGATCAAGTATTCCATCAACCATCTTAATCCGCAGGAAAGAAGAATTGCCTTGAAACTTCTTGGCTACGATTCTGATTCTATTGCCCGTCTGATGACGCCTTATTATATCCAGATCCGTAAAGAATGGACGATAAAAAGATGCCTTCAGCAGATAAAAAAGGTCGGAAGCAGGGTGGAAACCATGAATTACCTTTATGTAGTCGACGAAAGAAACAGGTTGATAGACGATATTGCATTGGGAAGTTTACTTTTGGCCGAAGAAGATACTTTAATTTCAGAAATCACTGATAATCATTTCGTTGCCATAACAACAACGACCTCAAAAGAAGACGCGGTGCAGTACTTTGAAAAATATGACCGAGCAGCTCTGCCAATCATAACTGAAGCCGGAGTTTTGGTGGGAATTGTAACCATAGATGACATTCTCGATCAAATCGAACAGCAAAACACGGAAGATATCCAGAAATTCGGGGGTTTGGAAGCGTTGGATGTACCGTATACCCAAACTTCTCTTATGGAAATGGTAAAAAAGAGAGGCATGTGGCTGATCATCCTTTTCTTTTCCGAAATGCTGACTGCTTCTGCAATGGGCTATTTTGAAGATGAAATTCAGAAAGCGGTAGTTTTGGCTTTATTTGTCCCGCTGATTATTTCCAGTGGAGGAAATTCCGGTTCACAGGCTGCAACTCTGATTATCAGGGCGATGGCTCTTCAGGAAATCGGCCTAAAAGATTGGTGGTATGTCATGAAAAAAGAGATCTTCACCGGATTGTTTTTAGGTGGAGTTTTAGGGATAATCGGTTTTCTAAGAATCATGATCTGGCATGAAGCCGGCTTCTTCAATTATGGAATGTACTGGCCTTTTGTAGGATTGAGTGTTGGTGTTTCTTTAGTAATGATCGTACTTTGGGGAACGCTTTCCGGATCGATGGTTCCATTTATTCTAAAAAAATTAAAACTCGATCCCGCAACTTCTTCTGCTCCTTTTGTGGCAACTTTGGTAGACGTTACCGGGCTTATCATTTATTTTTCCGTGGCAGGACTTTTCTTAACGGGCAAACTTTTGTAATTTTAGCAAGATCTAAAATAATAAAATGAAAGTTGTTTCTCTCGTTCCCTCTATTACTGAGGCTTTATTTGATTTGGGCTTAACGGAAAATGAAGTTGTCGGAAGGACAAAATTCTGTATTCATCCGGAAGAGATGGTAAAAAATGTTCCTGTCATCGGAGGTACCAAAAATATTAATATTGATAAAATCAAAGCTTTACAACCTGATATAATTTTAGCTAATAAAGAAGAAAATGTAAAAGAACAGGTCGAAGCTTTAATGGATGATTTTAAAGTAATTGTAACCAATGTTGAAAATATTGAAGACAATTATTATTTGCTTAAAAATTTAGGTAAAATCTTTAATCTAGAAGAGAAAGCACAACATTTTAATCTTAAAATTTACGAAATTTTAAACCAAACCAAAATTAATTCTGCTATAAAAGTTGCTTACCTTATCTGGAAAAATCCTTATATGACAGTAGGTTCCGATACTTTTATTCATAAAATTTTATTTGAAATCGGTTTTGAAAATATTTTTAAAGATAAGACACGTTACCCACAAATTATCGTTGAAGACCTAGCTGAAGCCGAAATTATCATGCTTTCTTCCGAACCGTTTCCTTTTAAAGAAAAACACATCGAGGAACTGAAAGAATTTTATCCTGAAAAGAAGATTATGATTGTTGACGGAGAGGCATTTTCCTGGTATGGGACGCATATTGCAAAGTGTGGGGATTATTTTAAGGAAATGATTGCTGAGATAGATCTTTTAAACACAAACCTGCACTAATATTTTCACGATAACATTATTTTTAAAACCAAAAGCTCAAAAGTTTCTGAATACTTTTAATTATTTTATTTAATCTAAAATTAATTCTGTTTTAGAGTTCACATAAGCGTTAATACTAAAATCAGAATAGAATAAAAGACTCCGGCCCTTCGGGCCGAAGTCGATATTTAAACTTTTAAATTAAATTAAAATTATAAAATCTTTGAAACCTCGTTACAAAGCCATTCCAACAGCTCTCTGTCTTCTTTTGTAAAAGGATCAATTGTATGAGAATCAATATCAATCTGACCGATATTTTTCCCGTCTTTGAAGATAGGAACTACAATTTCAGCCTTTGTATCAATCGAACAACTTAAATAGTTATCCTGCTGATGAACATCCGGAACAACAAAAGTTTCATTAGAAACCGCAACCTGCCCGCAAATTCCTTTTCCGTAAGGAATAATGGTATGATCTGTGGGTGCTCCTACATAAGGGCCTAATTTCAACTCGTCCTTATCTCCATTTTTGAAATAGAAACCCGTCCAGTTGAAATAAGAAATTTCCTGATCCAAAAGGTGACAAACTTTTTCAAGTTTCTCGTCTGTATTATGTTTAGGACTTTCAAGAATTGATAAAAGTCTTTTTTTTAATTCTGACATTATATATTGTTTTTAAGAGAATTGTTTTAAGGAAAATTCTTCTTTATAGCCGAACATTCCGCGCTCTTTGATCATTTCCGCAACACCGTCCGGAACCTGTGTTTCCCAGCCTTTGATATTGCATGCAATTTTTTTCAAAATATCCCTTGAATAAATTTCCAAAAACTCCGGATTGTAATTGGTAATGTCTACAATACGGTCATTATGTTTAAAATATTTGTACAATTCTTTTAAACTCTCCTCTACTTTAAGGGTTGAAGAATTCAAAAGCTCATGCGTTTCAGGATCTTTGTAAGGGTAAAGATAAACCCTCATTCCGTTTCTGAAGAACTTACCGAAAGCTTCTAAAATTCCGCCCGATAAATTTTTATAATATTTCTCATCAAAAACCATCAACAGGTTATTTACTCCCATTGCGACGCCAATATTTCCGTTTGTATACGAAGCAAAGTAATCAATCAGTCGATAATATTCCGAATAATTGGAAACAATAACGGTGTAGCCTAACGTACCCAGAATATCGACCCTGTCAAGGAAATCCCTTTCATCAATATCCCCGTCTGCACGGAGGTTTGAGATGGTAATTTCGATCAGAACTTCTGTTTCGTCCGGTGTACAAAGGGCATCTTTCAGGAACATATCCAAACCATTCTGCAGCATGTCAATATTCACTTTCGTTACCGGTCTGAAGCTCCCTCTTACCGCGAAAATATTTTTTTTGTATAAAATATCTGCCGGAAGCATATTATTTCCTTCGGAATTGAAAATCACCGCATCTGTCATCCCGTGTTTTACCAGCTGTAATGACATCAGCCTGTTGTCTACATACGCAAAAGCCGGCCCGCTGAAATCAATCATATCAATTTCAAGGTTGTCTTTTGCCACATCATCATAAAGAGATTCGATTAAATTTCTAGGATTATCGAAATAATGAAACGCTCCAAAAATAAGATTTACCCCAAGATTCCCTAAGGTTTCCTGTTGTAAGGTAGCATCATTTTCTTTAAATTTTACGTGAATGACAATTTCATTATAATCTTCATTTTCTTTTACCTGAAAACGTATTCCTACCCATCCATGCCCTTTTACCGTTTTATCAAAATTAATTGTCGTAACCGTATTGGCGTATGAAAAAAACTTTCTGTTGGGATTATTTTCCCTGGAGATTCTCTCCTCGATCAATGCTACTTCATAGCGAAGCATTTTTCGAAGTCTGTTTTGGGTAACGTATCTGTTTTTGACCTCTTTTCCATAGATAGCATCACTAAAATCTTTGTCGTAAGCAGACATCGCCTTAGCAATTGTACCTGAAGCTCCCCCTGCTCTAAAAAAATGCCGAACAGTCTCCTGCCCTGCACCAATTTCTGCGAAAGTACCATAAATAGTAGGATCTAGATTAATTGTTAATGCTTTTTGTTTAGGAGTTAGTTTCTGATACATTAGAACATTAAATTTTTCGTAAATTTACCAAAATTAAACCAACCTCAAAAGAAAATGAAGTTGAAATTTTTAGGAACGGGAACTTCCCAGGGTGTGCCCGTGATTGGCTGCACTTGTGAAGTATGTATTTCGAATAACCCCAAAGACAGTCGCCTTCGATCTTCTGTGATGGTAACTACGGACGAAAACAAAAAAATCCTTATTGATTGTGGTCCTGATTTCAGACAACAAATGCTTGTAAACCACGAGCACAACGTAGATATTGCACTTCTGACCCATGAGCACAATGATCACGTGATCGGCCTTGATGATATGCGTCCCCTGATTTTTAAAAGTGGAAAAGATATGCCGCTTTACTGTTACCAGAGAGTTGGAAATGAGGTAAAAAAGCGTTTCCCGTATGCTTTTACAGATGTAAGATATCCTGGAGCGCCTGCTTTTGATTTACATGAAATTGAAAATAAACCTTTTACCATTTTGGATACGGAAATCACTCCAATTGAGGTGATACATTATAAAATTACGGTATTCGGATATAAATTCAAGAACCTTGCCTACATTACGGATGCCGGTTTTATTTCAGATACCGAAAAGGAAAAATTAAAGAATCTGGATGTTTTGATTTTAAACTGTATCAGGAAATTTGATCCTCATCCTGCTCATTTTATCCTGCCGGATGTTATTAAATTGTTTGAAGAGCTTAGACCTAAAAAATTATTTTTAACTCATATCAGTCATCATCTGGGATTGCATGATATTGAGGATAAACAACTTCCTTCCGGAATGCATCTTGCCTACGATGGTTTGGAGGTATTTTTTTAAAAATTTTTCTTTAAAAGCTTTTGAGAATTAATAAAAGTTTTTATATTTGCACACCGATTTAAAGCAGCCCAGGTGGCGGAATTGGTAGACGCGCTGGTCTCAAACACCAGTTCTTAGGAGTACCGGTTCGATCCCGGTCCTGGGTACAATACCGGAAAGAGGTGATAATTCACTTTCTTTCCGGTTTTTTTAGTTCCTAACTCATTGTTTATCTGGTATATATAAGAGAGTAAAACATTAGGTCGGGTGGTTCGATAATGATTTTTTGAAAATTGCAATTTTTGGTGGAATATCGAACCAATTATTTTGCGTTTCACGTCAATATCCCCGTCAGTATAGACTTTCGCAAGATCTACCAGGTTCGATAATGCTTGGTCTAGTAGTCTTAAAAAATCTATTTTTTTGTTATCTTTTCCTTTAGTTAATTTAGCTTCGAGTTTTTCAATTTGCCCTTTACATTCGGTTTTAATTTCAAAATAATCTTCATCATCAATTACCCCTTCCATCAGTTTATTTCTTGCCTGTTTGAACCTGCTGTTTAAACGATCTATCTCTAATAGAATTGTTTTCCTTTCCTGTTGGGGATTATTAATTAATTTTTCAAAATTTTGTTTCAATACCTTTTTTAAATAATTTTTTATGGATGCACGCATTTCCAATGACTGCAATATCTCTAAAAATTTTGAATTAATAATCTCAGATTTGTACCGGTATGAACACGGAGACTGGCAATGGTAGTAATAATATTTATTTCCAGAACGTCCCGTAGATGCACTATCGCCTGTCTTACTATCTTGATCTATATCCAGTATGAAAGGCTAAGAATATATTATTGCTTTCTATTATCGCGTCCCCGAATGAGGTATACTGTATGTTATAACTTAAGAGAAGAAATTAAGTATCTATGGTATTATATTGCATACACCTCGAAATACCTCTGTCTGTAGTAATTGTAGAATAATAAAAGCTATTTGCATAGTTTTTGCAATAAATCAAAAACTAATGATGAAACTATCATGCCTTATTTATCAAGAATCTATCTAAAAAACGACCATCCTGAAGGCTTTCCTTTCAATCTTCCTTTTTTAAAAAGTGGTTTAGACATTACACTCAAAAGCAATGTTACGTTCTTTGTTGGTGAAAACGGTATAGGTAAATCTACTTTATTAGAAGCTATTGCTGATAAATGTAATTTCAACCTGTCTGGGGGTAATCGAAATCATAATTATAGTTTTTACAAAACCGAATCAGAATTATCAGAATATCTCATATTATCTTGGAAAATAAAAACAGGGCAAGGTTTTTTTATGAGAGCAGAGAGTTTTTTTAATTTTGCTACTTATATTGATGAGATTGCTAAAGAAGATGGTGAAATTTTAGATGCCTACGGAGGAAGATCACTACATCACAGGTCTCATGGCGAAGCTTTTTTAGCCTTGTTTAATAATCAATTCCAAAACGGAATTTATATTCTTGATGAGCCAGAAGCTGCTTTATCTCCGCTAAGACAACTTTCGTTATTATCAATTATCCATAAACTTGAAAAAGCAGGAAAAGCTCAGTTTATTATTTCTACACATTCCCCTATTTTAATGAGTTATCCTAATTCAAATATCTTTTTGTTAAACGAAGAAATTAAACTCACAAATTATAAGGATACGGAGCATTATCAGCTGACAAGAAGTTTTTTAGAATCACCAGAAATGTATTTCCGTCATTTATTTAATGATATTTAGACACTTTGATAGCATTCAAATGCCATCATTGAGAGGAATAAAGATAATATAACGGAATTGGTGAAATAGTTGATGAATTCGACGGGTTAGGCTATCAGTATGTTTTATTTTTTGCAAATGGTAGTTACCGGTAATGTAGAAAGTGCCCTGCCATTAAGCAGATACCAACCTTCATGGTCTGTAGGAAGATAGGAATATTGATATCCCCATAATGATTAATCAACCCGGTATCAAAAGACAGTACACCATCTCCCGTGGTGATTACATTTCCTTAGACAGGCTACGGATAGCGTGGTATCCTGAATGGGTGTGTAGATCATAAACCCGAATTGCGGTAATAGTCCTTTTTCTTACTCCTGAGGAGTAAGCGGATGGTATTGCTGTGCAAAGCAAAATAGGTAACGTGAAGTATTATAAATAAAACATATTTTTTCATAGATATTAATTTAGGATCTAACTTTTCAAAATTAATTACTCTTTGTGCACTAAGTGATACGAAAAAGATATTTTATGATACGAAATGGAAATTTTGAATATTAGTATTAACCTCCACTCACATATTCCTTTAATAAATATACCGTATTCAATTTAAAACAATCAAATTCGTAATAGGAAGGCTATTAAGTCCATAATGACGGTCAACAACAACGCCTGAAAAATCTTTAAATTGTCCTGGATGAACTTACACAAGGTTAACTGCTAATTCTCATACTAAGAAGGAGAATTTTTAAGGACTGTAAACGCAAGAGAAAGCCGAAAGAATGGCGTGCTTATATTGAAGCGTATCGTTTTCTTCCCAAGCCGTTTTGTATGCGACTCGATTATGTACTAGAGATCATCAAATAAATTTACTACTTTGTATTGCACAGTATTAAATTATTAATATATCTTTGCATTAAATACATGTCATTATGCGAAAAATATTTTTATTCTGTTCTACCATGGTACTGGCATTTTCACTCAATGCACAGAAATTAGATCAAAAGATTGACAGCTTGATTTTGTCGGAATTCAAAGAATCTGACGGGCCTGGCGGTGTTTTTATGGTAGCTCAAAAAGGCAAACCCGTGTACCAAAAAGCATTCGGAATGGCGAATCTCGAACTGGATGCAAAACTGAATATCAACAGTGTTTTCCAGATCGGATCTATGACAAAGCAGTTTACCGCTATTGCTATTCTGATGCTCGAAGAGCAGGGAAAACTGAAGGTCAGTGATCCTATTTCAAAATATATTCCGAGCTATCCGAATGGGAACAATATTACTATTCATCATCTACTAACTCACACTTCGGGCATTAAAGATTTTACAAAAATGAAAACGATTGCCGATATTGCTCAGAAGGAAATGACGCCCGAAGAAATGGTCAACTTTTTCAAAAATGAACCGGTCGATTTCGCTCCCGGACAAAAGTTTGACTACAATAATTCGGGATATGTGGTTTTGGGCTATATTATCGAACTTACTTCAGGTGAAACTTATGAAGATTTTATCAGGAAAAATATATTTGACAAAATCGGAATGACCAATTCTTACTACGCAACCGACCGAAAAATTATTAAAAACAGAGCGTACGGTTATCATAAAAAAAGCTACGGTTACGTGAATAAAACGGTTATTAATTTCAGTGTTCCGTTTGCTTCGGGATCGTTGATGTCGACTTTAGATGATATGCTGAAATGGCAAAATGCGCTCAATAAAAATCTATTGCTGAATTCTAAGAATGAAATGAAAGCGTTCACCAAATACAAGCTGAATGACGGAAAAGAAATTGAATACGGCTACGGATGGCATCTAAAAAGCATCAACGGGACTGCTACAAGAGAGCACGGCGGAAGCGTCTTTGGATTTAAATCGATGGCGGTGTATATCCCCAGTGAAGACATTTATGTGTTAGGATTCAGCAACTGCGACTGCAACTCTCCTACCCAGTTGGTGAAGGATATTGCGAAGCTAAGCCTGGAAAATCTGAAAGTGAAATAATAATATCCAGATCCTTCAGAATTTTAGCAATTCAAATTTCAAACCAATAAACACCAATACCCATGAAAAGACCAAGTACCAAATTTTCATTAATATGTTTGATGATCACAATATTTTACTGCCAAAATTTCTATACTCAAACCATTAGCAATAAAGCTAAATCTATAGACAGCCTTGTCGAGAAAAAGATGGGTGATGCTGGAATTGTTGGAATAGGAGCCGCCATTATCATAGACAAAAAAGTAGTCTGGACACACGGATATGGCTATGCTGACAAGGAAAACAAAATTCCATTCACGCCTTCAACTATTATGAATATTGCCTCCATAAGCAAAACCTTTACAGGGTTTTGTGTCATGAAAGCAGTTGAGGAAGGAAAGGTGGCATTAGATGAAGATATCAATAATTATCTGCCCTTCACAGTCATCAACCCTAATTTTCCAGATGAAAAAATCACATTGAGACATCTGGCAACGCATACTTCCGCACTGGCAGACCGATATCCCTTCTATACCGACAGCACTTATTTTTACAACGGGCAAAAACCTGAGCCACTAGGTGACTTCTTTAAAAACTACTTTGTAAAAGGTGGTAAACATTATTCAAAAGATAATTTCCTAAATGCAAAACCGGGAACCAATCGTGACTATTCTAATATAGGAGCAGGTTTGGCCGGATATATTGTTGAGCTAAGGACCGGCAAAAAACTTAGTGAATATAGCAAACAAAATATTTTTAACCCTTTAAAAATGGCTAAGTCCGGCTGGAGTTTAAATGACATCGATGTTAAAAACCATTCCAAACTTTATCAAAAGGAACACAACATTATAAAATCTGTTCCATTATATCAAGGCACAACTTACCCAGATGGTGGCGTTAGGACCTCGGTAAATGAACTATCTAAATTTTTTATCGCTCTCTTGAATAACGGGAGATACAACAACAAAAGGTTATTGAAAAAAGAACTAGCAGCAGAAATGATCCGGTTTCAGTTTACAGCATCTAAAAAACCTGACAATGTAAAACTGGATAAGTTAAATTCAGGGATCTTCTGGGCTACAAAAATGGGAGGCACAAGAATTGGACACAATGGCTCAGACCCAGGTGTAAGGACTTTTATGCTTTCTAATCTTGATAAGAAAACAGCCGTAATTGTATTTTTCAACACTTCATTAAATGAAGCTGATGAAGATAAATTCTTTGATATTTATGAAAAACTGCATAAATACGCATCTGAGATGAAAATCAAAAAATAAGGCGCATAAGTTATCGCCGTAAAGCCTTTATTATAATGATCAACATTCAAATGTTGATTATTATTTAAAAAGAAATAAAGCCAATTCATTATTTCCTTTTCTGGAATGTTCTAAGGTTATCAATCAATCTTCAAAGCTGTCAATTCGCCAGATCGTTATTCTGAATTTTTCTTCTGGTACTTTTAATTTCGTATTTAAGCTTTCCGAATTTGTAAGTAACATTAAACCCAAATGATTTGTAATAATCTTTCATATAATTATTCTGATAGAAATCAATTCCATTGGTTTCTGTTTTACCTGTACGCTTTCTAATATGGGAAGCACTGCCGCAGTAGTAAGAGAGGCAATGATAGCAGAAGAATTCTAATTTTAAGCTATTTATCATATATCTTTTCTCCTTCATTTTGTTCCCACAATTCATATCATTTTTACAAAAATGATGAGAAAGAACGGAGAAAAGATTTTTATCATTTATGTTTTTGCAACCTCTCCTTATTGGGAGGTTTTTGGTTTATAGTAAGCGTAGCGTTTGTTGAATATAGTTAAAAAAGGAGGTTAGATTAAAAGCTGCTAAGTATGTAGCCAACAATCCGTTGAGTTTATCTGAAAACTTCGAAATGTCAGATGAACAACAAGTTTACCTTAAGGAACTTGAATTAGTTGACTTAAGAGTAACAGGATTTAATTTAGCTATCGGATTTTTAGGACAAGTTCCTGTTGAATGCAGGATACAGCGCCTCCTTCAGCTTTTGCTGCAAGAGGTAAGAAAAAGAAAGAACTTTCTACCAATGTAAGCTTATTATTTTTTTAAGTTTATATATTGTTCCAGTCCCAAATATTATATTGAAGTTTGTCATTGATCTTAAAACCACAGATTTTCAGGGTTAACAAAATGTTCCCACGGTGGTGCGCTTCGTGTGAAATAAAGTAACCGAGAAGTGGAACTACTCCTCTTTTAAATCCTTTAATAGCCGCATCATCTTTTAGTCCGGCTTCCAAAGCCACCGCTACCCGCTCTGCCGAAATGATGTGACAATCTTTAAGCATTGAAGTTGTTTTGGGTTCTTTGGCTGTGATAGCTTTTAAATCCAAAACCAGCTTTTTATCGTATTTCTCCAGTTTCCATAAACGCACATTGTACATGTGCGCAAGCTGATGTCCGATTGTTCCGCCCCCACGCTTTGATGTGGTATAATCCAATGCTTCCTGGGTTAGTTCTTCAATAAGCATAAGATTGGTTCGATGGTTGATAAGCCATGTGTCAATGATTTGTTTTTCAAGCCTTGTCATATTTTTATTCGTAGTAAAATTAAAGAATACTTAAGTAAAACGGCAAACCAAGCAAAAAAAATAATCGAAAGTAAAGGAAAATTTGTGCTGAATTTATACCCTACTAATGTTCAACTTTCGATCAATGAAAAGAATTTCGAAACTCTAACGGGCTTTGTTCAGTTTTTGTTTTAAATAACTTACTGAAAGATTGAGGGTGTTCAAAACCCAGTTCATAAGCAATTTCACTTACTAATAAATTTGTAGTTGATAATCTGTCTTTTGCTCTTGCGATTATTTTTTCGTGAATGTATTGCTGTGTGTTTTGACCTGCTATCACGTGGAGCATATCACTTAAATACCGTTGGGAAACATTCAATTGTCCGGATATATATTGGACACTTGGTAGTCCATTGATAAGTGGGGTTTCTTTGTTAAAATAGTCTTCCAACAAATCATCCAACTGCGCTATTATTTCATTATTTATTATTTTGCGGGTGATAAATTGTCGGTTATAAAACCGATTGCTGTAATTCAGCAGCAAATCTATCTGGCTAACGAGCACATCCTGACTATATTGGTCAATATTATTACTGAGTTCTGACTCAATACTTCTAAATAAATCACCAATAACCCGCTGCTCTTTATCAGAGAGAAATAGCGCTTCTGAAGCCGAATAAGAGAAAAATCCATATTGATGAATACTATTTGCCAATGGATAATTTCTGATAAAATCGGTATGGAAATAAAGTGAATATCCTTCATACCCTCTTTCATCATCGGAAGAGGTAACTATTTGTTGTGGCTTCAGAAAAGCCAGACCTCCTCCTTGAAAATCATAATATCCCTGACCATATTTTATTTGGCCTTTAAAACTTGGCTTGAATGAGATCTTATAAAAATCAATAGCGATTTTTTGTTGCTTTCTCAAAGTATTCACTGCCATATTATCATAATTAACAATAGCTATAAGCGGATGCGATGGTACAGGCTGATGTAGATAAGACATCAACTCGGATATATTTTTGAAACGCTGCACTGTCGGATTTACTGGTTTCATTTGACCTGATAAATTTACGATTTATATTGTTGAATTCCTCTGATCACGTTAATTTTGTATGGCAGGACGAATAACAATGTCACCAATTTCTACATCGATAGGTTGTTCCATTGCATATATCACAGCGTTGGCTATTGCAACCGGATCTATCGCCAGTTTTTCCATATTTTCTTTAATGATCAATTTCATCTGGTCGTTCTTAATGCCATTTGCAAAATCTGTTTTTACGACACCAGGAGAAATGCCCGTGATACGGATCTCACCGTTCGACTCCTGACGAAAAGCTTCTCCAATGGTTCGGATGGCATTTTTTGTCCCCGCATACACTCCTTGCATGGGTACTATTTTTATTCCCGAAGTTGATATGATATTGATAATGTGCCCTCTTTTTTGCTGTTTAAATATAGGAATTGCAGCTGCCATACCATATAATACCCCTTTAAGGTTGATATCGATCATCTGATCCCAGCCGTCAATATCTAAATCATCAATTCTGCTCAATTGACTGACACCAGCATTGTTGATGATGACATCCACCCTACCAAAAGTATCGACTGCCTTTTGGACTAATATGATCAAATCCTTTGATTTTGTAACGTCCGTTGTGGAATATTCCACATCATTACCTGATTTTTTGATCTGTGCAGCCAACTCCTCTAGTTTGTCTTTTCTTCGCGCGCCCAATACCACTTTAGCTCCGTACTGAGAGAGTTTCAATGCAATACTAGCTCCTATTCCACTGCTTGCTCCTGTAATAACTACAACCTTTCCCTCAATTTTTTCTTTCGTTGTCTCCATATTTTATTTTTTTATATTGAAACACAAAATTCTCTTATTGTTTTTTGCCAGATGTAGTCGAAATGGAAAATATTGTAGTCTAATTGACAGCCAAACTTCTTTAACCATAACTTATTATTGTTTTATTTGGCTTGACCTCGTCTACTTGAAGCAACTGTTAGCTTAATGCAAAATACTAAACAAATAATGGGATTCTCTGTCTTCATAACCTTTCTAAACGATTTGAACGAGAGGTGAAGAGGGCTAATCGAGTCTGTTTTAGAATTACTTTATTTTATCATTGTTATCGACTTGTTTCTATTCGACGAAGCCCAATTGTCCAATGAAGAATCTACATGAGGACTATTATTTGATGGTATGGTAAGACGTTGTTATAAAAATTTTCCAAATTCTACTTTTGTATTTGCACATCCTTTTGTTAGAAACCCCGAAGCTCAATTTCTAAAAAACAATATCGAATTTAATAGTGGAAATTTCAGGCAATTTGTTCAAAAGAATGTTGGTCAATTCTTTTTTCATCATGAAAAATCATCTTCAAGTTTCCACCATTTTGGTATTGACAAATTCGTTATGGGAAATTTCAAAGTCTTGTCGCCTTTTGAATCGAAGGTTTCAATAAAAAATAATAAAGTATTTACAGAATTTCAAGATTATATAAAGTTATGTAATGAATACAGTGACGAAATTGTAAATGACTACATACAAGATCTTACTGAATATACGGGAGGTACCACGGATAGAAATAAGGATTACTATTCGAAACTTATTAGCTATTTAAAACGAGGTATCGTAATTCACCACGGTTCTCTTCCTTGAAAAATTAGAAGTATCCTTGAAAAATACATAAATGCAGGGTTGTGTAAAATTTGCTTTGCAACTTCAACCTTGGAACAAGGCGTAAACATGCCATCTGATCTTGTTTATCTAAATAAATTAGGTTCAAAACCTCTTTCGGTGAAAAACTTGATTGATAGAGGTGGCCGGTCAACGATGGAATATAAATTCGATTATGGTTTTGTGGTAGTTAAAAATGGAAAATAAGGTATCCGTATTGATATTTTCGGTTAAATATCTGCAGTATCTATGCTTTCGGGATTACTGTTTTGTGTGTATTGAGTGCGATTTTTCTTTTACAACAAAACCTCCCCAAGTAACCAAGTATTGCAATAAAGGAATAAGTGTTTTACCAAAATCAGTTAATGAATATTCTACTTTTAAAGGAGGTTTTACATTAAAAACTTCCTTTTTTATAATCCCGTCTTCTTCTAAACTTTTCAATTGAATTGAAAGCATTTTTTCGGTGATGTTTGGGATGAGTTTTTTTATTTCGTTAAATCTTTTTTTATCCTCTATTAAGTACCAAAGCACTACCGTTTTCCATTTTCCACCCACATAATGCATGGCAACGTCCATCTCACAATGGAATTTCAATTTATTAATTTCATTGGCTGAAGATGTTTTCCTATTCATTTCAAATTATTTTAACCTATCAAGTTTGACAGTTATTGATTGGGTTCAAATATAGAAATAGTTTTGCAACTATAATTTATATAGTTTAAAAAAATGAAAACAAAAAATTCAACGACTCGCACCAACTCTTTAAACCGTAATGACAGGAAAATCTTAATCATACTATCGCATCCGGACTTAGAGAATTCAATAGCCAATAAAACAATTATTGAACATATAAAAAAAACAATCCCAGAATCTCAGTTAGAGGTGCGTCATCTGGACTCGTTATATCCTGATTATAAAATTGATATAGAGGCAGAGCAAGCTGCTTTGCTTAAGGCTGATTTTTTAATTTTTCAACATCCTCTTTATTGGTATTATACACCCTCTATTTTAAAAAAGTATTTTGATGATGTGATGACTTGGGGATTCGCTTATGGTACAGGAGGAGATAAGCTTAAAGGCAAACATTTTTTACAAAGTATTACTTTGGGTGGTTCAAAAGAGTCTTTTACACCTCTTGGGTATAATCGTTTCAGTATAGAAGATATTTTAAAACCAATGCAGCAGTCGATTTATCATATACAAATGATTTATAATCAGCCTTTGTACTCTTATCGAAATGCTTATGTACCTGAAATATACAATTCCATGTCGGAAGTAAAAGAAAATGCTATGGCTCATGCAGAAAAACTAATTGAAAAAATTCAGGAGTTTTCTAAAGGGAATAAAGAAAAGGTGGGAACTTTTATTCACAAATGGTTTAGCCATTTTGACAGATTAGATGAAAACGGTTACTTTATTCAATACCTTCATAAAGATATAGAATTCACATTTCCCGGATACGGCAATATGAAAGGACACACCGAGTTTAATGCATGGTACTACGCAATAAAAGAAAAACTAGAAGTTCCAATTAAACACGAAGTTAAAAATGTAATAATCGAGGAAATTGAAAGGAATAGATTTGATATACGTTTTCAAGTGCATCTACAAGCCAAAGAAAAAGAAAGCCAAAAAGAAATTAATGTTATTGAAACAGAAAACTGGAAATTAATTTGGGATGAATCTAGCGATAGACCTATCATAGAAAAATATGTTGTAAGTGCTTAAAAATAAAAATTAAACATGTAATTTTTTACTTCTGCTCATCGAATTAATTTTCAAATAAACTGCAATAAAATAATTTAATGGTACATAATAATGGATAACTAATACACATGCTGGTAACAGCTCAATTTATAAAATAAAAATAAATTATGAATATAAAATATAAAGAATTAATTTTCTTTTTAATCGTTTTCGGTGCAGTCAATAGTTACGCACAACAGATAAAACTATCTTTCGAATTATCCAAAGACAAAAAAGCTATTTTTATAAAACTTCCTATGGAAAATCAAAAAGACAGTCTCCTTTTTTTTTTCGATACGGGAGCAGGCACTACTCTGTTAGATAAAAAAATAGCAGAAAAATATAATCTTAAAGCTAATTACCAAACAGAAGTGACCGGAGCTGGAGGGAAAAAACTTTACGATATAATGACCAATCAAAAAATATTTTTTGATAGAAATCAATTTATAGATAGTACAAATATTGTTTTAGATGACTTATCAAGGCTTAATACATCCTATGAGAAAAAGTTTGACGGAATCATTGGTGCTGCGATTTTAACAAATTATCTCACTAAAATTGATTTTGAAACACAGACCATGAATTTGTACAAGCCTGATGATCTTATAGATTATGATAGCTACGAAAAGATTCCTTTTGAGCTTTTCTCCGGCATTCCTAAAGTTCGAATTACCTTTGAACTGAAAAATAATGAAAAATTTTCAGGTGACGTACTATTTGATAGCGGTGCAAGGCTTACTCTTCTGGTAAATACACCTTATAAGGAGAAAAATGATTTGCTCAATAAGATTGGTAAAAAAGTATCGTACAGCAGTCGCAATCTGAGCAATAATACGAATTACAGTAAAGGACTTATTAAAAGTATTCAATTAGGTAATACTACAATTAAAAATAAAAATTTAGGGATTTCTTTATCTTCGGATAAACAGGGTGTCAGTTCTTTAGATAATCTTTTAGGGATCCTTGGAAGTGAGATCATTAATAGGTTTAATTTTATACTGGATTATAAGAATAAAAATCTTTATTTAAAGCCTAACGACCTTTTTAATAAAGACTTTGAACCATTAGCTAAAGCTCTCTCTTTCGAGTATACAGAAGATAGAAGCAATATTATAATATCAAATGTTATGGAAAATTCCGACGCTCATACAAAAGGACTGGAAAAAGGGCTGAAGATTGTATCTATTAATAATATTGTAAGTAAAGACATTTATACATACGACCAGTTGCTCCAGCGAAAAAACAGCGTAATACTGAAATATGTAGATCATGATAATCAAATTAGATCAGTAAAAATTAAACTGAAAAATTAATATAAATATTATACTTTAAAATATTAGTAAATGCAGATAAGGTTGGGTTTGACTGTTAACAATTAAACCCAATTTTTATAAATACTAAAAATAGTTCTAATTTCATAATTAGCTATACGCTTGCCGTATGATCAAAATTGGAAATGGTCCTTACATCGGTTATGTAGTAGATGCGTCAAAGGATCTGGCGGATCGTGAAATTAAAATCAATTGTCCTTAAACTTTTTGATATTAAAATCTTCTTGATTTAAGAATATAGCTCTATAATTGATGAACTCTTGTGTTAATAAAATTTTGATATCAATTTTAAAATATTTATATGCTATATAGGCTTTAGGCGATTATTATTAATTTTTAAAATTATACTACATATGACAAGAACTAGAAGAAATTATTTGTTAAAAATGAGTTTTTGTAATTCTTGTTTAATTTGACTCAATCGAACCAAATCATCGATAAAAGTGTTTGAAGATACGCTCGTTAAGGTCACACACAGCCAAATGGCTCCATTTTAATCTAAATGGAGCTGTTTTTTTGTTTTTTTATGTCAGAGTAAACCAGAATAATGTTTTATAAAGCTCTCATAAAATCTATTCAAACATTCATTCTTTACGCAAAAGTTAATTTTTTTTACATCATTCCTAAAATGCCTCTTTTAGGTACATTATTTTTATTGATGATTTCAACCTCGCTATAAAAAGTTCTTTCCATTGATGTTAACGCTGCCCAAGCTGTGAAAAATTTTTCCTTTTATCTCTTTAAAATCTTGCGCAATTCTAAAAAATGAGATATTTAACATGATAAAACCTGAGTATAAAAATCTAAATTTCTTTTTGATTGTCTACAATTGCTGTGATGTGGCGCAAGTCCTAATACTCTGTTTTCCTTTTTTGTTGATTGTTTAATTTTGATATCACAATTTATAACGATAAAAGTGCTTGACATGTAACCAGTTTAATAAATCACATTTTATAATTTTTCTATTAATTATGAAACTTAATTAAAAATTGAATTCACCGACTCATTTTGCCCATTCACCGAAAAAGTCATCATTTTTTTAAGATTCATTCTGAACTTTACATCAGAAAAAGAGCAATACCGCTCTTACTTAAATCTTAAAATTATGAAAACAAACATCGGACTTACAGAACAAAACACAGAAGCTGTTGCAGAACAATTGTCAAAATTATTAGCTGACGAAACTGTACTTTACATCAAAACAAGAAACGCTCACTGGAACGTGACTGGCGACAATTTCCACGCAAACCATATTTTCTTCGAAGAACAGTACAAACAGTTGGACGAGTTGATTGACAGCGTTGCAGAACGTCTAAGAAAAATCGGACATTATGCACCTGCCACAATGAAGATCTATCTTGAATTGACGCACCTTACCGAATACAGCGACAGAGCCAATGACGGATTAGGCTTTATGAAAGATTTACTAAAAGACCACGAAAGCATCATCGATTTTCTTAGAGGAAATGTTACACCTTTCGCTGAAAAATACAAAGATTACGGTTCCAGCGACTTCATCACAAGCCTGATAGAAACGCACGAAGAAATGGCTTGGATGATTCGTTCTTACTTCAGAAATTAAAGAAAATAAGGAAAGGAATAATTATATTTGTGTCAACCATAATAAACTATCCCTATGAAAGCCTTAATTGTTGATGATAATGATATCGCAAGAACCACGCTCGCACACTTGGCAAAACAAGTCCCGAATTTGACGATTGTCAATGAATATTCCAACGCGATTGAAGCTTACAATCATTTGCAGAACAATCAGGTAGATTTGATATTTCTCGATATCGAAATGCCGGAAATGACCGGAATCGAACTCACCAAAAACCTTGCAGGGAAAGATGTCATCATCATTTTTACGTCTTCAAATAAGGATTACGCACTCGAAGCTTTCGAACTGAATATCGCAGATTACATCCTGAAACCCGTAATGCCTGCAAGATTTTTACAGGCGGTAAGCAAAGCGCAATCGATTTTGGAAAGCAGAAAAGAAGATGTTGAAGTGACCAAAGATGAGTTCCTTTTCGTAAGAGATTCCAATATCACAAGGCGTTTGAAGCTCGACGATATTTTTTATGCGGAGGCAATGGGCGATTACGTGAAGTTTTACACAAGGGAAAAAATGTTTGCCATCCATGGCAAGATGAAAACAGCGGAAGAACGTCTCCCAAAAGACCATTTCATCAGAGTTCATCGCTCATACATCGTTTCGGTTGGCAAGATAGACACACTTCAGGACGGCGGAATTATGATAAACGGAAAATTTATTCCCGTCGCTGACGCTTACAGAAAGGCTCTCAACACGAGAATGAATGTCTTTTAGAATTTTTATTTGACTACGTCGAACCACTTTGTTAGGTTTGGGCAGCTTTATCCGCCTTCCGCTCCCAATCTTTTTTGCACAAGATTTCAGTTTAAATAGAACTTAAGAACAAGCAAAAAAGGATTTCCGCTCAAGTCGGGCTGCGACAATTCAACGTTCCAATTCGACTGTAAAAATTCCCCTCCTCTGGAAATCGAGGAACGAGATTCGCCGAATCAATTAAATAAATAAAAAATATTGAGACACTGATGGCGAAAATTCAAAGGATTTTTTACGGGGTGGCTTTACAATTCTAAAGTGGTTTTCAACAATTCCAAATAAGTACAAGCGCTTATGAAAAAAATATCCTCAGTAATGGGAAACAGACGGTTCAGCTATTTCATCATCCTCACATTTATTGCGGGTTCTCTCCTATTGATAGCAGTTCAAATCAACTCAGCTAAAAATACCAAAGAACTCATTAAAAATAACAACCGACTTCTCAACGAATTACGTTCCAGCAATCATTTGCGTGAAATCGACCGTGATATTCTCGGCGTGGAAAGCAGAATCAGAGCTTCTATTGCGACCAATGACACCACTCATCTTGAAGGAATCGACCAGAAAATTAATCAGATAGAAAACTTTCTGGATTCACTTTCCAAAGACAATTCAGATGACATAGAAGAAAAGCTGATTCACAGATTGAGCGTTCTTGCGATGGAAAAGAAAACAACGAAGGATAAATTACTGTTCCGTTATCACACCCTTGGAAATATGGACGACAACACTTCCATTGCCAACCCGAGAGCTAGAAAAATTTCGAACGAAATCACTTCTATCACTGCAAAAATTTACGAAAGCCGAAAACTTCATATGGTTGACCTCAGCAAAGAGACTGAAGCGATGGGACAAAAAGCAAGGTTATATGATATTTCCTTATTGATTCTTTTGATTTTAAGCGGTTCAATCGTTGGTTATCACATTCTTCGTCAGTTCAAACGTCAGCGATTGTTGATTCAGGAATTGGATGTTGCGGAGAGAAAAGCTTCTGTTGCCGCGCAAACCAAAGAAAATTTCCTAGCCAATATGAGCCACGAAATCAGAACTCCTTTGAGCGGAATTCTCGGCTTTACAAACCTTTTACAAAAAAGACCTTTGGATGAAACCTCTAAAGAATTTGTCTCGTCAATTCAGCGTTCAGGAGAGAATCTGATGGCAATTGTTAATGATATTCTCGATTTATCGAAAATCGAAGCCGGTATGATGCGTATTACCAAAAGTATGTTCAGCATCAGTGGATTAGCGAATTCTATTGAAACATTTTTTATGGAACGCGCCAAAGAAAAAGGATTGACGATTTCCAGCAAAATCGACACTTCAATTCCTGATACTTTGAATGGCGACGCCACGAGACTGACTCAGATTCTGGTCAACCTCATCGGAAATGCCATCAAATTTACGCATCAGGGAACTATCAATATCGAAATTTACAATAAACAACAGACCGAAAACGAAGTCATTGTTGGCTTTAAAGTTTCTGATACGGGAATCGGAATTGATAAAGAAAAACTCATTGAAATCTTTGAAAGATTCAATCAGGGCGAAGATTCAACGACACGAAATTACGGAGGAACCGGACTTGGTTTATCGATTGTGAAAAGCCTGATTCAGTTGCAGAATGGTGATATCGAAGTGATAAGCGAGCAGGGAAAAGGTACCACTTTCCATTTTTATATTCCTTACACAATTGAGAAAGAACAGCTTAATGTAATTCCTAAAATTGATATAGATTATTTTAAAGATAAAACAAATACGCCTTTGAGAGTGCTAATCGTGGATGATAACGCTATCAATCAAAATCTGATGAAGCATCTTCTCTCACAATGGAACGTCGATTTTGAAACTGCAAACAATGGTCTGGAAGCAGTAGAATTTCTCAGAAACAACGACTGTGATTTGGTTTTAATGGACATCCAAATGCCACAAATGGACGGTTACGTGGCCACACAAACAATCCGTGAGGAACTTAAACTGAACACGCCAATCATCGCAATGACCGCACACGCTTTGGCGGGCGAACGCGAAAGATGTATGAGCCGTGGAATGAACGAATACATTTCAAAACCTATCATAGAGGAAGAATTATTCAAACTAATTTCCAATTTCGGATTGAAAGAAAACGAAAAAACCGAAACAGAAGCTGAAGAAACAGCTTCTAATTACGAGTTCATCGACCTTACTTATTTGAAGTCTATCAGCAATGGCGACAAAAATTTTGAAAGAACCGTGACGCAGCAGTTTTTAGATAATGTCCCGACTCATTTGCAGGAACTGAAACTGGCTTATGAAAACAAAGATTTCGAATTACTAAAATTGAAAGCACACGATTTGAAATCGAGTGTGGCAATAATGGGTTTGCTTCATTTATTAGAGGAAAAATTAGATATTTTAGAACTAACAACCGAAGAAAATCCGGCATCAGAAAAAGCTTTGGAAGAAGTAGAAGATGTTTTGCTGAAATCTTTCTTTGAAACTAAATTATTTATGCAAGCCATCGATAATTAAATTAATTAAAAACCAATCTCATTATGGAAACTCAAGGCGCATCTGTGGTTATCACGCATCACGTTTTGAACGGAAAACAAATCGAATTACGAAAAATGGCTCGATGAAATCCTGCCCGTTTCCAAAAGTGCCAAAGGTTTTATCGACTGGCAAATCGTTCGTCCGATTCCGAATCTGACTTTTGTTTACACCGTGATTATCCGATTTGATACCATTGAAAATCTCCGAAATTGGATGGAATCTGATACCAGAAAAACATTGATTGATAAAGCACATCCATTATTCACAAAAGAAGATAATTACGAAATCAAATCCGGGTTGGATTTTTTGTTCTATGGCGAAGAAACAGACACCAAAGTTCCGGTTCAATGGAAACAATATCTGGCAACTTGGTCTGCCATTTTTCCTTTGTCATTAATGATGCAATTGTTGTTATTGCCCTCTTTAAGATTAATGAATATTCCTGCCAATCGTTATTTTGATACGTTAGTGAGTACCGGCTGTCTGGTTTTTCTGGTGATTTACGTGGTGATGCCAAATTATACGAAGCTAATTAGGAAATGGCTTTATAAGTAATTGAATATTCATCTAAATCTATTTAAAATCATTGGAATTTTCCAGTGATTTTTTTGTGCCATTTTTTGTCATTCTGAAAGAATCTAAAATGCCTAGATTCCTACCGGAATGACAAACTGTGTGTTTTGTTTTCGGCAAGTCAAGATTGTTTTGCAGTTTGTTTCCCACAACTTATTTGAATAAAACAACTTTTTCTTTTGTAAAATAATCTTCTGAATATGACAATCTTATTTTCTCATTCAACGACAGTTTCCGCCTATTCATCGAACGCCAATTGATTTTGAAATTTGTTGAATGTAGCTTTACACCATCAAATAAATCAAATACTTAATTTAAACACTTAAAATTAAAACATTATGGAAATTATTCAAACACCAGAAAATGCATTGTCTCACTCTACCGTTACAGCGATTATCAATGCCCCAATCGAAAAAGTTAACATCGCAGATTGGTTATTAAATCTTCCCGATGCAGAATATCAAAGATGCTCTACGCAACACATCGGAGCAGCCATTTCTACCACGTATGATGGCGAACCGGTTTCTTTAAACGTCGAAACAATCGGAGATGCTTTGATGGTTCAGCATTATGTAGCGGTAGAGCACCGTCCTGATTACTGCAGAATGTTATCCATCTCAGATTCAATTACCAAAGGTGGCCGTACAAAAGTTCAGGTTTTATGGGAACTGAAAGCCACTAAAATTGATGATAACACGACCTTGTACACCAACGAAATTCACGCAACAGCCACTCCCGAAATGTTTGAATATTTAAAAGAACACAACTTGAATCTTGCTGATGCCGCAGCTTCCAGACAAGCCGCTTCCGACGCCCACAACCACGAAGAAACGCCCAACTTTGCAAAAAGCATCGAAAACAAAGCGTTGACCGGAAAATACAATCAACCTTTCTAATTCAAAAACATAATGGGCGTATTTCGGTACGCTCATTTCATTTTAAAATTATGGAAACACTTTTTGAAAAACTATTAGGAACCTGGACTTTGGTAGAACTCATCGAAGTTCCTGTCAACGGCGGAGAAATCACGCATCCGATGGGCGAAAATCCTAAAGGACTTATTATTTACAATCCTGAAGGTTTTATGTCGGCACAAATTATGGATACGCATCGGGAAAACTTTCATCAGGAACATTGGACCAATGCCACGCCGGAAGAATATATACAAGAAGGATCGATCTATCTTGCGTATTCAGGACCGTTCAAAACGGACGATGAAAAACAGTTGGTGAGCCACACGATGTACATCTCACTTTTTCCTAACTGGACAGGGCAAACGCAGAATAGAAATGTTATCTTTAAAGATGGTTTTCTGCATCTTGAAAGCGAGAAAGCGTTCACCAACAATTCCCGGTTGGTTACTCATCAACTGACCTGGAAGAGAGTTTGAAATGAATGTGATACTAAAATTTAAAAAAATGAAAGCAATCGTTATTACAAAACCTGGAGGTCCTGATGTATTGGAATTACAGGATTACTCTACTCCCGAAATTTCCGGAGACGAAGTCTTAATCGAAGTGAAGGCAGCCGGACTCAACCGTTCCGATGTTTTTCAGCGTGAAAGAAATTATCCTGCACCGGAAGGAGCTTCCGCCGAAATTCCAGGAGGCAACGATATACTTGAATGTACCAAGTTTCGTCTTTTTATAAAATCTATTAACTAGATACAAATTAAATATTCTTCTTAAAATCTTTATGAAAACAGAGAAACCAATTGAAGTCAAACGATTCCAACTTCGATTGTTTCAAATATTTAAATCATTTTGCAAAGAAATCATAACTATAAAAAGTTAAATTCTAAATTTGGAATTGCTTAAATCTTTTTTAATTTGGCTCAAACGAATTAAATCATCGACAAAAGAGTTTGAATAGACGCTCGTCAAGATCACATGACAGGATTATTAATTTCTAAAATTCTTTCCAAATCTTCCACCAAATGTTTCGATATTTCTTCGGTTATGGGTACAAGACAGAAACAGCCAAATAAACACTTACTATTCCAATAGTAATTTCTACAAGTTTTGAAAACTAAATTGCATTCAACAAAAGTCTAATAGAATTTGTTTGATAAATTGGAGGGATATAATTCATTTTTAATTTGACTTAATCGAAACAAATCATCGATAAAAGTGTTTGAAGATACGCTCGTCTTGGTCACTAATTTAATAAAAAGAGAACTTTTATATTATTGAAAATAAGATAATTACATTTTCTCTTTTTTATTTTTGCGCCCAAAATTGTGCCCGAATTTTAGAAATGTTCTTTTTTTAATCCGCTTAAACTTTGGATTTTTAGCATGATTATCCCCGTTCTGATCAAAGCCTTCGTAATATACGAGCATCAGAGCACCATTTTCATCATAAGCTCTTGCTGTTGTTACAGCTCTTAAAACTTCTAACGGAAGGCAAAAACCATTAATCACAATTTCAGTTGTGTCTTTTGGCAACAGATTTGTTTAGCTGATATCCATTTTCATTAAAAAATACAGAATCCAACTTCAAACCTTCAACATCCGGAAATTTAATATTAAAATATCTTTTATCGTTCCTGCTCCGGATCATCAACTTCAAATTCTCGAAAGTCTTCCGGTTCCTTAAGCTTATCAACTACAATCCGGTTCATTGTTGCAACATTGCCATCAAATGAAAGATCATAATTCCTCCAGTTTTTAATAGTATTCACCAGGTCTCGAATGTCATATCCGGAACTGATATATATTTAAATAACTTTCGGCCAGAATCATCCTTTCAGTAGCTACATCTACCTGTTCCATACTGCCAAACAGCTCCATAGCCAAAGAATAGTCATGATATGCAGTAGCCTGGGAAACTTTATAGTCCCTTTCAATAATTTTGATTGCCTGGCCTCTTGAATACTTATTCTCGTACCTAAGTGCCCAGATGTATTTTAACCTGTTTTTTTCTTTCCTCTTCTGCTGGAGAAAGATCCACAGATGTTTCATCTATATACCATGCTTTTATCTTCTGAAAGGTATTGTCCTTAGAGTATTTAACGATATCCATGAAACGAAAATATCTTCATTAAAAAGCTGGTGAAAGGACATTTTTTATATCTTTGGAGTGGAAAGTTTTTTGAATGTCCTACCTTTCCCAAATTCAAAAATTAGGATAAAAAAAGGGTCAGCAGATGTTGACCCTTTATTAGTAATAGCAGTTAAAGTGTAATTTTGTAAACCAGCTATAATATAGATTATTACAATACTTAATGGAAATGTAATATTTAAATAAAAATTAAAATATAAAATGTAATATTAAGATATTTCAAAATTTTGAGTATTTATGATTATTGTTTATATGCTTTTACAATGCCACTTAATTTCATACTATTTTCATCAATTCCAACCTCAATACCATTATTATACCTTATTTTAATCATTGTTCCCATATTACTTTCATTTATTGAAACAATTCTTCCTACACCGTGAGTTTGGTCAAATATCAAATCACCAGGGTTCCATTCATTATTATCTATAAGAACTGGCCCAGTAGCACCAGTACCAAATCTTGGCGGAGGTAATAATGTGTGGCCAGAAATAGCTGGTTGAGATTGATTTTGTTTACGAACTAAATCCAAAATTTCTTCTAATATATTTCTTTCTGACCGTTCAGGAATAGTTGCAGTGGTTGTCGTTGAATCTTGGCTTTCCAATATTTCCCTTATTTTTTCTTCTAAATCTGGAAAAAATGCATCAAAAGATTTTTTAAGAATTTTATCTTCTATTATTTTATCTTCAGAGAATTTATTTATTGCTTGAATTAATTGAAAAAAACTTGATTTTGTAAATTCAGTTAATTGTATACCAGATAAAGGGCCTGTAATTTGAGATTTTTTTACACCAAACAATATAGGGCAGACGCGTGATTTATCCAGACTGCTTGAAAGAGCGCCCGCTTCAAAAAGTATCCATGGTTTCTCTGTATTATTTTGAGTTAAACAAATCAAACCTAAAGAACACTCAGATAATTTTTGATTTATTACACCATCTCATCTTTGCCCAGGTTCAATATCTGAAGGTGTATAAAATGGATTTGCTGATTGAATTACTAATGGCAGCCAATTTTTCAATTCTTCTGCAATTTGTTTGCTGGTGTCTCCTGACCAGCTAATAAAAATGTTCATTGTTATTAATTTTTTGCGACTAATTTACAATTTGTTTAATAGAAAACTATCGGAATTTCAAACATTTAAACTGAATTTTGCAGATTCACCGCTTAGAAGCACCCTTGTTTCTGAAATGTTATTTTCATAAATATGGACATTTCCCAAGAATAAAGTAATACTTTTAACAGGTAAATCAATTTGTTTGCTAATAAGATATAAATGATAAATATCGCTTGGAAGCCCTAAACTTGCATCAGAACTTCTTTGATATGCTGAGATTACTAATTTTCCCTTTTCTACTTGAAATTGTATAAGAGATAAACATGGCAGCTGGTTGCTTTCTGTATTGTTTGATCCTAAAAACAAAACATAATTTTTTGAATTTCGTTTTTCCTTATTAATTTTTTTAATTAACGGAGGTAACTGCTCAAAATAGGTTGGGTAACTATTAACTAAGGTAGGACCACAATAATCCCACCACTAAATTCCTTTACTACGGTATTCATCTGTTAATCTTTCTCCGGACATAAACAGCTGCAGTTCATCTTTGAGCTCTTTTTAGCCAACCCATGTCCCTCAAACAGTTCTAGCAGATCTATTGGCTTTAATTCTATTTTTTTCATTAATCAGGTAAGTTATTCGTCCTTTTTTATTTTCCTGAACTTTGCCTTTTACAAGAATTTTATTTAAAATTTTATGATATTTATTAATCCTCATTTTATTTCTTCTATATTTAACTTTTCCCCATTTCTTCTGATTTCAAACTCAAGATTATTATCTTCCATGTATTTATCCAGCGTTTTACAATGACGTCAGCAAAGCGCCGATCCAATTCCAGACCGCGGCATTATCTCCAAGTCATCTCACACGCTATCAATGTAGATCCAGAACCGAGGAAACCGTCTCCTACGATATCCTTTTGTTTTGATGAATTTTTTATCAGATAAGAAACGATATCCAGAGGCTTCATAGTTGGATGTTCTGCGTTTCTCAAGGGCTTATTAAATTCTAAAACTGTAGATTGTTTCCTGTCAGAATTCCAAGAATGAGAAGCTCCTTCTTTCCATCCATAAAGTATTGGCTCATGCTTCCAGTGGTAGTCCTGTCTTCCCATCACAATGGAATTTTTAATCCATACCAAGCATTGAGATAATTTAAAGCCGGAAGCCTTAAAAGCGGATCTAAAGTTTGCTCCTTCAGAATCTGCATGAAAGACATAAATAGGAGCTCCAAGCTCTTATGAGTCTGCGATGGGTTTTTGTTTATCTGACACACGAAAGGATTCGTGCGGGAGCGAGGAGAAGCTAATCAATTAGTCTAATGAGCTCTCCTAAATACATTTTTTATTAGATAAATTGCTATTTAATGGAAAATTTATTAAATATTCATCCTTATTTTTTAAACTAGCTTTTCTCAGTATTATAGCTGTGTTCTCAACTCCATTATAATTTTTTATAAAATCAGAAACTGGAAGAGTATCTTTATCAACTACAAATAAAATATCATTATTATGGATGTTTTTTACAACATATAAGTTCGATTGATTTTTATCTACTGCCGGATAATAAGATAGTAACTCTCTCTATATATATTTTCATTAGGTTCAGATAAATCTGAATAAGCTATTTTTTTTCACCTAAATTTATTTTTTCTTTACAAGAAAAAATAATTAAAAAATAGGACTAAAATTAATTTTTTCATCTTTCATTAACAGGATTAATTTTTTTATTATTCAGTTTACCAGCTTTATACAATCTATACATTCTATTTACTTGACGTACATTAGGACCAGATGGATTTGCTATACTCCCTTGTATCATAAAATTGTTTTCCTTTGTAACAAACCTCTCCGCAGGTCCAAACCAAGAAGCATCTGTTGACATAGCAGGATGTTGCAATCCTCCTGTATGACCTATCTCATGTGGCATAGTTTTGCTGTTTTTACCACTAATCATATCTGCTACATATTCTCATTTACAGAAATTTCTTTTCCACTCATAGCTATTCCGGGAACTTCGGTTTTTCATTTTTATAAACATCAAAATCTTTAGAATTAGAATCTTTTATTTCAATCAATGTATCTGTGCTTTTTAAATCATCTTTATCCTCTATAGTTCTGATGTTAATACTTGACGAAATTGTAACATTTGGATTATTACCAATTTTATCAAAAATTGCTTCAGTTTGTGATTGTATACTACTAGCAAACTTTTTCATATCAATTTTCTTATTTGAAGAACTATTCAATAGAGCTCCTGTAAAAGTTAAATGATAGTTGGTTGTATTCGTTTTTTTATTATAAGTTTCTGTTATAGTCCAATCTCTACCATCTGGATCAAAAAATGGAATCAGTGTAAATTCATCTGGGTTGGAACTACAGATAGCAATAAACCCACCGTAATCACAGTGGGTTATTTTTATACTGGGCACGAGCGGGACGCTCGCGCCAGCGGTGGGGTTCCTATATAGTATATTTATAATAACACTTTTTTAATTATTAAAAATATTATTGTAATTGAATAAAGAATTAATAAAACAGAGCTTATTTTAAGGCTTTGGTAAAACCAACTTTTATTTATTATTTCGATAACTTTTGGGTGGTTTTTTGTATACCTTAAATAATAATTAACAATTTTATTTGGAGAATATATACCTACTATTCCCAAAATTAAAATTAATATCATGAAAATAATTGTTAAAATATAAGAAATATCCATATTATTATTTATTAAAAATAAACTTATTAGGAGTGTAATTATATGAAGCGCCAAGTTGAGGAGTATAAAAACCTAAACTTGTAGCCGTTCCATTTCCTGGAGAATATGAAACTCCGCCTCCTACTATATTACCGCCTCCTATACTATATCCATGACCACTTAAAAAACTATTTAATTGTGATCCTGTGGGCGTCTTTAATTGATTTACCCAATTTGCTGTTAAACTCCCTGAGAATAAGCTAGCTGATTTTCCTACACTTGCTCCAAGAGGAGAGGCATAAACAGTAAAGTTTCTATCAACCGTAAGAGTTCCATTCCAACCAACAAATGAAGCAGTAAGAGGATTAGGTATTGCAATACTGACATTTGCTGTATAATAATCTGGAAATCTAAATCCTGGATTCCCTCCTTTGCCTGGTTCTCCACCATCCGCATTTACGATTGCTTCCCAGGGTTGCCGAGAAGTTATTGTTCTATCAGCAACCGTTGTTACAGAATAACCATTAGTGATTGTTTCACCATTTCGAATGATACTTCCATCATTATTAAGCATATTGGTATTCGTGACATTTCCAGAGCCATCTTTTTCTATTACAGCGATTGGTTTTCCTTCTGCTTTCTGAGTGAGGTTAGTCTCACCTTCTCTTTCAGCACTACCATCATGCCATTCAATATTTTTTGTTAAATTATTTTCGTACCAGTCTTTTCCCTCTCTACCATCCGGATCAATAAACCTAATTGGATTATTAAAAGCGTAAGTATAAGGTGACCACCTACTCGAAGTTTCTGCCAGTGGATCCACTACACCCCACCTTCCCAAGTCAGGCATATACATCCTTGCTCCATAATCATACATCCCTGTCTCCTGCAATTCTTTGCCATTGTACTTGTAATTGTACAATCCCGCTCACATTTTCCAAAACTTCCTACTCCGGTTTTTTTCGCGCGAGGCTTTACGCTTTGAACTTCTTCGCTTGCTCGCTTTCTCAAAAGTAAAGATTTTCAGTTGAAAAATAAAAAGGTTTTCCGCTATTTTTTTATTTCAATTGAAAAAAAACAATTAATGTCAAATAAGATAGATGAAGTTTAGCAGACAATGTTTTTATTTGCAAAATAAGAAGATTGTTAAAGATACTTTTATCTTTTTTTATCTTTAGATATAGAAGGATATTAAATATTGATATGGCGGTTTCTAATAAAAGATTGAAAAATACGCTTACTAACGCTTTACAAGGAATATAAAAAAACCGCCACTCGAAAGAATGGCGGTTTCTATTTGTTTATCTCTGGGTTTTACCCGTTCCATCAGAAGCGTAACCTTCTAATATATTTATGCTTAAACGAGCTACTCCTTTTTTATAATGAGAATAATGCCCCTTTTTTTCCGTAAATAAGCTATCATTTTTTTGCTTATCGTTCAAATAATTGATTATTCTAAAATCTGCATTATCCGTGTTATAAATTTTATCCGTAACATTTCCGCTATATAGTAAATAATTAGATTTATTATTAAACCATAAAAAATCTACATATTCATTTTTATTCTCTGTTTCAACATAATCATTATTAGGCTTTGTTATCCCATAATATTTGCCTGGAATAAGGTAACAGGTTCCTCCGTATCTTTTCCACATAGTAATATATTCTCCATTGGTTGCTTTAAAAAAGGAACGGCTTTGGTCAAACCAAAGAAACAACCCTGCAATAACACAAACCAATACAATAAGGATTTTAAATATTTTTCTCATATAATCAATGTTATTTAGGTCCGCGTAATGGATTTGAAGATTGAGTCTTGTAAACTGCAGCACGTCTATTATTATAGTTTTTATGTCCGAGAGTATGTCCTACTTTTTGTGCTTGCTGGGTTGTTTGTCCTTCAGTAGCTAAACCACCTTGTTGCCAACTTTGAAGAGCATCAAATCCTAATCTTCCTGTTCCCCAAGTTAAACCATTATTTCCTGCAATATATCCCGCTGCAAAATTTCCAACGTCCCTAGCTGAAGCTACAACAGCAACATTATCTGCTTTATCTCCTGTGTCTACAGAAAATAAAACACCTCGATAAGTGTAGGCTGCTCTTTCTTCTTTAGGAATTTCTTGAATACCATTTACTTCTCCATTAGGACCATTAGTTTTGAAATCATATTTTGCACCACCTACACCATTTTTCATATAATTAATAATATTAGGCTCATTAGGACCCATCAAGTCATTAAGAAAGTCATTACCACTCAAATCTCCAAAGCTTATTACAGCGCCTTCAACCGCTTTGTTATCGTCTCCCATAAAAGAACGGGGAGTTAAAGAATTAGCAATATGATCTGAGGTTTCTACATCATAATTACCTTTATCATCTGCTCGATAAATTCCAGTATTTCCATCATCTTTTGCGCTTACAACAGTATAGGTGCCATCTTTATTCTCTCTCACACCGGTACTTGCAACACCACGACCGTCCGGATCAATAAAACGTATAGGATTGTTTACTGCATAATTATAAGTCGAGTGTCTGCGATATTGTTCCGCCAGCGGATCTACGACACCCCACCTTCCAATATCCGGCATATAAAATCTTGCGCCATAGTCATACATTCCGGTCTCCTGTAACTCCTTTCCGTTGTACTTATAATTCTTATAGCTTCCGGTTCCAAACATTGCACTGCCGGTTCCAAAATGGTTCATCCCGAATGGATAATAATCATTATTGTCCACCACTTGTAAAAGCCCTGTCCCGGTTTTTGTAAAACTTACCCTTACATTACCTAGGTGATCTTTATACTGGTAAATATACAGATCTTTTTTATAATCGTAAAATCCTTCTGCTGTCGGGAAAAACTGAAGATCAGGTGTTTGAGCTAATGTGGTTACCGTATTGGTGGTATTTAACTGATCCACAGTATATGCCTGCATTTCCATTGCCCTTGATGTCTGTTCTGAAAAAGAACGCATATCGCTGGAGCCACCCCCTCCGCCACCGGTTCCTGAACCTAAAGCAGATAAATAATGAAAACCGTCAAGGTAATCCGTAACATCAATCCAGCTGTTACAGTTCACTATGCCACATTCTGTCCTTGGTGATTTTTTCTGAAGCTTGATACCTGCGGCATTGTACAGGTAATCGATCCCAACTGTTGCTCCTGTGTATTCTACCTTTTTAGGAAGATTCAAAAAGTTGTAAGTGATCTTATTAATATTCTTATCCGGCATGATATCCATATTCCCGTTCAAATCATAATGAATACTGCCTCCGCCGCCTTCATAGCCTGAAGGGTTTTGTGAGTGATCATTGATCATTGAAACTTTGTTCCCCTCATTATAAACATATTCCAGATTATCAATTACCGTAGATGTAGTATTGCCAAATTCAGGAATTGAGGTTCTGTAAAGACTCGAGATATTACCATTCAGGTCATAGGACAGAGATTCCGTGCTTTCTTTGTTGTAGGGATTATCCGGGTTTTGATAATATCCTGCAGTTAGCCTGTTCAATTTGTCATAAACATAACCATATCTTTTTGGTGTCAGCGATGAATTGAACTCTGAGGTTCTCCAGTCTACTTCTGCAATATTTCCGTTATATCTCGCTACAACATCTTTTCCTGTAAATTGAGCAGGATCCGGATTGGTAATTCCCACTTTTTCATTGTACCTGATCTTATAGGAAAATAATTTACCTCCCAAATCAGGCAGGCTCATCTGGGCCTTATTAATATCGGTCATCCAGCCACGGATATTGTAGGCATAATCAATACTTTGAAGATTGTTCCCCACTTTTTTATTGATAAGCTGGGAAAGTTCATTATAAGAATTTTCTGTTAAAAGAACTTCGGGTTTACTGTCAACCTGATGGTAATGCTGTGTCAATCTGTTTCCATTGTCATATACAAAACGTTCTTTTACTGTTACTCCGATTTCACCTTGTTTTCTCAGGTGATAAGTATTTGTATTTAAAACAACTCCTGCAAAATCAAGTTTTGATTCCATTTTTGTGTAACCTCCCAGGTGGTTAATGGAATAAGACCCAATAGCTCTTCCTTTTTTATCGTAATAGGTGTAATTCTTCGTCCAGTTATCATCTTCGATATTCTTTACCAGACTCATCACTGGAAGGCTTTTGGTGCTTAATCCTTCCGTTGTAGGAGTACCTGTTAAAGTAGGTTCTCCTAAAATATCCGTTGGGAAAGAAGGATTAAAAGTATATGCTGGATAAGAATCGTAATAATTGATGCTTAAAACCTGTGACAAACTTCCTGGAAGAGCATGGTTCGTATAATAAATTGGCATTCCGCTTATGGTAAAAGAACCGGCACTACGAATTTCAAATGTATAAATAGCAGCTGTAACAACGGTTTGCAGAGTTTGCCTTGAGCTTGTATTATTGGTAATTCCCGTATAAATAATTCTCCCGAACTGGTCATATTTTGTAAACAGCCACTTGCCTTGAGATTTAAGGTTTGTGTCCTGATTCATCACTAATTGATCAGCCTTGTTATACACCATATATTCCCAGCCTTTGCCCGGAAGCTTCTTTTCAACCAATCTGTTCCTGCCGTCATATATATACTGATAGCACAAATCATTAAGCACCGTATTAGGATCTGCTGCTAAAGTAGCCAACGGCGGAATTACAAACGCCAATTGATTGTAATCGTTATAAACGTAATAAGTGTCAACATTTTCTGTTCCGTTCACTTTCCTTACCAGCAAAACCTGTCCCCGTCCGTTTTTGAATTCTATAGTCTGGTTGCCATCTTCGTCTGTAACCGTGTTTTTATACAACTGGCCTGCTGCATATCCTGTTGAAGAAAGGCTAAGGCTTGATGTAAATGTAGTATAATTAAATGTTGCTATATATTTCTTTACTTCACCATCAATATTAGCATCGTAGCCAAATTGTACAGGTTTGGTTTGCCATGCCGATCCAACTTGTTTCTGTTGCAAAACCCTATCCAGAGGTGAGTTTTCCAATACTTTCTCGGAAAATGCTTTTTCATTGATATAGGTATTGGTGGGATCTCCAATAGGAAAATCTACTAAACCCTGTGTTTGAGAATATATTGCTCCATTATTTGTTCCCTGCTGTGGTACGGGAAGATAATCTCTGGTCTGACGCCCAAATCCATCATAAATAATTGGACTGACAACGTCTTTCCCCAGTGGTGATGCTTTGATATTAACCACTTGTTTGGGTCTTCCTAAACCATCGAAATACTGTACGGTTTCTGAAGTTTTGGTAGGCGTGGTTCCGTTATAATCTAAATAGGTTTTTGAATAAACGTAATTTTCCGTGGAACTTGACTGGTTTTGGGCATAAGCAAAACCTGATACCAATAAAGTTCCTATAGGAATTAAGATTTTTTTCATCAGTTTATTAGTTTTTATAATTGTATTTGAATTCTTTTAATAGCTTGCCTGTCTGGTTTCCTTCTCTGATTTCCATAAGCCTGTTGGCGGTATCATAGAGGTAAACTTCTCTTATTCCTGAAGGTGGGGTAATACTTCTTACTCCAATTAACGGATCGTAAGTATATGTTGTAATCTGGTAACCTGATAAAGCCGTATTGTTCCTGAATAAATCCAATGCTGATAATAAAGCGGACTCATCATTGTTTGTAGCTGATGAAGCATCTGTATTGGAAGCAGTAACTATTTCATCAATCATGGATTGTGGAATATCTCTAAATTTTGCACCTTCTATTTTAACAATTGGCTGTGTTTGGTTGTAACCCCAGATGATGGTTGTGGAAACGCCGTCTTTGTCTGTATACTGCTGTAAGTTTCCTTTGGGATCATACCTGTCATAGCTTAAATCGGTAGATGAAACAGTCGGATTCTGAAGATCATAGGATTTTAAGGATAATGGTAGTACCAGACCCCAATTCATATCTGCCTCAGTTGGATTTATGGGATAAACTGTTTCTGTTTTTGAGATGATCTTTCCACTATCATTTACATCCTGTTTTTTTACTATAACCGTCTCTAAAGGAATTCCAATCATATTTTTATTGATCATTAACTGATTGCCTTTTTCATGAGCATACTTATAGCCAGTTTCCACTAAACTATTTTCTGGAGAGATAACGGTTTGTTTGGTGACCTGACTATGGGTAGGCATTCCGGAATATTCATAATTCGTCCTTGTAATGAGCTTCCTGTAAGAAGATTCAATAGTACTTATGCTGTCCTGCGCTGCAAAATAGCTGTCATAATCTGTATAATTTCCCAATGGCACCTCATCTATATAATCGGTGACAATCTCTTTTTCTAATTTAGTATCAACAGTATAATTTTTGTAAGTTGATATGTAGAAATTAGCGATACGAGGTACAAAAGAAGATCCACATAGAGCATTAGTTGGGTCATCAAAGGTCTGCGAAACAAAAAGATTAGCATTTGTTTTAAGAATATTATACCGGTTTTGATAAGCTACTTGCTTACTTTTATAGATATTTCCCCCTTTTTTTACATAGTATTTTACATTCTGTAGTGATCCACTAAAAGATAAACGGTTGCCTTTAGAAGGAAAATACAAATTATTAAGCATGTATCCGAAGAAATTAACCAGCCCTTTCATATAATCAGAATATCCATGACCTGCTGATGGCGATCCGGCTCCACCGCCACCGGCAGAAGCCGGCTGAATCCTTTTAAGAATGTCTTCAGAATCTTTTTTAAATGTTTTTTGATATCCTCCGTTTTCAAAGTTATCTCCTCCAATGCTGCAAGTTACAAACCTGTATCGCTGCTGTAGCCTGCTATTGTAAAGCTCAGATGTATTATTTGAACTGTGAAGTCCATAAAATACCGGCGCACTCAAACCCTCGTGAGTTTCTTGAAATGTAACATTTTGTACATTCGGAGTAATACTCATTTCCGGAATTCCAAACTCTTCTTCTTTATGCAAATATAACTCTGCAGGACGATAATAGAACCTTTTGTACTCGCTAATCAGGCCGTTTGCATAAGTTGAAACTGACCTTAATCGTATACCAAAATCCTCTATGGGATCTTTATGGCTGTATGTAAACTTTAGATCTGCAGACCCGTTAGGTGTGAATGAAATACTATATCTTTTATTCTTCTGTAGATTAAAAATTCCATTAATTGAATCAATAGGTTCATATCCATAAATTTTACCATTACTATATATTTGCTGATTTGTATCCATATCACGAACGGTAAAAATCGCTTGTTTCATATGATTTTGACTTCCCTGAGCTGAATAAGTGGTAAGAGTAAAATTAATGCTCTGATCAAAATGCAAGTTCTCAAGAATCTGAGTAGAAGTGCCACCAGGTGAGAAAATATCTTCTCCCATATGTATTTCAGTAGTAAAAACGGCTTTGGCATTCGGAGCTTCATAATCAAATTTAGTTTTGCCACCCGTAGGATAAATAATTTCATTCAGGGCGCCTTTTGTAGCATACATAAGATCAGGTCTGCGATCACCGAAAGTAGCTAAAATCGATGGTTGATAGAAAGGGCTTGGTGGCGTAGTCGTTCCAAAAAACTGTGCAATTAACGACTGGTTTTGCTTACCATTATAATAACCATACATATCCTGGCTGTAAGATAATCTTTTAGGTAAGTTTAAGGGATCATTATAATTAAATTGAAACTTTTTCTCAAAATTTGAATTACCTTTGTAATAATTAATACCTGTAAGATAAAACCTTTGAATTTTATTTGGAATAGAAGCATCCTCAAAAAGATAATCAAAAATTACTTTCTGAAAAATAACAGTATCTTTTCGGTATTCAATTCCCGAAAGATATTTTACAAAATCAGAGTTTGCTTTTTCGGAATATAAAAAATTAATCGTATTAGAATTATGATTGTTGCTTATCTGCTGTAGTCTTTTCTTATTTCTAGTATAATGGTTCTGAATAGCAATTCTCAAATCAGGATCCTGATCTGGCATTATACCTGTACCAAGGCAACAAGAATAGAGATAACGCGAATGTATCTCACTAATACTTTTTACTTCTAATGCTGTATCGTTATATAAGAAGGTTATTTTTTCTCCATTTATATGTACTATTTCCTTTAGGAAAAAAGAAGTTACGGCGTAATTTCCTGGGGGATTTGCTGGCATTGCCTTAGATGCTGTTGTTTCAACAAAATCAATGCTACCACCAAAAATATATCTTGTACCATCTGCTGTTGTAAGTTCAAACCCTACAAATTTTCTATTATTGGTTTCATTGGCTGGAAGAATATTTTTTATTTTAACATCCGCATCATTCTTCAAAAAGACCGGAAGAAAATTTTCGTCAAGATAAAACGAACCTGATGTTCCTCCAAAACGAAAATCAAAAATATCTCTTTCTGTATCAATCTGCTGTGGATTATAACATGCTGTTCTGATTTCCTCATCTGCATCACAATCAGAAGTGGTTTTTAAAATGATTTCACTTTCCGTTTTATTCATACGCTGCGTTCCCTCTTCATCAATTAGTCCATTTACAGTTCTTGTAATAACCCCGCCAGCGTCAATGATCCATGTCATTCCTGTATCTGTAGGTAAATCGTCAACCTTAATTCCTGTTCCATTATATCCTAAAGCGATATCTGTTGATAATTTATTTGATGTAAACTCAAATAATGGAAGATTAACATTTACTGACCCTGTATGCTCATTTTCAGAAACAATACTGCTTGCTTTAACAAATGAGAATGATTGCGGGCTAGGTGGAATAAATCCTGCTTCCTGACAATAACAATATTCAAATCGAAGAAATAGATGCAGGAAAAATACTATAAATATTATATTTTTCATCAGTTATTAGTTTTTATAATTGTATTTGAATTCTTTTAATAGTTTTCCTGTCTGGTTTCCTTCTCTGATTTCCATAAGCCTGTTGGCGGTATCATAGAGGTAAACTTCTCTGATTCCTGAAGGTGGCGTAATACTTCTTACTCCTATCAACGGATCATAAGTGTAGGTAGTTATTTGGTAACCTGATAAAGCCGTATTGTTCCTGAATGAATCTAATGCTGATAATAAAGCTGTTTCATCATTGTTTGGAGCTGCCGAAGCATCTGTATTGGAAGCATTCACAATAGTATCAATCATTGATTGTTGAAGATCCGACAGCTTTGCACCTACAATCTTAGCAATAGGCTGGGTTTGGTTGTAACCCCAGATAATTGTCGTGGAAATTCCGTCTTTTGTCGTGTATTGCTGAAGATTACCTTTCAAATCATATTTGTCGTACGTTACCTCTGTGGAAGAAACCGTTGGATTTTGAAGATCATAAGACTTAACCGATAATGGTAAAACAAGATTCCCAGCTTGCGCTGTTGGAATTGAAGTTGGATAAACAGTTTCTGCCCTTGATATAGTTTTGGTAACTCCATTTGTTGTCTGGGTTGTAATGGTCTCTAAAGGAATGCCAATAATGTTTTTTTCAATCATTAACTGGTTGCCTTTTTCGTGGGCGTAGTTATAGTTGATTCCCTGAATATCGCTATCTGGTGATGTTACCGTTTTTTTTGTAAGGTAATCCTGGTTATTGTACTCATTCTGAGTAGTTGTTACAATATTATTATTCCCGAAAGCTTCTGTCTCAATATTTTTCTTAACACCACTAAACCCATATTTAACAAAAGAGTTTAAACTCAAAAGTGAAGACATAGGATTTGTTCCGCAATTAGAAGAAGGATATGGCTGACTATTAAGATTTGACATATAAGCGTCGTATGAACTTATTCTGGAAGACCAAGGTCCATTTTGTAAATAGCAGCCCCCGTTGTTATCATATACCTTACTTCTTAAATCAGCTGTAAAATCACGAATTTCAAATTCATTATTTGTGTTTTTTAATAAATTATTATTCGAATTATATATTTTAGTAGTAATAGGTAAGCCAATTTTATAATCTTGATTGTGAAATCTATAAGTAGGATTAAAGATATCATCATAAGATATATCAGAATAATCTGAATATACCGTAAATACATTTTCTATTTTTCCTTTATCATCACTTACAGTAACATTTTTATAATTAACATAGCTTCCCCTTATCGCATTAACAGAAGAATATCCAGACTCATTAGCGCTTAAATATTGAGTTGAAACCGGTATTATACCATAACCAGCCAGGCTCTTTCCGATAACCTGAGACCAATTATAGTTATGAAGTTTTGTAAAAACCGGTGTATTAATGATTTCTCCACTGGATTGTTTTGAATTGTCAGGATTGCCATAATTATAATTTTTAGAATAACTACTGTTTCCGTCATTAACTTTAATCTGTTTTATTCTGACTCCACCACCATACAAATACTGAATATTATCCTTAAGGTTATAATAGAAAACATCCAGATCATAAGTAACCGGATTATATTGTAAATTACCGTTGTGATGATATGACACCCTGTAGTATCCGTTTCCATATAATTCAACGCTCTGGCTTGTTGTGTTATTTAAATTAATTGAAATTTTAGATTTAGAATTGTCTTCAGGGGCACTATCTATCTCACCTTGAAGTACCAGCATTGGATGAGAAGGATCTGGCGGTGTCAATACTATTGGTGTTAATTGAATAGATATTGCAGAAATATCCGCCAAATTTTGATACTGAGAGGCTGCAAAAAGAATGTTCATTTTTTGCAAATCTTTTACGTAGATGAAAGTATTTGTTATAGGACTACCGTTGCTCGGGTTTATTCCGTTAAAAATTTGTTTAGATACATGAAAACTTTTTGGATCTCTATTTTCAGCAACATCATAAACCAGGTTGGGATTAACTAACTCTTTTGAATAGGTATTGGATTCAAATGTAAATTCTTTGATGCCTCCTGTTGGTAAGATAATTCTTTTTAAAGTCCCTGTAAGAACATAATTTTTATCTGCCCATTTATTTTCTGATATAATATTCTTACCGGATATTACTAAGTCAGTATTGGTTTTGTTGTTAAAATATCCCCAAAAGTCATAATTTTCGGTTGTAACCGCCGGCAGAAGCTCCGGAGATTCATATTCATAAGAATATTTGTATTTCTGAACGTTGTCTTTATCTTTAATCAGCAAGCTTTTTAGAAAACTCCTTCCATTACTTGTAGATAAAAAATCAAATTCAATTTTCTTAACTGTAAAACCAGAATTATTTTTAATCAAAATAGACTGCATTTTATAGTTACTAATATTGAACTCAATACTTCCTTTATTTACAATATTTATTTTAGTTAATGCCAGCGCAGCACCATTTTGAATTATAGTACTTGAATGACGCGGAAGCAGACTTCTATGATTACAAAATAAAGGAGTGCAGCTTTGAGAAGCATCCGCATCTTCTGGCATAGGCTGTTCGTCTTGTCCTAGGTCAGCAATATATGAATTATCCACTCTTATATTAGTCTCTTCTGCTTTAGAAGGTGGGGAGACCTCAGTATATGCATCGTATAATAGCTGACATAGTACTTCACTATTTTGATTTTGAATTTCACTTAAGTGCCATGTCACATAAGGCAAAGGTAATAGTGCTCCTTCCAAAGGGGTATAAGAGATGCATTGATGCATATTTTCGTATATCAATGTTCTATTAATTACTCTGGAATCTAGAGTTTTCTTATCGAAAATATATTTATATCCTGCATCATCAATAATAGTAATTTTAGAAACTCTATTCTGATCGTTAGCATTTCTTTCATAGGTTATTTTGTAATTTCCACCTCTACCAATATACTCTCCGCTTCCGTTCTTATTTAATTTAAAGCTTCCAGAATGGTTTAAAAAATTGAAATAAAAAACATCATATTCGACATCTTCTAATCCATATTTAGAATTATATAAATATTTAATGGTCTGATTGTGTGAAGGTCCGTATTGAGCTAGTGCATTTTCATAACCGTTATCTAAGATTCCAAACATAGGTTTGTCATCAGGTAATCCGTTAATTTCTCTTGTAATAGCTCCGCCTGCAGTGATATTCCATCCTTGGCCTACAAGACCTGAAATTTCCTTTACTCTTATCCCTGAAGGATGATACTTTAAATTTATGTCTATATTTATTTTGGCATCAACATTCACAGAATAGAGATTTTCTGATATATCAGGAATTCCTGTATTCAAATCAACCGGATTGATATCAAATTTTAAAAGTGAGTAACCTTCAGGAGTTAATGGCAGTGAAACTGGCTTTATCTCACCTGCAATTGGATTACCTATATTTCCCTGTGCATTCACCAGCACATAGAATACTGTAAAAATTAGTAATATATATTTCTTCATCTTGGTTATTTCTTAATCAGTTTCGCGTTAGCAGTTTTATTCGTATCAGTTTTTATAGTAATCAGATAAACTCCCTGGATTAAAGGCTGGGTATTGATCTTCGTTACCTTGTTCTTGGTTTTCAAACTTTGCAACTGTCTTCCAGACATATCATACAACAAAATATCAGCTTCTTTAAAATCAAAACCAATTTCAACATACGTATAATCCGATACAGGATTCGGATAAATCTTAATATCTTGTTTTTCTATTAACTGATCAATCTGCTTATCTCCCAGCTTTACAATCTTCCAGTTTTCTTTCCCAAGCTCTTCTGCACTGGTTCCTGCCAGAATAATGGAACCATCTCTGTTTAATTTAATATCAGATAACCTTTCCTCCTTTTTTCTGGATTCTCCCTTCACATGCTTTCTCCACTGCTTATTTCCATTCTGGTCTACATAGAGCATCCAAAACGTTTCATCTTCATTCTCAATTCTTCCCTCTGCCTGGGTGTAACCGCCAAGCAATATTCCTGTGGTAATATCTTGATTCCTGGTTCTTGTATCCTGGCTCTTTGTAATAATACTCATTCCCATCAGAACATCCCTGTTCTTGAAATTATAAGATTTCTGCCAGATTTCTTCTCCTCTTCCATTAAGAGAAATCAGCCATAAATCTGTGCCTTCTTCTATTCCTACAGATTTATTGCCTGACCTTTCCGATCTTGATTCTCCTCCAATTAAAAAGCCAGTTGATGTTAAAGCGAGTGTTCTTAGATGATCATCACCTTTTCCTCCATAGTTCTTTTCCCATTCTACCTTTCCGTCTTTATTAAGCTTAATAATCCAGTAATCTCCTTCACCGAAGTTTTCAGTTTGTTTTGAGGTTGCAGATGAAAGGTTGTTGGTTGCAGCTTTTCCACTGCGTGAATACACTCCCAATAAAGCCCCGCCATCTTTGGTAGGGATCATTTTCTCTACTTCATCAAGTCCTTTTCCACCTAATATAATTTGAGAGGCTATGCCTCCGTTTTTATCCAGTTTTACAATCAAAACATCTTTGGAGCCGTAACCTTTAGCCGAATTCTGAACATTACCTGCCACAAAGAATCCGAAATCAGTCGTCTGAATTACAGCTCTTGCTTCTTCGTCCGAGGCTGAGCCAATGGTTTTCTGCCATAATTCATCACCGAATTCATTTAATCTTATAAGCCAGAAATCCGAACCTCCTTTGGACTCATCCTTTTTATCCAGTCCTTTTCCTGAATAAGAAGTTCCTGCTAAAAGAAATCCTCCTTCCTGAGTATTGACTGTTGCTGACAAAAAATCATGGTTTTGTCCCGAAAAGAATTTTTCCCAGACTTCTTCTCCCTGCTGGTTTAATTTAACCACATGGAAATCGTAGCCGTTGTTCTGCTTGTTTTCTGTAGAAAGTTTTTTTGATTGTATGGAACTTCCTGAGATCAGGTACTGCTGATCAATGGTTGTAGTAACCTGGCTTAGAAAATCCTGTGTCGAAGATTTGATATCTTTCTGCCAAAGAACTTCCTGAGCACTTAGACTCAGGAATGTGCATAAGAAAAATGCACTGGAGTAGAATTTTTTCATTCTGGTGTTTATATGGTTAATAGTTTACTATAAAAAATCACTGCAAAAGTATTTCTTTTACATCACGTTAGAAAGAATTATTACAAAAACTTAATGTGAATATTATCACCTTTATTTCTTAACCCTTTCCTATTATCTTATCACAAAGATATTTCAGCAAAACGCCAAAACTTGTCGTGTTTTTTGGTGCCTTAATTTCATTAATTTGTTAAGTGGATCAGAAATTTCACCACATTTATCAGGAATGATTTGATCTTAGCCTTGTCGTTCAGAAGTGATAACTATATTTGTCAGTTTGTTTACCTCCATCATTTGGCTGTGACAGGTGGCAGCACCAATCATTCTGGAGATTGGTATTCATCCCTTGAGGCATCAGTTCAATTACCTTGACACAGGTTTTGTCCAATTGCAGGTGGAGAGCCTGGGGATAAGCATGAACTCTTGCTTTTGGAGTGCTATAAACCGGAGAAGCGGAGTAAGGTATAAAAGCAAAGTTCGGCCGATATCCTACATGAATCATAGATAAAAATCTACCGCATAATCGATAAATATCTACAATATGATTAATTAATTTTATCCTACAAAGCCATCACTTTGCATTATAAAATTTACTATAAAAAAGAAAATAGTTAAAAATAATCATAGCAAAGATTCTAAGAACATAAAACTAAACATGAAAAAAAGATCGTTCCATTTTATTTAAAAAACGTTCATGATATGTTCACTGGCAGACTCAAAATACAGGAGTATGGCAGTATGCAGGCTTTTAATTAAACTTGTCGTCTGCCAGTGGAGCAATATCAATAAGATTTTAACTACAATAAGCTATTCAAAAAAAAACTTCATGAAAAAAATACGCCTTAACAATAGGAGTAGCTTAGTATTGCTGCTACTTCCTTTCAGCTTCAATACAGTTACCGCGCAGGTAAAAATATCCAATTCATCAGGGGCCATACATCCCGAAGCTGTTTTACATTTAGAAAGTGCAGCGAATGACAAAGGGTTTCTGTTAACAAGAATTGCCCTACAGGCAACCAATTTGCCCCGGTCCGCTGTCTTCTCATACCGCCGGCATCATTGTTTTTAATACTGCAACAGCAGGTACATCTCCCTTCAATGTAGTTCTCGGGCTCTAGTATAACGACGGAACTGCGTGGATAAGACTTACAGCAAAAGGCCCGAAAACAGGTGACATTAAAAACAGTTTTCAAGGGGCGGATCACAATGGATGGTACCTTCTCAACGGAAGGGCAGTAACCACTTTAGCTGAAAATCCCAGAACAAAAGCGGTCGCCCTGGGATTTACGGCCAATCTGCCTGATGCCGCGGATCGCTTTCTGAAAAACACCAGCGGAACAGATACTTTATCAACAGCAGCCGGGGCAGAGTCTTTTGTGTTAACACAAGCTAATCTGCCTAATGTAACTTTTACAGGAACTACTAATGTTACAGGTAATCATACTCATAACTATACGTAATCCTGCAACAACAATCAATGCGACCGGTGGTACCAATAACCCAATTGCGGCCAACAATCAACTGGCAAGTAACGTCTTGAGCTCGGGAAGCCATAACCATACACTCAGCTTTTCTCTGGGCGGAAGCAGCCAGCCTGTTCCTCTTGAGCCCGGGAATATTATTACCAATGTATTTATCTATCTAGGGAACTAATGAAATCAAAATATTTTTACACATGGATAGGGACGTTATTTTTTATAATGATAAGCTCCCAAGTCGGCATAGGAACTTCCAACCCTTCCAATTCTGCAATTTTAGAACTCAACAGCAATAATAAGGGATTTCTGATGAATACCTCTGCCCTTACCTCTACCACCTCACCCTCCCCCTTCACAAACCATGTGGAAGGTATGTGGGTTTATAATACAGCAGCAGCCGGAGCACCACCTAACAAAGTGATACCGGATTATATTATAATGACGGTACAAAATGGGTTTTAATGTCTTTCAGCGGTGATCTTCCAAAACCCGGAGATATAAAGTCAAGCGTATCCACAGCCGATCATGACGGATGGTATTTGCTAAATGGAAGAAACATTTCAGCGTTACCAGTAAATGCACAGGCCATTGCTGTCAATCTAGGTTTCACAACCGCTTTGCCGGATTCCGGTGACAGAATGATAAAGGGAAAGAATAATGCCGAGACCTTAGCTGCTAGGAGGCTCAAACTCTTATTCTATACTTCGTGCCAATCTTCCAAATCTTACTTTTACAGGAAACACCAGCTCAAGCGGAGCGCATGTACACTCCTATACACAGAGAGGTGCCACCTATTGGAATTACACAGCCGGAGGCTTAGCTGCCGTGCGGTTTATCAATACCGAAACGAGAACTACGGAAGCAGCAGGAAATCACAGCCACACTATTTCTGTAGCCAGCGGAGGAAGCAATACACCTGTTGTACGCTATCCCAAACATCTGGTAGTTCAATACTTTATCTATTTAGGAAATTAACACTTACCAAAAATGAAAAAATTCATATCTATATTAGGCCTGCTTCCGATCTGCTTCGTTTGCAAAGCACAGGTCATGATAACAAGCGGAGTACCCGCAAATCCTACTCCCAGCAATAATGCGATTTTGCAACTTTATTCGGAAAACCCAAACAAGGGTCTCCTGATGCCGAAAGTATCATTAACCGCAACGGATAATCCCAGCCCATTCCCCAATCATCTTGCCGGAATTACCGTTTATAATACAAATACTTCAACAGTAAACAATCTCACAAGTGTAAGTCCGGGAATTTATTATAATGACGGAGTCTCGTGGAACCGCATGGAAGTTCAGGCACCGACTGTAGGCGATATTAAATACAGCAGCACTCCGGACGATCATGACGGATGGTACCTTTTAAATGGCAGAGCAGTTTCCACACTTTCATCTACAGCGCGAAACAATGCTGCTGCCGTTGGGTTTACAACTACTCTTCCCAACAGCACCGACCGTTTTCTAAAAGCAAAATCAGGAACGGAAACCTTGGGCACTACAGCGGGTAACACCTCTGTTACACTTACACAAGCAAATCTTCCCAACGTTACTTACACCAATATCGTAACACAGACTACCGGAGCACATAGCCACACCTATAACGACAGGGCAAATGGTGCACTAAACAGCACAGAGGGCAGCACAACACAAACCGTAGTAGATGATGGGTTCACTACATTAAATACAACCAGTGCCGGAGCTCATACCCATACGTTCTCAATCTCTACAGGAGGTTCCGGAACCGCATTAAATTTACAGCCCAAATATTTATCCGCTTATATTTTTGTATATCTGGGGCAGTAAACTCTGATTATGGGCAAATGGCAAAATAAAGAACATCAAAATAGTCTTGTTTGCTTTTATCCATTTATTGTAAGTCCTTCCCAGGAGTTTTCTCTCTTACATTAAGTATGATATATATTAAATAAGTTATTATAAAAATTGTCAGAGGAATTTGAAATGCTAAATAATTGAACATTCCAATTGGAACTTGTATCAACCTGCTAATGACTGGTGATAACATAAGTATGAAGCTTAGGATAGTTACAATTATGTTTGTTTTCCATTTAGTCAGATTTAAAATAATTCCTGTACATCCAAATATTGCAAATAATTGGTCAATATTTCCGAAATCAAAGACTGTAAAAATTAAATATATTATAAGAGGAATTCCACTCATCCATCCTGCCAAAATAATTAATAAATAAGAAATGATCGAGATTCTCCTAATGAAATTTTTCATCCTTGATGCGCGTTAATTTTATACATTATTTTTAAGTGAAAATAATATTTTTTCTTTAATATTACTGAGCCGTGGTTCTATCTTCGCTTTATTTATACAACACACGAATGTTTTCAATAATGCTAAGCCGTGCTGATGAAACTCGGATTATAAAAACATAACAGTAGGCTAAGTAAAGAATTACTGTTGCAATAACATAGCCGTTACTAGCAAGACTATAAAATAATATCTGGCAAGAAAATAAAAAAATCAATATATCATTTTTAATAAAATTTTAAGCTGATTTTAATTAAATTTTAATCGATCGTTCCCACAAAAACTCCCTGTAATCAAGCAATGTTTGTAAATTTGATCAACAATTGGTGATTTATCAGATAAGGTTTTGGAATATCGTTTTTTGCAGCAGTGACTGACAAAAAAGAAAAAAGATAAAGCTCTTTGAAAAATTCAAGGATTCTGCTAAACACCATAAACTAATAGTCAATAATCGGAAGAAGAAAAATCCTCGACTTCTGCCGAATAATACAAGGGGATTTTATATCTTATTATGAAAAAAATTGTAATCTTATCGTTATCTTTACTTTTTAGTGCACTGTCTGTTTATTCTTGCGACAATCAGGGAGATATTACCAATGATACAACGACAACAGCTCATACTCAAAACAAAATAGGGGCAAATGCATCCAAGCTCGGAGCAATAGAAAACCTTACGAGCCTTGATGCGGTCAGCAATATTGGGAAAGAAGATTATTTCGATGGATTTAAACCAGTAAGCACTGCTGAACTTGATTTCACCCACGGAGAAAACCATGTTAAGGTGAACAGTGGTTTAGATGCCGAAGGTAACTATGTTTTCGATATGGATGGCGACAGGCTGATTGATCTGAAAGTAGTTCCGGTTACCTCAGATTATAGCGAAATCGTTTATGTGGATGGTGAAGGAAATAAGATCAGCCGGGCTAAAGTTGAATTGGACGGAACAGATGCATATGTAACGATTCTGGAAGTTTACAGTACATCTTCCAAATACACCCAGCTTACTCAAAAAGGTAAATGGCGTGCATGTTTTGAAGGTGTAGCAGGTTCTGCAGAAGGTATTGCCGGTGCTGTAGTATGCTCTTTCGGAGGTCCATGGTGCTATGCAGGATATTACTCAGGTATTGCGGTAGGCTGTTTGTTTGCATAATATATTTTATATGAAAAAAAATATTTTAATATCCTTTTTATTTGCATTTGCAATTGGTTTGCTAGTGTTTTTTTTGAAAAGAGGGCACTTTAATGGAAACAGTAATATTATCATTCTTGTTTTATGTGTGATTTTTACTGTTCCGTTTATTAAGCTGTTATTCCCTTCTACCAAGGAGATGGGAATTGGGACAATAAGATTTTATCCCAATCTCTTTTCCAAGGTATTGAATTTTTTTAAAAAGAAATCTCAAAAAACAAACTGATAAAGGGTATTTTCAATATGTACAATGTATGGCAGCAGATATTTAATTTGCTGCCTTATTTTTTTTGATAAGAATGAGGTTTGTACTTTAATTTACCTTAACCGAACCAAATCATCAATAAAAGTGTTTGAAGAAACGCTCATCAAGGTCCCTTAACAGGATTCTTAAGTTGATAAATTGCATAAATTCTTTCTAAATCTTCTATTAAATGGTTCGACACTTCTTCGGTCTTGGGCACAAAAACCTCTGAAATCATTTGATTTTCAGAGGTTTTAATTATTAGGTGGTCGTTTTTTAACCGTTCTATTTTTACTTTATTGGCTCATCCATAAAATATTTTTTAATTTGAGCTTTGAATTACTTAAGTAAATACATAAAATCTGCCGAATCAGGTAATGCTGGTTTCAGAATTGATTGCCAATTCGTCCCAAAGCTTCTCTCTCACCTTCTATTTGCTTTTTAACAATATTAAGTGAATTTGCGCTTGGAGTAGGTTCGTCAAATAAGGACTTATTAAAAGTATTCGATTAGGTAATACTACAATTTAGCGATTTCTTTATCTTGGGATAAGCAAGGCGTCAGCTTGATTTAAGCAACAAAATGACCATAGTTTTCTAAAACATTATGCTCTATATTATTTTATCATCTTATTGATCTACATTTTCAGATTTAAATTAAGAGCTAAATAAGATATATCCACAAGACTTATATCTGTATTCTATTATAGCAGACACAAGATTACTATATTATCATGAACTCAATATGCATGATGTGTTTCTTAAAACGACTGAACGAAAAATTTTATCGAATAAAGTCCTTTGTGCAACGTATTTCAATTGATTGTGAAAATTTAACATAAAAAATTCACTACAATTGGAAAATTATTTTAAATTTACTTATGTAAACATCTGATTTTCTATCCCTTATCTATTAGAAGAAATATGAGCGAGTGATGGGTTCCCATCGTAAGTATTGATTTTTAAAACCAAACTAAAATAATAACCTTTGAAAAACACTTCATCTTATTTTTTTCGAAAACTATAAAAATAAATTAACAAAACTCAAAAAAACCATGAACACACTTGAACTACTAAATGAAGAAAGTATCCAGAAAGATACTGCCACCGAAAAAGAACCTCTACAATTCTATCTTCGTAAATTTAAGAATATACAAAAATATAAATGCTACGTTTTGTACAATGAACAGCTAGAGAAAAAACTCATAGAGTGGGGAGCAAAAAAAAGTGGCATCAAAAAAGGAACAAGAGCATACCAGCAAACCATTTCAAGTGGTATCAGCTATTGGATGGCATTATGCTTCCCTCTCACCAGAGATTTGAATAAATTTAAAAAAACATTTTATTTTTTTCAAATGTTTACTATTATGGATGATCATGCGGATGAAGACTGGGGAGACGGAAATTCTGATTCTGAAACTATAGCTAAGTTTTGGAAAAAGGCTATAAAATTGATAGAAACTCTAAGAGACAGTACTCCATGGCACGTTAAAGCAGTTCGTACTATTTTGATGAGGATGCCTAATGTCCCAATTTATATGCGAAGAAACTTCAGTATGATGAAAAATATTATAGATGATCTGTCTCCTATGCAGAGAGAACGCTATATCAACAGCTTTAAAAGCTATATGGAAAATGCCATGTTACAAGCCAAGATGAGTGGTAATGAAAAAAGCACCACACTACAGCAATACAAAGAGTACAGAGTGAAAAGCGTTGCATCTATTCCCTGCACATTAATGTTGGAATATTTATATGATATAGAACTCACAAATGAGGAATATTTCCACCCTAAGCTTCAGGAATTAGAGAAAATTGGAACACTTCATGTAGCGTTTATCAATGATCTTTTTTCACTCTTTAAAGAATATAAAGGAACGTTTGAGAATCTTCATCTTGCTGTTTCCATATTTATTCTAAATGAAGGAATGACCTTTCAACAGGCTATAGATAAATTATGTGATGAAATAGAACAAATGCAGGAAGAATATATTCAAATAAAAGACGAGTGGTTTGCAAGTGGTGAATATATTTCAAAAAATGTCCGGCAGTTTATTGAAGGACAGCAATATTATATGTCAGGAAATGAAAAATGGCACAGGTTGTCTAAAAGATATCATGGCGAAAGCTTCAATACAACCATAGCTTCTGGCATACTGAAGCGGAGTCCGGAAGGAGGGACAATATATATACCCGATGATTTATAAAAATCCCCTTAAAGTTGACACCCCCATACAGTTACCTGAATTATAAATAACAACTTCTTTGTGAGTCGGAATTCCCAAATAGAAATTACTATACCATCAATAACAAATAAAAAATTAGATAATGACATATTAGTTTATGCCAATATTAAACAACAATATAACATAATAATATAATTAAGATTTTAATTGGTCATTATAATAGTTAATTGCATTATCAACTATAGCGTGATTTTTTTATTTGGAATACTAAATGCTATATAGGCTTTAACCGCCATTCCTTTATTTTTTCCAAATTCCTCAATAAATGTTTCGATATCTCTTCGGTTGTGAGTACAAGACCGGAAAGAGATGATAATTCACTTTCTTTCGGTTTTTTTCGTATGTAACTTGCTATTAATATGTAAGATAAATCTATTTTTTTTCACAGTATCTTCACTTATTTTTTTTCAATTTCCCAATCTGGGTTTGACAATCCTATTTTATTTCATAATATTCGTCATTTTCAATAACTTCTTCGAGTAAATTTATTTCTTGCAAGTTTGAGCTTGTTTTGTAACCTTTAAATTTCTGACAATTTTTTTTCTTCTGTGAATGGGATTCTCATTAATGTCTTTAAAGTTTTCGATAAGTAATTTTCGCAAATAATTCTTCACAGATTCTTTCATTTCAGCTCGCTTGAATATTTCCAAAAACTTGTCATTAACTACCTCTGCTTTACATCTGTAGGTACATGGTGCTTTACAATGATAATAGTAATATCTGTTAGCACGCCCTTTAAAAGCACTTCCGTTACGGATTCGACCACACTCCGGGCAAGTTAAAAATCCTCTTAAAGGAAGATTCTCATCGCATAATATTTTAACATTAGGACGTGTTTTTGAAATTCTGCGATCCATCAGGCCCTGTACTTTATCAAAAAGTTCTTCATAAATAATAGCCTCGTGGATACTCCTTACAAAATGAGCTTCTTCTTCATTATGTTTCTCAATAAATATTTTTCCAGGGTTTCGCAAAGCTACCAAAAATGCACTTAATTGTGTCTGCTTAAAATTAAATTTCTAAATATTCACTAATCGTTTTTAAGACTCCAAAATCATCATTTGAAAGTGTAGAGAAGCTGGCGGCAACCTTTACAGAAGGATGGGCATTTTCCATTGCATAAGAATATTTTGATTTTTCCAGCATGGTAATATCATTCATATAATCTCCGAAGGACATGGTTTGGGACGGTGAAATATTCAGAAGGTTCTGCAGCTTTTCCAGCGCATTGCCTTTGTTGATATCTTTATTCATAATATCAAGCCAGTATTTCCCGGATACAACGACTTCAAGATTATTCTCCCTGAACTTTTCCAGGAAAGGGTAAAGGTTCTTTTCAGAACCTTCAGGATGATAAACTGCGATCTTGAAGACATCGTCATCCACTTCTTCTCCCAAATCATTTACTTTTTGATTCTCCGTATAATATCTTGTAAAATAATCAACAAATTGTTGATCATCACTTTCATAATATGCTTTCTTTTTTGCTGATAAAACTGCTCTCGCACCAGGAATTTCACGAATAGCTGCAGTAATATCAACAATAAATTGATGGTCTAATTTATCTGCGAAAAGCTCTTCATTTTTGTAAACGACATATCCCCCATTTTCTGCAATAAAACCGATGTCATTCTTAATTTCTTCAAAATATTGAGTAATACCCGGCATTTGTCTGCCACTTGCTGGGACAAACAGGATATTTCTTTTTTTCAGCTCTTTAAAAATAGCAGAAAAGTTAGGACTTACCTCGTAATCCGAATTGAGAAAAGTGCCGTCCATATCTGTGACAATCAGTTTAATATCTCTCATAATAATATTCTTTACAAAAAATTCAAATGGAATTTCTTGATCAATTAAAATTTATGGTGCAAAGTTAAGTTCTTTTTATTTATAGGTTTTGTAATGTACAACTGAAAGATTCTGCAATATTTCCGCGCTTTGTTCGGGTGTAATATCGCGTTGTGGTTCTGCCAGCATTTCGTAGCCTACCATAAATTTTTTCACCTCTGCATTTCGTAGCAAAGGCGGATAAAAATGCATATGGAAATGCCATTCAGGGTGTGGTTTCCCATCCGTTGGCGATTGATGAATTCCTGCTGAATACGGAAAAGAAATCTCAAAAAGATTGTCATATTTTATGGTTAAATCTTTCAATATTTCTGCTAAAGAATGTTTTTCGGAATCAGAAAACTTCAGAATATTTTCAGTTTTCCTTTTGCTGACAATCATTGTTTCATAAGGCCAGATTGCCCAAAATGGAACTAAAGCCACAAAATCCTCATTTTCAAAAATGATTCTTTCTCTTACTTCCAGTTCTTTTTTAACGTAATCTTCTAAAAGTGACCTTCCGTTTTTTTCAAAATATTTTTTCAGATTTTCCTGCGTTCTCAAAACTGTTGACGGAATAGAAGATTGCGCCCAGATCTGACCATGAGGATGCGGATTGCTGCATCCCATCACGCTTCCTTTGTTTTCAAAAATCTGAACGTGATTGATGTAATCTTCGGCTCCCAATTCCTCATATTGCTGTTGCCAGACGTCAACGACTTTCTTAATATCATTTACTTCCATTTCCGGTAAAGTAAGGCTGTGATTATCCGAGAAACAAATGACCCTGTTAATCCCGCGCTCAGGTTTTAATGAAAAAAAATCCGGCTGTTCATCAGAAAATTCAACATCAACTTTCATCAGAGAACCAAAATCATTATCAAAAACATAAACCCCTTTATAATCGGGATTTTTCTCGCCATTGACACGCATGTTTCCGGAGCATAAATAACAATTCGGGTCGTGAACAGGAAGTTTTTCTTCGGCAACTTTCTCGGTTTGCCCTTGCCATGGGCGGTTTGCTCTTTGCGGAGACACCAGAATCCATTCATCCGAAAGAGGATTGTATCTTCTGTGAGGGTGTTTTTTCTGATTAAATGACGAATTCATTTCTTTTGTATTCATTAATTCCATCCGATATTTTTACACGGTACACTTTCATTTCGATGTTAAAATCCGTTTTGTATTTTAAACTGATATTTTTAATCACTTCAGCTACATTTTCATCTTTAATAAGATTGATGCTGCATCCGCCGAAACCACCGCCCATTATTCTTGCACCTGAAACGCCTTTTTCCTTTAAAGTTTCCTTTACCATAAAATCGAGTTCTTCGCAGCTCACTTCAAATTCAGTGGAAAGCCCGGAATGTGTTTCGGTAAGAAGCTCACCCAGATACTTTACATCGCCTTCTGCCAAGGCTTTAGCAGCTTTTTCAACTCTTTTGATTTCCTTTAAAAGGTAAAGGCATCTTTTATAAGACGTCTCTCCTATTTCTGCTCTCACTTCATCCAGCATTGAAAAACTGAAATCTCTGAATTTCTCTATTTCAGGGAATTTTTCCCACAATATCTTTTTCCCTTTATCAACATCTTTTCGCCTGTCATTGTAGCCGGAAGTGAGATGCGTGTGTTTTACACAACTGTCGAAAAGCACCAGACTATACCCTTCCAGATTGGCTTCAAAATACTGATGTTCCAGAGAATTGCAATCCAGCATGATCACCTGATGCTCTTTGCCGAAAACGGAAGCAAACTGATCCATAATTCCGCACTTTACACCAACAAAGGTATGTTCGGATTTCTGCCCGATTAATGCCAACTCTTTCTTTGTTAAATTTAAATCAAAAAACTGGTTGAGAATAAAGGCGAATCCGCATTCCAAAGCTGCTGACGACGATAAACCGGAGCCCATCGGTATGTTGCTGCTAAAAGCAATCTGTAAACCGCCAATCTTTTTTCCACTTTCCTGAATAGCATTAAATACACCCAATAAATAATTAACCCAAATCTGCGAAACCGGAGTTTGTTTTTGGTTGATATTAAAACTAAAAGAATCGTCAAAGTCTTTAGCAAAAAAGGTACAGGTTTCCGAGTTATCCACCTTTTTTACAGCAAAACAAATGTGTTTGTCAATAGCCGCGGGAAGCACAAAACCATCGCTGTAATCGACATGCTCACCAATAATATTAATTCTTCCCGGAGCCAGAAAAATACTGTCCGGTTCTGAATTGAATTTTAATTTAAATGCTTCTGTTGTATAATTGATTAATTTCTCCATCATAGATGACTGCAATTTATACTTTTTTAGATAAATTGAGTCTTAAAATTTGATTTAGCTTTTTATCAGGAATATTTTGCAAAGAAGTATCTGCATATAATTATTTCATTTTTTGAGAATCTTTGATAAACTGATCTAAACCACTGTCTGTTAAGGGATGCTTCAGCAATGACAAAATCGGAGGCAACGGACAGGTAACAACATCGGCACCAATTTTAGCACAATTGATTATGTGCATGCTGTGTCTTACGGAAGCTGCCAAAATCTGTGTTTCAAATCCGAAATTATCAAAAATGGTTCTGATTTCTTCAATTAAATTTAAACCGTCTGTAGAAACATCATCCAGCCTGCCCAAAAAAGGGGAAACATAGGTTGCTCCGGCTTTTGCAGCCAGAAGAGCCTGTCCGGCAGAAAAAATCAAAGTACAATTTGTTCGGATTCCTTTTTGGGAAAAATATTTGATTGCCTTGATACCGTCTTTAATGATGGGAACTTTTACCACGATCTGAGGATGCAGTGCAGCCAGCTCTTCTCCTTCTTTGATCATTTCATCATACGTAATTCCGATCACTTCGGCACTTACATCGCCATCTACGATATCGCAGATTTTAAGGTAATGATTCAGAATATTTTCCTTTCCGGAAATCCCTTCTTTTGCCATTAAAGAAGGATTGGTTGTAACGCCATCCAGAATGCCCAAAGCATTGGCTTCTTCGATCATAGCAAGATTGGCTGTGTCTATAAAAAACTTCATAAAATATATTGTTAAAATTATTTAAGTGTTAAATTTACACTTATTAAATTATCCGTACAATTTTTCTCTAACTATTTTAGAATAAAAACTGGAAAATAAGAAAGCAAGTGATTTCTAGGTTGTAAGAATCTTAATTGTGATGTCCCATATTCAGTTTAATCTTCTTCAAATCTTCAAGTTCGTGAACCGGTCTCTCAATATCATAAGGAATCGGCATTTTCGAAAAAGTCTGGAAATAAAGCAGGCAGGCGTCTTTCCACCAAACGGCATCTTTTGCCTGAATTTTTAATTTTGACTGAACGTTTTGAAATCTTTCTTCATCTACATAAGGCTGCATTTTATCCCATATTTTCTGGTATTCGCGTACATTTTTTACACCTGTATCGTATTTGTAAGATAATTCTTCCCACAAAGTCTTTCCGTCTTTCATCTGATGATCCCACGGAACATGATGAAACCACAAAAGCAGGTTTTCCGGGCAGGTTTTGATATTTCCATAGATTTCATTTAACGGAGGAAAATATTGTGAAACAGCATAACTTCCTGATTTTGTTCTGTCAAAACCGATTCCCTGAGCATTTGCCTGATGGTAATATACTGGTGACCAATCCGGTCTTCCGCCTTTGTAATCTCCCCACGGCTCCGGACCGTAATGATGTCCACCTGCGAAAATATGGTGTAAGCCGAGAGGCATCATATAATCCACTGCTGTTTCCCTTGAAATGAGCATCATTTCTTTTACAGGATTGATGAATTTTTCATTATCCGTAAATGTCATTTTAATCCATTCATCGGCAATCTGTTCCGAAGTCAAATCGTGATTCCAGGCCAAACGTCCGAAGGCGTACCAATTAGCTTGCGCAAAATGATGTCCCGTCCAGTTTTTATCTTCCCCAATATTGGAAACTGCTGAGATAGCCGAAATCTTTGCCGGTCTTAAAGTTCCGTCCGTAATTTTAGCAATTGTAGAACCTTTTCCGTTGGAATAAGTATCGCTGTCAAGTGTTTCCTTAAATAACGGAGCAAGATAAACGAGATGATTTGAGAATCCTAAATACTCCTGGGTAATTTGGAATTCAACCATTTCAGAAGTTTTTTTCAAGGCTCCGAAAAGTGGATTAAACGCTTCACGGGGCTGAAAATCAACGGGTCCGTTTTTGATCTGAATGATGACATTATCTCTGAATTTCCCGTCAAGCGGAACAAATTCCAGGTAAGCCTGTTTTGCACGGTCTTCTTTACTTGGACTATACACAAAAGCTCTCCACATCACAATTCCGGCATAAGGTTTCAGAACATCCGCCATCATATTGGCGCCGTCTGCGTGCGTTCTACCGTAGTCCTGCGGACCGGGTTGTCCTTCAGAATTCGCTTTCACCAAAAATCCTCCGAAATCTGGAATTAATTTATAAATTTCGGAAGCTTTATCTTTCCACCATCTCTGAACATCTTTGTTCAAAGGATCGGAATTTTCCAGCCCGCCTAAAACTTTTGGCGATGAAAAATTAACGGAAAGATAGACTTTGATTCCGTAAGGCCTGAAAATGTCTGCCAGGACTTTTACTTTTTCCAGATAGTCTTTCCTGAGCATATTCGGAGAGGCATTCACATTGTTGAGAACAGCCGCATTAATTCCAACCGAAGCGTTGGCTCTTGCATATTCTTCATATCTGGGCGAAATTGTTTTGGGTAAATCTTCCCATTTCCAAAGCGAATGTCCCGCGTACCCACGCTCAATAGTTCCGTCCAGATTATCCCAATGGTTGAGAATTCTGACATCATACGAAGGCTTTTCAGTAATATTAAGATTTGTTACCGCTGATTTTGTCTGCTGCAATCGTAAAATATGATAGACTCCGTAAAGCAATCCGATCTCTTTTTCAGCAGAAATAACCAATTTGTTCTGAACCGATTTTATCGTATAACCGCCTTTCAAATTTTTTAATGATTTATCCGTGCGCAGTTCAATTTCCTGGCCCTGCCAATGATTCATCAATTCTTTTTTGGCAATATTCAACGTCGGACTGTTTCCTTTGACGATAATTTTATCTGCTGAAACTCCATTCTTCGCCGGAAACCGAAGCCAAAGCTGACTTCCGTCCTCAGCCAAAACCGTTAACGGAATCATTAAAAATAATAGGATGTATAATCGGAAATTTTGCATTGGTAAATGTTTCAAATTTATTAAGTTTTGGCTAAGCCAAATTGCATATTGCATTTTAAACGGGCTCCTTCGACTCCGTTCAGGATGATATTGCCCGTTCCTATTGATTATCCCTCTAGACCTTCAATGGTTTTAATTTTACCATCTATGTCATATTCAAGTTCAATGACTTTCATGCTTCTGAGCCATGTTTTTCCTTCGCTCGGAACACAATCATGGAAGAACAGATACCATTTCCCTTTAAACTCCACCATACTGTGATGGGTTGTCCATCCAACGACAGGCGTCAGAATCTCTCCCTGAAAAGTAAATGGCCCGTAAGGATTGTCGCCCGTTGCATAACATATCAAATGGGTGTCGCCGGTAGAGTATGAAAAATAATATTTACCGTTGTATTTATGCATCCACGAAGCCTCAAAAAAGCGGTGTTTGTCGCCGTGAAGTAAAGGACTTCCGTTTTCGTCAAGAATCAGAACGTCTTTAGGCTCTTCCCCGAATTCCAGCATATCATCGCTCAAAACAGCAACCTTTGAAGGAATTGCCGGTTCATTTTCATTAGGAAGAATCGCAGATTCCAGAGCCTTGTTGTTTCTGTAACGTTGTAATTGCCCACCCCAGATTCCGCCGAAATACATATAATGTTTTCCGTTTTCTTCGAAAATACAGGGATCGATGCTGTAACTTCCCATCATCGGATGTTTCTCCGGAACGAATGGCCCGTAAGGTTTATCGCTCACGGCAACACCGATTCTGAAGATGTCATTTTTATCTTTTAAAGGAAAATACATATAATATTTGCCATTTCTATACGCTACATCGCAATCCCACAGCTGTCTTCCCGACCAGGGAATATCTTTTACCGAAAGGACAACACCGTGATCAGTAATCTCACCGTTTTCAACGTCGTCTAAAGAAAAAACGTGATAATCATTCATATCAAAATGGTCGCCGTTGTCATTTTCTTCCATTCCGCTTTCCCAGTCGTGTGACGGGTAGATGTACAGTTTGCCTTCAAAAACGTGTACGGAAGGGTCTGCCATATAATCTTTCGGGAATAGATATTTTGCTTTTTTCATTGTTTTAATATAGATATTTAGATAATAAACTGATAGATAATAAATTTCATTAAATTAAATTGAATCTCTCGTAGATCATTTAACTGAAGAATCTACTTGATCTGCCAAATCTGCGAGATAAACATTTTCTTAATCTGTTTAAACCTTAGGTTTTGAGGGGTATTATTTTTCTTTTGTTAGCTGAATGATTTTTTCCACCACAGGTTTTGTCTGATCATTACGGTCGAAAAGTAACGGATAATCGGTTCTGCCTTTTACCGGAAAATCGTTTTTCCAGGATTGCGCATCGGTAGTGCCCCACAATGTCACTCTTCTGATTTTATCCTGATGTTTCAGGAATAATCTGAAAAAATCCAGATAGCGGTTTTCCCATGCTGTTTTTACGTTTTCGGGAAGACCTTTGGTATAAGGATTCATTTTGGCCTGATATTCCACGGTATCGGAAACGTTGGCTGAAGTTCCCCACGGTGAAGGAAGTGCGCTGATCTCCATTTCAGTAACATTCACTTTTACACCGTTTGCTGCGTAGGCTGCAATTGCTTTTTCATATTCGTCAAGTGTTGGTGTATCGAGACCCACATGGGTCTGCATCCCGACACCATCGATGCGGATTCCTCTGGATTTCAGGTTTTGAACCATTTTGCTGACGGTCTGAACTTTTCCGGAATACCATTCGTTATAATCATTGTAATACAATTCTGCATTCGGATCCGCTTCCTGAGCATACTGAAAAGCCAGGGGGATAAATTCTTCGCCAAGGATTTCGTAAAATTTGCTTTTACGGTAAGAACCGTCCTCCATAATGGCCTCGTTAACCACATCCCAACCTTTTACGCGGCCTTTGTATCTGGTTACCACCGTGGTGATATGATTTTTCATTCTTTGTTTAAGGACTTCCGCTGAAACGTCTTTTCCGTCTTTATCTACGAAAAACCATTTGGGTAACTGAGAATGCCAAATCAACGTATGACCGATGATGAACATTTTGTTTTTCTCTCCGAAAGCAACGAATTTATCGGCATCATCAAAGAAGAATTTCCCTTCCTGCGGTTGCAGAAACATTGATTTCATACAGTTTTCCGCAACAATGGAGCTGAACTGTTTTTTAATGATCTCAACAGATCTCACCTCAGTTTCGTGAATCTGCGGAAGACTCATTGCTGTCCCGATATAGAATTTATTTTTGAATGCACTTTTCAGGGTGGCATCAGAAGCTGCTGTACCTGCTGTTTTGCATGAGACGGTCAAGGTTAAAATTCCTAATAATGCTGCTATTTTTTTCATAAGATTTTATTTGATTTTCAATCAGCCTTGTCAAGGTTTCGAACCTTGACAAGGCTTTTTTAATACGCCCGAATTGCACGCAGCCCGGCTTGAACGGAGCTCTTTTTGCGAGGAACGAGCAAAAAAGCGGGAGTGGAAGACGGATTAAGCTGCCCAAAAAATTATATCTGATCAGTTATTTTCTTCTTTCTTTAAGCTCTTGTTCGATTTTGATTTCCATTTTTTTGTTGATTTCGTAAAACATCAACAATCCACACGCTAAAAAGAACGGAATGGACGGAAATACGCTGACCAACATTTTTGCTCCCGCGGAAACTGTTTCCGGCTGAACAACACTCATTGCACCTTCTGACGAAATATACCCGTACTGGCCAATGATATAAGCTACTAATGAGCTTCCGATGCTTAAACCTACCTTCAGGCCAACCATCATTGCCGAAAAAATAATGGCGGTTGCTCTTCGGTTGTTCTTCCATTCCGAATAGTCTGCGACATCGGCAATCATTGCCCAAAGCAAAGGCGTTCCGATCCCGTAAAAGAAACCGTGTAAAATCTGAGAAAGGAACATCAATCCAACCGATTTTGGCGGATAAAATATAAATGCCAGCACAAATAAAGTTGAAATAAATAACGAAGCAATAAACGCATCTTTTTTGCCGTATTTGTCTGCAAATCTTTTGGAAAAAGTAATCCCGACAATCATCATAATGATTCCGCCCGCATTGAAAAGCCCGAAACCTGCTGAACGCGGATCTTCACCAAAAAAGTTCATCCCGATAGAATTGAAGAAATTGGTAATCGGTGATATAAACTGCTGAAGAGAAGCTTCATCCACATAATTATTGAAATAATACACATACGAACCACCTTTCATTGCCAGTGTAATGAAAATCAATGCTGTAACGATCAACATGATGATCCACGGCTTATTTTTCTTTAAATCTTTTAAATCAGCACCCAAGGTCGATTCCTGTTCCGGTTTTGGAACCACTCTTTCTTTGGTTGTAAAAAACGTTATCAGTAACATGAGTGTTCCTATAATCGCCAGCCAGGTCATTACCACTTCTATTCCGGCTGCTTTATCTCCGTGCCCCGCAGATAAAATAATCGGCAGCATAAATACCTGAACGAAAAACTGTGCAAACATTACGGCAACAAAACGGTAAGAAGAAATGCTGTTGCGTTCACTCATATCGCCTGTGATTACGCCACTTAAAGCAGCATAAGGTAAATTATTGGCTGCATAAAGCAACAGTAACACAGAATAAGTGATTGCCGCGTAAATCATTTTTCCTTTATACGAAAAATCAGGGGTACTGAATGCCAAAAGTGCCGCTGCCCCCAATGGAATGGCAGTGAGCAAAATCCACGGACGGAATTTTCCCCACTTTGTCCGTGTCCGGTCTGCCAGAGCACCAATCAGGGGATTGAAGACAAAACCTGCCAATAATCCGACGGTGAGGGTAATGATAGAAGCATCTTCCGGTTTTAATCCGTAAATATCTGTGTAGAAATAAGCTAAATACGTTACCAGAGTCTGGAATACCAAATTGGCCGCTAAATCTCCTAAGCTGTAGCCGATTTTCTCAACGACGGATATTTTTTGGGATGAGTTGTTCATTTTAATAGTTTATAATTGATAAATGATAATTGATTATTCTGTAGTAAATGGTGAAGCGGGAAGCCCGGATTTGTTTCTGAGGTTTCCGTCGGGATTGTCTGCCCAGTCGTATCTTACTGAAACAGGATTTGAAACAGTATCATTCCAGACGATGATTTTCTTGCCTTCGATTTTAGCTTTTGCCCATTGATAATTTCCGTCTTTTGCTTTGATGGCAAAACCTTTCAGTTCTGAAACATTTTCAAAATCATCCGTTCCTGGTTTGAAAGAGAGAATAATTTTATTTCCTTCCACTTTCATCGACTGATACACCGGTCCGTCTGCGATAATATTTTTCTTGTCAGCAACTTTCAATGCCTGTAAAGCTAATCGGTCTCCAACCGATTTTTTGTTTAAAGGGTGAATATCATTCCACTCTCCTATGTCAATAATTACGGCAAGTCCGGTGTTCGGAACTTTCAGCGAAACCTGGCGCTGCTGGTCTCTCAGCTCTGCCCAATTGCTTTCCACAGGCTGGGTTTTCGGTTCCATAAAATTAGCCAGCTGTACGGTGAAAAACGGCATATCTTTCCGGTTCCATTTGTTTCGCCAATCCAGAATCATAGTAGTCAGCAGATCTCCGTATTCTTTTGGTTTTCCGGTGTTGCTTTCTCCCTGATACCAAATTGCTCCTTTGATATTATAATTGATTAAAGGGTTGATCATTGCATTATACAATCCCGTAGGTTTCCAACGGATAAAAGTCTGTCCGGGAGCCATTTTTTCCATTTTGGCACCGATTTTATATTTCCATTCGGTTTTTAAGTCAATTTTTTGTCCGTCAATTTCAAGATAATACGGTTTGTCGGCAATGAGCTGGCCTTTTCCGCTTCCGTTTGTAACCCTTACAGAGATAACGTTTTTCCCTTCTTTTAAAACACCTGCCGGAATATTGTACCAGCGGGGCGGGTATTCGTAGGTTACATTTCCTACTTTTACGCCGTTAATATACGTAACATCGGCATCTTTTATTCTTCCTAAATTTAAAAATGCGCCTTTTCCAGCCTGATTTTTAGGTAAATTAATTTCTTTTCTAAACCATACAGAACCTTCGAAAGAACCTTCTTTATCTTCCCACGAACCGGGAATATTCATTTTTTTCCATTCAGAATCATTCAGGTCGAAGTTTTCCCATTGCTGATTCAGTCCGATATCACTCTGGTCGAGTTCTGCGTACCACGCCTTGCTCAATGCCTGTTCGTTAGATTCTGTAGATTTTATCAACTCATCATTCTGCCATTTTTGGGCTTCGTCCAGATATTCGGGATATTTTTTCAGTGAATTCTCATCCATCCAGGCCTGAATCGGCGAACCGCCCAAACTTGCGTGGATAATACCAACAGCAACTTTATTTTTTTCACTCAGCTGTTTTGCGAAAAAATAGGCAACTCCGGAGAAATTAAGAATGGTCTGCGGGTTTGTAACTTCCCATTTTCCACCATCAAGCTCAGTTTGAGGCGATTTAAAATTATATTTTTGTGGAACCGTGAAAAATCTGATATTCTGATTATTCGCATTTTTTATTTCATCTGCATAAAGCGGAGTCAGTCTGCGCATCGGCAGTTCCATATTTGATTGTCCGGAAGCCAGCCAAACGTCACCGATGAGAATATCTTTTAATGTAATTTCATTGATAGTCATTGTGTATGGACCTCCGGCTTTCTGCTCTGGAAGCATGATTTTCCAGTTCCCGGTTGGATCGGCGGTTGTATTGTATTTTTTGTTGAGGAATTTAATTTCAACTTTTTCTCCGGCATCGGCTTTTCCCCAGACATTCAGTTTTTGATTTCTCTGCAAAACCATTCCGTCTGAAACCAATGTGGGAAGCTTGATTTTAGCTTCCATGAAAATACAGAATGTGCAGAGAAGTAAGCTTAAAATTTTGAGTTTATTTTTCATATTGGCTGAAAATATTTTTATTAGCCTTGTCAAGGTTTAGAACCTTGACAAGGCTGTTAGTTTTTATCTGGCATTTGAGTCAGTAATCTTACCTCGATGATTTTCGGGGTAATCGATTTTTCATTTGTATTAAATTTTACATTAAGAATTTCTTTCCTACTTTCAGATTCAGGAATTGGGATTAATAATGACTTTGGAGAGCTGCCCGATTTTCCGTCGAAATTTTTAGAAATCACTATTACTCCATTAATTTCTGTATTCAACGTTCGGTTGTTATTGGCATCGAAATAAAGAAGATAAAGATATTTTGCATTTTTATCTTTGTTTCTCATCTGATAGCTGAACCAGCCTTTCGCCTCACGGAAATGACGGTCTTCCATATAACCTGTGTTGGAATCTTTGCTGTCAAAATTATGGTCAGATTCCGGCTGTTGTTTGCCTAATTGAATTTTATCAGTAGTAATATTATCAAGCTTTCTGATTTCCTCTTCTTCTTTGGCTTTTTGTTTCTGAATCATTTCAATTTTATCCTGATTCGCCTGCGGAAAATAAATAATGTAGCGTTCTTCCTGAATTTTGTAAAATGGAACCAGTTCTAATCCGTTACTGAATTGAGTCTGAGGATACAAACCTTTGAGTTTGAAGGTCAAATCTTTTCCGTTAACGGTCTCCAAATGGCTTAAAACTGACGTTGAACCACCCAAAATGGTAGGAATTTCATTCAATGGAATCTGCGGTCCGTGCGCGATATGTCCGCCTCTGCTGTCATCGGCGAAAAGTCCGTCCTGATTTTCTTTCCCGTATTTGGCAGCTAAAACAATCGGGCCATATTTAAATGCGAAGTAATCAGAATGATCCGGAAGCCGTTCTGCGGAAAGATGCATTGGCATTTTCATTTCGATAACATCGCCTTTTTCCCATTTTCTTTTGATGGTAAAATAGCCTTCTGCATCAACAGACACATTTATATTTTTACCATTGACTGAAATGTTGATTTCAGAAGCTTTCGCCCATTCCGGGGCTCTTAATTTTAAATTTATATTTGATTTTGAAGCAACATCGAAGATAAGTTTTGTAGATGCTGATTCCGGGAAATTATTTTCCTGTCTCAGAACCATTTTCTTTTCAGACCATTTTAAAACAGAAGGAATAAAAAGATTCACGTACAGATCTTCTTCAGAATATGCATAAATCATTTCGCCATATTTGGCATGATTCTCCATTCCTGAGCCTACGCAGCACCAGAAGCTGGTCTCCGGCTGGGAATAAACCCTGTAATGACCGGGACGCATTGGTGTGAAATAGACAAAACCGCCTTTCTCTGGATTTTGCGTGGAAAGAATATGGTTGTATAAAGCTTTTTCGTAGTAATCCATGTAAGATGATTTTGGATTGGTCGCATACAATGCTTTGGAGAGCTTCAGCATATTATAGGTATTGCAGGTTTCAGGACCTTCGATACTTTTAATCATTCCACTGAAATCATTGATTGGGTTAAAATGCTCACTCACACTGTTTCCTCCGATAATTGCTGAGCGTTTTTGCGTAACATTCATCCAGAAAAAATCGGCGGCGTTGCTCCATTCTTTATTATTTTCCAAATCTGCAATACGCTTAAAACCAATCACTTTTGGAATCTGTGTATTGGCGTGAATTCCCGTCAGCTTGTCTTCACCATTCAACAGTGGGTTCAAAATGGCAAGATGTGAAAAACGATGGGCAAGTTTCAGATATTTCGGATTTTTTGTAATGTCGTAAACATCAGCAAAAACTTCATTCAGGCCGCCATGCTCACTGCGAAGCATTTCCTGAATCTGAGCATCGGAAAGTCTGTAAACTTCATCAGCCATCCAATCTGTGAGTTTTATCAGCATCTTTTTTGCTTTCTCACTATCTGCATACCAATAGGCATCGCGTAAACCTGAATATATTTTATGAATATTATACAGCGGAACCCAGCGGTCATTCAAACCGAAAGTTGCGGCACGAATATTTCCGTCAGCAACTTCTTTCCAGGCTTTTTTTCCATTCGGAACACCCGATAGATAGCCGTTTCCTGAAAGATTCTGGCAGCGTTCCAATTCATCAATCATATAATCCAAACGTTGCTTTATTTTTGGATCGCCTGTTGAAGCATACATCAATGCCAAAGCAGAAATGTAGTGACCCCCGATATGACCGTCCAGTCCTGTATTTTCCCAGTTGGGATAATTTTCTTTTTTGGGCTTTAATCCTGCTTCTTTCAGATATGGAGCAAGAAGACGGTCAACATCCATCGACAGAATATACTTCTCATCTGTCTGCATTGCTCTGCTGAAAACACTTTCGGATAAATGAACCCTGTTGAGCGGAAAGTAGCTAACATTTTTCTTTACCTGCCCGAAAGCCATTGTAGTAAAGCTTAAAAATAATATCAGTGATTTTTTGTTCATTAATAAATGTTATTTCTACATTTCTAAAATAATAGAAAGTAACTAGATAACAAACAATTTTCATCATTTTGAAATAATACATGTAAAAAAAACATTTTGAAGATGGAGAAAAAAGCTTCAAAAATCTCTACCTTATCATAAAAAACAAGAATAGGCAAACAATAGAATATCAATTAAATAAATGTAATTTCGTCATTATCAAAATAAATCTCGTTTGTTCATAAAAGACATGTGAAATTTATACCTGGACTTATCGTATTTAAATAACATCCCTTATAAAAATTTTAATGAAAACATATATCTAAATTTTAACATATTTTTAACATTTAATTCATATAGGATTCATAGTATTTTCGGCAAATAAATCGCTTAAATGATAAAAATAATTCTCCAAAAGGCCGCCCAAACTAATTAATTTTCAAAAAAGAATTAAAAAAGTAAAAATAAAGTGTGAAAGATACATTTATTTACTTTTCATATTATAATCTACCTTAAAAATTTTAACTTTGTATAAAATCATTTTTTGATGGAAGAAAATTATCTTAATTATCCTAAACATTTTGTGGCAGTTGACTGTATTATTTTCGGTTTTGACGGAGATAACCTGAAAATTCTTCTGGTACAAAGAAATTTTGAGCCAAAGAAAGGAGAATGGTCTCTTATGGGTGGTTTTATTGATGATAAAGAAAGTTCCGACCAAGCTGCCAATCGTGTCCTGAATGCATTGACCGGGCTTGAAAACATATATCTCGAGCAACTGAACACTTACACAGAAATTGACCGTGAGCCGACCGCCAGAATTATGTCGATTTCATATTATGCTTTAATTAATATTCAGGATAACATTCAAATTAATGAAAAATACAGCGCCAAATGGTTTGATCTGAAAGATCATCCTGAACTTATTTTCGACCATAATGCAATGGTAAAAGATGCTGTTCTGAGACTGAGAAGAAGAGCAACGACAAGACCTATTGGTTTTGAACTGCTGCCTGAAAAATTCACGATGAAGGATCTTCAGAATCTTTATGAAGCGATCTTTGATGAAAAATATGACAAGCGAAATTTCACCAGCAAAATAAATGCTTTGGATGTTCTGGTAAAAACCAACGATAAAGATATGAGCTCATCTAAAAAAGGGTCTTACCTTTATACTTTTGATGAGGAAAAATACAATAAGAAAATCTCGGAAGGTTTTATGTTTAAAATCTAAGCTTAAAAACTTCCGGTAAATTTAACTTTAATTCCAAGTTGGAAATTGGCAATGGTCTTGAAAATTTCGATTAAGGTCACCCGTTCTATTCTGGTCAGCTTGCTGATTTCTATATAGTTATCAGGATTCTTTTTATCAATATTAATCTGATTTGCCTGATTTCTCAGCCGAAGCGCCATCAGATAATAATAAGACTGATGCATTTCGTTATACTGCTGCTGTGTGAAAACACCAATTTCCATCAGTTTTTTCATTCTTTCGCCTGTATTTTCTATTTCCAGATGACTTTTCAGTGCATAGACACGAACAAGATCTACAATGGGAGACATTGCCGTTTTGATATCGAAAACCTCAGATTTTCCAATAGTCTGAGTCTTTATTTTTTTGAAAAAAGTAAGAGGAGGTTCATATTGAAGCGCATTTTTGGCGATATGCACAAAAAACAGCTGATTGGGTGAAACCAGTTTTTCTTTGATAAATTCTTTCAGCTCATGTACAATATTTTCGTCACCGTAAATAAAACGGAAATCAAAAAAAGTGGAAAATTTCATTGCATTTTCCGGGACTGATTCTTCAATCCATTGGACATAATTTCTTTTCCAGTGAGAAAGAGAATGGGTCCATTTCGGATTACTTGCCATAAAACCACCTTTGCAATATTCAAAACCAATCGTATTGAGGTCATCTGAAACTTTTTTAGCAAAATCCAGAAAATATTCCCGCACCATTTCCCGCTGTACATTGGCTTTGTCTTCGTAAATGATTCCGTTGTCCTGATCGGTGCTCAGCGTCTGCTCTTTTCTTCCTTCGCTTCCGGTAACAATAAAGGCAAATTTTGCAGGCGGTTTCCCTATTTCCTTTATCACTTTCTCTATCACTTTTCCGGTTATCGTGTCGGCAATCGTGGTAATGACCTGACTGGCAATTTCACCGTGCACCCCTCTTCCCAAAAGCTGACTGATAATATCCGGAACCTGCTTCCATTTTTTACGAAGCTCTTCGGTGTTTTCTGCCTGCTTTACAGACTGGATGAACACCAGCGGGCTTTGCGCCTGCTCACTCAGCAAACGGTTTCTGCTTAGAAAACCAACATATTCTTCTTTATTCTTCACCAAAAGATATCTTGATTTGGTTTTGAACATCATCAGAACCGCCTCATATAAATAGGCATCACTGGAAATACTGACAATCGGATTATCCATTACCTCCAAAATGGCTGTTCTTGGATCCAGACAACGGGCAATCACGTTATCCCGTAAGGTAATATCAGTAGCATAACCGATAATCTCGTCACTCCCCGATTTTTTGATAAAAATACAGCTTACTTTATTGGCGGCCATCAGTTTGGCAGCTTCAAAAACGGGTGTATTTTCTTCGCAGGAAACAATACTTTTGTAAGCAATACCTTCAATTTTCCTGGAATACAGCTGGTCGGCTGCAAAATAACTTTCTTCGAAAGTTGCAGGTGTTTTTACAAAGTGTGAAAACTCTTCATCCAGCATCCTTTTACCGAAATCTGAAGTAAAATAATGAAAAAAATCTTCGTATGCATTACACAATTCATAAAATTCTTTTCTGGGTAAAGTGTAAACCACAGTTCCTTTTTTGGCTATGGCAGATTTCAGCGCACGAACTCTGTTCAAAACCACCGAAATTCCGCCAAAACAGTAAGGAGAGTGATGTTTCGTCAAACATCTTTTATTTTCAGCAGCATCGAAAAAGAAAGTTTCATATTCTCCCGATGAAATAATATCTACACCTGTCATCTCGGTCACTTCCTGACGGTAAACCAGCGTATCTTTGGAGAACTCGGTTTTAATAAGTGTTTCAGAGATTTCAGCAAGAACCGTTTCGGGTAAAAGATGAAAAGGCTCTGTTATTTTTAATAGTGAAATAATTTTTTCTTCCGTCATGATTATTTCATTTTATCTGTTAAAAATTTTAATTTAGACTCTATTTCATGATGAATTTTATGAAGCTCATTTTCCGAAATTTCTCCACGGGAACGAATTTCAAAAAAACATTTTGCTGTCATTTCCGCATCAATCATAGCATCGTGGGAACGTTCCATCTTTTCATTAAAAAGGAAATTGTAAAGTTGTGGCAAACGAAAATAATCAGCTTTAGGATTTAAAATATAATCTTTGCTTTTTAGCATCGTGCAGTAAAAATAACTCTGATGAAAAGGGTTTTCCAGGCCTGCCCTGTAAAAATCGCAACTCAGCGTATGAATATCGAATTCTGTGAAATGTCCTGTAATCAGCGGATAATATTGCTGAATGTCTTCTGAAAGCTTTTGCAGCACAAACTTTCTTCCTTTGCCATTTCTGCTTAAAAATTCCTTGGTAATTCCGTGGACTCTGAATGACGATGCACTGATTTTCAAATCTTCAGCATCAATATAAAAATTTTCTCTTTTAATTTCCCTGCCGTTTTCAGCATACAAGATCCACGAAACCTGAACTGCTGAAGGCCAGTTGTCAGTTTCGGAATACGGCAGATCCCATCGTTTCGGGATTGCTGTTGTTTCGGTATCGATAAAAAGGAGATATTTTCTCAAAACTTTATTTAAAATTACAAAATCATTAGAATTCTTAACAAAGAACGTTGTTTAAACTTTTATTTTAACCACAAAAGAGACAAAAGATCTAACACATTGGTTATTTAAGTTCACTACTAAACTGAAATAAGAACCCATAAGTTAAAAAAATCTTTGATTTTATTCTTTTGCAGGCTTTTGTTTTCAAAATAGTAAAACTTTAAATAGTTCAATAATAGCTTTTGTATCTTTTGTGGTTAAATTTTCAATTAGTTTAAATAAACTTAAAAAATAGGACGCCAATAACGACATCCTATTTTTAACTATTTTTAAATTACCAAAATCTCACGTAAAGTGCGGTCAGTAAAAGAACTGTTACTACAATCATAATCAAAGTTCTGTTATCTACTTTAAACATCGTTGCATCTATAGCGAAAGCTTTCGGATTTACTTTCGGGCCTGCCAAACTTATCATTACCATTACGACAACTGTGATAAAGAATGACCATCCCATATTAATCAGAAACGGAATTTCTGTAATCGTGTGAACCACTCCATTTTCTAATTTTTCATAGGTAAAAGCAGTGTACAACCAAGTTTCTTTTCCGAAAATACCGACTGCAAAACTGTTGAAGAAAATCGCCAGTAAAAATCCCAGAAGAACGCCGACTAAAGCTGCCGTTCCTGTCGTTCTTTTCCAGAACATTCCCAAAAGGAACATTGCAAAAACCCCAGGACTGATAAATCCGGTATATTTCTGGATAAATGTAAAACCTCCTTCTCCGCCGATTCCCAGAACATCCGTCCATGTAAATGCCAGAGCAACAGCCATTGCAATAATAATTGCCCATCGTCCTGTTCTTACCATCTCGATTTCAGTCGCATCTGCTTTCAGGTATTTTTTATAGATATCTAAAGTGAAAATCGTCGAAATACTGTTTACTTTTCCTGCCAGAGATGCTACAATTGCTGCAGTAAGAGCTGCCACCGCCAAACCTTTGAGACCGGAAGGTAAAAATCCTAGAATGGCTGAGTAGGCGCCGTCTTTTACTCCATTGAAGCCCGGCAAATGTCCTTTTGTATATAAAACATAAGCTGCAATTCCCGGAAGCATAACGATAATCGGCATAAATAATTTCAGAAATCCTGCGAATAAAATCCCGGTTCTTGCTGTTTTCAAATCAGCGCCCAAAGCACGTTGCGTGATGTACTGGTTGCATCCCCAATAATTCAGATTGACAATCCACTGTCCTGCAAAATACATCGCCAGGCCCGGTAAAACCACATATTTTTGAACAATCAGATTTTCCGGCATTGCTAAAGTGGTTGTAGTGGTCGTTGGTTTGTCAAGAATTAATTTAAAATGCTGTGGTGCTTCATTCATTAAGGTCTGAAAACCGGCAAAAGCATTTCCTACAGCCGCTCCGTTGATTCTCTGGTCAACAATCTGAAGAGCCATATAAACTGTTGCAAAACCTCCGATAATCAAAACTGCCACCTGAATAACATCGGTGTACCCGATTACTTTCATTCCGCCTAAACCAATCAGCAAAGCCATCAGAAGTAATCCAACCATGATGATATGAAGATTATCTCCTCCCAGCAAAGTATCGATTGCCAAAGCTCCTAGATAAAGAATTGAGGTAAGATTGACAATTATATAGAGAAACAGCCAAAAAACCGCCATAATCAAAGAAACCGATTTGTTGTAACGGGTTTCCAGGAATTGGGGCATTGTGTAAATTTTATTTTTAAGGTAAATCGGAATAAACCAAACGGCGATGATAATCAGTGCAATTGCTGCAATCCATTCATAGGCTGCAACGGCAATTCCTACGAAGAAACCTTCGCCACTCATTCCTATAAACTGTTCTGCCGAAATGTTGGATGCAATCAGACTGGCTCCAATGGCCCACCAGGTGAGTGAACCTTCGGCCAGAAAATAATCTTTACTGCCCGTGGCTGCGGACTTTTTCCTGTTGTAAATCCAAATTCCGTAACCGGCTACCACCACAAAATAAACAAGAAATATGATGATATCAATTGTTGCTAAGTTTCCCATAATTTATTTTTTAACTGAGAATTTATAAATCGTTTTAGTCTGATATTTTTGTCCCGGCTTCAGTTCTGTTGAAGGAAAGGAAGGTTGATTCGGAGAATCCGGGAAATGCTGGGTTTCTAAGCAAAAACCTGTTCGGAATTCATTTTTCCCACCGGTTTTAGTGTCAAATTTTCCATCAAGAAAATTTCCTGAATAGAACTGAACGCCCGGCTCATCGGTAAGAACCTCCATCACTCTTCCTGATTGCGGATGGTATACTTTGGCGATGTTTCTCATCCCGCTTCCATTCAGGATCCAGTTGTGGTCGTAGCCTTTTCCTTTTTTCAGCTGGTCATCATCTGAATTGATGTCTTTCCCGATTGGTTTTGAAACGGTAAAATCAAACGGACTTCCTTTTACCGCTTTCTGTTCGCCTGTAGGAATCAATGTTTCATTAACAGGTAAAAATTTATCTGCGTTAATTTGCAATTCGTGGTCGGTAATCGTTTTTGCGAAATTCCCTGAAAGATTGAAGTATGAATGTTGTGTAAGATTAACAACCGTTGCTTTATCTGTCGTTGCTTCGTAAGAAATCTCCAAAGCATTGTCGTCTGTCAATGTATATAAAACCGTTACAGACAATTTTCCAGGATAGCCTTCTTCGCCGTCTGCGCTGGTGTAAGTCAGCTTTAAAGTTGGAAATTTCGCATCTTTTACCGATTCAATGTTCCAGAATTTGGTATGAAAGCCTTCTTTTCCACCGTGAAGACTATTCGGTCCGTCATTTTTATCAATATCGTAGGTTTTGCCTTCCAGAGTAAATTTTGCATTGGCAATTCTGTTCCCATAACGGCCAATTAAAGCTCCGAAATAATAAGGGTTTCCATTAAAATAATCTTCAGGTTTTGTAAATCCTAAAACGACATCTTCATATTTCCCGTTTTTGTCGGGAGCCGTGAGTGAAGTAATAATTCCACCGAAATTGATGACCTCCACTTTCATCCCGTTTTTATTGGTTAATGTATATTTTTTAATGGAATCGTCTTTTGCCGTCACTCCGTAGTCTGAAACCTGTATATTTTCCATATTTTCTTTTTGAGACTGGTTATTATTTTCTTTTTTGCTGCATCCAACAACAAACAAAAGCGCAATAATAATCAGATTGTAGTTTATTATTTTCATAGTTTGAATGATTTTGCAAGATTAGCGATAATAAATTTCATTCCAGCGAAGATTGTTCTTAAAATCACGGATTTTTGTATTTTCATCAATAACCAATGACTCAATGTCTGCCATTTCAGCAAAATCTTCCAGCTGTTCAGCACTGATATTCTCACTATAGCACGTATGATGCGCTCCACCAGCCAAAATCCACGCTTCTGCAGCCGTGTACAAATCCGGAAGCGGCTTCCAAAGAACTCTTGCCACAGGAAGTTTTGGTAATTCTTCTGTGATTTCCAATGCTTTTGTTTTATTGATTAACAGCCTGAAATGATTCCCGAAATCCATTAAAGCGGCGTTCAGAGAATCGATATTTCCTCTTGAATTGAAAACCAGACGGACAGGATCTGCCTTGCCACCGATTCCCAACGGATGAATTTCACAAGATGGCTTATCGACCGCTAAAACAGGATCAACTTCCAGCATATGAGAGCCCAAAACTGAAGGATTTGAAGGATTGAGATGGTAAGTATAATCTTCCATAAAGGCATTTCCGCCTTGCAGACCCTGCCCCATTGTTTTCATGGCACGGACTAATGCTGCTGTTTTCCAGTCGCCTTCTCCGGCAAAACCGTACCCTTTTTCCATCAACCTCTGAACGGCAATTCCGGGAAGCTGCTCCAGACCGTGAAGATCTTCGAAAGTATCCGAAAAACCTTTGAAATCTCCATCTTTTAAAAATTTCTCTAAACCTAATTCTATTCTTGCCGCTGCTTCAAGTGATTTCCTGTTGCTTCCCCCGGATAGAAGAGACTCTGCCATCTTGTAAGTGGCTTCATATTCTTCCATTAAAGTTTTCACTTCGCCATCACCAATGGAATTGACAACGGCAACCAAATCACCGATTCCCCAGGTGTTTACCGAAAATCCGAATTTTGTTTCTGCTTCTACTTTGTCACCATCTGTAACGGCAACATATCTCATATTGTCTCCAAAACGGGCAAATTTTGCGCCCTGCCAATCGTCCCAGCCTGCTGCAACACGGCTCCAGTCACCGATTTGTTTCTGAACTCTTTCCTCAGCCCAATGTCCGACAACAATTTTTCGGTTTTTGCGGAGGCGGCTTACCATAAACCCGAATTCACGGTCCCCGTGAGCGGCCTGATTCAGGTTCATAAAATCCATATCCATCGTAGACCAAGGAATATCCTGATTGAACTGTGTATGCAAATGCAGCATTGGCTTTTGTAAAGCTGTCAATCCGCGGATCCACATTTTTGCAGGCGAAAACGTGTGCATCCAGGTTACAATTCCGATGCAGTTTTCTGCATGATTGGCAGCCGTTAGTGTCTCAAAAATTTCTTCTGTTGATTTTACGGTTGGTTTAATAATGACTTTTACAGGAATTAATGAAGACTGATTAAAGGCTTCAACAATTTTCTGTGAATGTTCTGCAACCTGAGCCAATGTTTCAGGTCCGTATAAATGCTGGCTTCCGGTGATGAACCAGATTTCTTTTGTATTGAGAGGTGTTAACATATTGTAATTGATAATTGATAATTGATAATTGATAATTGATAATTAATTATTTTTATTTATTCCACAGATTTTGCCTTGTGGATATTGAGTATTTTTCTTCAAACCTAACAGGTTTTAAAAACCTGTTAGGTTTTGCTAGCGCTAACTTATCAGAAGCTATTTACTGTCCATAATAGGCATTTTTACCGTGTTTGCGTTCGTAGTGTTTTTTGATGAGAGCATCTTTCAGGCGTGGTGCGTCAGGATTGATTTGTCTTGTACGATACGCCATTTCTGCAATAGTTTCCAGAACTTTGCTGTTGTAAACGGCTTTATCAGCGTTTTTACCCCAGGTGAATGGTCCATGATTTCCAATAAGAACCATTTCTACTTCTTCGTAAGACAGTTCTTTTTCCTTAAAACAATCCAAAATCTGAATTCCGGTATTGTACTCGTAATTCCCTTCAATTAAATCATCGCGCATCGGCGGTGCGCAGGGAATATCTGCCGTTAAATGATCTGCATGTGTGGTTCCGAAAATCGGAATATCCATCTGTGCCTGTGCCCAGGCTACGGAATAAATGGCATGCGTATGAGAAATTCCGCCAATATTTTCCCAGTTTTTGTAGAGGTAAGCGTGAGTTTTTGTGTCTGATGATGGTCTTAATTTCCCTTGTACAACATTAGCTTCATAATCCAGAATAACAATATCTTCAGGCTTTAGAATCTCATAAGGAACACCGCTTGGCTTGATGGCAAAAATTCCTTTTTCACGGTCAACGGCACTCACGTTTCCGAATGTATAAACGACAAGCTTCAAGGCATCCAGCTGCATATTGGCCTCGTAACATTCTCTTTGAAGTTCTTTATAAATGCTCATTTTTTATTTTATTAAATGATTAAAAGATTAAATTGTTTAAAAATTACAGGTGCTGCTTCGGGTTAAGCCCGTTCTACTGGTTTTCGTAAGCCTTGACAAGGCTTTTAACGTTGAATTGCACGCAGCCCGGGTTGAGCGGAAATCCTTTTTTGCTGGTGGAAAAGCATTGGCAAAAAGATTGGGAGCGGAAGACGGATAAAGCTGCCATAAAAATAATTGTTTAAGGTTTCTAATAATTTATTTAACAGGTCGCCTCTACGAGGCTTAATGCGTATTGACATTGTGATTGGCTATTAACAGAGCGCCTCTACGAGGCTTCATGTGTATGGACATTATGATTGTCTATTAACAGTGCGCTCCTACGGAGCTCCTAAATCCGAAAATTGCTGTCAACTATAAGCTGCCAACGATTAATTTCTTTTTTGCTTTGATGTTGTTTTCGGTAAAGTCGGCGAGGATCTGATATTGATTCATCAATTCTGCGTATTTCTCCACCTGATCTGCCTGAGGGAAATATTCTGCTTCGAAATCGGAACCCATTTTCCGGCTTGCTTCCTGAACATTCGGGTAAATGCCTGCCGAAACTGCCGCATAAATAGCTGCTCCTAAGGCCGGAGCCTGATCAGATGCAGCTACAACAATCGGCATATTCAGAACGTTGGCCAATGTCTGCATAATGAACGGTGATTTTCTGGCTACCCCGCCAATTCCGATGACTTTATTGATTTTTACGCCTTCCTCTTCGAAACGATCAACTATTTTTTTTGAACCGAAACAAATGGCATTGACCAACGCTTTAAAAATATGCGGTGCTTTTGTACCGAGCGAGAGGTTGCTGATCGCTGCTTTGAGCTCCTGATTGGCATCCGGTGTTCTTCGTCCGTTGATCCAGTCCAGGGCAATAGGAGCGGCTTCGGAAAGAGGAATTTTTTCAGCTTCCAAAGTAAGATTGCGGATGAGATTATTTTCTATTTCCTCTTTTAACAATTGTTTCTGATGGTCGTCAATCATGTTGGAATTCATCAGAATATTTTGAGTTGGCCACATCAGAATATCTTTGTACCACGCCAACAAATCTCCAAATGCGGACTGCCCAGCTTCCAAACCAATCAAGCCCGGAATAACGGAACCGTTGACCTGTCCGCAGATTCCTTTGACGGTTTTATCCTGAATAATTTCGTTGGATGCGACCATAATATCGCAGGTGGAGGTTCCCATAATTCGGATCAGTGTATTTTCTTCTACTTTGGCACCGACCGCTCCCGAATGGGCATCGAAAGTTCCTACAGCGATCACAGTGTTGGTTGTTAAACCTAATTTTGCCGCCCATTCCTCATTCAGATTTCCTGCCACTTCATCTGAAGTATATGTTTTTTCATACAATCTGTCACGAAGCCCGGCCAATGATGGATCTAGCAGCCCGAGAAACTCCTTTGACGGCAATCCGCCCCACGATTCGTGCCACATGGCTTTATGACCTGCTGCACAACGGCTTCTTTTAAAAGTTTTTAAATCCTGATGATCGGAAAGCAGAAAAGTAATATAATCGCAGTGTTCCATCCAGCTGTAAGCGGAATTTTTCACTTTTTCATCCTGTCTGTTGATGTGCAGAATTTTTGCCCAAAACCATTCGGAGGAATAGATTCCGCCTTCAAATTTGGTGTAATCTTCGCCGCCCCAGTTTCTGGCCAAATGATTGATTTCTTCTGCTTCATCGATTGAAGTATGGTCTTTCCACAGTACCATCATGGCATTGGGATTTTCTTCAAATCCTGGAGTTAAAGCCAATGCTATTCCTTCTCTGTCTACAGGAATTGGTGATGAGCCCGTCGTATCTATACAGATGCTTACAATGGTTTCCGGCACCACTCCACTTTCTCTTACTACATCAGAAATGGTTTGCTGCAAACCTTCAATGTGGTCTAACGGATGCTGGCGAAACTGGTTTTCTTCAGGCTGACAGAATTTCCCCTGCCTCCAACGTTGGTAATAACTGACGGATGTTGCAAGTTCGGCTCCGTTTTCTGAATCAATCAGTACTGCGCGCACGGAATCTGTGCCATAATCTAACCCGATAACATATTTCTTCATTTTTTATAATGAATTAAGTTTAATAATATTTTGATAACCCCATCGACAAGCTCAGAATGAGATTTATAATGCTAAATGTTTAAGCTTAGGTTTAATTTGATCACTAAAAAGAATCAATTTTAATTAAACCTTAACAAATCTGTTTTTGAGATAAAACAAATATAAGATTCTATTTTAAATAAATGTATAAATTACACTTAATTTTAATTTTTCTTTTATTGACAGCATTTGAAACTTATTTAATCTTTAAAACAACCAAAGAATGGGCAGGAATTTTCACCAAAAATTTTCCCTTTTTAATGACAGAATTATCTTCAACAGGCTGTATGTTTTCCGTTTTAAAATTATTTTCGGAAGAAAGTGCAGGAGCTATTAGGACCGTTTTCGTTAATTTTTGTCCCAGTTTTATATTTTTAGGATTGATTTCAATTGACTTTTCCTGAGAATCTGTGTTGACAATTTTAATGATTACTTCATTATTGTTACTGTCCTTCACTGCGGTTGCATACAATTTATCCTGTCCGCTAACTGAATTTTTATTGTGATAAATTCTCAGTAAATCGGTTCCTTTATTATTTGAAAATAATTTCTGAACATAATAATTGGGCGTTGCATAGGACTGAAGATTATTAAACCATATCAAGTCCGGGGTCCATTGCCAGCCATCGGCGTGAGCAAATAACGGTGCATAAGAAGTCATTGTTACGACGTCCGCATTTCTTTCAAGTCCGGTCATAAAAGCGGCCTCCGAAAGTGCCGATTCCCAATTATTTTTATTGTCCGGACTTACTGTTTTAACCGACTGAACAGCATATTCGCCTGCAAAAACCTTAGGTCCGTTTCTGTCATATTTATCGTATCTCGCCGCATTTTCCTGAAACCATTTTGCAGAATTATAATAATGCTCATCGACGATCTGTGCATTGAGTTTTTTCAGCTCTTTCCAACCGTAATCGAAAAATTCTCCGTCAGGAGAAGGCCCGCTTCCTGAAATGATTTTAATCTCGGGATATTTGGAGTGAATGGCTTTTTCAAAAATTTTGTAGCGTTCGATGTAATCTTCGCCCCACTGCTCATTTCCCACACCGATATATTTCATGTTAAAAGCTTTGGGATGTCCCATTTCTGCACGGATTTTGCCCCATTTGGTATTAACATCACCGTTGGCAAATTCAATTAAGTCCAAAGCATCCTGAACGTACGGATTTAATTCTTCCAGATGCACCAGTTCGCCTGTGTTGAACTGACAAGCTATTCCGCAGCTCAGAATCGGCAGCGGCTCGGCTCCTAAATCTTCTGAAAGCTGGAAATATTCGTAAAAACCTAATCCAAACGACTGGTAATAATCGGGAGTAAGACGGTGTGCAAACCCTGAGCTCCATTTATTAATGAGATATTCTCTGTCCGCTACATTTCCCAATGTTTTTTTCCATTGATATCTTTCAGCAAGCGTTCTGCCTTCTACAATACAGCCTCCCGGAAAACGTAAAAAACCAGGTTTCAGATCATATAATTTCTGAACTAAATCTTTTCTTAAACCACCTTTTCGTCCTTTCCAGGTATCTTGTGGAAAGAGGGAAATCATATCCATATTTACAACTCCGTTTCCGGTAAAAGTAAGCTGCAGTTTTGCTTTTTCAACCGTTTGCGAAGGAGAAAAAACAGCTGTATATTTTTGCCAGCCTTTTCCTTTGATTATTATAGGAACCGTGGAAATGACTGCTTCTTTTTCGTCAACCCAACTTGCATTGACGGCAGAAATATTTCCAGATATATTTTCCAGGTCGAAACTGAAATCATATTTGGCATCTTTATGAAGCCCGATTCCCCGGAAACCTTCATTTTCCAAGATGTACTTTTTATCATTGTGAACGGTAATTTTTGCGTAGTTTTTATTGGTTTTGGAATGATCCGAATAAATGGTCAAAAAACCGGAATCCAGATTATGGGAAAGGGTTTGTGTATTGTGCTGCTTACAACCTGTTAAAGGCTCATCGAACTCAAAGCTTCGATTTTTGATAAGCTCAGCATAAATTCCGCCATCAGCTGCAAAATTGATGTCTTCGAAGAAAATCCCGTACATCGTAGGCTGGATTTTAATGTTGGTGGAACTGCCGTCCAAATCTAAAGTAAACTTTGTCATTTGTGCGGATGAAAATGTAATGCAACTTATGGAAAGAACTGTGAAAATTTTATTTTTCATTCCTTATAATTTTGAAATCAGTTTTAATTTTTTAATGTTTTTTTTAACGCAAAGTGCGCAAAGATTCCTTAACTACTAACTGTTTTTAAGTTCGCAAAACGAAGTTTCGCCGATTCAATAATCAATTATAAAATTGAGGCAAAGGCGCTCTGCTTAGCAAAGTTCACTAAGATTTCAATTACATCAAATTGAGGTTAATTATAAATTGTTTCATTCATTTGACCTTTAACTGGACACTTTTTAAATCTGAGCTTTTTGAAGTTCCGCCGTAAAAAACAGTATAATCTCCAGGTTTTGAAACTAAATCATCCGCTTTTTCGTCGTAAAATTTAAAAGATTCTTCAGAGATTTTTAACTGGATATCTTTTGTTTCTTTAGCTTTAATCAAAACTTTTTCGAAAGCTCTTAATGTTTTTACGGGGGCTAAAGGATCATTATTCCTTTTCACGTACACCTGCACCACTTCTTCGCCATCTCTTTCTGAAGTATTGGTAACCGGAATGGTTACCATGATATTCTCATTAGGATTGATGCTGATTTTGTTCAATTCAGCATTACCAAAAGTGAATTTTGAGTAACTCAAACCGTGGCCAAATGCGTATAAAGGGTCTTCGGTCATATAGCGATAGGTTCTTCCTTTCATATCATAATTTTCAAAACCCTGATGCTTGCTTGTTTTTGAAAGTGCATTATCCAACTGCTCAAGATTTTTGTAAAAAGTAACCGGTAATTTTCCGGAAGGATTGTAATCTCCCGCCAGAACGTCGGCAACAGCAGTTCCACTGGATTGTCCGCCGTACCAGGCATTCAGCAGAGCATCATAATTTTTTTCATCCTGTTGTAAACCAAGCGCACTTCCCGTGCACAGTACGAACACGACAGGTTTTCCTGTTTTTCTAAGCTCAGCCAGCAATTGACGCTGAACTTTCGGAAGTTCTATGGACGTTTTATCGCCACCTTTAAAACCTTCTGCATTCACCAGCATTTCTTCTCCTTCAAGACTTGGGGAAAGTCCGCCAACGAAAATAATTACCTCTGCATCTTTCACTTTATCTTTTACTGAAGCGAAATTTACCGGGTCTTTTCTGTATACTTCAAAGGCAATGCTTACATATTTTCCTTTTTGACTGTGGCGCAATTCTATCTGATATTCTTTTCCTTTCTCCATTTTCACAGGAAATTCCGAAGGATGTCTTGCATCGGGACCTTTTCTTGTAGCGATTTCTTTACCATCAACAAAAAGTGTATAAATATCTGATGTTGCGGCAGAAAATATTACTTCGCCCGAATAACTGCTTTTAAAAATCCCAGAAATTCTTGCAGAAGTATTTTCTCTGGCGACTCCTGGTGCAAGCTGTGTCCCGCCAAAACTGTTGTAGGTAATTCCTGTTTTATTAACGGAAATATTGACCGGCTTTTCTTTGAATTCGTTATTGTTGAAAAACTCTACCTTCATTCCTTTTTCGCCATTCTTCTGGCTTACAAAATTCTGATAAAGCGAAGCTCTGGACGACGGGTCTGCCACTTCACTTCCTTTTTCGTAAATGATTTCAGCATTTGGAAATTTGGCTTTGATTCCGTCTAAAATCGTTACGGTTGAAGAAGGGGTTCCGTTGTAATTTCCCAGCTGCATAATTCCGTCATCGGCATTGGGGCCAACAACAGCAATTTTTTTAATATTCTTATCTAAAGGCAGGACATTTTTTTCATTTTTCATCAGTACAATAGACCTTTGAGCCATTTTTAATGCCTGCTCTTTATGCTCATTAGAATCTACCGTAGAATAAGGAATATTGTTCCAGTGAACTGCAGATTTAGGATCAAGCATTCCCAGTTCAAACCAGCCTTTCAGGATTCTGCGCATCGAAATATCGAGGTCTTTTTCGGTAATTAATCCGCTTGCCAAAGATTTATTCAGATTATTGTAGGTATCTCCGCATTCCAGATCTGTTGAATGTTTTAATGCATCTGCAGCGGTGGTTTTTTCATCAGGATGTGTTCCGTGGTATTTTTCCTGGTAGAAATCTGCCAGAGCCCAACAGTCTGAAACCACCATCCCGTTGTATTTCCATTTGCCACGAAGAATTTCATTAAGCAACGTATTGTTCGCACAGCAAGGCTGACCGTCGAATGCATTGTAAGCGCACATCACTTCTCTTACATTACCTTCTAACACCAGTGCTTTGAAAGCCGGAAGATAGGTTTCATACAGATCTCTTTTGGAGATTTCAGCGTTGTAGGAATGCCGGTTCCATTCCGGACCGCTGTGAACGGCAAAATGCTTGGCACAGGCATGGGTTTTAAAATATTTAGGATCATTTCCCTGCAGGCCTTTTACAGCAGCAACACCCAAAACAGAGGTTAAATAAGGATCTTCCCCATAGGTTTCCTGACCTCTTCCCCATCTCGGATCTCTGAAAATATTGATGTTCGGAGTCCAGAATGTAAGACCTTCGTAACGCCCGGTTTTACTGGCTTCATCAAAAGATTTATTGTATTTGGCACGGGCTTCGTCTGAGATCATTTCAAAAGTTTTTAGATGCTCCGGAACATCCCAGGTTGCCGCCAATCCTATTGCCTGAGGGAAAACGGTAGCGGTTCCTGCCCTTGCTACACCGTGAAGCGCCTCGTTCCACCATCCGTAAGCAGGAATTTCCAGCCGGGGAACTGCTTTGGAATTATCCATCATCATCCCGATTTTTTCATCGGCTGTTAGTAATCCAAGAAGATTTTCAATCCTTTGTTCAACCGGAAGATCGGGATTTCGAAACGGGTATTTATAGTTCTGGGCAAAACTGAGAGTACAGACTACAACTGATATGGTTAATAAAATTTTGTTCATTTAATTGATTTTAAAGCAGATTTTAATTAAATTATCTTAAATATCATTACCGAATATTTCTTTACAATGTGATAAAGACAAATATAAGATTCTATTTTTAATAAATGTACATATTACACTTAATTATAAGTTATAAAGAAAAAAAGTCACCGGAATGACCCGGTAACTTTATTAAAAGCAAATTTTAATTAAATATGATTAAGATTATTGTTTTATAAATTTAGTTTTAATGTTTTCTCCTGAACCGGAAATTTCAATAAAATATACTCCTGTAGGAAGTTTTGAAATATCAATTCTGTTTTTACCCTTGGTCAGTTTTGTATTATAAGAAACTGTACTTCCTTTTGCATCAATAATTAAATAAACTGCATCAGTCGCTTTCCAATCAACAAAAATTTCGGTTTTGGCTGGATTTGGATATAAAATAATATCCCTTTTCGCTGCCATTATATTATCAACTTTCAATGTAGCAAAGCTCAATGGAAGAAAATTATCCGTATATGTATTGTTTTCAGTAAGATATCCCTGGAATGAATTGACTGTTGGTTCATTGCCCGCTGTTACTTTATAAAATCCTGTAACACCGTTTTCTGTTTTCAGTACATATCCTCCCGCGGCCACTTTTATAGATTGATAAACACCATTTATCTGATTGACTGTAATTGCTTTTGGTGTAGATACAGCGCCTGATCCTGTGAATGTTTTACTTCCTGTAGCATTGATTAACACAGGAGTATTCGCAGGAATAACCCCATTAGAAATCTGAGTACAAATTACACTTCCTGAATTTGGCTGCATTGTATATGCTGTAGTTCCCGAAGGAATGGCTGACTGAAAAGGTAAAATAACGATTCCGTATCCATTGAAGGTTCTTGTATACGCAGCAGAATTTGCTGTAAAACCAAAAGGTACCTGAAAATCTTTACCCAAATCAGAAAGACTAAGATTTTGACAGAAATTGCCTGAAACTACATTGACATTAGTATTGCTGACACTTCCGTTCACATAAAAAATACTGTTACGATTGGCAGAAGCATTAATCCAGGTATCTGCCGATGTGTTTCCTGTAACATCTCTGAAATCTACGGATGTATAATATTCATTTTCCAGGGCATCCATAAGATTACTGTCGGTAAGCGAGTAAGCCGCTGCAAATTTTGACGCTCTCTCATTACCTATATTGAAATAAACATCACCTAACGTGAGGGTAAGAATGGAGCTGTAATTTCCGCTTCGAAGTCCAATAATTCCTTTGCAGCCATACGGAAGAACTGCTCTGGAAATATCAAATACCAGATTGAAACTTCCCGAACCCGGTGCAGGAAATGCGACACTGCCATAATTATGATTTCTTACCGTTCCGTTGGCATCAACGTAATATAATGTCGTATTGGAAGAAGTCGGCAAGTTGCTCGTTGTATAGTTTAATACATGAAAAATTAACTTATTGTAACGGTCGTCAAGATTTAAATATCCGCTGTTGGCGTCTGTGTTTGAGCTTATCAACGGAGTGGAATTATAGAACGTAACCGTTTTTCCGCTCAGCTGATAATTAGTCCCAAATGCTGAATTGGTCGGGAGCTGAGTTTCAATTTTATTATAATGAACATCACCACCCGTCATTAATGATAACGGTCTGTCGCCACTTTTATTAAAAACAAAAGTCATTACACTGGAAGGGCTGACCTGAACCGTCGGACGAAAACTCGCCGTACTGAAAGAAAAAGGTGATGAAGTCATATTCAAGGATTGTGACGTGGTGGTCTGGACTCCCGAAGTCGTAAAAAATGGCAGATCAACTTTAAGATCATAGGTATTTGAAGAGGAATTGATAACAACAAGGGTGATCTGGTTGCCGTCCAACGAAATATAAGAAGAACCTTCCAACGTTCCGGTTGAGGTTTCCCATTTTGCATCAATTCTGGTTTTGCCTGTGGTATTTTTAGCATATTGGGATAAAATATATCCTCTTTTGGTCATTTCCCCGGCAACGGTTCCGTATGAGCCGTCTCCCATCAGTCCGTAATATCTTTTTGAAGCGTAATGAATCCACGCATTTACATTTCCAAGCAACGCATTATTGACACTTTTTGCGAACGTGAAACCATCGGTATCCCATAAAAAATCTCTTGGCGTCTGGCTGCTGGGAGAATTCCAGTTGATCAGATATTCTGTCTGCCATATTTCTTTGTTATGATTCTGAAACTGCTTATAAACAGACTGCATGGAACCGTACTGATGACCTCCGTACACTTCAAAATTTGCCATTACCAGAGGATCTAAGAAGGCATTGGCATAATTATCCGTAAAACCTACACTTTCCGGCGCAATGACCTTACAGTTGATAAGCTGACCGTAGTTTTTAACAAAGCTTGCAATTTGGGCCGGTGTCCAGATACAACCCTGATACTGAGCCATTTCATCGGGCTCATTTTGTATAGAAATATAATCCAGTGCAACACCGTTATTTTGCAAATAGGTCACAAAACTGTTGAGATACAGGGCATAATCCTGATATTTTTCCGGCTTAAGATAGCCGACTTGCTGTACGCCGTTTGGATCGGTATATACTGCGTTCACGTGGTTATTGGTTTTCCATTCTGCAGGCATCGTCCATGGGCTGGCGAATATGGTAAGTCCCATAGATTTTGCCAGCTGGGCTGTCGCAAGGGCTGCACTCCAGTTGCTGCTTTGTTCAGGAATATAAAGACGCATGATATTATATCCTGCTACACTGCCTGCGCCCCAAAGCTTCTGTATTTCTGTGGTCGTCATGTGGTTGTACCCAAACTGCGGACTGCAGACAAAGCCACCGAAACCTGTTATTTTCTGGTAAGCAATACTCTTGTCAATCTTTACTTTTGCCTGCAGATTTTGTGCATTCAGCTGTACTGAAACTGCAATACCTGTAATCATTACAAGTACTAATTTGAAGATTTTTTTCATAGTAATAAGTTGTTTAATTTGTGATGTTAAATGGGTCTAATGAATAGGTTTAAGGTTATCGCTAATTAATATTTCAGCTTCTTTTTCTGAAAATTATCCCTTCATTAGATTCACAATCATTAATTTTCAACAATTATCATCTTCATTTATTTTTCTGAATAATCACTCTGAGGAGCTCCCAGATAACTTGGTTTAAGACCTCCCGTATCAATCAGTATTTTCTCTAAAACAATTCCCGGTTCCAGCACCCTGAATCTCAACGTATGTTTCCCAGGTTGTGAAATCTGATGTTTTGTCACTGATTTAATGATGTGTTCCGACTGCCATTTTCCTAATTCTCCGCGGTAGTGTCCGTTGAAATTGACGGTCTCCGGTTTTCCTCCGTCAAATGAAATTTCATAGCGTAATCCTTTATTATGATTGAAATTTAAAGTCGGTGCCAACAGGAGCTGAACTTCAAAATTCCCTTTAGATTCAAAATTAATATCATATTCCAGGTAAATGTTTTCATCGGATTTCGGATAGGCATTCTGTGGAAAAGTAGTGATCCCGGATTTTGTCTTCCCGAAATCTGGAATAATTTCCCAATGAATCCTGCCTGAATTACTCATTCTTGCAAAATTTTCCGCTTCAATAGAAACATAGCCGTTTTTTTCTGCAAATACTTTCTCTTTCGGTACATCGGCCCCGGAAATATAAGTCACTTCAGGCATTACATTTGCTTTTCCGTCAAACCATGCTTTGTAACCTATCTTCATCTGATCCATCATATGTGTCCATTTTCCATGGGCAATTTCATTGTTATATTTATTGTCGAGATAAGCATTTCTTTCAAAACATTCTTTCACTTTATCTGCATAATCATTGGCCTGAATATCTTTTTTGGCAGCTAACTCTTTATTTTTAGCCACGGCATAATACATTTCATATAAATTGCTGCACGCATCGATCGGATAAAGAACCAACTGATAATAGGCGTCCTGATATTGTGCAGGAATCTGGTCTTTCAGACGTAATGCATCCACCGCCAACGCTCTGTAATCGTTCAGCACCGTTTCGAATTCATTATAATTTTCAAGGCTGAATGTTTTGCTGTCAAGCGTTTCCGGAGTTACTCTGCGATTGTATTTTGCATACAGGTTAATCATTCTTGCAATTTCCTTTGAATGTTTCTCTCCAAACTGCTGTGCAGCCCATTTTTCGGTATATTCTAAAAGGTTTTTAGAGTTAAACTGTTTCGGATTCCAGGCCATTTCCAAAAAGAAGCTGATTGGGAATTCCATTGGTTTTAAGTCGCCCACGTTGACTACCCAAACTTTATCCACTTTATGCTCATACGAAAGATTCATCTGTTCCCAAACCCGTTGAATCGGACTGATATTGATCCATTTAGAATTTCTCGGCCCGCCCACATAATCAAAGTGATAATACATTCCGTACCCGCCTTTATGCAAGGGTTTTGAAAGATCCGGAAGCTTTCTCACATTGCCCCAGTTGTCATCACAAAACAATAGAATTACATCATCCGGAACTCTCATTCCTTTGTCATAATAGTCCTGGACTTCTTTGTACAAAGCCCAGACCTGCGGCGTTTTGCTTGGATTTTTACCTGTAACATCCTGGATGATTTTGCGCTGATCTCTAACGATGTTTTCAAGCAAAGAAATATTGGTTCCCTCTCCCATCGCCTCATCGCCGTCGCCACGCATTCCCACTGTGACCAGCTTTTCCCAGTTTTTACTTCTTACAATTCCGGCTTTCCAGAATTCCTGCAACACTTTAGAGTTTTTAGAATAATCCCAGACATTCGGAAGGTTATTTCTTTTGATATACCGGTGCCAGTCGGTCTGCGCCTGCGCCATCGGCTCGTGATGTGAAGTTCCCATTACGATTCCCATTTCATTAGCTAATGGTCCGCTCAAAGCATCATCGTCGTAAAATGCTTTCCCCCACATGGCAGGCCACAGATAGTTACCTTTCAGACGAAGGATCAGTTCAAAAACCTTTTCGTAAAACTTAGAATTAATCCCGCCAAAAGTGGCTCTTGCCCAGCCTCCGAGTGAAGGTTCTTCGTCATTCAGGAAAATTCCGCGGTATTCTACGGCGGGTTCTCCATCGGTATAAATTCCTTTTTTGAAATATAAATTTTCTTTCGTTTCAACCGGAACATCGGCCCAGTAATTCCAGGGCGAAACGCCAATCTGCTGTGACATTTCGTAAATTCCGTAAATGGTTCCTCTCTTGTCGCTACCTGCTATCACAATGGCTTCCGAAACGCCCGGAAACGGATTACTTACATTCTGGATGATGTACTTTTCTGTTTTTCCGTTTAATGATTTCCCATCGATCTTTTTCTGTTTGATTAAATCATCAATCACCGATTTTGTTCCGACTGTTCCGATGATAATTAAAGGAGAATTGATTCCGGAAATCTGATTTAAAAATGTGGGCTGAGTTCCCGTGACTTTCTCAAAATCAGACTGCAGATTTTTGACCGCTCTCATAATTCCTGCGTCGATGTTATTGTTTGTAAATATTGAAATGCTGACTGATTTGTCTTTCAGAAGAATGGATTCGTTAGTCTTCTCTGTTGTGATAAACCGTTCGGTTGCCTTTATATGAGAATAAGCACCAAACAACAGTACAAAGAAAAATAGTATCGTTAATCTGTTCATAATCTTTATCTTTTTATCTTATTGAAACCTTATAGGTTTTGAAAACCTATAAGGTTTAAGTTAACATTTATCAGTTGCGAATTGCACGCAGCCCGGCTTGAACGGAGCTCTTTTTGTGAGGAGGAACGACGAGCAAAAAAGCGGGAGTGGAAGACGGATAAAGCTGCCCAAATTATTCCTGCATTAATTTGTCAACACAAATCCTCCATTCGGCTGAATTTCAATTTCAAACTCTCCTTTTTTATTGACTGAAACTGATTTTTTAAACGTGGCTTCATTTTTATCATCATTAATTAATTCCAGATTTTTATTAACTAACATTGGGAGATTAATCTTCAATTTTTTCACCGTTTTTTCTGCATTCACTCCTGCCACGTACCATTGATCCTGATGTCTTCTTGCGATCACCGAATATTTCCCTGGATAGCCGTCGATGAAAATTGTTTCATCCCAAAGCGTCGGAATACTTTTCATAAAATCAAGCTGGAATTTTGGAACATCGGTGAGATTGTTCGGCATTACCGCAAACATCTGAATGGGATTCTGAAAAAGAACGGCTGTGGCTAACTGAAATCCGTCGGTCGTCAATCTTTTATTTTTATCCTTGTTGGATTTCGTTAAAAATCTATTGAGAAAAGTTCCGCCAAATTCCATACTTCCGACCGTATTTCTGATAAACGGATGCAGGGTGGCAAAAAAAGCTTCCTGCTTGCGGACATCTTCTGAAAAATAAAGCATTTCTGAGGCTAAAACGGCTTCACTTCCTGCATAATTCGGGTACATTACTTCCCAACCTCTCGGTAAAGTGGCGCCGTGGAAAATAATAGTCAGACCAAAATCGTTGGCATCAGATAAAATATCTTCATACAGACGCATGGTTTCCTGTTTGTCACCTCCGAAGAAATCGACTTTCAGGCCTTTTACACCAAATTCCTTCAGCCATTTCATTTCTTTTTTGCGTTCGACAGAACTGCTCATTTTGTTTCTCGGTCCCATCGGCGCATCGTTGGCGGCTCCGTTGGAATTGTACCAAAGCAATACTCCAACATTTTTAGATTTTGCATACTGAATGAGTTCTTTCATCCTGTCTTTCCCAATATTCTTATCCCAAAGCGCATCAATTAAAATGAATTCATAACCGAGTTTTGATGCCAAATCAATAAACAGACTTTGATCATCATAGTTCATACTGTTATCCTGCCATAGAATCCAGCTCCAGGTAGAACGTCCAAACTGATATTTCTGTGAAGGCTCGTAAAGCGGCTCTACCACATCAAAAGGAATGGTAGTTTCCACAATAGGCTTCAACGAATCTCCAATCGTAATCGTTCTCCACGGTGTTTTTCCCGGAAGAGAAATCGCTGATCCCGAACTTCCGAAACCATTGTTTTCTGCCGTATCCGGATAAGCAACTCGGTAAAGATTTTTATCTGAAGTGGTTTCAAGATGAGAAGCACAATACAAACTGTTCACTCCGGTCTCCGAAAGTAAAACCCAGCCCTCGTTTCCGATATGAAAAAGCCCGGGGAAAACGTAACCGTAATCGGCTTTCGTCCCCAATTCCGCATCAGCTTTATAACCGCTCTCGTAGCTTGGTGCTGTTCGGGCAAAACCAGTCATCGGCTTCATCATGGGCGATAGGAATGTTGTAGTCTGAGCTGGAAACCTGTATCCTGTAACTTCCGATTGTACAACAGCGCTGAAACGGTCTTTCATTGGCGGAATATCATATCGGAAGGCAATATTATTATCACTAATCTGAAACTCAATTCCGATATTGAACTGATCTGCATTCATGAAATTGACGGTCAACGTATTCGCTTTATACTCAATGTCAGATTTTTTTATTTTTTCGTTGCTGTACTTTTTGGAAATTAAATCCTTTTTAGTGTTGATGAATTTTAAATTCTTAGAAAAATCCGATTCATTAGTGATCAGTCCCAACGGAGATTTGTCGAGCATTGTTTTTCCCTGAAAACTTACAGAGTACATTGCTTTTCCTCCTTCTGAAAATACATTCAGCTTCAGCTTACCGTCCGGACTGGAGACTTCCGTGACCTGCGCTTTAACTTCCGATAAAAGACAGAAGCTTATGAATAATAGAAATACGAGTGTTACTTTTTTCATTTTAAAATTATTTTGAAAACAACCAATAATCAAGAAACATGATATCTTTTTCCGCTTTACCATTGAAGACGAAATAAAGATTGTGAAGGCCTGCAATTTTGTTGGATACGTTAACTGTAACCGTTTCAAAACGATCATCGCCACCGGTCAGTGGAACTTTTACAGTTGCGGCAATTGGTCCGTCCAGACTGTCTAAACGAACATCCATGGTGACACCGCTGTTATGTGTAGTTCCGACTCTTGCAGAAAAAGTCGTTGCGCCGTCTTTTCCGAAATCAACATTTTTCACACTTGAGTAAGCACCGTTTTTCTTTGCTTTGATGAAAACGCCCGCCGTTTTGTTCTGATACGATTTTACATTCTCTGACCAGGCAATCATTTCCGCCTGATTGAATGAATAAGGATTAATGGCTGCAATTGCTTTCATAATGCCGTTGGTCATTTTAAAAGATGAAATGGAACCGTCTTTATTGAAATTAAGCTCCTGAACACTTACTGATCTTGTGAATCCGCTTCCTCCCGGCAATGCGCCGTTGTGATAGAAAAAGTAGGTTTTACCCCTGAAATCAATCACTCCGGGATGATTGGTAAAGGATTTTCCTTCCGCAGGCATTATAATTCCGCCATATTTCCACGGACCTTGTGCACTTTTGCTCGTCGAATAGCCTATAAATTCAGGAAGCGGACCGCCCGGCCAGAACAGATAATATAAATTTTTACGTTTGTACAGCCACGGACCTTCTTCATATTTGGTAGGTCTTTCGGGATTTCCTTCTCTTTTGCCGAAAGCTTCTTCAGTCATCGGAACCTCAACAATATCACCGGAATAGGAAATCATATTTTCATTCAGCTTTACATATTTAAGTTTCGGATTTCCCCAGTACATATGCGCCTGACCATCATCATCAATAAAAACTGTTGGGTCGATATCACCCCATTCGCTCTGAACTAAAGGTTTTCCCAGCGGATCGTGGAATGGCCCAAACGGACTATCGGCAACCGCTACTCCAATCGCACCTTTATTATTGGTTTTGGAGATCATCGGAACATACATAAAAAATTTTCCGTTTCTTTCGATACACTGCGCTGCCCAGGCATCACGTTTTGCCCAATCGAAATCGTTGTAGGAAAGAATCACGCCATGATCTGTCCAGTTCACCATATCATTGGTAGAAAATACCTTCCAGTTGTTCATCGTAAACCATGTAGAATCGTCTTCATCGTGCGTCGTGTAAACATATAATCGATCGTTGTAAACCATCGGAGCAGGATCTGCAGTATAGGCGGTCTGAATGATGGGGTTTTGCGCGGTTACAATTCCTGCGCAACCCATCAGTAAACTACTTATTATCAATTTTATGGTATTATTCTTCATTTTTAAATATTTCTATGATAAATACTTTAATTTGAACTGAATTTCCACCAGTCGAAGTAGAAAAGGTCTTTGTTTCCTTTAAATACAAAGTATACATCGTGAACGCCTGTTATATTTTTCACCGGAGATTTAATCGTTTTGAAGAGGTCGCCTTCAGCCTTTCCTGTTACCTGAACGGTTCCTGATATCGGTCCGTCCAATACATCAGTATGGATTTCTATGCTTCCGCCATTCATTGAGGCAACTGATATTTCCAGGAATTTTGTTCCTTTCGAAAAATCAACGCCCTGAACTTTGATATAATCTCCATTGTTAATTGATGAAACAACAAGACGATCCGTTATTTTTTTGCCGGTATCGTAGGGATTATTCCTTTCCCATTCGGTCATTTTTTCTGTTTTCAAGCCTTCACTGTAAGCCATGGTTTCCGCTTCAACTTTATTGTAAGGATTTAAAACTCCAATTCTTTTTACGCCTTCCGGATTCCAAAAAGGTAATTTTTGAATGGTGCCATCGGCATTATAAATCATTTCGCTTACACAGATGGAACGGCGCTCGTAATGCTTGCTTATTGTTTGTTTTCCCAGATTGTAATTGAAACCGAAAACGTAAGTTTTTCCTTTATAATCAATAATTCCGGGATGATTTCCGTTGGAGCGTTTGTCGCTGTCCATAATCATTCCTCTGTATTCCCACGGACCGGTTGCCGATTTGCCCATTGCATACCCGATTCCTTCAGGACAGCACGTTGAAGCATATGCCATATAATAGTTTCCGTTGCGTTGCCAGACCCAGGGACCTTCCTGATAGTGAAAAGGATCGGGAGCATCTTTTACTTTGGCAATCGACGGGTCTTTTACAATAGATCCGTCCACGGAAATCATATCTTTATTCAGCTTTACATACCATAAATTAGGATTTCCCCAGTACAGATAAGCCTGTCCGTCATCATCGATGAGTACGGTTGGATCGATATCGTCACTGGAATTTTTCACAAGAGGTTTCCCGATAGGATCTTTAAAAGGACCATACGGACTGTCTGCCACCAAAACCCCGATTCCTCGTTGTCCGGGCATCGGGCAATATATATAAAACTTGCCGTTTCTTTCGATGACCTGAGGTGCCCAGGCTCCATTTTCGGGATCGGTCCATTTAAAATCCTTTAGAGAAGCTACAACACCGTGATCGGTCCAGTTGACCATATCAGTTGAGGTGTACAGCAACCAGTCTTTCATTTTAAATCCAAATGCATCATCTTCGTCGTGGCTTGTGTATAGAAAAACAGTGTCCTTGTAAACCATCGGTGCCGGATCTGCCGTGAATTTTGTCTGAATAACAGGATTTTGCGCAGAAAGCCACGACCCGCCAAACAATAATCCTATGTTTAAAGTATATTTTAAGAGTGTTTTCTTAATCATAACCGAATATTTTTCATTAATAGTTAGAATAATCTAGTTTATCTTGGTATGTCAAGAGTTAATTATCTTATTTTAGAACATCACTTTACTATTTTTACCCGAATAAGTCACCGTTTTTTGCTGACCATTTGGAAGAATAATGATGAAGTTTCTGTTTTCAATCATTCCTTTGTATTTTCCTTTTCGGGCATTTATGGTAAGTGTCTGGGATTTTTCATTCCAATGCATTGGTATTTCTGTGTAATCTCCTTTCTCGTAATTGTAATTGTCGAATTCGTCTTCATATAAAACAAAATCGGCATCTGAACCCGGATAGATTTTTAAGGTTAAATTATCCCATTTTTTCTCAGTTGCATATTGAACATCAGGCCCGAAAGGAATAATACTTCCACCTTTTACATACAATGGAATATTTTGGATATTGACTGTTTTTTCAATTTCCTGCCCACCCTTGTGCTTTGCATTCGTCCAGTAATCAAACCATACAGAACCGGATGGGAGATAGACTTTGACCGATTTATTCTGTGTGAAATCTACATCAGCAGCGGAAGCCCCTTTTTTAGTTTCTTCTTTTTTATCCCAACCATCTTGCTCGTTTGTCTTTACTATTTTTTCAGGAGTATATTGTGCATTCAGTACAGGAGCAACCAGGAAGGATTTTCCAAACATATATTCATTATTGATGTTCCAGGTCTTTTTATCTGCTGAAAAATCCATTGCAAGCAGTCTCATAAAACTTGACTGATTTTTAGAAACATCCCAAGAAACGGAATACATATAAGGCAGCAAACTGTATCTTAACCTGATAAATTTTTCAACGGCATCATATATTGGTTCTCCTTTTTTCCCGAACTGATAAATTTCTCTCGGCACATCGGTTCCGTGTGAACGCATCATCGGGGTAAATGTTCCATATTGCAGCCAGCGAACATACAGTTCCTGAAACATCGGATTTTTTGATCCTGAACTTTCATTCCAGCCTTTTTTATACGTTCCGGCAAAGAATCCGCCGATGTCCGAATTGAAATTAGGATTTCCAGTGAGGGTAAAATTCAGACCTGCCGGAACCTGATTCCGTAAAGATTCCCACGAAGAATTAACATCACCTGACCATGTATTGGCCCCATATCTCTGCTGACCGGCAAATGCTGATCTTGTGAGAATGAACACTCTTTTGTCTCTCGTTGTCGCTCTCTGGTGGTCATAAACGCCACCAACCGCCATCAAAGGATAAGCATTTCTTACTTTTCGGAACGAACCCAAATAGGTTTTGGTGTCTAAATCTTCCGGTTTCTGGCTAAGATGATCAGGTTCTGTAGAATCCATCCACCAGGTGTCTACACCAAGGCTGAAAACCCCTTTGTTCAGATATTTCCAGTAAATGTCTCTTGCTCCGGGATTGTAGGCATCATAAACACGCACTCCGGAAGGATAATTCATATCTGGAGGCCATACTTCTCTGCCAGATTCGGGCCAGGTTTTGAAATTGAAAAGCATTCCTTTTTTGTCCATTTCACGATATTGATTCGTCATCGGTCCGAATGACGACCAGATGGAAACAGACAAATGCGCATTCATCCCGTGGATATCATTAATCATTTTTTTGGCATCAGGAAAATCCGGGCTGATAAAATCCATCGCATTCCACTGGTAATTATTTCCCCAATACTGCCAATCCTGAATAATTCCATCTAAAGGAACTTTCAGATCACGGTATTTTTTTACGACATCAACAATTTCATCCTGACTTTTGTAGCGTTCTTTACTTTGCCAAAAGCCGTAAGTCCATAGTGGGAACATCGGGACATTCCCTGTCAGATTTCTCATTCCGGCAATGACGCCATCGGCATTTTTTCCGTAGATAAAATAATAATCAACACCCTCTCCAACTTCCGAAGAGAATGATGTTTTGTCTGGTTTATCGGTAAACTGAGTTGGCGAATAATTATCCCAAAAAATGCCGTAACCTTTTACAGACTGGAAAAAAGGCACAAAATCCCATGTATTGTTTTGCACCATTCTGATGTCCTGATTCCGTTGGGATAATTTACCGTTTTGAAGAATTCCCAAACCATAAATCGGCTCGTCTTTTTCCAACTGAAAAAACTGGGTTACAGAATAAGTAGGATTTCCGGCATCATTAAAAGGTTTAAAATCACTTCCTTTTTCCTTCAGAAGCTGTTTTCCGGATACTGTGGTGTAAGCTATTTCTCCGTTTTTTGTATTAACGGATACTTGTAAATCATTCGTTTTTATTACTATAACATCTTTATTTTCTGTAACAGAGAATTTTGTTTTTTGTTCATGTTTAATAACAGATAAACTGTTTTTGATGAATGATTTTCCTGCTGGATATTTGATGATCCGGACCGTATGCAGACCGTAAAATTTCACTTCCACATTCATATCAGCAGTAGAAAAACTTAGTCCTGTATCAGTTTTTTTGTATGACTGCGCGTTCGCATATTGCCCAGTTATGGACACCAATGTGATCGTGGTGATGTATGCTTTTATTTTCTTAAAATTCATTCTTGTTATCATGATTTGAATTAATTTTTCAGACCGCTTTATTTTTCAGATTTTAACTGAGCCGAAATTGCCTGCTGGTCAACCTTCTTAAAAAGCAATTGAGAAAACAGGTACAGATCATTCTTCCAGACTTTGAAATCGTGACCGCCCGGCTCTACATAAAAAATGTGTGGAATATTATTTTCCGTGAGATAGTCACTTGTCCTTTTGCTGAAGGGCATCAGTCTGTCCTGATCACCGCAGGAAATCCAAAGCAGTTTTAATTCTTTTGCCTTGGCAGGATCTGGGAGTAACTTTTGAGGTTCTTTGGTATTTGGGGCAGAAGAAAAGCCTCCCACCCAGGCAAATTTGTCGATATTTCCCAATCCAAAATTAAGGGCTTGTCCGCCACCCATTGACAGTCCGGCAATCGCTCTGTTTTCCCGGTCTTTTTTTACGGGATATTTTTTTTCGATAAAAGGAATCAGGTCGTTCAGCAAATCTTTTTCAAAGGTTGCAAATGCTTCCACCTTGTCTTTTGCCATAATATCACCGGTCGCTCTGTCGTCTTTCATCGCTCTGCCATTGGGTAAAACGACAATCATTGGCGTCAGTTTCCCCTGAGCATAAAGATTGTCAAGAATAATCTGAGGTGTTCCGTTTCTGAACCATTCTTTTTCGTCTCCGCCAATGCCATGAAGAAGGTACAAAACCGGATATTTATTGCCTTTTTTATACCCCGGAGGTGTATAAATCAAAGCTTTTCTTTGCGTTCCTACCGTTTTTGATTCATAGGTTACGGTATCAATTTTCCCGTGAGGAATTTCTTTCTTTTCAACATCAAAACCCTGCGGTGCCTGTTTATCAAAGTTTTGTGCAGAAATAAACATTCCTGACAAGATAAAACCTAAAGCTAATACAACTGATTTATTCATAAATTTTTTATTTGTATTTTTAACACTTATTAATTTGGATAAAAAAATAACGGTCGGTAATTATTTCATCATTTTATGTAATATTTACCGTATTATTTTTTGATTGAAGGATCCGTTATTCTGAAAAAATCAACATCTACAAAGCCTCCTGTACTTTTTGTGGCGTAATTAAAAACCGCGAATTTAGATCCCATAAATAACCTCCTGTAATCGAAAATCATTTTATATCCTTTTTCCATAACTGTCCAGTTTTTTTGGTCGGTGCTGTAAGAAAAATCTGCCAAGTCTTTTCCAAGGTTAAAATCAGCTTCAATACGAAGATAAATTGTATCTGAAGTTAACAGAATACGCTTCTTTTCTTCCTTTTTAACACTTAAAATGGCTTTTGTTTTATTATCAAGACTGACTTCATTGGTAGAAAACGTAAGAAATTTCTGATTGCCTTCTTTTATAACTGAAATCAACCCGGAATCCCCATTAAATGCACTTAAACCAGCAACATCGCCGTCTTTCATACCTTTTAAATCTAAAGCAACAACAGCACTGGATTTCGGTCCGGTCATTCTTTGCGTCAACGTATTCGGAGCGGCGTAAAGATTGTCCACCACACGGCTCGTTTTCAGTCTCATAAATCCTTTTCGGTCAGACAAAGACCAGGCTTCGTTTATGGGATTATGGTTCCATTGCCACTGGATTTTTAATTTTTTATCTGAAAATTCATCACTTTCTACGATGTTATTTTTAGGTTTAAACGGAGGAAGCGGAACTTCACCATTCAAAGGGACTTTCCCGTTATCACCCAAAACCGGCCAGTCGTTTTCCCATTGTACAGGAATCAGAATCGGAACACGCCCTACTCCGCCTCTATCCTGAAAAATAAGCGAATACCAGTTGCCGTTTTTATCATCGATCAAAGCACCCTGACCGGCGTAAGAGAACCCAAGAAAATTGTCTTCCAGAATAACTTTTTTCTCGTAAGGCCCGGTTACTTTATCGGCTCTGTAAACTACCTGGCGGCGTTTTCCACCCTTAGGCCAGGAAATCATCATCATATAATATTTTCCGTTTCTTTTAATGATCTGATTGCCTTCAAGAAGTCCGGTTTCCGAAGAATCTTTCTGAAAAACTACCGTTCCTTCAGGATTTCCGATGATTTGTTTAAAATCAGGACTTAATTCAAAAACTTTATTGGATGTAAAAACATAAACTTTGTCATCATCATCAAAAAACAAAGATGCATCGTGAAAATGTCTGGTTCTGGTTATGAGTTTCCAATTGCCGGTTTCCGGATTGTCCGTTACATAGAAATAGGATTTGAAAGGCTCATCATTCGGGGAGAACAAAACGTAATATTTTCCTTTATGATAGCGGATGGAAGATGCCCATTGTCCGCGGCCGTAGACCGTTCCGTCGATCAAATCATATTTGGAATTATCATTCAATGTATTGAAGACGTAGCTTGCCATTTCCCAATGTACCAGATCTTTCGAATGCATCACCGGAGCTCCCGGCATTAAGTGCATGGTGGTACTGATAAGGTAAAAATCGTCACCGTTTCTGGTAACCGATAAATCCGGAGCATCTGCCCAAATAATAGGATTGGTAAACGGTGTCGTCTGCTTTTTCTGAACAGGATTTACCTGGGCCGAAAGGAGATTCAGCCCGATAAATCCATAAAAAGAAACTATATAAAATGATTTTTTAATTTTCAAAATTTAAGGTTTAATATCGTTAGACGAAGTGCTGTACAAGCCAATCAAGCTTCCGGTAAATCCACCTGCAACATCGGTAGAAAGAATGTCTCCGGAAACCGGACCTCCAAGGTTTTTGAAGTTTTTGCCATCCAGAGAGTAATTAAAATGATGTTCATCTTTCTCACCAACTACCTGTAATCTGACCGATTTTGAAAGTGAAATTTTTTCGCTGGCAATCAGTTTTGATTCTCCTTTTTCGGTTCTTTCCAAAACGATATAGTAGTCTTTATCTTTTTTTGTAATTCCGAATACATAGTTGAATCGTTCGCTTTGGTAACAGGTAATTCCTGCCAGTTCTTTTTCAGATTTCGGCTTGAAATCCAGCGTTACAGAAGTTTCAAAATCTTCATGCTGCAATCTGTGAAATAGTGCTGAAACCGGTGCGAGAGCTTTAATATTCGTTTCAAAAGAATTGAGTTTTACTCCGTTTTTAGAAATACTGATGAAATTTTCACGCGGTCCACGCATGGCGATCCATCGGTGATCCAGATTTTTATCGGTCAGCTTGTCGGAATATGTAAAGTTTCCGTTCGGGAAAAATCCGCTTTTCCCGGTCTGATTTTTTACGCCTTCCGGTAATTTCAATTTTGGTTTCATCGGAACCAGCCCGTTTTCAAAAACAGGATAGGTACCGCTCCAGTCCACCGGAAGGATAAACGTTTCTCTCCCGTGATTCACACGTCCTTTTTCGTTGGGACGAATGGCCAGAAAGACACCGTAATATTGACCTTCAGGAGTTTCTACCAAATCGGCATGGCCAGCCCAATCCACTTTATCTTTTCGGTCTTTCGGAAAATATCGCTGCGTCAAAATCGGATTATTTTTCGCTGGAACAAACGGACCTTTCGGAGAATTTGACATAAAAATAACTTCGCTGTGATTCCCTCCTGTTCCTCCTTCTGCACACATCAGAAAATATTTTCCGTTCTTTTTATATATATGCGGACCTTCTATCCAGATTGGTTTTTGGGAAAGATCGACACCGCCGTTTACAATAATTTTATCTGAACCTGCAACCACCTGGTCTTTTTCCAAATCATAATCCCACATTTTGATGACACGATGGCCATTGTATTGCTCGGTTCCTTTTGGTGGCGCATCGTTGTGAACGATATAAGCTTTACCATCATCATCAAAGAAAATCGAAGGATCGATACCGTCAAAATTCAGCTTTTGCACTTCACTCCAGCCTTTTGCAGGATCTTTGGTTTTCACAACCATATTCCCTATTCCACCGGCAATCTGCGTGGTGATCATATAAAAAGTATCATTATGCTTATTATATTTGATATCCGGAGCATAGATTCCCTGAGAAACTCCACCTTTTTCCACTTTAAGCTGAGAAGGTCTGTCGAGGACGTGACCAACCTGCTTCCAATTGACCAAATCTTTGGATGTAAAAATCGGAATACCCGGAAACATTGAAAATGAAGAATTGACAAGGTAATAATCTTCTCCTTTTCTGGTAATACTCGGATCCGGATAGCATCCCTGAAGAATAGGAGAATAAAATTCGTTTTCTTTCAAAGGATTGTTTGTGTATATTTTATCATTTCCACGGTAGGAAAAATCTGAGAAAGTCTGTGCCGAAATGCTGCCAAAAGCTAACAAAGCAACAGCAGCCATCAACGTTTTTTTGTTTTTTAAAAATATCGGGTTCATTATTCTCTGTCTCATAGTATATTTTTTAGTTTATTATTTAATTTTAATGTATTAAGTTTCAAAATGAAGTTTGATCTTTTAAACTATTTTTCTCCTGTTGATCAGCCAAATAATTCCCCAGGCGGCAACATAAGAAATACCGGCAATGAAAAATATGATGTTGTAACCTCCGTTGATGTTTCCTGCTTTTTTGAAGGTGTCCAAAACAATCCCGATGAAAAGCGGGAAAATAATTCCTGCTGCTGAACCCAGCATTCCGCCAAATCCAATGACAGAGCTTACATAATTATTGGGTAATCTGTCTCCGACTGTTGTCATCAGATTGGCTCCCCAACCCTGATGTGCTGCCGTTGCCAAAGCAATAATGATGGTAATGAGCCACATATTGTCTACGTATTTTGAGAACATTACCGGAACGACCATCAATGCAAAAAGTAACATCGTAAAGCTTCTTGCTTTTCCGATTGCCCAGCCTTTTTTAATTAACAATGAAGAAAGATAACCGCCGCCAATGCTTCCAATCGTGGTTCCGCTGTAAATGATAATCAACGGAATGGAAGGTTTCGTTACATCCATTTTAAAAACATCTGCAAAATAAGCGGGCAGCCAGAACATAAAGAAATACCAAATGGGGTCTGTAAGGATTTTCCCTACGGCAAAAGACCAGGTTACTTTGTATTTTAACAATTCTGATAACGGAACTTTGGACTGTTCCTGTGTTGTTCCGTCCTGATCGCTTTTGATATACTGTAATTCTTCCTGGCTCAGATTTTTGGCTTTCTCCGGAATTTTATAGAATCTCCACCAAAGTATAATCCATAATAACCCAAGGGCACCAATCCAGACGAAGGTTTCCCGCCATCCGTAATGTCCCAGAATAAATGGCACAAGAAGCGGTGCTAAAATTGCTCCAACCGTCGCCCCGGAGTTGAAAATCCCAGTTGCCAACGCTCTTTCTTTTTTCGGAAACCATTCGGCAACCGATTTTATTGCTGCCGGAAAATTTCCTGCTTCGCTGATTCCGAGTGTACTTCTTGCTATTAAAAATCCAACTGTGCTTTTCACAAAACCATGCCCTATCGAAGCCAGGCTCCAGACAATCAGTGAAACGGCATACCCTATTTTAGTTCCTACCCTGTCGATAAATCTTCCCATCGCAAGATATCCAATAGCATAGGTGGTGGTAAATGCCATCACGATATAGCTGTAGTCTTTTTCGTCCCAGCTGAACTCTTTTTCAAGAACAGGTTTCAATAATCCCATGACCTGGCGGTCGAGATAATTGATGGTGGTGGCGAGAAAGACCAAAGACAGCATGAACCATCTTATATTGCGATTTTTAGGAGCCTGCATTTAGTTTAATTAGGTTATTTTAGTTTTAATTCTAATGATGGAATTTTTCCATTCTTTCCACAGGTTGTGACTGCGACTATTGATATTGAACCTTTTGGGTTCTGTTGAATTGTCTTTTAGTTTGATAAGATTAAACCTATCTTTAAATAATGCTCATTTAAACACCACTAAACGCACTGAAACCGCCATCAATAGGCAATAATGCACCAGTAATAAAACTTGCGGCATCCGAACATAGAAACTGAACGGCACCGTTGAGTTCATCAGCGTTTCCGAAACGTCCCATTGGTGTTTTAGCAATTACCTTTTTGCTTCTGTCGGTTAAAGAACCATCCGGATGTAATAAAATCGCCCGGTTTTGATCTCCGATAAAAAATCCCGGAGCAATGGCATTTACACGGATTTTATCGCCAAATTTTAAAGCTAAATCAGAAGCGAGCCATTGCGTAAAATTGGTAATTGCGGATTTGGCTGCGGAATACCCCGCTACTCTTGTGATGGCGGAATATGCTGCCATTGATGAGATATTCACGATACTTCCGCTTCCCTGCTCTGCCATTACTTTCCCAAAAACATAGCTTGGGTAAACCGTTCCGTTGATGTTTAGTTCGGTTACCTCATTCCAGGCTTCCATTTTCAGGTCGAAAAAGGATTGGTCCGGAGCTAATGTTGCGGCAGGAATATTCCCACCGGCAATATTGAGAAGAATATCGATTTTACCATATTTTTCGAGGATTTTCTTTGAAGCAGATTCAAGACTTCCAATATTCATTACGTTAGCTTCCACAGCGAATGCATCACCACCCAGATCTGTCAGTTCTTTTACCCTTGCATCTAATGTTTGTTGATTTCTTCCCAATGCAACAATTTTTGCTCCGGCTTGGATGAAGCTTTTAGCCAAACTTCCGCCCAAAACGCCCGAAGCACCTGTAATTACGGCTACTTTATCTTTTATGCTGAATATTTCGTTCATTGTTTTATAGTTGATAAATGATGATTGATAAATGATAATATTGTATCCTCGTTATTGTTTTGATATTTCGTTTTGTACGGCAGCCATTACTCCTTCAATTTGCCCCAAAGCGAGCATTCTTCCTAAAAATGAATAACCGGGATTGTAGCCTTTATCGATATCGTCCGTTAATAATCTTCCGTGATCCACACGCATTGGCAAATCCGGATTTTCTTTTTCGAATATTTTAATTACTTCAATTAATTTTCCTCTCCCGCCCAAATGATGAGCTTCAATAAAATCGCCGTTTTCAAAGACATTGGTACTTCTTAAATGGACAAATTTTGTTCGGTGGGCGTATTTTTGGGCAAGTTTCGGAACATCATTCTGAAGACCGGCACTTAAGGAACCGGTGCAGAAAGTCAGTCCGTTGTGGGGATTATCAACAGCATTTAAGAACCAGTCGATGTCTTCTTCGTTGGTCACGATTCTGGGTAGGCCTAACAATGAAAACGGCGGATCATCGGGATGTACACACATCTGGATATTCCATTTTTCGCAGATGGGCATTATTTTTTCAAGAAAATATTTCATATTCTGACGGAGCTGATTTTTATCAATTCCATCATATAAAGCCAGTAAGCTTTTGAAAATAGCTACCGGATTCTGATCGCCTTCCTTGATGTTTCCGTTAACAAAACCTTGTGTTTTTACAATGATCGAGTCTATCAAATCATTATTATCTTCCTGCGATAAAGTATTTTTTAACTGTTCTACTTTTTGAAGAATTTCTGCATTATAATCGTTTTCTGCACCTTTTCGCTGCAGAATATGAATTTCAAAATAAGCAAATTTGGCTTTATCAAAGTATAATGACGACGAGCCGTCTTCCCACTGATAAAACAAATCTGTACGAGCCCAGTCCAGCACCGGCATAAAGTTGTAACAAACCGTTGTTACGCCAGATTTACCCAGATTTTCGAGACTCTGAATATAGTTTTCTATTAATTGGTCCCTTTTTTCCCCTCCATATTTTATCGCTTCGCTCACTGCCAGACTTTCTACGACCGACCAGCGAAGTCCGAAACTTTCTATATAATTTTTATAATCATTAATTGCTTCCAACGTCCAGACTTCCCCGTTCGGAATATCGTGAAGTGCAGAAACAATACCTTCTACCCCGATTTGACGGAGCATATTGAGTTGTATTTTGTCTTTTTTGCCAAACCAACGCCAAGTTTTTTCCATAAACTTTATTTTTCATTAAAACAAAGCAGATGTAATAAATACATCTACTTTGCTTCTGTTAACATGAATGTGTATGCCTATTAATTGTAACCGGGATTTTGATATTTAGCCTTGATATCCGGAGAAACTTCCATCGCATCCAACTGACTTTGAGGAATGGGTCTTAAATAATGGAATTTCTGAATAGTACGTGTTACAGTCTGCGGAGTGTGATCTCCATAATTAGAGCCTCCTATCTGATAAGTAGCTGCATATTCCTGCCATTTTTGTGTTCTGACAAGATCATACCATCTGTAAAACTCACCATAATATTCTCTGGATCTTTCTGCCAAAATATAATCAATAGTAATAGTTGAAGGCGTAGCTGCAATCATAGCAGCACTGTTATCCGCTGTATAAGTAACATTTTGAGCATTATTAAATTTCCATTTTCCAGCTCTTGCACGAATCACATTGATAAGATCTCTTGCGCTCATGGCTCCTGAAGCACCTTTTACAGCAGCTTCTGCCGCGATAAAATAAAATTCTGAAAATTTAGCTGCATTAAATGGACGAGTTAAACCCGCATTAGGGAATCCTAAACCATTACCATTATCTGTACGGTAAGTTCCTATTTTCCATAAACCAGGAAAAACCATTCTGCTAATACCATTCGGTGCAATCACCCAGTCTGCTCTTCCCGGTAATGTGCCGGCTCCTACACCGCTTTGCCCCGCTCCTGAAGGATAGGTTGGTGTTTGAGAATCATCATTCAGGAAAGTAAGAATGGGATCATTCGGCTGAACAGGTAAATTATTGGCATTATATAATACCGGTATATTGGTAAGGCCTGTTGCTTCTTTGTTCCAATTTCCTCTATAGCTGGTCACAAAAGTTCCATCGTAACGGGAATCATTTGTTTTATCTGCAAAGGTATTTTTTATAACTCCGATTGTAGGACACATACGTACCCAAGGACGGCCTAACGTCTGAGTAGCAGCACGCTGAACAGAACTACCGGCGTCCCATGTAGTAGAAGATTTACTGCTTTTAATATTTGTATAATTCCAGGTCTGCATCCAGGCTGCAAAATTATCCGGGCTCCATCCGGAACCAAATCCTACAGGATCGCTTTCATTATAATATGAGCTTGATGATGTGTGATCTGCATACAGCATACATTCACTATTTCTGTCATTGGATCCTACATTTACATCATAATAAGTAGGCTGTAAAGAATAAGGTCCAGGATTATTAATTCCTTCTAATGCTATATCATAAGCCTGCTGGAAATACCATTGGGCGTTATGACCATCCGGATCCGTTCTTGCAGCTTCAGGATATGTGGGAATATCATTAGGATTTTGCAGCCACCAGCCGTAAGTAAGGTATGCTTTAGCCAAAAATAATTTTGCCACATTTTTTGTAACTCCGCCCGTAACCCTTGGAGAAGCAGGTAAATTCTCTATCGCTTTTTTAAGATCAGGAAATATGGCTTTGCTATAAACCTCAGGTACAGTGTTTCTTACTGAGGTTGCAGATGGCGCAATATTAAAAGCCAGCTCCCCGGAACCAAGGTCTAACGGAACACCCCCATAAGTCTGCACCAATAAAAAATAATCAAATGCCCTAAAAAATCGAGCTTCTGAAATCAAAGATTCTGCGATTCCGAAAGACGGACCTTTTTCAATAATTCCATTAGCGGTATTGATGTATGGAAACACAGAGTTCCAAACCATACTCGGAGGAAATGTGGATGGAGTAATATTTCCATTTCCCGACATATCCAATTCTTTGAAATTACCATCAGCCTGCTGCCCAAAGGTTGATTCATCTGTACCATTCTGGCAGTTACTCATAAAATATCCATTCCCGTACAACATACGAAGATGTCTGTATAAAGATGTAACACCCTGATTGATGCCTTGTTCTGTATTAAAATACTCAACAGTATAATTTGTTCTCGGCTCTTCATCCAATATCTCATTACATCCTGTGAATGTTAATGATAAGAAGATTACTCCTGCTATGATTTTTTTATTATATTTTATCATGACTCTATAGTTTTAAAAGGTTAAATTAAGCCCCATTAAGTAGTTTCTGGTAGATGGATTATTGGTTCCGATGATTAGCTGGCGTGGTCTATAGCCGCTTACCGCCTGGTTTTGATCACCAACGGAGTTTGGTTCCGGATCCATTCCTGAAAATTTATGATAAGGAGAAAATAGTACAAGAGGATTGGTTACGGTAAAGTATATTCTTAGTGTAGTAATTTTCAGATCCTTTAAAATATCTTTGTTAAAATTGTATCCCAAGGTAATGGTACGCAGTTTCAGGTAGGAAGCGTCAAACATGGCTAAAGTTGAAGAATACTTAGGATTGTCACCACTCAAATGGCGGCCCGGACGTGGATAGTAGGCATCGGTATTGTCTTCTGTCCAGTAATCTACATCCACATTATTTCCTCTTCCGGTTAATCTATTAAGATAACTTGCTGATCCGTATAATGAACTGATCAGGATTCCGCCTTTTTGGAATGCTCCAACTGTACTTAATTCAAAGTTTTTATAAGCAAAGCGCATATTAAATCCTCCCTGGAAATCGGGTGCCGTATCAAAAATCTGTCTGTCTGCTTCACCTATGGCTCTTACAGGAGTACCATCAGCATTATAGCCTCCGGTGTAAAGAACTTTAATAGATCCTATAACATCAGCTGGAGTTCCCGGCTCCAAAATACTTTGGTAAGGATCACCTGCCTGCCATAAGCCAACATACTGAAAATCATACAACGCGTTGATGTTATGTCCCACAAACCAAAGATTGTTTACATCTCTGTCAATTCCGGACGACAGCGCTAAGATTTTATTTTTATTGGTATAAAGATTAACTCCTGCATCCCAGGAAAAACCTTCGGGATTATCGAAAATAATACCATTTAAAGAAAATTCCCAACCTTTATTTTCTGTCTCAGCAACATTTTTAGTTACAAATGAAAGCCCTGATGAAGCGGGAAGAGATTTATTAGATAATAGATCAAAAGTATGAGTTTTGTAATATTCAACAGTTCCGGTTAACCTATTACGAAACAATGCGAAATCTACACCATAATTTTGAGTCTTAGAATATTCCCATCCAAGATCAGCATTCGGTGCCTGATTTACATAAACTCCAGTACCATTACTAGTACCAAAATTATAAGGAACAACCGTTAAAGAACCCAATGTAGAATATGGAGAAACTGCCTGATTAGATGTCTGTCCCCAACCTGCTCTAATTTTTAAAAGATTAAGAGCTTTTATACTTTCCATAAAAGATTCATTGGTAATATTCCATCCTACTGATAATGCAGGATAGGTATGCCATTTGTTTCCCGGAGCTAAAACTGATGCTCCATCTGCACGCAATGTTGCCGTCAACATATACTTATTATCAAAAGTATACATTACCCTTCCCATTGCAGAAATAAGACCTGTTTGAGAATAGATCTGATCATTGGGATTAACTGAGATATCAGCTTGTGGAGACTGTCCCAAATTGTAATACTGGAAAAAATCTGCAGGAACATTTTTTGCACTCATGTAAGTACTTATATATTTGTTACCCTCTGCTGAATATAGTCCAACGGCATTGATTTTGTGCTTGCCAAAAGTGCGGTCGTATGTCAGTAAATTTTCCAACACCCAGTGGTAGGTCTGGTTATTTCCTCTTCCTGCAGATGATGCAGTAGCAGGGTTTGTACTGAAAACACCTACTCCTGTGTAATTACCACTATTGGTAGTACGGTAATCTAAACCTACATTAAGCCTGTATTTTAATCCGTTAAGAGGAAGCGTCACTTCTCCGTATAGGTTATTATATGATGCAAATATTTTACTTTCGTCAACGTATTTTTCATCAAGGTTATTCAATCTTTCTCGGGTAAAAATCCATGTATTATCATTACCTCCGGCGGTATTCATCAAAGATCTTAAACTTCCATCTGCATTATAAGGATTTACAAGGGGCGAATATCCTACTACTGCTCCCGAATTAACTCCATTACCTTCTGATTTTGTATAGTTGGTGTTGGTTGTAAAACCAAACTTGAATCTTTTACCAATTTGCTGATCCAGAGCCAGACGCATAGAAAATCGCTCATAATTTTGCAAAGGAATCAATGCATCCTGTTTAAAATAAGACAAGCCAGCACTATAATTTCCACCTTCAGTTCCACCGGAAACACTGATATCATGATTGGTCATCATTGCCGGTTTATAGTATAAACTTTGCCAGTCTGTATTAATATCATTAGATTCATCTGCCCCGTTTGTATAGATTCCCGCATCTGCACGAAGCTTGGCAAACTTTGGCCCGTCCATCATTGGGTATTTGGAAAACAAGGTCTGAACTCCTGTAAAAGTACTGTAAGAAAAACGAGGTTTTTGACCTTTTGTTCCTCTGTTTGAAGTTACTAAAATTACCCCGTTTGCCCCTCTGGAACCATAAATGGCTGTTGCAGAAGCATCTTTCAAAATATCAATACTTTTAATATCGCTTGAACTAATGTCTGACAAGGAACCCGCAAAAGGAATCCCATCAAGAACTACAAGAGGATTATTATCTCCCGATAAAGATCGTGTTCCCCTGATACGAATCTGCATCGCAGCACCCGGCTTTGTGGATGATTGAGAAATATCAACACCCGCCGTTCTACCCTGCAATGCCTGTGTGATGTTTGCAGAAGGTACTTCACGCAGTATATCACCTTTTACACTAGCTACAGATCCTGTTACAGATTCTTTCCTTTGAGTTCCATATCCAATTACAACAACTTCTTCAATCTTCTTCTCTTTTGTAATAGTATCTTTTTTACTCTGCGAATACATTAAACCGGAAGGCAAAAGAGCCATAGCAAAAAACAGGGATGCTCTGTTGGTTTTATTTAATAAAAATACATTCATAATTATTATTTTAGAGTTAGTGTTTAAGAAAGCCAATGTCATTCTAATTCTATCGGCTTTCTTATATTTTATTAGATGGACATATTTACAAGTGCCTCAAATAGTTCCTGCTTACCACTTTTTGGCTGAGGCTCTCCTATTTCATGTGCTATCTTTTGTAAATCCTCTAATGTAAGTTTACCATCTTCAAAAGCTTTCCCATGTCCATTATCAAAAGATGAATATCGCTCTGTCCTCAATTTTTTATAATCTGAGTTTTCCAAAACGTCAGCTGCTGCAAGCAATCCTTTTGCAAAGGCATCCATACCGGAGACATGTGCAATGAAAAGATCGCCTGTATCAATAGAATTCCGACGGATTTTTGCGTCAAAATTAATACCGCCTGATCCCAATCCTCCATTAGGAAGAATAACCAGCCATGCCTGTGCAAGCTCAAAATAATCTACCGGAAACTGGTCGGTATCCCAGCCATTCTGATTATCACCTCTATTGGCATCAATGCTTCCTAGCATTCCTGCATCTACAGCTGCCTGCAGTTCATGTTCGAACGTATGTCCTGCCAATGTTGCATGATTAACCTCAAGATTAAGTTTAAAATCTTTATCCAGTCCGTAATTTTTTAAAAAACCGATTACAGTTTCAGCATCATAATCGTACTGATGTTTTGTAGGTTCCATTGGTTTTGGTTCAATTAAAAATGTCCCTTTGAATCCCTGGCCTCTTGCGTAGTCGCGGGACATGATAAGAAAACGGGCAAGATGTTCTTTTTCACGTTTCATATCGGTATTCAGCAGGCTCATATATCCTTCTCTTCCACCCCAGAAAACGTAATTTTCTCCACCCAGTGCAATAGTTGCATCGATAGAATTTTTAACCTGAGTTCCCGCACAGGCGACAACATCGAAATTCGGGTTGGTAGAAGCTCCGTTCATGTATCTTTCATGGGTGAAAACGTTTGCTGTACCCCAAAGAAGCTTGATTCCTGTCTCCTGTTGCTTTTCTTTTGCATACTCCACAATTGTCTGTAGATTTTTCTCATAATCTCTCCAGTTGTCTGCAGGATCTACCAGATCAATATCATGAAAACAGTAATGCTCAAAGCCCATTTTAGTCATAAATTCAAATCCGGCATCCATTTTATATTTAGCCCTGGAAATGGCATCAGTTCCTTGACCCCAAGGGTGATGAATCGTGGGACCGCCGAACGGATCGCTTCCATCTGCACATAGGGTGTGCCACCAAGCCATTGCAAAGCGCATCCATTCTTTCATTGGTTTACCCATCACCATTCTATCTGCATCATAGTAGCGAAATGCCAAAGGATTTCTGCTTTCCTTACCTTCAAACTTTATTTTTGTAATACCTGGAAAAAACTGTTTTGTTTCTTTTAAAACGTTCATATATATCTGATTTTTTTGTTATCGTGAAATTTTTGATTTATACTATTTCTTTAAGATGATCCTGCCACCTTGAATAAGCTTCAAGATATTGTTCTCTTTTCTCATGTTCAGGCTCAATAACTGCGATTTTTTCAAGGGAAGAGAATGCTTCATTGGAATCTGCATAAAAACCAATTCCCATTCCTGCAGCTCTTGCAGCACCTACGGCTCCGTCTGTATCATATAACTCTATCACGGCGTCGCTTACACTTGAGAGTGACTGACGAAATATTGAGCTTAAAAACATATTGGCATTTCCGGCACGGATCACCTGGATATTCATGCCCATATTTCTCATGATATTCATTCCGTATTCGTAGGAAAAAACGATTCCTTCCTGCGCAGCGCGTAAAATATCGCCTTTTGTATGGATGTTAAAATTGATTCCGTGGATCGAACAACTCGTATCTTTGTTTTCCAGTACTCTTTCTGCTCCGTTTCCAAAAGGAATAATGCTTAAGCCTTTTGATCCAATCGGGGAAAGTGATGCCAGATCATTCATATCTCCATAAGAAGATAATGAGGTTGCGAAATTATGTTTTAACCAAGAATTTAAAATTCCTGTTCCATTAATACACAGCAATACGCCTAATCTGATTTCCTCCGGACTGTGATTGACGTGGGCAAATGTATTTACCCGCGACAGGGTATCATATTCTAATTGATCCAGTACTCCATAGACTACTCCTGAAGTGCCGGCTGTTGAGGCGATTTCTCCGGGATTGAAAACATTTAATGACAAAGCATTATTTGGCTGATCTCCTGCTCTGTAAGAAATCGGAGTTCCTTCTTTTAATCCTAATTCCTGAGCCGCTGTTGCAGAAACCGTTGACTGGATCCCAAAAGTCGGGATAATTTCAGGGAAAAAACTTTTCGGAATTCCATAATAATTAATTACGTCTTCTGAGATGCAATTATTCTTAAAATCCCAGAAAATCCCTTCTGACAGGCCTTCTACTGTCATCCCTATTTCGCCAGAAAGCCTCATGGCGATATAATCTCCTGGGAGCATTATTTTATCAATTTTATCAAAAATTTCCGGCTCGTTTTCTTTAACCCAGGCTAATTTTGAAGCAGTAAAATTTCCCGGTGAATTCAATAAATGTGACAAACATTTTTCTTCACCAATTTCTTTGAAAGCCTTTTCACCATACGGCACAGCACGGCTATCGCACCAGATAATTGAAGGACGCAGCAAATTCTGATCTTTATCCACCAAAATCAAACCGTGCATCTGCCACGTAATCCCAATTCCTTTAATATCTTCAGGATTGATTCCGGATTCATGCATCACAGATTCATGCGCCAGCTTTAGATTCAGCCACCATTCTGCAGGATTTTGTTCTGCCCAGCCGGGATTGATGGCGGTGATTTTCATTTCTTTTTTTGGAGAGAAATCTGATGCAATAATTTTTCCGCTGGATGCCTCAATGAGACAAACTTTTACAGAAGAACTGCCTATGTCATATCCTAATAAATACATAATTTCGAAAAAAGGGGGATTTTATTTAATTAGCCTAGTATTGTTTTTCTTATAGATTTTAGCATCGAACCTATAATATCTTGCCGCTCGATGCGATACATTTTTTTCTATCTCTTCCAAAGGAATAATGTAATTGAATGATGAAATCTTTTTGTGAAAATTCTTGATATCAATTTGTTTTTCACTTAATGCGCTGTACAGCTGATACAGTTGTCTTATGGTAAATTTTTTCGGCAGCAATTCGAAAATAATAGAAAAATCAGTCTCAATCCATCTTCTTATTTCAGTCAGAGATTCATTGATGATCTTATTATGATCAAAAGGCAATGCGGGAACCTGATCTATTGGATACCAGTCTACGGTTTCATATTTTGTGCTGTTAATCTTCTGATCTATTTTACATAAAGAAAGGTAGGCCACCGTAATAATCCTGTCAATATTATGCATATATTCGGTTCCCATCCAGATGATATCAGTCTGATTGCTTGCACGAAGCGGATCAGCAAAGCATTTGAACTGCTTGAGAACCATTTTCTTTATTCCTGTTAACTCATGAAGAACTCTGTGCGCTGCATCATCGACATCTTCATTACTAAAAATCAAGCTACCGGGCAATTTTCTTTGCCTATCTACCGCTACATCGTCTATGTGACGTTGCACAAGTAAAATATTGAGTCTATTGTCATGATCAAATCCAAATACTACACAATCAACAGAGACATAAGTATGAATAAAATCTTGGTTCATTTTTTATTAACATTTACGTAACATCACAAATATAAAAATTCAATCGAGAAAAAAAAATAAAATCTACATTATAGACTATATATCAATATTTTACATATCTATTTTTTATGATAAGAATGATATAAAAAATATGATAAGGTTATCATATTTTTAATGATTAGTATTTCAGAATGACTTAATACATAGTCATTTAAATGTAAAATAAACACTTAAAAAAATAATATTTATTTATATTCAATTTATGATAAGAAAATTTTAATTTTTATTGAAATTTTTTAGAAATTTATTAAGAAAAACAATCTTTTTTGCCAGAATGCACATATTTAAGACGTGTATTTTTTACAATTATTTGAGCGAAGATCTAAAAATTATCAGATAATCCTTATTTCCGATATGAATTTGGGTAATTTTTTAAAGTTTTTGAAAGTCTAAAAAAGTTCTACGGTTTTTATCTAATATACACCCCTCATATTGAGGTCTCATTACCTTTTTCTTATAAACACAATATATTCTCAAAAAAATTTAAGAATTGCCTAAATTAATTTAGTCTCGAAAGTGTTGAAAAAGGAATATTTTGTAAAAGAAAATGAATACTGTAAGAAAGTGGCTTATTCAGAGTAAACCGGAGTGATAGTCACTTCTTTCCGGTTTTTTTCGTGTAAATCATTGTTATTATCAAATTATCCAACAGCCGTATCTGTTTCCATATTGAATGTATAGCATATGAAGGGAAGTCTAAAAAGTAGATCTCAATATTTAAATTAATTAAAAAAAATGCTTTGAATTAGGTATGAAAAAATAAAATTTCTATGTGAATTAACTTTTAAGAAAATATTCGTTATAATTCCCGAGGAAATCTACTTCTGCATCCAGTGCCTTCAATTCTTCCAGGGCGTTTTGATGCAAGACAGGCTCCCATTTTCCTACAATATTGATGAAGAAAAAGTAATTTCCAAGTCTGGTTTTCAATGTTCTGGATTCTATTTTGCTCAAATTCATTTTTCGCCATGCAAAAACCGATAAAACCTGATGCAAGCCTCCCGCGTGATCTTCGGGAAGGGTAATAAGCATTGCAGATTTTTCACCCAGCACCTCTAATTTTTCATTACAATAAACATCCTTTTTTTTAGAGATTATAATAAATCTTGTATGATTTTGTTCAAAATCCTGAATATTTTCATGGATAATTTTCAATCCATACAAATTCGCAGCAAACTGATTGGCAGCTGCCGCCAAATTTCTTTCGGGATTTTCTGAAACATGTTTTGCTGCTGCCGCAGTAGAAGAAAAATCTTGTTTCTGAACATTCTTAAAATGCTTATTCAAAAAATGAAAACTTTGCGCCAAAGCCTGTGGATGAGAGTAAATTTTTTCGAGGTTTTTTACATCACAATTGGGATGAACCATCAAATGATGGGCAATCGGCATTACTGCTTCTGCTTCAATTTTAATTTCCGGGGTTTTGTATAAATAATCCAGCGTCATAGAAACCGTTCCCTCAATAGAATTTTCCAAAGGAACAACTGCTTTTTCTACTTCTCCGTTTTCTACGGCATTAAAGCAGTCTAGAATGTTCGCTTGTGGTAAAAGGTCCTCCTCAGGGAAAAGCTGGGCTGCTGCGAGTTCTGTGAAACTGGCTTCAGGGCCCAAAAATGCGATCTTCATTATGTATTTATATTTTTATTAATTTAAATATAAAGAAAAAAAAGTGAGTCTAGTTCAAATAATCTACACGTTGATGACTTGTATACAATTTATTCATCTCACCTTTGCTTTTTCCTTCATAATTGCAAAATAAGAAGTAGTAAATGCCGATAAACTTTTGTAGCCAATCATCAAGGCAATCTGACTCAATGTGTACTGCCCTGTGTTGATTAGCTCAATACTTTTTAAAATTCTTATTAGCTGCATGTATTTTTGGATGGTTATTCCCGTTTCTTTTTTAAAAATCCTTTGCAGGCTTCTTACTGACATGAGTGCTATTTCTGCCAGTATTTCAGTATCTAATTGATTATGAAAATTCTTGTTAATGTAGTTGCAAACTGATATCAGTCGCTGATCAGCAGGAACAGGAATATGCAGCCCCTCTTTTTCTTTGCAAAAATAAGGCAAGCTGTATAAAAGGGCATTCATAAAATACCTCTGTTCTTCATCTTCTTCAAGCAATTGACTCCATTTTGCTGCGTATTTAAGCATTTCACTTAATACTGGAGGAGCCGAAAAAACGTGTACATCATTAAAAAAATTATTATCAAAAACTGATTTAAACAATACCACCATCAGATTAACGGTGCTTGCTTCTGATTCGGTATGATGTTTTTTACCTGAAGGAATCCAAATAAGGTGGTTTTGTGGAACGAGATAAATCGTATTTTCAATATGAAAATATTGATATCCATCTTCAACATACGTAAGCTGATAACGTTGATGTACGTGGTCATGATTATCATGCTTCCAATCTTTTTCGTACCATACATAGGCATCAATTGTAGTATGGTCATCGAATTGACCTTTTTTCTTTTCAATAAGTCCGCATTTCATGTGGCGTTCTATGTGATAATTTTGGCAAATTTAATAATAATACATCATTTAAATTTGTAATACATTAAAAGTTATATCATGAAAAAATTTAATGCCTTTTTTTCGGGTCTGCTATTAACCCTTACAATGAGTTCTATGACTGCACAGCAGAAAACAAACATTCTGGTCCTTATTCATTCTGATGAAGGCGGAACATATGAAATGGCTAAAGAAATAGCTAAGGGAATAGAAAGCAATGGAACCTCGAAAGCATTTATAAAAAAAGTCACAATCAATGACAACCCAAAATTAAAAAGTATACCGGTTGCTTCCGTTAATGAAATGACCTCTTATGATGGTATTGCCTTTGGATCTCCTGTCTACTTTGGAAATATAAGCACATCAATGAGTGAATTTATATCAAAAACGACTGCCATATGGTCACAGCATGGTCTAGAAGGCATGCCTGCAACGGTATTTATGTCGGCAGGCAGTGGTGCCGGGAGAGAGTTGGCGCTTCAGTCATTTTGGAATATGCTGGCAGTTCACGGAATGATTTTGGTTTCTAACGGAATTAGAGGGTATGAAAATATTGACAAAACTATTCCGCAAGGAAATACAGTTCTCGGTACTACAAGTTTAGCATCATTAAAAAATATAGAAAGACCAACCCCGGATGAACGTTATTTAGCTGAACTGCAAGGAAAAAACTTTGCAAAAGTAGCGACAGCCCTGCAAGGTACGTTTCAAAAAAACAAAGTGGTACAAGCTACTCGTGATAAAAAAGAGGAAGATATCAATACAGTATTGCATCAGAAGAATATTAAACTTCCAGAAGTTCCCAAACCTGCAGGAAATTATCAGCCGTTTGTCCGTTCGGGAAATTTAGTATTTATTAATCAATATGCATTAAAAGACGGAAAGATTCAAAATCCCGGTAAAGTAGGCAGAGATATTACCGAAGAACAGGCAAAAGAAGCCACCAGAACTACAATGCTTAATATTTTATCTGTTTTGAACCAAGCTGTTGGAGGCGACTTGAATAAAGTAAA